>JBHPDK010000001.1:0-131093 GCA_042577965.1 Patescibacteria group bacterium
AACCTGATTTGATTGTTATTGATGGAGGCAAAGGCCAGCTAACACAAGGCATAAAAGTGCAAAAAGAATTTAAAACAGATATAACATTAGTTGCTTTAGCAAAGCGAAACGAAGATGTTTATATTCCTGGTAATAAAAATCCGCTACCTTTTAAAAAAGATTCTGAAGGACTCTATTTATTACAACAGGTTCGTGACGAAGCTCACAGATTTGCGATAAGTTATCATAAGAAGTTAAGGAGCAAAACTATGATTAATTAAAAACATATTTGCTAAAACTTCAATAAGTGCTATATTGCTATCTTATATTATTTATTTATCAAATATTATGAATGATAAAATTAATGAAAAAGTAAATCCATGGGACAATACGCCTTGGGAAAGTAAACTTGAAGATGGTTGTCGATTTGAGGACTTCGATCCAAATTCAAATTTTCAAATCAAACTTACATATGCACGTGAACCTGGTTATGGTGGCAGTGGTGAGGTTACATTAATTGCCATTGATCCTGAAGTTGATTCAGCTCTCAAGTTATTATCAGAAGAAAAATTAGATATTTCTGGAGAATACCATATTTTTATTTTAGAATACTTGAATAAGTTAAGAACAAAGCTTGATAATCAAATTTCAAAACAGAAACTAATTGAACTTGCAGAACAAAAACGCGTATTGGATGAAAAAAATGCTGAAATAGCAATTTTACAAACTAAATTAAGTGAAGGTATTAGAGCTTTATTAATCGACCAGCGCGGATAATTTGCAAAACCCCCGGTGATCAACTTTCTGTATTAGTCGATCAGCGCGGGGGAGCTGCAAAAGGTAGAAATCTTGGCTATAGTTTCAGGATAGGGACTATTACTGCTTTTTCGTCAACGCATGCGTAGCACACGCGTTTGATGTCATTTGAGCCAGGGCAGTTGAGCACCAAGCAACTTCCTAAACAGAAATTCCCGACTTTCGTCCGGCTGAAACCAAAGTGATGACCACAGGGCTGTACAATCGGCCCAAAGTTCTTACTTGTCCGGATACAATGCTCCGGTAGAACTATGTTTTCCCCTGGATCAACCAAAATTAACTTATCCAGCTGATTCGCACGAATTTCGCGAGGACCTACTATGAGTTTATTGTCAGTTAATCCGCAGTTTTCGTGTGACTTAACTACTACAACCTTTTCAATAGCACGAACCCCTCCAGTGGGATCCGTGCATACTTCAATCGTAACATTAACCCGTCTAAAAACTCGCGTCATGTGTGTGTCCCTCCCTACAGGCGTTTGAGTTTTCCTCTTGCAACTTTTTTTAATGAGCGCAGGAATAAGATAAAAATAATAGTATTACTTAACCTGACAGATAGTATAAATATAATTTTTAAACAAAAAAGTCAAACTATTTATATCTTATTTTTAAATATAAAATTGAAAGTGCAAGTAAAAGCCCAACTCCATTCATCAATGCAACAGGTCCATTATTAATAATAATTGCATAAGTAATCCAAAGAATTAATCCAATTATATAAATAATATAGCGCCATAATGAAAGATCTTTAGTGGATTTTGTTTTCCAGCTCTTAATTGTTTGAGGAAGTAGGGAAATAACAACAAGAACTCCTGCGCTATAGCCTAAAATATCGATATATTGCATAAAATTTATATTAGAGAGTTTTACTCCTCAATACTTCTCTCGGCCTTCGGCCTCGCTCCATAGAGCTCCGCACACTAAAGTGCGCTTCGCTCTTGGTGCCGAAGGAGGGACTTGAACCCTCACTCCATTGCTGGAACGCGATTTTGAGTCGCGCGCGTCTACCAGTTCCGCCACTTCGGCATAATTTGACTTGTGACCATTGACATTTAACCATTGACCACGGTCAAAGGTCAATTATAAATAGTCAACTGTTTCTCATAGCTTGTTTCTGCTAGAATGCAAGAAGCGTAAATAATTAAAAATTATGTTTTGCGATCAGGCTAAAGTAAATTTTATTGCAGGAAAAGGCGGAAACGGTTGTGTTAGTTTTCGTCGTGAAAAATTTGTTGCCAAAGGCGGCCCTGATGGCGGAGATGGGGGCAAAGGCGGAGATATCATTTTAGAAGCTGATATTAATTTAAATACTTTAAGTGATTTTCGTACTAAAAAGCGCTTTAATGCAGATAATGGTCAACCAGGACAGGGTAATAATAAACATGGGAAGGGAGCGCAGGATTTGATTCTCAAAGTGCCTGTAGGAACTTTAGTTATAAATCCTGATACAATGAAACCTTTTGAAGATTTAAATAAGCACAAAAAACAGTATTTTATTTCAAAAGGCGGAAAGGGTGGTAAAGGTAATGCACGTTTTGCATCAAGTGTTTTCCAGGCTCCGCGTTTTGCTGAAATCGGTGAGCCAGGCGAAGAAATTGAGGTAATTTTAGAGCTTAAATTAATTGCTGACGTTGGAATTATTGGTCTTCCTTCCGCAGGTAAATCAACACTCATTTCACGTATTTCAAATGCAAAACCCAAAATTGCGTCTTATCCTTTTACTACTCTAATCCCAAATTTAGGCTTAGTTGATGTAGGGAAAGTTACTGAAACTAATATTAAGGATTCATTTGTTACAGCTGATATACCAGGATTAATTGAAGGTGCGCATCAGGGTAAAGGACTCGGTGATGAATTTTTAAAACACGTAGCTCGAACAAAGGTTCTGATCCATATTATTGATATTAATGAAAAAGATATAGTAGAAGGCTTTAAAACAATCAATAAAGAACTTCAAAAATACGATAAAAATCTTCTTAAAAAGCCACAAATCATAGCTTTAAATAAAATTGATACTATTGATGATGAATTAACTGATCTTTTATATAAAGAAATTAAAAAGAAAATCAGAAAATATGAAATTTTTAAAATTTCTTCTGTTTCCGGCAAAGGGATTCCGGAATTAATGAAAGTAACATATAAATTAATTAAAAAAATAAGAGAAGACGAAAAGAAAATTAAACCTAAAAAAATGACTGAACATAAAATATACAGGCCTCATTTAAAGCTTGCTTCAAAGCGATACGAGATTTTTGTGACAAAAGGAAAAGGTAGATCCAAAAAGAAAATATTTAGAATTTTAGGAAAAAACATTGAAAAAAAGGTCCAAATGTCGGATTTTAGTAATGAAGAAGCAATCCAAAGAATTTATAGTTATTTAAATAAATCAGGAATTCAAAAGAAACTTGTTGAAAAAGGCGCAAATGAAGGTGATGAACTTCATATTGGCAATAAAATATTAATCTACAGACCATGAAAATTATTATAGGACTTGGAAATCCAGGGAAAGAATACGCAAAAACACGGCATAATGTTGGATTCTCCGTTATTGATAAAATCCATCAAACTTTAGAGTTCGATGATTATGTAGAAAAAAGAAAATTTAAAGCACTTATATCAGAAGGAGAGTTTAATGGAGAGAAGGTGATTTTGGTAAAACCTTTAACTTTTATGAATTTATCAGGTAAAACTGCTGGTAAATTAGTTAAATTTTATAAAATATCTTTAGAAGATTTATGGATTATTTATGATGATCTGGATTTTGAAGTTGGCAAATTTAAAATAAAAGTAAAGGGGAGTGCTGGCTCACATAATGGCATGGATTCAATTATTTCTCTTTTAGGAAGCTCTCAGTTCCCACGTTTTAGAATAGGGATTGATTCAAGAAGTGAAGTTCAAAGAGCTAAGGGATCAGGAAAAAACTACGTTCTTGGCAAGTTTTCAGGAAAAGATTTACAAACAGTTTTGCAAACAATCACTACTGTATCAGAAGCAGTTATTTACAGTCTTGAACATGGAATCACTGACACAATGAATAAATTTAATGTAAAATAGCTTGCATTTTGTGCGGCTTTTCATTAGATTATCAAGGCATTTAACTAATATTTACATGTACGCAATAGTAGAAATCCAAGGCAAACAATATAAAGTTGCTGAAAAAGATCAAATTGAAGTTGATAGAATGAAAGAAGAAAAAGGTAAAGTAACCTTTGATACAGTTCTTCTTTACGCTAAAGACGATAAAAATGTTGAAATAGGAACTCCATATATTAACGGAGCTAAAGTTGAAGTCGAAGTTTTAGAACAAACTCAGGGTAAAAAGCTAAGAGTCTTTAAAATGAAGCCTAAAAAGAGATATAAAAGAACAATCGGACACAGATCTGCTCTATCTTTACTTGAAATCAAAAAGATTTCTAAGGGAGCTGTAAAAACTGCTGTAAAAGTAGAAAAGGTTGAAGAACTTAAGGATGAAACAAAAGCGGAAAAAGAGTAATTTATTTTAAATTATGAATGACCTTCTTAAGTTCTTTAGGAAGGTCTTTTTTTATTTTAATTTCTGTTCCGTCAGGCATTTCAAATTTAAGCTGCGCTGCATGCAGAAAAAATCTATCCAATTTGAATAAAGAATTCACTTTTTTATTTCCGTATATTTCATCGCCAATTACAGGATGACCTATTGAAGAAAAATGAACTCTAATCTGATGTGTTCTGCCAGTTAAAATATTGGCTTCTATTAGGGAAAATCTCTTGCCTTCATATTCAAACACATTTTTAACTTTATATTTGGTTATGGCCTCACGACCTTCACCTTCAGTTGAAAGGGTAATTCTTTTGTAATCTCTCCGGGCACGGGTAAGGGGAGCATCAATTGTTCCTTCTTCAGTTTCAGGTTCACCAAGTATAAGTGCATAATAAGTTTTTTCAATGGTTCTTTCTTTCATTTTTTTAATCAAATATCTGTGAATTTTATTATTCTTTGCAATTATTAAAAGGCCGGAAGTGTCTTTATCAAGCCTATGAACAATCCCAGGGCGCAAATCCCCACCAACATTACTTAAATTTTCTTTACCAGGATTATTTAAAAGTGCATTTACTAAAGTTCCAGTAAAATGTTTACCTTCATTAGTTGGATGAACAACCATTCCCGAGGGCTTATTCACAACTAAAATATCATTATTTTCAAATACAACTTCCAGTTTAATGTCTTCAGGTTCAGGGAATTTAAAATCAAGATCAGGTAAATTTACATTTATATCATCATCTTCTTTAATTTTATAATGAGCAGATGCCTTTTTCATATTAACAAGAACCTCACCCTCTTTGATTAATTTTTGTAAAACAGAACGTGAAAAATCCTTATAATTCTCAACTAAAAATTTATCAAGTCTTTTACCATTATCTGCTTTTGAAACAATCATAAAATTAGTTTAATTTTTTTTACCTGCTTTCCATGCCATATCAAATATAGCTTTATGGGTTTTTGCTATTTCATGACTTTCAAATACAACGCCTAAAAGCTCATTTTTTGCTAAAGATACTATCGAAACCTTATCATTATATATATTTATTTCGTTTTTAAATTTAAGGATATCTTTTGGCATCCATCTTGATTCAATTAACAAATCTTTCTTTTTACTTAAAGTTGGATATTCTTTGCTAAAGAAATCCCGTACAGATTTAACATCTTCAACCAAAATTCTAACTGGTATTTTATGTTTTTCTATTCTTAAACGTGCATATTCATGTATAAAACGTTGTAGATTTGGTGACGCATGCATCCAGGAATCATAGGCAGTCCATGCACGAATAGTTTCTGTTGCAGTTAAAGTATCTTCCATTGCTCTTTTTATTCCTGCCTCTCCTTCATAAAACTTTACCTTTGGTTTAATACTTAAAGGGTTTATAAGTGAATAGAATTCAGGAAGTAATTCTTCTAACTCTTTTTTATTGTTATCTAATTCTTTTTCTTTGTTCTTCAATGATTGAAGAATAGTTTTGGGATCAGCTGCAGTAAAATATTTAACGTCTGCTCTTACATGTTGATTCACATACCCTCTTTTAATAAGAGTTTCTAAAACAAGATATGTTGTGGATCTGTTGATTCCAGCTTTTTTACCAACAACACTTGCAGGTTGCGATCCAAGTTCAAGCAAAGCAAGGTAAACCTGTGCTTCCTTTTCATTAAGTCCAATTTTGTTTAATATTGCTGTTAACATTTTTCACTTCATGTTGTTTGTGAGCACCAACACCTCGATTATTGCATTTAAACTACAAAAAATCAAGTTTTTTTTAAAGGGTGTTATGAAATCTTGATAAGTGTACCAATTTAAGATAGTATATAGATGCAGCTAGATAGTTGGGTTCTCAAGTAGACCCACGTCTAGCTACACCAAAAGAGTAGAAGCCCAAAAAAGTAGAAGATGAGCGCGCTTCTACTTTTTTGTATATAAAAGAGTATGTTGCTTTACATAATATACAAAAATAAATATTATGAAGTAAATTAAATAACTTTTTTATGATATGAAAAAAACAATATTTATTTTAGCATTAATATTTGTATTTATTTCATCTCTTGTAGTAGCTGGGAACTGGTATTTTTCAACTTACATCGAAAACAAGGATGAACCTCCAAAATTAATCTTAAGTGCAGAAAAATTTCAAGGTGAACTTATAGATAAAACTCATGGATTTTTACAATTTCAACAATCAGATGAAGACAGATTTATTAAAAATAAAATATCTGCATTTCTAAAAGCAAATAAAGGGGTTAACTTTTTTAATCCCAAAACTAATTTAACTTTTGATGAAATTTTATATAAAGCAATAGAGCCGCGCTCTGATCTTAAAGTATTAATAGCTTTTTATAATTACGAGACTTCAGAATTTAATGCTGAAGATTGTTTTTTGGTATATCCTCCTGGTCCATATACTAATACATGTCCTGTCCCACGGCTGAAGTTATCCGAAGTTGTTATTCCTGAAAATAACGGTTTTATAATTATTGCTAATGAAGGGTTTAATTATGATTCTTCATTAATTGCTTATGCAGATACTTTAGCAAATCCATATGTTTTAGATTTCAAAGATAACGAAGAGGGATGGACTTTAAGACCTTTAGCACCTAATACGAAGTATGATGATTCTCAAATTGAAAAAATTTGGTTACAAAAAGACCAAAATGAATTTGAACAAATTCATAACTTTACGGATATTGATTTATCAAGAAAATATAAAATGGCATGGATTAAAATTGAAATCATTGAGGATAGATATATTTTAAGATAAAATTGTGATAAATTAATAAATGATAATAATATAAAATCGATGGTAGATACTTCAAAAGAAATAATCGAAGACCTTTTAACAAGGGGAGTAGTAGAATGTCATATAAAAAAAGAATTAGAAGAAAGACTTAAAAAAGGTGATAAATTAAGAATTATGTTAGGGATTGATCCATCTGGAGCTGATCTTCATATTGGTCATATGGTGGTTGTTAAAAAATTAAAAGAATTTCAGAATCTTGGACATCATATTATTTTAGTAATTGGAAATTTTACAGGCCAAATAGGGGATCCAACAGGGAAAATGGAAGCAAGACAAGCAAAAACCCAAGTAGAGCTGGATAAAAATGCACAAAAATATTTGGATCAAATTAGTACCTTTTTAGATGTAAATAAAATTGAAGTTGTTAAAAATGCTGATTGGCTCGGCAAATTAACTTTTGCTGATGTAGTTAATCTTGCATCTTCCTTTACAGTTGCTCAAATGCTTGAGCGAGATATGTATCAGGATCGAATTAAAAACGAGCAACCAATTTATTTGCATGAATTTATGTACCCATTAATGCAGGGTTACGATTCTGTAGAATTAAAAATCGATTTAGAGCTTGGTGGAACAGACCAAATTTTCAATCTTCTTGCAGGCCGAACAATTCAAAAAGCATATGGTCAAAAACCTCAACACTGTTTAACTGTGCCATTATTAGAAGGTACAGATGGAATAGTAAAAATGGGAAAATCTGAAGATAACTATATAGCTGTAGATGATGAACCGAAAGATATGTTCGGTAAAGTAATGAGTATTACAGACAATTTGATTGTTAAGTATTTTGAACTTGCAACTGAAGTTTCAATGGATGAAATCAAAAAAATAGAGCAATCTATTGAAAAAGGTGAAAATCCTATGATTTTCAAAAAGCAACTAGCTAAAGAAATAGTAAAAATCTATCATGATGAAGCTGCTGCAAATATGGCAGAAGAGCAGTTTACAAAGGTATTTAGCGAACATAAGCTGCCTGATGATATAGAAGTTCGCGCTTTAAGAGTTGATTCAATGAATATTGTTGAGCTAATTTCTTCAAACGAGATGGCCTCATCAAAAAGTGAAGCAAGGCGCTTAATTGAACAAGGTGCAGTTAAAATCAATGAAGCAAAAGTAAGTGATGTTGATATGGATGTGGATCTTTCTAATGAAACACTTATTCAGGTAGGAAAACGTAAATTTTTAAAAGTTGTTAAAGGCTAAATTCCTGTGTTAAAATTGCTTACCTGGTAGTAATGCTATTTTATGCTACAAACTCCTCTTAAAGATATTTTAAGAACCACATCCCGGCATTTAAATAAACTTAAAGATCTTGGCGTGCGAAATGCGCAGGATTTGTTTATGTATTTTCCGCGAACTTATAATGATATGAGCGAAACTACTAAAATCGCAGAATTAAGAACTGATGAAATTAATGTTGTAAGGGGAATGATTAGCGGCCTTTTTATGCAGCGAACAAAGCATGGCAAATACCTCACAAAAGCTGTTTTAACTGACGATACAGGCTCAATTGAAGTTGTATGGTTTAATCAGCCGCATATTAAAAGAATGATTGCTAACGGAAGCGAAGTTGTTTTATCAGGTAAATTAAAGTATGCATTTGGCAAAATGACCCTTCAGAGTCCTCAAATAGAAATGCAAAAAGATGAACAGATTCATAGTGAGCGAATTGTTCCTGTTTATCATGAAACTGAAGGCATCTCGTCTAAATGGCTGCGTGAAAAAATAAAGCCACTTGTTGATGATTGGAGCAAGCATTTTAAGGAATATATGCCAATGGACATTGTTGGAGATCATGGGTTCCTCATGTACAACAAGGCAATCAAGAATATCCACTTCCCGGAAAATGAAGAAATGCTCAAACTCGCTAAAGAACGCCTGGCTTTTGATGAATTATTTTTATTGCAACTTAAGGCCTTGCAAAAAAAGTGGTATTGGCAGCAGATTGCAGCAGAAGAGCAAAAACAAATTCCACAAAATATTGAATTAATACGCGAATTTTTAGAGACTCTGCCTTTTGAACTTACAAATGCTCAAAAAAAGGTTCTATACGAAATTTTGCAGGATTTAGAAAAGCCTTTTCCTATGAGTCGACTGGTTCAGGGAGATGTTGGGTCTGGTAAGACTGTTGTTGCTGCTGCTGCAATTCTCAATGTTGTAAAAGCCGGATTTCAAGTAGCGCTAATGGCTCCAACCGAGATTTTAGCAAAGCAGCATTATGCTTCAATTAGCAAAGATTTGCAGCCTTATGCATTTAATATACAATTTGTTTCAGGTAGCACAACTGACAAGCAAAAAAAAGAAATTATAACGCAGATGAAGTCCGGCACAGTTGATTTAGTAATTGGAACTCATGCATTAATCCAGGAGGGGATTGGCTTTAAAAAACTTGGCCTGGCAATTATTGATGAGCAGCATCGTTTTGGTGTTAAACAACGTAGCATTTTAAAAAGTTTTGGAAGCCCGCATTTATTAAGCCTTTCAGCCACACCTATTCCACGAACTTTAGCTATGACAATTTATGGAGATCAGGATCTTTCAATAATTGATGAACTCCCTAAAGGCCGTCAAACTATAATCACACGCCTAATTCCAGAAAAAAAGCGTATTGATGCATATAGATGGATTGAGGATCAGGTTCGAAAAGGCCGCCAAGTATTCGTAATCTGTCCTCTTATCGATGAATCTGATGTTTTAGGAGTTAAATCAGTTAAAGAAGAATATTTGCATTTAAGCGAACATATTTTCCCTGATTTTAAAATCGGACTTTTACACGGAAAGCTCAAATCGAATGAAAAAGAAGAAATAATGAACGCATTCGACAGCAATGAAATCAATATTTTGGTTTCAACTTCAGTTGTTGAAGTTGGGATTGATGTTCCAAACGCAACAATTATGATGATTGAAGGTTCAGAACGCTTTGGACTTTCACAATTACATCAATTTAGAGGACGTGTGGGCAGGGGAGAGCACCAATCTTATTGCTTCCTTTTCACAAATTCAGAGTCGCAGGAAACAAGGCAGCGCCTTAATGCAATGGTTCAATTTTCATCAGGATTCAAACTAGCTGAAATTGATATGAATTTAAGAGGAGTAGGGGAGATATATGGAGTTAAACAAAGCGGAATCCCGGACCTTAAAATGGCAAATCTCACAGACAGCAAAACAATCGAAAAAGCGCGGCATGAAGCCATTAAAATCATTGAAAAAGATCCAATGTTAAACGAGTATCCTAAGTTAAATGAAAAGATCGCAGATTTTGAAGATGTTTATGTAAAAGATTAGTTGCCTCTGATTTCAATATAATGTATTAATTATTTGACAATTAATCTTAATTTTATGAATAATTCATCTACTGAATTCTTTGGTGTTTACGATGATGTTGAACCAAATGCTATTCAACGTGCCCAAAATGCTTTTATGCAGGATAAAAGATCTGCAAGTGCTGATGTTGCACCTGAAGAACGAAAACATAGTGCAGCCCAGGGTTTTTTATTAAATGATGAAGCAAGAGAGACTCAAGATCTTGATGGGAGCCCTATTAATGATAAACCAGGCGTAATTTTTGAAATGAAAGCAATAAGAGAAGCCCTTAAAAGATTTACTGCCGATCTTTTGGCTGATCCTGATAAAAGAAGATATTTGGGACCAGGCGATGCACAACTAAAAGCAGTCGAAGCTGCAACAAAAGAAATTGTTTTTGGAGAGAATGATCCAAGAATTGTTACAGTTCCAGTACCTGGAATGGCAGTTGGATTTAAAGAGGTTGCTGAATTAATTCAAAGAGAACATCCGCATGTAGACACTGTAATTAAAGGAACTAATGGATATGGTGGTTATAATGGAATACTAAGTAAACATTTTAAAAGTATGCTTACTTATCGTCATGCTACAGATGATAATAAGTTTGATCTGGAATCTTTTGAAGCAGCCCTTAGAGGACTGGATAATCCAAGTAAAGTAATGCTTTTAATGCAATCTGACGCATATAATTATATTGGAGTAAATTCAACTCCTGAGCAAAAGAAAAGAATCGTTGAATTACTTCAGGAACTTGGTATTTTTACTTTAGTTGATAGTGCTTATCAGGGCTTAGTTAATGGTCTTGATGAAGATGTTGAATTGATTCGATTATTAGCTGAAACTGAGCTTCCGTTTGTTGTATATGATTCATATTCAAAAAAAGCGCAGCTTTATGGTGAAAGAGTAGGCTTTTTGCATTTTGCAACAGGCAACGAAGAGCAGGCAGCAATATTACGTAAAAACCTTTTTGCACAACTAAGAAACAACATGTTGACTGGCTCAATTAACTTTAGAATTATTTATCAGTTACTTAATGATCCAGAACTTAAAAGAACCTGGACAGAAGAAGATATCCCAGGTGCACGTGCAATTTTAGCTGAAACTAAAACTCAAATGGCTGAGCTTTTAGGCCCTGAATTCGGATTTGTGGATCCAAAAGTTACTCAAGGTATGTTTAATGGTGTAAAAATTAAACATGAAGGAGCTAAGTGGATGCAGGAAAAAGGACTTTACGTTGTAGATGCTAAAAATGAAGATACAGGTAAAGAAGCCCTTCGCGTAAACATGGGCAGCCTTGCAAAAGACGCTAGACCGCATATTGCAGGAATAATTAAGGAAGCTCATGAGAAGTTTGCAACCTAAGTCAGATGTTCTTCTCTAAATATTTGAAATGTTGGACTATTCGATCCCCTAGCTTTATCTAGAAGAAAACCAAAACCTTCATCAATCAAACTCCTAATTCTCTCTTTAAATATATCAATAAATGCATCACTTGGAGAATCAGCACTTATTAATGCTCTAATATTTAATTCCAAATATTCACGTCTTTTTTCTATTGTGTTTGGGTGATGTGTTCCAAAAACTCTTTCTGCAAATTTAATTTCTTTACTACTTATTTCTAACAATCTTACTTCCGGAGATAGTGGTTCTGTTTCAGTCATATTAAATTTGTTAAGGTAAATTAATTTATATTAATAAGTTGGTTTAGTCAAATCCAAAGCTTCCATAATACTTTTTGCTTTGTGCATTGTTTCTTCATATTCTTTTTGAGGATCAGAATCATAAACAATTGCGCCGCCAATATTGAAATTTAGCATATCCTTATGAGCAATAATCGACCTAATAACAATATTTGAATCAAAACGCTGATCATTAGCTATAAAAATGGTACCAGTGTAAAGATTCCGGGAATAATCCTCAAGTTCATCAATAATTTCCATACTTCTTATTTTTGGGCAGCCTGTAATTGAACCACCAGGAAAGCATGCACGTAAAAGAGATCCATAGTTTTCTTCTGGTCGCAATTTACCCTCAACAATTGAAATCATTTGCCATACATTCTGATATGGCTCAATTCGTTTATGTTCGCGCACTTTAACTGACCCATATTCGCAAACCTTTCCAAAATCATTACGCATTAAATCAACAATCATTGAAAGTTCTGCATCATCTTTAACTGATTCGCTGAGTTCTTTTTTATTTTTTTTATCTTCATTTGGATTTTTGCCTCTTGGTGCTGTGCCTTTCATAGGACGCGTTTCAAGTTTATTACCTTCAGCTAAAATAAACCTTTCTGGTGAATTGCTAATTATTTTATGTTCTGCAAAAGATAGATAAGCTGAAAAAGGAGCAGAATTTATATTATAAAGCTTTTGAAAAATGCTATAAGGGTCTCCTTCAAATGGAATATGGCACTGATGTGACAGATTCACCTCATAAACATCACCATCTTTAATATATTTTTTAATTATTTTAATTTGTTTTATATATTTTTCACTTGAACAGCATAAAGCCGGACGCCTGGTCTTAAAATTTCTTTGCTCTTTATTATTTGTGATATGCAGCTCTGTAAAATCCTGATCACTAGTTTGAATCTGGATCAAATAGTTTTTATTTTCATGATGATCAAAAACAATCATATCCTTATAAAAAACAACCTGCATTACTGGCATGTTTAAAGGATCTTTTGTTGTTTTAGGAAGTTTTTCAATATGATGAGCAGCTTCGTAACTAATATATCCGATTCCACCCCATAAATTCACAGGATACTTATATTTTTTAACTGAAAAGTGATTGAGCAATCGTTGGAGTTCTTCAAAAGGATCATCCTTAGAATCCCAAATCAACAAAGGATTAATTCCAATAAAAGAATATCTGCTGTTATCTTTTTGAGCGCTACCAGTTAATAAAGCATTATATGAACGATCAGCATAATTATTAAAAACAGCTGTTGGATCCAAATCATTTGGCAACACTTTAACTCTAACTGATTTTATTTTAGGCAGATTCATTTAAAAAGTTAGTCATAATTTGGTTTCCCCTTTGTGTCATAAAAGATTCTGGATGGAATTGGACTCCATATACAGGATATTTTTTGTGTTTTATTGCCATTGGGATTCCATCATCAGTTTGAGCAATAATTTCCAGCTGAGGCGAAATATTATCAATAATTAGTGAATGGTAGCGTGCTGCAGCAAATTTTTGCGGCATATCTTTAAATATATGTGTAGCATTATGTTTGATTTTTGAAATTTTTCCATGATAGGGAAGGGGAGAGTGCACTGTTTTCCCTCCAAATACTTCATTTATGCATTGCATTCCAAGGCAAACACCCAAAATTGGTTTGGTTTTATAAAAGTCACGAATAAGCTTAATTGAAATTCCAGCATCTTTTGGAGTTTTAGGTCCAGGAGAAATTATTAATATATCAAATTTATCCCGGGATATTTTTGACATATCATCATTACGTACTACAATAACATTACATTGAATCAAACTTTTAATTTGTTGAACCAAGTTATATGTAAATGAATCAAAATTATCAACAACTAAAATTTTTTTCATAAAAATTAACATTTAAAACGCGAGTCAAAATAATACATAAAAAGATAGGAAATTGGAAGAAAACATGTTTAAAAATAAAAGTCAGCGGACACATATATCCAAATATTTCTAAAAACGTCTTAAATCGCAAGTTTTGAGTATCGCGCTTGCACAAGCCAAAAACAAGACCACGGGTAGTAGGAAAGTGCGCATATTAATACAAATCCCTATATTTAAATGCCAATTTTAAAAGGATAACTATATTAGTTTGCACAAGATATATTGTGCAAAATTAGATAGAGGATACATCGACTAACCTAACCTACCAATAATTTTTATTTTTTCTTAATTTAATATATTATTAAATTTAGTAACTTTTAATCATAACTTTTATGAAGTTCTTCTACTCAAAAAAATTCCTTCATCCACTTATGGATGTTGGAGTCGTTCTAGCTATTGTATATTTCGTAATTCAGGCTGGATTAGTAATTTTTAGTTTAACTAAAGTATCGAAATTAGATATTTTATCCTCTGGAGCAAATACTTTTTATGAAAAAATCATATTTTCTGTAAGTGGATTAATCAGTGCATTTATTTATGCGCTAGTAGTTGTTGTTATACTTGCTGCTGCAAAGAAATATTTAAAATAGGACGACCCGAATTTATTGAAAGGCCCCGCCGTTCGATCATGTTTCAGATCTACTAAACGGGGTTTTTGGGGCTAGAATCGCGTCGAGGTCAGGGCAAGCGGATCCGACATCCGCTGGAAGTGCACTTGCGTGGCTTCGGTCGCGGAGGCTTGTAGCGCGGGAGGGAGCAGCCGCCCGAGGTGCACCTGGCAGACTCGAGGCGCCTCTTCAGTCTCTCTCGCGCAGCGGGATCCGATGGGACAGTATACGCAGGCACCTTCCCCACCTGGATGCACCTGGATCTTCCTCCTGGCCTGAGAGAAGTATAGATCCACTTCCTCCCCGCAGGAGCTTTCTGAATCTCACACCGCAACTTGCTGATACGGTAGGCGTTTAAGTCAGCCCGCCGCTCGAGCCTGGCCACCTCCGACTTGCAGAGACAGCAGCCCGTCAGAGCCACGGAGACGATCAACATCAAGATCGCACGCATGAGTTCTCTTCTTCTTTCTGGTCGCTTATTCCAGCAACCCAGAGAAAAGCTGCGCCTGCTAGCAATATGGAGCTAATTCTCCACATTCTAAACAAGCAAAACTTTCTCTATGTTGCCAACAATCTTCTTTTCAACGAACAAGGGTAAAATATTAGCATATTATAGCCCTTGCGTCAACTTCTTTATCATAAAACTGTCCCCTAATTTAAAGCTTTGTTTCTTGTAGTATTCACGCACTCCAACTCCACTAATAACTGCCATTTTTTCCAACCCGCATGCCTTTGTGATCTCCCCTGCTCTTTCAATCAATTTTTTTCCATATCCTTTGTGTTGAACGCCTGCTGTCCCCTTTTGGTCGATTGGAATTTGAACTCCGTAAGTGTGAAGTTCACGAATTACACTGGCTCCTTCTAAATCTCGGATAAATGTTCGCGAAGGTATTCTTAAACGTAAAAAGGCAATTAATTTGTCATTCGCTGTGTCTTCAAAGCTTAAAAAGTGCTCTTTGCCATCTGATGAATCATATACTCGCTCAATGAGCTCAACTTTTTCAGGTACAAACCTTTTAATTTCACGGCATCTGATACATTTACATTTTTCACCTGTGTTAGCCATTTTTTCATGAATAACCTGCCTCATATTTGAAATTTTCGAACCACCTAGAATGCTTTCAGCAGGAATATCCCGATATAAACGAGCAACTCGTACATATTCAGGTATCAACTTTTTCATTTCAACTAGTAAATCAATAAGTTCTTCATCAGAATAAGGCTTATGTTTGCCTGCTTTATACATTTTTTCCAGTTCAGAATAAGGAGTAACAACGCAAGGGTAGATTTTAAGCCAGTCAGGTCTAAAATCAGGATCATCAAATAGCTCTTTAAACGCTTCTAGGTCCTTTTTGATCGAACTTCCATAAAGATTAGGCATCATATGTGCATTTATCTTGAATCCCGCATCTTTGAGCAGTTTCATGGCTGTGCGGACCTGATCAACTGTATGTCCCCTTTTATTTAAATTCAAAATTTTATCATCTAAGGTTTGGATTCCTATTTCAACTTTAGTTGCCCCGAGTTTTCGCATTCTTTTTATTTCTTCTTCAGTTATCCAATCAGGACGTGTTTCTAATGATAATCCTACACATCTGTGCTTTGCTGTTTCGTTTTTTTTAATTGCATCTTCTAAAGATGTTGATTTTTTATCTTCATTAAGGGCGTTATAAACTTGTTTAATAAAGTTTGTTTGATATGTTTTTGGATAGTATGAAAAAGTGCCTCCAGCAACTATAATTTCAATTTTATCAGTTGGATGGCCAGTTCGCTCTAATCCTTTTAAACGATTTTTAACCTGATTGTATCCATCAAAATCATTCAGAATTGCGCGCATCATTGCAGGCTCGTTTGATAGATAACTTTTTGGCATATCAGGTTCAGAAGGGCAAAATATACATTTACCAGGGCACTTGTAATGTTTAGTTAGAACAGTAACATTCGCGATTCCTGATTCTGACCTAACTTTTCGTTTAATGATTAAGTTAAAAAACCTCTCATTATCTTTGATTTTTCCTTCATCTAAAAGTTTACGATAGGTTTTAATTAAGCTTACATTTGAAGGTGAACTTATTTTATGCCT
Source organism: Patescibacteria group bacterium (assembly GCA_042577965.1). Lineage (GTDB taxonomy): Bacteria > Patescibacteriota > Gracilibacteria > UBA1369 > PNNO01 > JAUVDZ01. The sequence goes on from JBHPDK010000001.1 coordinate 16,713, forward strand.
TAAACTAAAGTTATTTTTAAGAGCTTGTAGGGTTTTTTGATCCTGAATTTTATTTTTCAGAGCTTCTAATAATAAGTCTTCAAGGATTTGTTCCTGCTTGCTATTCATTAGCCTTTTTAGTAAGGTTATTAGCGGTTTTTTATTCTATACTATGAAAGAGAAAACAGCAAAAGAATTACTTAAAAAAGTAGAGCTGGATTATGAAAAAATTGCTCAGGTCTTTTCTCAAACCAGAAAATGGCTTTGGCCGGAGTTTGATTTTTTTAAAAAATATGTAAAAAAAGGGCAGACTGTTTTAGATGTTGGATGTGGAAATGGAAGACTCTATGATTTTTTCGAAGATGTAAATTATATTGGAATTGATAATAATAAGGAATTTATCAAGATTGCACAAAAAAATTATCCAAGTGCAAAATTTGTGCTCGATAATTTATTAAATTTCTCGTCGGGTTATCAAGCTGATTTAATCTTTAGTATTGCAGCATTTCATCACCTTCCATCAAAAGCTTTGCGCAAAAAAAGTATTCATAATTTAAAACGAAATTTAAAAGAAAATAGTATAATTATATTAACTGTATGGAACTTATTCCAAAAACGTTATATTAAAGCCGTTTTCAAGGCATTGTTCAATTTTATTGTTCAGTTTGGTAAGTACGATTGGAATGATACTTTTATTCCATGGGGAAAAACTGGTGTAAATAGATATTATCATGCATTTACACCAAAAGAACTTAAAAACTTATTTGTAAATAATGGTTTTGAAATTCTGGAAATGTTTTATACTCGAAAAGGTAAAAAAGTATCGTTTTTAAAGTCACATAATATTTGTTTGATATGCAGGAAGAAATAAAAATAATGGATGTTAGATTCAATAATGTCTCTATGGACGAAGCTATAGAGTTCATATTCAGTAATTATAAAAAAGGATATATTTGTACCCCAAATCCAGAAATGCTCCTGGAAGCTCAAAAAAATCCACAATTCTTACAAGTTTTAAATAATTCTCTTCTAAACATTGCAGATGGAATCGGAATTTTATGGGCTGTGACACAAATCCATAATAAAAACTCAAAACTAAAAGGTCTTTTAGAACTGCCATTTATTGCCTTAGCTCCTAATAGATTTAAAAAAGTTTTAAAACAAAGAGTAACCGGAACAGATCTACTTCAAAAAATTTGCCTTAAATGTTCTAAAACTCAAACTAGAGTGTTCTTTTTAGGTGCAGCTGAAGGCATAGCTGAAAAAGCAGCACAAAAGCTTACAAAAACATATCCTGGATTAAAAGTAGCTGGAACTTATGCCGGCTCCCCTGCCCTATCAGAAAAATCTAAAATAATCGAAATGATTAATAAAACAGATGCAGAAATTTTATTCGTTGCATACGGCGCTCCAAAACAGGAAATCTGGATATCAGAAACCATCCATAAGCTAAACAAAATAAAAATTGCAATTGGAATAGGCGGAGCATTCGACTTTATTGCCGGCAAACGAAAAAGAGCTCCAAAATGGATGCAAAAACTTGGCCTCGAGTGGTTATTTAGGCTAATTCAACAACCATCACGTATAAAAAGAATCTATAACGCAACAGTTAAATTCCCAATTGAAGTAATAAAAACTTTAAAATAATTATTTTTTCTTAGATCGTCCCTTTTTTTTCATAACTTCTTCGCCTTTTGCCTGTAGATTTTCAATTATTGGCCTAATGTTCTCTATTACTGAACTTGCTAAAGTTAGAGGTTTGTACATAAATTCATTTACTTTTTCTAAAGTATCACGAGCTAAAAAAGTGGCTTTACTGACATCTCTTAAAACCATAATTAAATAAACAAGCGCGATAGCAAGTAAAATTCCAATAAGCAAAATTACTGCAGTTATTACGATATAAAACAAGTTTTGAGGATTATCAAACATAATAAATAAGGTAAATTACTTATCTATTCTAATTCGAATTATTAATGAAATCAATTAAAACTAAATACGCACATTGAAAAAATGGCTCAAAAATGCTATAATTTAAAGATATTTAAATAAAAATAATGGGAGAAAAACAAACACCCGGACATGATGAAGAAAGTAATTTGACTCTTAAATTTGAAGAGCTTATTGGTGCAATAAAACCTGCTATCCTGGGATTGGATGTTTCTCAAGCTATGCCTCGCATTAAACAAGCTATACGGGCTTATTTTTTAGCTATAGGTAAATCAATGGTAGACATAAAAGGGAACGAATCAGTAAGCGATTGGCAAAACCTTGAAATAATAAGTGATTTTCCTGAATTACACGAAATATTTGAATTAGCTGATAACACAATTGCGATAGCAGCAAAAGAAGATACAATTGTGGTTTATCAGTTTATTGGTAAAAATCGATGGGTGCATTTGATTACTGCGCAAAGCAAATTAAAAGATGTCAAAGATAGTAAATCACCATCAGAAGTTACAAACGAATTCTTAGCAAAACTATTAAGAAATCAGGATTCTATGGAAGTTGTTTCGAATTCACTTGAGACTGGCGAAGTAAGTGATACTGATTTAAAACGACTCGAGCCTATTGTAAGAAAATTGGTAAATAGAACTGAAAAACTTTCAGAATTGTTTAGAAATTATGAACTAATGAATCAAATAGCAAGCCGCGTTGAAGCCGGAGAAGTAGATTTTATGCTCACGGACAGATTATTTTTAATTCTTGAAAGACTTACAGGAAATCCGCATTACCAAGAATCGCAAAAAGAACCAGATACTGAATTGGTACCATATTTTTCAAAATTAAAAGAAATACAGGTACGATTAGTCAGAGAACCTTTAGATACATTAGAAGGATTATTAGCAGCTATTATGGTTGAATTTAAAAATACAAATCTAAAATTACCTTCTGACAAACGAAAACAAGCATTTGAAGCAGAAGATTTACAATATTTCCGTTGTAATCCAGAAAATTCAGTTGATGTAAATATTGGTGATAATAAATGCACTATTCAGCTTCTTGAAGACAGAATAGTTATATTTATGAACTTACATGGAGGAGACATCATGCTTCCGGTCGCATACTAAGTTAATAACTTTTTCAATATCTCATTCACCATTTGAGGATTCCCCTGCCCTTTTGTTTCTTTCATAACCATTCCAACTAAAAAGCCGAAAGCTTTGTCTTTGCCATTTTTGAAATCGGAAGCCGGGCCTGGATTCGCATCAATTATTTTTTTGCAAATTTCTTCTAGTTCTCCTGAATCACTTACAACTTTTAGGCCTTTTTCTTCAACTATTTCAGATGGTGAGCGCCCACTTAAATACATTTCATCAAATACTTCTGCTTTTGCCTGATTATTTGAGATTTCGCCTTTTTCAACTAATTTAATAAGCTCGCCCATTATTTTTGGAGTAACTTTGGATTCACGAAGAGGAATTTGATCTTCACGAAGTTTTTTCATTAAAATCGTATTAATAAATGAAACCGCGAGTTTTGGATTATCAATCATTGAGATAACTTCCTCAAAATACTGAGCAATATATAGATCTTCAGTTAATATGCGGATATCATCGGGCAGAAGGCCGAATTCTTTTTCATAACGTTCGCGTTTTTGAGCTGGCATCTCAGGCACTTTAGCTTTAAGTTCAGCCAGTTTTTCTTTTGGAGTATGAAGCGGCGGAAGATCAGGCTCAGGAAAATATCTATAATCATCACTCCCCTCTTTTTCACGTAAAGTAAAGGTTTTTTGGGAATCATCAGCCCATCCCATTGTTAAATCTTTTCGAAGTGGCTCATCATTATTCCAAAGAGTAATTTGACGTTCTATTTCATATAAAATCGCTGAGCCAAGCGATCTAAAAGAGTTTAAATTTTTAATTTCTGCGCGATTATAAAGCTTATCTTCGCCTTTTGGACGGATAGAAACAGAAGCATCAAACCGCATCATGCCTTTTTCCATATCAGCATCACTTGATTCGCAAAATCTTAAAATATTCTGAACTTCTTTTGCATATGCCACTGCTTCTTCTGGTGTATGCATATCAGGTTCGCTCACAATTTCCATCAACGGAGTTCCACATCTATTATAATCAACTAACGAGCCACCAGGAACATGTGTTAATTTACCTGCATCATCCTCTAAATGAAGGCGTGTAACTCTAATTGTTTTCTTTTTTCCTGATTCTAAAGTAATTTCAATTGCTCCTTTTTCAGATAAAGGCTCATCAAACTGAGAAATCTGAAATCCTTTTGGAAGATCAGGATAAAAATAATTTTTTCTATCAAATTTACAATACTCAGGGATAGTGCAATTAAGTGCTATGGCAGCAATAGTCCCCTTTTTAACAGCTTCTTTATTAATAACAGGGAGTTGACCCGGGAAACCCATACAAACCTCGCATACGTTAGAATTTGGCTCTTTATCAAAAGAATCATTGTCACACCTGCAGAACATTTTAGTTTTAGTATTGATCTGCGCGTGAATTTCTAAACCGATAACTGCTTCAAATTCCTGAGACATAAAAAATAATTAATTCATTATTAATTCTACTAAAAAATTGTAGTAAAATAAATCACTAATAAACTTGACAATGCAATGCAATGAAAACTACATGTCGAAGTCTTTATCAAGACTATCAATATGTCTTTGTGTTTCTTCGTTTTGCTTAGTTAATATTCTATTTGCTATTTTTGCAACTCTTTTATCTCTGTCTTTAGATAATTTTTTCAATATTTTAGTAGTATAACTAGTATAACTAGTATTACTAGTCATTACTGCAATTTTCACTAATGGGTTTTTATGATTCACTAGAATATTAATTGTTCTTTGACTCAAATTTGATATTTTAGCAATCTTAAAAACATCTTTAAATTTCATTGATTGAATCACTTTTGTTAATTGATTATCATTTAGCTTTGCCATTTCTCTTTTTATAGAACTCATTTGTTTTTTTTGTAAATCTTCATTTTTTTTATATTCATCTTTTAACTCCTGCGCTCCCTTTGTTTCTGTAGTTGTTGGAGCTTTTAGTCTTTCATTTGATTTTTTAAAATTCCAAACAGGAAGAGAGTATTCAAATAAGTATAATTTATTAAAATGTTTCATGATTCTTGTGTTTATAAGTTATTTAGTTGATCTTCGAGTTGATTTAATTTAGCTAAATCTTCATCTTTTGATATTTTTTCTTGTTTGTTTTTAAATAGTTTAACTATTTGCTTAAGTACAACAATTTCTTGCTTTTGTTTAACAATCATGTCTTCTAAATTTTTTATTTTTGTATTATCCATATGTATATTATAACATATTGCTACCATCAACGCAATAACCCACTTTCAAATTTAATAATTTTATCAAAATCCCATTCTTCAACTGCTTGAATAATTTACTGTTCTTCTTTATAAGAATGTTCTATTTGTGGAATAAGTCCGTATGCAGCAGTTTCTACATGTTCAAAACGACCAAGTAAACTCATATTATTAATTAATTCTCAACTGATCCTACTAATGAATGTAATCCATTAATAGCTTTTCTTACTTCCGCACTAATGTCAGGTGCACTTTGTTCAAATGGTAATAGCGCTTGAATTGTATCTGTTATTTCTACTGGTCCATCCCAAATTTCAGTAACACTTAATGTTAAATGATCTGGCACAGTCTCTCTCGTACCAATTATACGTCCAATTTTTTCAGTTAATTTTCCACTTACAGTACCAAGTTTTTCGCCTGCTTCTTGAGCCTGCTCATTTTCCATACCAGCTAATTGTTCTGCTACAGGTTTTAGACTATCATTAATTTCCTGAGCAGCGTTTAAATAGATCATATTATAAATATGTTATAAAAATAAGATCAAATCCTAATAAAAATCACTTATTTTGTCAATTTTTTCGCAATTTTATCCACTTTTCCCCTTAACTCTTTTAAACCTTTATTATTTCGTATAGTAAAATCTATTTTTCGTGGCTTTTTTTGATGTTCAACAATGTTTTTATGCTCCTGTTTTGTGAGGCTTCGCTTTTTGGAACATCTTTCGAAACATGATTTAACGCTAGCATCGATCCATAAAATATGGCTGACTTCCATGCCTAATCTTTGCTTATCAAATGTTGTTGATTCCATTGCAACTTTTTCGGGTTTTGCTTTTTGGATCATTTTTCGAATTTCATTAAAAGCAATTGGCTGAACAAGTTTTTCTAAAATTTTTAATTTAGCAGTGTTATTAAAAACAACTTTTCGGAGCTTCGGCCTGTTTACTTTTCCCTTTCCTTTAACCAAATATTCTTCACCAAAAAAATCTTTAATTTTTCGCCACCCGTCTTTACCTGGCTCGTATAAATCATGAACAACATCATCTGCATCAATTACAAAATACCCATGTTTTTCAAAATATTTCAGAGCTGTTGATTTACCTGAACCAAGATAACCTGTTACTCCCAGTAAAACTTTTGGTTTATATGCCATAGTAAGGCTTGTTAAAGTTTTGCACCTAAATCTTTAAGTGCTTTTTTATATATAGTTAAATTAGATTTTGCTTCTTTTGGAGTAATTTTCATCCCGATTTCGTGTGCAATTTGATTTCGTACTTTATGAGCGCCCCAAACATCATTTAAATTACTAAAAAGCGAAGGAGCTGCTTTTAATTGCTCTCCAACACTACCTTCAATTCCTCTGGCTTTTAATGTGTGAGCTAACAGTTTATCAGCATCCAAAATTGCATTATTAGGATTACCATTTGCTTCACGCACAATTCTATTCCAGTGCTTTTTTATATATGCCTGATCAGCTGTACTTAATACTTTTCGATGAGTTTTTATAAAAACATAAGCAGTAAGTAAAACCGCAAGGCCAATAACAACTAAAATGATAATTACAGAAATATCCATTTATTTTTCTTTTTTAGAGAATTTTCTTAATTTACCTTCATCTTCAGCTTCTTTTGGCATTCCATGATTTTGAACATGAGTAGAAACCATATCTGAAATAAGCTGTTTTAAGACTTCCTGATCTGTAAAATTCTTTTTTGTCATAAATTTATCCTGATATTTAACAACATTCTTTTCAATTCTTTTTGGATTACATGCACTTTTTAAAGTGACTGTTGTTGGACCTCCTAATTTTGCCAAAGTAATATTCCCAAAATTAAATATTGTTGGAATAATTCCTTTAATCTTATAACTCACACCTTCAATTGACTGATACTCTACCCTGTCACTTGTTCTGTCAAAATATCCTGTCCATTCAACACCTACAATTCCCATGTTTGTAATTAGCCAACAATCATAATACCAATCCTGAATAACCAATAATAATCTAATAACACCTAAAGCTGCCCATCCAAGATAAATCCAAAACATTTGAGGGAAGAAGAGCCATAATATGAATGGTAAAGCGCCGTGTAGAGTTATTAATCTTCCAAAATCACGTAGCATAATAAAAACATGGCGATGTCCAACAAAAAAGATTTCCTCCTCGTCCTCCAGGTAATCCTGATATAAAACTTTGCGTATACTTAATGACATATAGATAGATTATTTACATAAACATAGTAACATTTTTTCAAAATAATTAAAGTTTTGGTACAATCAGAGATGATTTAACAAAAATAATGAAAGTAATATTCTTTGGAACACCTGAAATTTCGCTCCCCTTTCTACAAATGCTCATTGAAGATCATGAAATTGATGTGGAAGCAGTTGTAACAAAACCAGACAAACCAGTTGGACGAAAACAGGAATTAACTAAGCCTCCGATAAAAAAATTAGCTGAGGAGCATGATATTAAAGTTTTACAGCCAAAAAAAAACGAAGCAGATTTTGCTGATTTTATAAAAAAACATGATGCTGATTTTAATGTTGTTATTTCTTATGGTGAAATTTTGCCAACTCCTGTTTTAGAAGCTCCAAAGCACGGATCTGTTAATATTCATTTTTCATTGCTGCCTAAATATCGAGGTGCTGCGCCGGTTCAAACAGCGCTTTTAAATGGCGATAAAGAAACTGGCATTACAATAATGAAGATGTCTCACAAATTAGATGAAGGAGATATTTATTTAATAAAAAAAATTGAGATAACTGATGATGAAAATTCAGAAACATTATTAAAAAGATTGGCTGACCTTGGTGCAATAATGCTTCCTTCAGCTTTGCGTGATATTGCTGATGGAGTCTTAACTCCCCTGCCCCAGAATGAAGAAAACGCAACTTTTTGTCATAAAATTCAAAAAGAAGATGCAAAGATTGATCCTTTGAATGATTCTGCTGATGAAATCATGAATAAATACAGAGCTTTTCAGCCCTGGCCAGGTGTATTTTTTATGTTTAAAGATAAAAGATGCAAATTAATTGAAATTGAAAGAACAGAAAAAACTGCTGCGCCAGGAGATTTAGTTGAAAATGAAAAAGAATTAGTACTTGGGACAAAAAAAGGCAGTTTGAAAGTAAAAATCCTTCAGCCTGAAGGTAAAAAGCCAATTGATGATAAAGATTTTATTAATGGCTTTCTTTAATAATAAATTTTCCGCAAAGCGCAAAAATCAAAAACAGCAAAGCCATGCCGTGATAGAGCGAGGCAGTGTAATGATCAAACATTCCAACTACAAAGATTGAAGCTAAAATTGCTAATAATATTGGACCAAAATCTTTAGCTGCTTTTTTCATTTTCAAAAATACTCCAACTGAAAACCCGACAAATAAAGAAATAAAAGCTAAGGCACCCTGAATTCCCATCTCATTTAACATAAGCATGTACGAATTATGCACAGGCTGATACTGCCATGGTGCTAATTTAAGTGAGGTAAAGTCAGGTAGATTTAGGGTGAAATTCCCAAGCCCGACTCCGAATGGAGTATGCCAAAACATACTTTTACTTACATTAAAATAAAATATTCTGTCATTAAAACTTGCTGTATCAGTAAATAAAAATCTGCTTAAAAAAGTTTGTTCTAAATTAAATAAAACTACAAAAAATAATAAAAATGCAGCAAAAAGAATAATATATTTAAGTGATAACTTGCTTTCTTTAACTGAAAAATAAACAAGCGCAGCTAATAAAAATGCCAGGAATGCTCCCCTGCTAAAAGCTAAAATAAACGCAGCAATTAAAACTAACATCACAGGGTAAGCAAAATGTTTTTTTTGTTTAATTTTATAATAAGCTAAAAAGATTCCTGTTAATAAATATCCAGCTAAAATATTTGGATGAGGCAGGGTTCCGTATGGTCTAATAATTTTGGCTCCTTCTTCAATATCAATTTTTGCTACGCCAGCAACATCAGGACCAATAAAAGATTCCCCTAAGAATGAAAGGCCGATTGAGCCCTGGAAAACATACTGAAGAATTGCAATCAAAGCCTGCAATGTAACAGAAGCTAAAAATACATTCACTAATGTATCTAACTTAACTGTTTTGTTAATAATATAAATATATAAAAGTAAAAATTGAACAATACGAATAACAATATTAAAAGAAAGCCACTGATCTTCTGCAAACAAAACCGAAAGTTCAGCAAATATCAAAAACAAAAACATGAGCATAAAAATAAATGCATTGCCATAAGTAAATTTTTCTTTATATTCATGTTTAAAAATTGAAATCGCCCAAAAAACTAATGCAAATAAGAACAAAAAATCAGTTAAATAAATAAAAACCGATGTAAATGGATTAAAATTCCCTTCTACAAATACTTCAGGTGCGTAAATAATTACATTTATTTGAAAAGGCAGCAAAAATACAAACGCATAAAGAAAGAATTTACTTAAGTTCAAAGGTGTTATTACCTTGCTTAAGTAGTTAAGATGCTTCTTCAGTTTCTTCTGGTACATTGATTGCTGGATAAAGTCCTACAACAGGCAATATAGCATTTATTTCTTCTTGTGCAATCTTCATTGCATCCTGTGGACTTTTTGTAGCTAAAACCGCGTTAATAGCTTTTAGCATAGAATCAGCATAAACACCTTCATCATAAACAGGAAGACTTTCTGCAAAACCAATTTGCTCTGCAAATACACCGTAAATTGGGTCAGCTTTTTGATCTTCAATCATATCCCTACGGCTTGTAGGTTTGTGAGTTTTTTCATTGTAATGCTCAAGAGATTCTTTTTGTGTAAGGAAATATAGAAAATCCCATGCCCAGCCGGTATTTTGCGAAGTTCTAGCAACTGTTTCAACAAAATAATGAGCATATGCATCGCGCTTTTCTGTTGTCTGAGCAGGATCTTTTATTTGAGGTATAACAGCAATTCGCACACTGTCTGTATCAATAGTGGTTAAGCCTTTTGCTTTGAGTTCATTAATTTCATCAATGATTTGGTCATACATATTTGAATAACCTAAAATCATCGAAACCTTTCCTCTTGCAAAAGTTGTTATTTCTTTTGTATCTGAATTTGGATCAGCAAGGTATGCATTCCATGAATAATTTTTTTGTGATGGAGTAGCAAAACTCGTATAAAAGTTTAAAGCATCTGCACCTGGATTTATTGGACTTCCATCACTTCCTACTCCCTGTTGCTGCGAGAATATTGCTTTTTGGAAGTTCTGATCATAAAAATCTCCTTCACTTTGAATCATTAATAAATAAAGAATATCAACAGCTCTTGTTATATTTTCTCCAAATCCCATTGCAATACCCGAAACTTCAAATCTTTCAAAGCTCTGGTCACTTTTAGTTAATTTAAATACATCGTCTTTAAGAGTTTCCCAGGTTTCTGCTGGTTTGCCTCTTTCTGGGATAGCATCATCGTAATGATCTTTATTATAATAAAGCGCAAGTGTATCAACAGTCATAGGTAGGGCATAAACCTGATTTTCGCCTGTTTCAGGATTCGCTCTTACCAGATCATCATAAGTTACTGAAACAAATGTATCTTCAAAAATCTCTGAAGGAAGCATATTTGTAGGTGCAGGCGATACTTTTTTGTGATTTTTAATAAACCATGTATTTGGAACTGAAAAAATATCAGGCCCTTCACCTTCTGCAAGTTCATTTAAAATTAAATCATAATACTCCTGCGTATCAGTAAACTGGCGGTAATTCACCTTAACATTAGGAAATTTCGCCCTATATTCCTGAATCAAAGGTTCAATAACCTCAGAATCGTCAAATAGCTTATAATAAGTCAGTTCAACCATGTCCTGGCTCGTTCTGGGCTTAAATTCCTTTGTTCTAAAACATCCTGCACTAAATGCAATCCCAAAGATCATAAGTAATCCTAAAACAGAGCCGCCAATAATTAGTAATGTTTGTTTATTCATACATATATATTATACTACAAAATTCGCGCTTAAACAAATTGCAAAATAGCTTTTTTTGTAGTATAATAGAAGTAGAAATAAATAAAAAAATAAAATATGGCAGAAGTACCACCAGATTCATACGAACAACCTAATGCAGATGAACTAGATGAAATACAAAGAGGTCAGTTTGAAGCATTAGAAGCTCGAAAAGAACAAGAAGAAGCACTGTATGCTCAGGATATTGGTAATGACGTGGAATGGGCACATGACCATGCGATGAATGTCGTAGATAATGGTGTGCATAATGCCGATCAACCGGATTTTGATTCTTTACCACCTGATGTTCCTGTGCAAAATTGGGAAGATTATTCAGCTGCTGCTGAAGAAGAAGAAGAAGCACTTCCTGATCAAATATATTCAGAAGATGAAAGAATGGAGGGTGAAGGTGGGGCTGCAGGCGGTGCATTTGGAGCTTAAACTCCTTCTTTTAATCCTTTAAGAAAGTATTTTTTTGAAAGCGCATAATAATATAGGGCTGCGTAGCGGTCATTTGATATTTCGCGAATTTTTTTTAATAAAAAGATTGAAATTGGACTTGCAAGCACTCCAAATATGAATTTTTTGAAATTTGAAGGAACTTTTTTTAATTCAGGATATTTTTCATGAATTAAATGCGCTGATTTACCAATATTTCGCATTCGCCCTTCAAGGCTCGATTCATCCATTGGATGATTATGGTAGCCAATAGCATGTGGATTGTAATAAAGCTTTAAGCCGACTTTTTTTGTTAATCTGTAACCAAGTTCAATATCTTCCCAGCCATACGAACTAAAACGTGAATCAAATGGATTTTTTATTAAAAGTGACCTTTTAACAGAAAGGTTTGAAGTATAGAAAAAATTATAATCAGCTGTTTTTTTGCCTTCCAGTTTTTCAAATGCAAACTGATGGCCCCCAAATTTACCAAAAATTGACGAGCCATTAGTAAGCCAGTACATAAAAGGAGTAATCTCAAGGCGTGGATCCCATCCTACAAATCCTAAAACTGCTTCATTTTCAGATGGATGCTTTCTGTGAATTTTTAAATGTTCGCTAATAAAATCAGGCCTAACCAAAATATCATCACCAATAAAAATTAGAATTTTGCCTGCTGCATGTTTTAAGCCGTAATTTCTGGCAATCCCCTGCCCCTGATTTTTTTGATACAAGTAATTTATTTGGATTGGGGATTTTTTTTGAGCATTTTCAACAACTTCGCTTGTTGAATCTGTGCTTCCGTCATCAACTATAACAATTTCATATTCATCTTTAATGAATTCCTGATCTTTTAACTTTTTAAGGCATTCTTTTAATGACTCAGCCCTGTTATAAGTTGGAATAACAATTGATACCTGCACTTTAAATAAAGTTAGTGACGCAGAAATTTTACGTCACTAACTTAAAAAATACCAGTAAAAGCTTTTCGCTGCGCTCTACTGCTCAGTTTCTTCCTCATCTTCTTTAGGATCAACAGGATCAATCGAAGCTTTAGGATTCCCGTCTTTATCTTTTTTAAGATTCAGAAACTTAATATTACGAGCTACAATCTCAGTTAAGTACTTTTTGTCACCTTCTTTGGTTTCGTAACTGCGGTTTTTCAAAGTGCCTTCCAAATAAATACTTGAACCTTTTTCCAAATATTCACCACAAATTTCACCAAGACGCTTCCATGCAACAACTTTGTGAAAATCTGTCGCACTTACCTTTTTACCTTCTTCGTCTTTCCATTGCCTATTAGTAGCAATAGAAAAATTTGCTACAGCTTTACCTGTAGATGTCTCGCGCATATCTGGATCTGCTGCGAGATTGCCCATGAGTGTGACTCTGTTTAGACTCCTCATAATAATGGGGTTAAAAAATATTACCCCTAGCGTAGCAATTAAAAATTAAATTATTCTAAAATAAATCTAAAAAAAATAACGTCAAATTTCTTGTGTTTATGAGGAAAATCCAGAATAATAAATCAGACTTTAAAAATTACATATGTTCACAGGCATAGTAAAAGAACTCGGAATTATCAAATCTCTTAAAAAAGAGGCAGATAAATTAATTGCAACTATTGAATCTGACCAAAAATTCAATGTAGATGATTCAGTTTCAGTAAATGGAGTTTGCTCGACAGTTATATTAGTTGGCGATGGATCGTTTACTGTTGAATATATGCCGGAAACACTTAAAATCACTGATATCACTAAATGGAACGAAGGCGATAAAGTAAACCTGGAACCTCCGCTCACGCTTGGCGATAAATTAAATGGCCATTTTGTTCAGGGGCATGTTGACACAACCGCCAAAATCACCAAAATCCACAAAAACGAATTTGAAATCGCATTCCCTAAAGAATTCTCAAAATATATAGCAATTAAAGGTTCAATTTCAGTTGATGGCATAAGCCTCACAATCTCAAATATCTCAAAAAACACTTTTACTGTCTCATTAATCCCCCATACCCTCAAAAATACTACTCTGGGATTCAAAAACGAGGGTGATTTGGTTAATATTGAGGTGGATATGATATCGCGCTATCTAAAAAGGCTGTTTGATGAGCGTGATAAGCAAACCGATTATCAATTCTTAAAAGAAAGAAATTTTATATGAAGCAAAAAATTTCACAAAAATCAGATCTCAATGGCAAGGGCATAAAAGTTGCAATTGTGATGTCAGAATTTAATAAAGAAATTTGTGAAAAATTGCTTGAAGAAGCAAAACACGAATTAGATAATTTAAAAGTCAAAAACCCGAAAATCGTTTATGTACCAGGAGCATTAGAAATTCCTGTTGCAACTCAAAAACTTATTAAAAACAATGAATTTGATGTTATTATTGCTCTTGGAGTTGTGATTAAAGGTGAGACTGATCATTACGAGCATGTATCGAGAGAAAGCACTCATGCCCTTACACAAATTGCTGTTCAAACCGGAGTACCTGTTATTCAGGGAATCCTCACAGTTCCAAATAAAGAACTCGCACTCGCACGCGCTTTCCGAGGCAAAGAATATGCCAGAGCAGCGATCCAAATGGTTCATACATTAAAAAATCTTTAAATAATATTAATATGAAACTTAATTCTATTAAAAACGCCAAAGTTAAAGGCCAAACTGTACTTGTTCGTGTTGATTACAATGTGCCTATCGAAAATGGCAAGGTTATGGATGATTCACGTATTGTTGAATCCCTACCTACTCTCGAATATTTATTAAAAGAAGGAGCGAAAGTTATTGTTATGTCGCATTTGGGAAGACCTGAAGGAGAAGTTGTTGAAGAATTAATGCTGAATCCTGTTGCTGTGCGTTTAGGCGAACTTTTAAAAAAAGAAGTTATTAAAGTTGATGATTGCGTTGGAGAAGAAGTTGAAGGCGCAGTTAAAGCATTAGGCGAAGGCAGCATTTTAATGTTAGAAAATACTCGTTTTAATGAAGGAGAGAAATCAAATGATCATGAATTTGCAAAACAATTAGCAAGTTATGCGGATTTGTATGTGAGCGATGCTTTTGGAACTGCACACAGGGCCCATGCATCAACTGAAGGCGTAGCACAATTATTGCCATCATATGCAGGATTTTTAATTGAAAAAGAAGTTAAAGCTTTAACTCCCCTACTCGGAGATGTTGAAGGGCCTTTTGTTTTATTATTAGGTGGAGCAAAAATCGATACAAAAATCGGCGTAATTAAAGCTTATTTAGAAAAGGCAGACAAAATTTTATTAGGAGGAGGCCTGGCAAACACTTTTGTAGCTGCTGAAGGTTATAATGTTGGAGAATCTTTATACGAACCTGATAAACTCGAGGTTGCCCGCGAAATAATGCTCGAAGCTGAAAAACAGAGCTGCGAAATTGTTTTACCCGGCGGATTTATTGTTGCAGATGAAGTCGGAGACAATGTTTTAACAGCAGACATGGAAATAACAGGAGTTGAAGCTAATATGAAAATGCTTGATATCGGAGTTAAAACTTTATACAAATATTTGGACATATTGCAGGAGGCTAAGGTGATAATTTGGAATGGCCCGGTAGGATTATACGAAAAAACTCCCTTCTCGCGAGGCACACGCGAAATAGCAGACGCATTACAAAACGTTAAAGGCAAAACTTACATCGGCGGCGGCGACACTCTAAGTGCTTTAACGCACTTTGGCTTCGACCGTGACAAATACACACACGTATCAACAGGCGGCGGAGCTATGCTAGAGTTTTTGGAAGGGAAGGAATTGCCGGGGCTAAAAGTATTGGTAGGTTAGGCAGCTTTTGGCCTTTTCTTCATAGATTCCCACATATATTTATTATGGGCTTCAACTTTAACCATGAAATCACTATCATGAGTTCTAATAAAATCGTCAACTTCTGATGTTTTTAGACCTAACTGCTGTTTTAATTTATTTGATAGTTTTGGATAAGCAGCAGCTGCTTCAGCTGCTTGTTCTGGTGTTGGTTTTACTCCTTTTTGGAGTTTTGTTCCTTTTGGAATGAGATCTTTAGCTGCTGCATCATAAGCTGCTTTTCCTAATTCAGGATTTCTCTTTTTAATAAAAGCATGTACATCACTTGTTTCAGCACCAAGTTCTTTTAATTTTTTTGTCAATACTTTATATTTTTGACCTACTTGAGCTGCTGGTAATTTTCCTTTTGCTGGAATACCAAGTTCTTGACAGGCTTGATAATAGTAGCTGTCATTGCGAGTTAGCGGCCCTGTTCTTTCATTTAATTTAACAATTTTTTCTTTACTTACCCATTCTCCTTTTCTTCCTTTCTGAATTAATATCTCTACTTTTCCATTTCTTGTTACTCTTGTTTGATCTGTTATTTTCCATCCATAATCATAATTCCCTTTTGTTCCACCACCGATTACATATCGATCCTTTTTATTTTTTAATTTATCAAAAGCCTTTTCAGTAGCTGTAGCAGGTTTAGGAGCAGTTGGAGCAGGTTTAGGACGTTTTCCTTTTCCATCCCAAAATTCACGGCCCTTTGCTTTATAGAGTGCTGCCATTTCTTTATTTTTCTTAGCTGTTTTTGCAACAGTATCTCGGCCAATTGTACCTTTGGCTGTGGTGGTGGGTTGACCAATTCCACCACCTTCTTTTGCCTTAGCAGCTGGTGGCTTTGGTTTAGATGGTTGAAGTTTTCTGCCATCCTTAATTCTCACTTGTTTATGTCCATCAATTCCTGGTTTTGGTTTTGCAGCTGGAGTTGGCTTAGCAGGTTTTTTAACTGGTTTTTTTTGAGGTCTTTTAACTTTTGGTCTTCCTTTAACTCCATGAGGATTAGCTTTCTTAACTGTATCTATTGATGCCTCTCTAACTTCATACCTCTTATTACCACGTTTACCAGCTTTAGCAGCTTTCCCAGTAGGTTTATGACGCACCACTCCACCATGTTTATTTCTCTTCAACCTTCTAACTTTAACATATGCTA
This sequence comes from Patescibacteria group bacterium, assembly GCA_042577965.1. Classification (GTDB taxonomy): domain Bacteria; phylum Patescibacteriota; class Gracilibacteria; order UBA1369; family PNNO01; genus JAUVDZ01. Next base: position 33,359 of record JBHPDK010000001.1, read on the forward strand.
CTTTTTTACCTCCAATGTCTTTCTCAAAAAAACCAACAATTTCCCATTCACGTTTTTGTAGCTTAAGACTTCTAGCACTAGGTTTAAGACCAGCCCGTTCACGCCTTGGAAGCTCTATTCTTTGTCTTTTTTTAAAACCACGAGCTTCAAATTTTTCTGCTGCGAGTTCTGCTGAGGATTTAATTTTTGGTTTTGCAGCTGGTGCAGGTCTTGTTACCTTAGCAGCTGGAACTGGCTTAGCAGCTGGTTTTGCAGTTGGCTTAGCAGCTGGTTTTGCAGTTGGTTTAGATGGTTGAAGTTTCCTTCCATCCTTAAATCTCACTTGTTTAGTTGGATCAATAAGTTGTTTTGTCTGCGTTACATTTGCTGCTGGAGCTGGTTCAAGTTTTGATTTAGGCCTTGCACCTGGTTTTATAGGCTGTTTAACCGGTGGTCTTCCTTGAACTTTCGGAGCAGCTGGTTTTGTTACCTTCACAGGTGGAACGGGCTTTGGCGTTGCGACGGGCTTTGGCGTTAGAACGGGCTTTGGCGTTGCAATGGGCTTTGGCGGCCCTTTTAATTTTTTACCTACTCTACCTGCTACTCTTGTGAAAACACCAACTTTACCTGCCTGCCCTGCACCTTTTGCTGCTGCTGCCTCCCCTCCTCCGAATATGGTAGTTACAATATTTAACATAGCTTTAGCAGCTCCTTTTTCATAATTGCCTTTTTTGAAGTCATCAACTGCCAAAAATGCATCTTCAAATTGTTTCCTTGCATTCCATGCTGTTTTTAAAGACCATTTACCTGATCTCGGATCTCGTCCAATAAAAGCCATCATTGCTATCATTGACTTTTCCCAATCAGCTGACATATCAGCTACTCCGCTAAGCATATCACTAATACCTTCAAAAGTACCTGCACTTCCCTTAAAGCTTGAACCCAAGTATGAAGTAGTAAATTCTAAACCAGGAATTTTTAATTTTTGAAAATAATTTCCCATGCTCTCCAAATTCCCTGCAATCTGCTTTCTAAAAAGCCATTTTATACCTTTTGACATATATGGCGCTGCAGCATTATTAAATACAAAACCAAATGCCTTAGATTGCAAATCGCTTGCAGCTTTAAGCCAACCAGGCTTTTTCACAGCATCACTCACTTTTAATGAAGTGTTGATTCCTGTTTTTAAAGAACTTAACACTTGTGCATTTCTAATATTAATATCCAATATTGAATCAGCATTTACTTTTGCCAAATTATCTACTCCATCAATCAATGGCATAAACAGTGCATTAACCCGATCTGTAACGTTACCATGTCTAAGTTTTTGAACTTCAAGAGTTCGAATAGAATCATCCATAGATGTTAAAGCCGGATCTATACTCCCTTCAATATATTCAGTAATTGCTACCCTTTTTACTTTTTTTGCTGTTAATTTTTCATGTATTAATCCAGTATGAATATGTAAGGTTTTCCTCTTCTTCTTTAATATTTCTACAAAACGTTGTTTTTGCTTCTCTGTCATATTCAACTGCTTTGCAGGAGTTTTAATAAGTTTATCAATTTTATCTGCAGCTTTATCCATAGTATCTCGAGCTTCTGCTTCTGGATATGTAAATGTATGACCTTTTTTCAACCGATCTAACTGCCTCTGTTTTAATGCCAAAAGTTGCTGCTTTTTATTATTCATCATTTCTTGCTGCTCATGAAAATAATTGTACATCTTATTATTTTTATTTCCATCTACATCTATACCTCCGGCTTTATAGTATGCAGTTAGATATTTTAGTGACTTTTGTCTTGCTTCTATTAACTTTTTTTTTGTTTTTGGAGCAACTTCATTGATTTTTTTACCATGAGCCTCTATATCTTTTTTTCGATTCTCAACTTTAGTTAAAAGGCTTTTTTTTGCTGCTAATACCCTTTTTTTATATTTATCTTTAATTTTATTATAAAGGGCTGAATTTTTCTTCTTTTGATAAGTTGATAATTTTAAATATTTAATTGAAGCTGTTTGTAATTCACCACATGCCGTTAATCCTTGAGCTGCTTCGTTTTGAAGTTTTATTGATTGAGTCTGCATTCTAAGCAATTCCTGCTGTTGACGTGCTGGACTAGCTAAATTAAAAGTACTGAATTTATCTTTAACCTTTAATGCCCCCTGTTGAAACGCTAACTGTTGTTTCGATAATTCCTTTTCTTTTCCCTTAACTTCCAAAGCAGCTCTCATTCTTGCATCAATCAATTCCTGCGAAGGAGCATATTTATTAACTATCACATTTGTTTTTGCAATCATTGATCTGTGATATTTGCCAAATTCCTCTTTGCTCAAACCTTTAGTAGCATTCTTATCAAATCTGTCTGCAGCCATTAAAAAATACTTCGCAATGTGTTTTTTCATAGCAGCTTTTACATCAGGAGGCATGTGATCCATTCTCTTTTTGTATTTTGCAAATGTTGCACTCGTCTCATTTGCAAGTTTTTTCACATTCGGAGTCAAAACAACGCCTTTTTCAGCTTTCCCCTCAAGTTTCTTTAATTGTTGAGCTGATAATGCTTCTGACATATTTTTTGTGTTTATTTAATATTTTGACTTTCTTTTTTTGCAATATCACGGTTTAATTCAACATATTTTTTGTGTATTGCTTTATCCATCACTTTTGGAAATTTTTTATTTAAAATAACAGCTTTTAGCATAAATCTATTTTGCTTTTTCTTGGCATCCTTAAGTAACTGATGCATTTCATCAAATGCTTCAGAAGGTAAATTTTCAAACCTACCCAATACTCTCTGAATCTCCTCTTCTGTTAAAAAATAAAGGCTTGAAAGCTCATCTTCAAGCTTTTTCAATCTTTTATCCTGTTCTTTTACTAATTGTAGATATTTATTCATTTTTATTTTTGTTATTTTTTCACAACCACAAGAATATTATACCATTTCTTGGCATAATCGTCAACTAAGCAGCGCTAAAAACTATTTCTTCGGCTTAAACTTGCCCTTTGGTAGTTCTCGCTTCTCCCCTTCTTTTAGTTCCTTTTTCTCTTTAGCTGTGCTCCATCTATTAATCTTATCTTCAACCATTTCGCGCTTTTTAGCGTAGCGTTCACGAACAACTTTTCTGATTCGATCTGAGCGTCCTTCCTCAACCTCCAATTCTGGTGGAGGAAGGGTATCTAAAGAGAATGTTTTTGAAGGCATTCCATCAACTAAAAGCCTTGTATAAGCTGTATATTTGCTTAAACTTACAAGATCAGCCGGCAAAACCTCTTCACCATACTGCTGAGACATATACTCTGCATCATCAAATCCTATCTGCATTGATAAAATAGTACCAACGTTACCAAATACAGCATCACGCACTTCATCAGGCATTTGTGCTATATACTGATTCGCCATTGTCAAATTAAGCTTATATTTACGTGCCTCAGAAAGAATTGTTGCAAACGCTTCTGTTGCAAAATTCTGGAACTCATCCACATATAAATAAAAGTCAGTACGGTCTTTTTCAGGAATATCCGCTCGACTCATCGCATCAATCTGGAATTTAGTAATGAGCATCGAACCTAATAGCGAAGAATTATCCTCACCCAGCTTACCTTTTGATAGATTAACAATAATAATTTTCTTCTTATCCATTGCAAATCTTAGGTTCACTGTACTCTTAGGTTGCCCCACAATGTTTCTAACAATAGGACTAGATAAAAACTGGCCAACTTTATTCATGATCGGTGAAATCGCTTCAATCTTCATTCTATCCTGCATTGGTTCAAACTCTTTTTCCCAAAAGGCTCTTAAAACCGGATCTTCAAGTTTTCGTACAACTTTTCGTCTATAATCCTTATCCTGTAAAATTCGTGTAATTCCAAGCATTGTTGTATTTGGATAATGCAGCAATGATAGGATTGTATTCCTTAAAATATGCTCTAAACGCGGCCCCCAACTATCTGCATAAATCTTTTTAAAGATTCCAACAAGACCTGAAGAAATAATTGTATTTAATGATGGATCTTTTGTCTCAAGCATATTAAATGCAATCGGGAAGTCGCGATCGGTAGGGTCAAATAAAATAACATCATTAGTTCTGTTTGCAGGTATAAAATCCAAAACACTTTCAGCTAAATCTCCATGCGGATCAATAACAGCAACACCTTTACCTGCCTGGATATCGCTAAATATCATATTTTCAAGTAGAGTCGTCTTACCCATACCGGTTTTACCAATAATGTATACGTGACGCCTTCTATCCAGACCTTTAATTCCAAACGTCTTACGAATTCCTCTAAAATTACTTCTTCCCATTAATGTTAAATCATCAGCAAGTTCGCCTTTTGGCTCAGGTAAATCAACAGGTGGCTCAAGTTTACGTGACTTAACCCAGAATATATTTGGGGTAGCAACAGTTTGATTTGGAAGATGATAAACTGTAGCAAGCTCTTCAACATTTAAAACAAAAGGATCATCAATTACTCTTGAGCGATATTTATCCAAAGCTTCTTTACCACTAATATAATTATTTATTTTAAATCCATTAATCTGAGGGATATTAAACTGCTTAAACGAACCTGCAATCTCTCTTAATTTAATCTTAGCGCTTTCCGGATTTTTATTTTTTTGCAGATAAAGTATTCTTACATTTGCTTCATATAAAAGCTTAACTACTTTATCCATTGCTGCACCAGCTGAACTCTCGCGTTCATGTGATTTTGAAGTTAAATCTTCAATATCATCATCAGAGCTTGCACGATCATCAGCTTTAAATGAAATCTTAGTACCTACTTTTAGGCCTTGCAGCCAAAAAACAAAATACATAGGGAAGAAAACAACGCGCCATATTTTATTGCGCGTACAGTACATTTTAGTATAAGTCTTTTGAAGCTTCTCAATATTCGCCCAAACACCTTTATTTACAATCTTCACACATTTAGTAAATAAAATACGCCATTTATCTGATAAAGGCCTTACAACAACCTGTATCCATGCCTGCTCTTCAACATCATTAAGTTTTGCTAAAGTAGCTGTTACACCTGCAATAGGGTCAACAGCCATACGCGTAATCTTATCTTCAAACTGAACATACCTTTTAATAGGGTAAATTACAGGATCAGTAAAAGTTAGTTCAGTACCATAAATATTTTTAAATGGATCAAAGTCTTTAAATTCTTTTTTTGGTTGAATTTTTGGAAGATCATTAACAGGCACCAAAGCTTCTTCGTTGGCTGGCTTTTCTAAATTTTCACCCATTGAAACCTCCATTTTTTCAATAATCGAATAATCTTTTACTTCTTCAATCTCCACATCAGGATATTGCGCATAAATCTGCCCTTCAATAAAATTCTTATATTTAACAGGGAAAGCCACATAAAATTTAATATGACTTCCTAAATTAGCTATTTCTAAACTAATTCTATCCTGTGTTGTTCCAAATAAAGTTCGCCAAAATCCAAGTTTATGATAAATCCCATGCATTGATGAAAAAATCTGCTCAGCAACAATAGGCCCTGTTTCGTTCTCTTTACTAACACGCACTTCTAAGACCTGAAATCTTTTAGCAAATTGACGCTGTTTCGCGAGTTTTTGTCTTAATAACTCGAGAAGTACAAGCGCTGCGTAAACTCCTAATAATATTAGAGCTATCGTAATAAATGTGGTCATGTTCTGTTTACTTTTTAAGGACTATCGTAAGGTCCCTTTTGATCAGTCCCCTTTTCCCTATGTAAGTCTAAATAATTTTTAAGAATAAGTGAAGCTGCAATTATATCTGATTCTTTTTTTCGCTTATCTTTTTTCATATCCAGAGATGTAATTATACTATCACTTTCCACGCTTGTCAACCTTTCATCCTGATACTTTATTGTGATTTGGAGTTTTTGGCTCAACAGAGCCCCAAAAGCCTCAACTTTTTTTGTTGTTTTTGTCTTATTTCCTTCCATATTTAAGGGATATCCAAGTACAATTTCTCTTATATTTTCTGCATCACAAATAAGCTTAATTTCACTAATAATAAATTCATTTGATTTATTTTCTATTGATGTTCTTCCAAACGCCATTTGCCTTTCTTCATCAGAAACAGCAACGCCAATTCGCTTAGCGCCCCAATCTAAACCTAAGATCTTGCCTTTTTGCATTATGATTTAGCTTTTATCTCAACTTTAACATTTGCAACCACTTTGTCTGTTAATTTAACTTTAAATTTATGTACGCCAACTTTTTTAATTGGCTCTGCAAGCTCAATTTGCTTTTTATCAACTTTAATCTTAGCTTCTTTTTCAAGCGCTTTTACAAGTTCTTTTTCACCAATAGATCCATATAATGTATCTTTATCAGTTGTTTTAGTTTCAATAGATAAAGTTGTTGATTCAAGAAGACTCACAAGATTTTCAGCTTCCTTGGAAACTTGTTCTTTTTCTTTAACAATTTTCTCCATTTCTTTTTCAGCCCATTTTAGTCTGTTTGGAGTTGCAGCAAAGGCAAGCCCCTTTGGCTGAAGAAAGTTTCTAAAATAACCATCTTTAACTTTTTTAACCTCGCCTCTTTTACCAAGATCTTTAACATTTTTAGTTAATATTACCTGCATGATATTTAAGTTTATTTAATTAAAAAGCTTAAAAAATATAGAGGAAAAGCGCTCATAAGTAAAGAAAAATTATTCTACGGATTCTTGTTCCTCAGCCAGACCTGCTCTTTTTTTTGCTTCTATTCTTCGTAATACTTTAATTAATCCGCAGTTTTGTCTTATGTGTTCTATCATTCCAGAATAATAAGATCTTCTGCTGCAGCTAGTTTCTGCCCTTTCTGCTCCACTATCTTGCGTTCTATCACATTCTTCCATATTTAAAAAAGTTAATTAATCAGGAAAGAATAATATATTATTATTGAAATTTTGCAATATTTAATTAAAAGTACCATTCATCCACTCTGCAAAATCTGTCAGCAGGGAAAGCCAGATTATCTAAATTTATTCCCTGCACTTTATTGTCTGAAGCATAGTAATAAACCGGTCTGTATAAGAAAATCGCTGGGATATCCTCCTGGATTATTTCTGCAAGCCTTTGAAGTTTTGCCTGTTTTTCTTCATCATCAAAAGATTCACGAATAGCTTCAATTAATGTATCAACTGCAAAGCTTTTATAATTAGAAAGATTAGCTCCATTTTCACCTGTCTGAGTCGAATGCCAGTATCCATAAAGGTCCAGATTGTATCCAAGACTTTGTCCAAAAATTAACAAATCATAATCACGGGCTGCAATTTTCTCCTGCAAAGTAGCAGCATCATATAATTCAATATTTAATTTAACACCAGCTTCACCCCATTTTTCTTCTAAGTAACCAAGTACTGTATTCATTTCTTCATATTTGTAACTTCCTTCCGGATATAAACGCGCAATTAATCTGAATTCTAAAACCTGACCAGCAACATTTTTTCTAATTACTTCTTCATTAACTGTGCCAACTTCTTCTGTAGCAGCAGAGTCTTCAATTACTTCTTCATCATCATCAGCTTCAACGCTTGTGATTTCCTCTTCCTCTACATCAGTTTCATCTCCTTCTTCTGAAACAGTGTATTTTTTAAATCCTGCATCATATAAAAGTTCTTTAGCATCACCTAAATTAGCAATGTACTTATAATCATCCTGATCAAGGCTTAAAACCGGAGTTTCAACTCTTATTGTATTAGGAAGGATATCCAAAAAAGCATCTTTATATATAGATTTCTGCAATGCCTGCCTTACTTTTAAGCTTTTCAGTGTAGGATTATCCATATTAATAAACACAGCAAAATATTGCGGAAGCGAATATCCGTACATTGAAAATCTTGAATCCTGAGAAATTTCATCAATCGCTTCATTCATTACTTTAGGAATCGCATTTAATGTACTTCTGTTTTCAATAAGTTCAGCTCTTGTTGGATATCCAAAAAATCTAATCTTCTGAAGCTGCGGAAGTTCTTCATAAAATCCATCAAATCTTTCTAATACAATTTGAGTTACACCAGTTAAACTTGTTGATAAAGGCTGCGAAACCATGTAAGGGCCTGTGCCAACAGGTGTAAAGTTAAATTCATGATTAAATAAATCATAAATCGGAACTTCACTTAATAAATGAGAAGGCAAAACACCAACAGTTGTATTTGTAATAAAAAACGAATTTGGAGCAGTAAGCTTAAATTCAACTGTTTTAAAATCCACTTTTTCAATTTCAACTCCTTCAAAATTTGACCTTAATATAGGATTTTGAAAATCCTCACTTTGAATTACAGTTTGAAAAGTATACATAACATCATCAGCATCCAAAATTTCACCATCATGAAACTTAATATTATCTTTTATTTTGAATCTATAGGTTAACTGGTTTTCACTTATCGTGATATCAGCCATATCACCTACTATTTTTTTAGTTTCAGGATCGTATTTTGTAAGACCTTTGAAAATAAGGCTGCTAACATCCCTATCAGGCTCATTAAGATCAGCAAAAACAGGATTTATTCTAAACATAATGTTTTCAAATCCCTCAGTATAAATACCTTCTTTTGCAGGAGATCCTCCAGAAAAATAAACTTTATCTGTAACAATTTTAGCTCCAAAAATTACAACAAGAGCAATCAAAACAACACTAATTATCTTCTCGTGCTTCGTATATGATTTAACAACACGAAGAAATATCGAGGGCTTCTTCATAAAGAATTAAGCGAATAAATATATAACCGAGCTAAATACAAATAAAATAGCCAAAATAACAGTGAATCTAAACAAAACCTTCTCTGCTCCTCTTTTACTTACATGAAATCCGCCACTTCCACCAAATGTAGCTGAAAGCCCAGCACTTCTTTGTTGCGAAAGTATAGATAAAATAAGCAAAATTGCTATAACCATTTGAAATATTTGAATAAATTCTTTCATAAATTCTAATGTTTAAAAAATAGATTAGTGGCCCAGTTCACGATTCCCAGAACTATGGCAGCAATAATATACGCTCCTAAGCCGGCAAAATAAAGCCGAACATCTCTGAATTCCATAACATTAATCACCCATTGGGTTAAAAACAAAATCACAGCATTAATAACAATTAAAAAGAGCCCAGCTGTAATAATCACAAAAGGCAGGCTTAAAATCTTCATTAAAGGCTTAACAAAAGCGTTTAGTAAACCAATAATAATTCCTCCAATAATAAAAAGTTTGATTCCTCCCTCACCAGTTACTTCATTCAAAAACTCAACAACAATGAATAATGTAACAGCATTAAGAAGAATTCCAATTAAGATGCGTTTTACCATATTTTTTTTCTTTAAGAGTCTTTAATTGTCGACGAAAAGTATAAGGAAAAAGAGGGGCAAATGCAATGTTTAAAATCCATGCCCGGGCATGGAGAATCATTCTTCTCTTCTCACTCCAATTACAACTTGCTGGCCTTCAATTTCAACTTTTTCCTCTTTTTCCCATGAAAATTCGCTACCCTGTTGAAGTTCGATTGCCAAAGTTTCGCGCTTTATATAGTCAGCAAACTGCGTTACTGCTTTTTCAACTTCTCCCTGGGCTTTTACTTGCAAATAAATACGTTCATAAACCTCGTAATCAGCTTTTTTACGCATATCCTGAACAAATCTAACAATTTCACGAGCATAACCTTCATAGCGCAAGTCGTCAGTAATTTTTGTATCAAGAACTACTACAAATCCTGCTTCACCCTGCACATCAAATCCTTCTTTTCCTTCAAATCCAACTTCAACTTCTTCGTCTTCAAGTATAAACTCCCCTACTTTAACTTTGCCGTCTTCGAGTTCTTTGTAAATACCTTCGCGAGCATCCTGGATTATTTTTTGAACATCTTTACCGTATTTTGGTCCAAGTTTTTTAGCATCAGGTTTAATAGTTTTTTGTACAACTTCTCCAACTTCAGTTAAAATCTCTAGCTTTTTAACATTTAATTCTTCCAAAATCACATCTTTTTGAGCTAAAACCACATCCGCATTCACACTTTCAGGTAAACCTATCTGTACCTTTGCTAAAGGTTGCCTTACTTTTATTTGAACTTTTGCTCTTACACCATGACCCAAGTTGACAACGTGACGAACAACTCCAATTTCTTCATTCAGATCTTTATTTATCATCTTTTTATTCGAAGTTGGCCAATCGCATAAATGAACTGAATCTTCGCTATCTTTATCGTTCTTCGTTAAATTTCTGTAAATTTCATCTGCAACAAAAGGCATAAAAGGAGCAATAAGTTTCGTGAATTCCTTAAGAACTATATACAAAGTTGCATAAGCTTCGTTTTTATCATTATCATTTTCAGACTTCCAAAAACGTCTTCGGCTTCGCCTTACATACCAGTTAGAAAGATTATCCACAAAATCCATCATTGGGCGCGTACCTTTGGTTAAATTATAATCATCTAAATGAGATGTGCACTGCTCAATTAACTGATGTAGCTCAGATAAAATCCACTGATCCAGCTTATGTTTTGGCTTAAACTCGCCTTCTTTAACTGTATTTGGATCCCAATTATCAATGTTTGCATAAGTCACAAAAAAGCTATAGGTGTTCCATAAAGTGAGTAGGAATTTTTTAATAAGTTCATCAACATGCTGTTCACTAAACCTTACATCTTCAGCTAAAGGTGCAGTTGATGAGTACATGAAAAATCTTGTAGCATCCACTCCCCTGGTATCAAAAAGCATATTAGGGTCAGGGAAATTCTTTTTACGTTTAGATAACTTTTCACCGTCTGCTGCCAGCAAAATCCCATTCACTATAACGTTTTCAAATGCTGGTTTATCAAACAAAATTGTTGCTAAAACATGCAAAGTATAAAACCATCCACGAGTTTGATCCAATCCCTCAGCAATAAATTGTGCAGGGAAGTTATCTTCAAATAGTTCCTTATTCTCAAAAGGATAATGAAGCTGCGCATATGGCATTGATCCTGATTCAAACCAGCAATCCAGAACCTCAGGAATTCGCGACATTGTTCCGTCGCATTTTTCACATTTAAACTTAATTTCATTTATATATGGGATATGGAGATCAAGATCACCATGACGTTGCGGCAATTTTTCATCGAGCGAATTTTTCTTGAGTTCTTCAACTGAGCCAATTGCCTTATGATGCTCGCATTTTTCACATTCCCAAATTGGAATCGGACATCCCCAAAACCTATTACGTGAAATATTCCAATCGCGCACACCTTCAAGCCATTTCCCGAATCTTCCATCTTTAATATGTTCTGGTTGCCAGTGAATTTTTTGGTTATTTTTTAATAAACGATCTTTAATATCAGTAACTTTAATGAACCATGCTTTTGTTGAGTAGTTAAGGAGCGGAGTATCACAGCGCCAGCAATGAGGATACGAGTGCCGATAATTTTCTTTAGTGAAAAGTAACGAATTTTCTTCAAGCCAGTCAGCAATATTTTGATCCTGACCTTTAACAAACTTGCCTGCCCAAGGCTCAACTTCGTCTTTAAAAGTTCCGTCTCCATTAACATGCTGCAAAACTTCAAGCCCATGTTTTTGGCCGGCATTCAAATCATCTTCACCAAATGCAGGAGCAATATGAACAACACCGGTTCCATCTTCAGTCGATACAAAATCCTCTAAAATAATTACATATGCCTTATTCTCAAGCTTGCCCTCATAAAATGGAAACAAAGGTTTGTACTCTTTTCCTTCAAGAGTTTTTGGATCAACATCTTCTAGAATTTTGTGATCACTATCCCCCATCACTTTTTCAACCAAATCCTTAGCTAAAATATATTTATCATCTCCAGCCTGAACTTTTACATATTTAACTTCAGGACCAAGCGCAAGTGCAACGTTTCCTGGCAAAGTCCATGGGGTTGTTGTCCAGGCAAGAATATAAGTACCAGGCTCATCTTTTAATTCAAATTTTGCAATTATCGAAAGATCTGTTACATCTTTATAACCCTGGGTTACCTCAAAATTCGATAAAGGAGTCTCACATCGAGGACAGATATGCATACTTTTATGACCCTGATAAACCATATCTTTATCCCAAATTTGCTTAAACACCCACCAAATCGACTCCATATAATTAGTTTCTAAAGTCGCATAAGTTTCACTATGGTCTACCCATCTTCCAATACGATTTAAAAGCTTCTCCCATTCATTTGTATATGTAAACACGCTTTCACGGCATTTTTCATTAAAATTTTCTATTCCAAATTTTTCAATATCTTTTCTTCCTGAAATTTCGAGATTTTTTTCAATTTCATATTCAACAGGCAGACCATGACAGTCCCAACCATTTGTTCGGGGAACATAATAGCCTTTCATGGTCCAATATCTTGTAACTGCATCTTTTAAAGCATTAGCAAGAATATGACCATAATGAGGAAGCCCGTTTGCAAACGGAGGCCCATCAAAAAACACATATTTCTTTTCTTTTTTTCTGCGTGCAACAGACTCTTCAAAAATATGCTGATCTTCCCAGAATTTAAGCATGTTTTGCTCCATTTCAGGGAAGGATTGTTTTGCATCCACATCTTTAAATGATTTTTTATTTGAATTCATGTGAGTGGGATTTTAGTAAATACACACTGCGTACTTAACCATCCGATTCATGCTGCGCATTCATACGCATGTTTAAGCACAAAAAACGCCTTTCTGGGTTCAAGGACGAACTTCTAACTGGTCCGCGGTACCACCTTGATTCCTATAAAAGGCACTTAATTTGATTTTTTACAATGTTTTCTCATTGAAGGGTTCTATTTTCGCTAATTTATTGATAGCGATTTCTTCCCTCTGCGTGGCCAATTGGCGCTTAAAAGAGTGATAACTCTTCTATATTTCTTACGCATTTACCGTTAGGTGCATTTGCACTCTATGTATTGTAGCACATTTGGCTTAGAATGCAATAGGATTTGGAAAAACCAAATAGGTTTATTGCTCTCCTGCTTGACAAACTACAATAAAGATGTATTCTTCTAATGGAAAAGTATTTTCGCGAGGATACTTTTTTGTTCTTTAAAAAATAATCTTCATTTTTCACAGGGAGTGCTTTGCTATGGACTATCAGTCCAGCTAAAACTGTGGCTGATCTAGCCATAGTGGAGCAGCTCTTTGTGAGCGTGGATGTGATGAAATGAACAACAAGCGTCCCAAGAGGACAGGAAGCTGAGGATAGCATGTTTACGAAACTGATGATGTGCGTGGCCGCGATGATGATGGTAGTGAGCCTTCCGCGAGCAGCTACGGCTACGCCCGCCAAGAAGCCGCTGGAGCTGACGGATATCAGTCTCAAAGGTTTGCCTGCAGCATGGCAGGCGAGGTACCCGAAACTGAAAGTTCTCAGGGCAAGTCTTCTGGCCCTGAAGAAGCAAGATAGTGCGGCTGAAAAAGAGTTGAACAAGGCCAAGAAGAAGCTTCAGAAGAACGAGTCGAAGGTCAAGAATCTGAAGTCGGACCTCTACCAGTATACCAACTTGCTGAAGTGCTTGCTGATTCCTCCGAAAATCCGCAAGTGGCATCCCTTCGCCAAGTGCACCAAGCGCAAGCTCAACAGGAGCAAAGTCAGAGCGGGGTACCTGATTGGGCAAGAGGTGTACGCGGTCTTTTCCCTGCGAACAGCAACTTCTGACAAGGCATTCGCCCAAAAAGCCAAAGTATGGTTCAAGTCAGAAATTACCACGAACCGGAAGGGGATCGCCTACTGGCAGGAGTTCATGCGGGCAGTACAGCAGGAGATGAAGCTCATTCAGAAGAATGCGTATGAACTGGACGAGCGGAAAGACAACCTGAAGTATGCAAAGTTGGAGATCAAAACGGCAAAGAAGAAGATCTCCATCTGTCTGAAAACTCTCCAGGAGATCAAAAAAAGCATGCCAAAAATCAAGAAGGAGATCAGGCAGGAGCGAAGACGAGTCTTGCTCGCAAAAAAGGTGCGCAAGCTGATGATGCCGCTCATCAAGCTCGAAGGCGCAAAGCTTCAGGCCACCATGAAAAAAACGCTACGCAGGCTGAAGCCCAAGGTGAGACGCCAGATCCTCAAGAAGATGCGCGGCTTCGATCCGTAGCATCACACATCCACAAAAGACAGGGTGAAGAAGTTCCGAAAATCAAGTGCAGCAATTGCACATCGATATCGGACAAAAACTTCTTCGCCCTCCAACCTATTTAAAATCCTCCACCAATTTCTCTGCCATTCCAACGTATTTTTCAGGAGTCAGCTTTTTAAGACGTTCAATTTCTCGTTTTGGAAGGCCTGATTTATTTAAAAATTTTGTGATTTCGGTTTTACCAATGGCTTTTCCGCGTGTGAGCTCTTTTAATTTTTCATATGGATTCTCGAGTTTATATCTTCGCATTACTGTTTGGATTGGCTCAGCCAGAACTTCCCAGGCATTTTTTAAGTCATCTTTTAATGCTTTTAAGTTGATTTGAAGTTTTCCGAGCCCTTTAATAGTGCTTCTGTATGCGATCATGCTGTATCCAAAAGCCACACCAATATTTCGTTGAACAGTTGAATCAGTGAGGTCGCGTTGCATCCTTGCAATTGGTAACTTACTCGAAAAATGTTCAAACATTGCATTTGCCATTCCTAAATTCCCCTCAGAATTTTCAAAATCAATAGGATTCACCTTGTGCGGCATTGCAGAAGATCCAATCTCACCTTTTTTAGTCGTTTGTTTAAAAAATCCAAGTGAAATATAAGTCCAGATATCGCGGTTAAAATCAAGCAAAATCGTATTTATTCGTTTCATTGCATCAAAAATCTCAGCCATATAATCATGGCATTCAATTTGAGTTGAATAAGGCGCAAATTCAAGGCCAAGAGATTCAACAAACTTTTGATTTACCTGCGGCCAGTCAATTTTAGGATACGCCACGCTGTGAGCGTTATAATTACCTACTGCCCCATTAAATTTTGCACGAATTCTAACTATCATTAAAGAACCTAATTGTTTTTTAAGACGATCCACAACATTTATAAACTCTTTACCCATTGTTGTAGGGCTTGCTGGCTGACCATGAGTTCGTGAAAGCATTGCAGCACCTTTATATTTACCTGCCAATTCATGCATTTTAGTCATAACACCTGTTAAAAGAGGAACCATTTCATCATCAACAGCAGTCTGAACCATTAAAGCATAAGCAGTATTGTTGATATCTTCAGAAGTGCATGCAAAATGAATAAACTCAAAATATTTTTCAAGGCCACTGCCCTTCATTGTTTCTTTAATATAATATTCAACTGCTTTTACATCATGATTTGTTGTTTTTTCGATATCTTTGATTCTCTGTGCAGCAACAAGATCAAAAGTATTATAAAGTTCTTGTAAATCTTTAACCTGAAGAGGCGTTAAAACTTTTGTACCAGGCAATTTAAGCTTATTGCAAAGGTAAATAAACCATTCAACTTCAACTACAATTCTGTAGCGTTGAAGAGCTGCTTCGCTAAAATATCCGCGAAGCTCATCAACTTTGTCAGTATATCTTCCATCAATTGGAGAAAGGGCAAATAATGGGTCTAGCATAGTATTTAAAATTTAGATTTTATAGTTTTAATATGTTCTTTTACTTTTTCAAGAAGCTCTTTATCAGTATTAGCTAAAACGCGAATCGCTGCCATTGCTGCATTTTTTGGATCAACCACAGTCATAACAGGCGTATCACTCGGCATCATTAATGAAGAATTCACATTTACCATCATGTCATCTTTGCCTTTAAAAGGTGGGCACGCAATAACAGGATGCACTGAATTAGCCGCACAAACACCAGATAAACCATTAGAGCGCCCTGCAATTGTAATGTAACAAATCGCTTCAGGATCATTATTGTAATCTGTAACAATATCCATAACTCTTTCAGGAACTTTGTGAGCAGAAGCTACCCTAATATCATAAGGGATCTTCCATTCATCTAAGATTTTTGTGATTTTTTCAGCGAATCCTTTATCAGATTCTGAGCCTAAAATTATTGGAACTAACATAATATTTTTGATTAAGACATATATTTATGTAAATTATTTTCAAGCCGAGACATTACATCACCAACCTGCGCATCAAATGTCTGGCCAGTAATTAATTCATATGCTTCAATGTATCTTCGCGCTGCTTCAACTCTAATCTCATCAGGAACCTGCGGGATCTCCCCTTCTCCTATAAACCCCTTATCTGCAAGCCATTCACGAACATATTCTTTATCGATTTTCTTTTGCTCTTCACCTGCTTCTAAACGTTTTTCATATTCATCAGCAAACCAGAATCTAGAAGAATCAGGAGTATGAATTTCATCAATTAAAATAATCTCTCCTTCAGGAGTTTTTCCGAATTCATATTTTGTATCAACAAGAATAATCCCCTGTTTTGCTGCAATTTCAACTCCTCTTTCAAAAAGGCGCATACTAACATCAGCCATAAAATCAAAATCTTCTTCAGTAATCTTGCCTTGATCTAAAATTTCTTCTTTTGAAGCTGAAACATCGTGATCACCATGAGCTGCTTTAGTTGAAGGAGTCAAAATTGGTTTATCAAACTT
This sequence comes from Patescibacteria group bacterium, assembly GCA_042577965.1. Classification (GTDB taxonomy): domain Bacteria; phylum Patescibacteriota; class Gracilibacteria; order UBA1369; family PNNO01; genus JAUVDZ01. Next base: position 49,830 of record JBHPDK010000001.1, read on the forward strand.
TTGATTTTTTTGAAGACATTCTGGAAGTTCATTTCCACAGAAATTTCGAACTCCTTTTTCGTAGTTATACCAGGCAGAAGTTGTTGTAACACCAGTTATATATCCACGAACAACCATTTCAACTGGCATTGCCTGGCATTGTTTTACAACAATCGCATTTGGATCAGGAACTTCAATCATATGATTACCTACGATATCATTGGTTTTTTCAAACCAAAAAGTTGCCATTTGATTTAAAACCTGACCTTTAAATGGAATGTTGGTAATAACACGATCAAAAGCTGATAATCGATCTGAAATCACAATTATCCGGCGATCACCCTGAGTATAATTATCGCGAACCTTACCTATATATTCTTCACCAAGATTGTCAAAATGCACTCCTTCTAAACAATTTGGGAGTTGCTGAGTTATTTCTTCTTTAGAAAGCATGATTTTAAGTAAGTTAATTGTGTACTTTAAATTTACTTTAAATTATTAAACTTATCAACTATACTTCGGGTGGTTTTTTTAAGGCTTTTAACTTTTAAACATGAATGATTTGAAATTTTCGCAGGCTCAGGTCTCGGCTGTGCTCGGTACCCAATGGGGTGATGAAGGTAAAGGTAAGCTTGTAGATATTTTAGCTGAGAGCGCTGATGTTATTATTAGGGCTGCTGGAGGAGCAAATGCTGGTCATACAATTTATGTTCCCAATAAAGAAAACCCTGAAGAAACAACAAAATTTATTTTTCACCTTATTCCAAGTGGATGTTTTCATGAAGGCAAAGAGATCATGCTAGGAAACGGACTTGTGATTCATTTGGGAACTTTAATGGAGGAACTTGATACTTTGAAAAACCATGGAATAGATTTAACCGGGAAATTATATATTTCTGATCGTGCACATATTGTTTTTGGATATCATATGAAAATTGATGGACTTGAAGAAGAAAGAAAAGGTGATAAAAAGGTTGGAACTACTTTAAGAGGAATCGGCCCTGCTTATCAGGATAAAATCGCGCGAAGAGGAGTGCGTATTGGCGAACTTTTAGATTTTGATAAGTTCAGTGAACATGTACGCGCAACATTCATTCAGCTTCAAAGAATGTACCCAGATTTAAAACACGATATTGATAAAGAACTTGAAGAAATAAGAAAATTGCTTGGATTCTTACGGCCATTTATTACTGACACTGCACTTTACGTTAACAAAGCAATTGATGATGGCCGCAAAGTTTTGGTTGAGGGTGCAAATGGTACTCATCTCGACATAGACCACGGCACATACCCTTTTGTTACATCATCTAATCCAACAGGTGGAGGCCTACACACAGGTACAGGAATTGGTTTAAATAAAATCACAGATGTTATTGGGATAATGAAAGCTTATACAACAAGAGTTGGAGCAGGTGTGTTCCCTACTGAGCTCGACAATGAACTTGGCGAAACAATTAGAGAAAAAGGCGGTGAATACGGTGCAACCACTGGCAGACCTCGAAGATGCGGTTGGTTTGATGCTGTAGTTGGCCGCTACGCAGTAAGGATTAATGGCCTAACAGCTGTTAATTTAACCAAACTGGATGTTCTTGATGATCTTCCTCATATAAAAATCTGCACAGGCTATAAATATAAAGGAAAGCCAATGGATTCAATGCCTTCAACAATCGACCAATATGAAGATTTAGAACTCGAATATATTGAAATGGATGGCTGGATTAAAGATACTTCAGAAGCACGCAAATTCGAAGACTTACCTGAAAAAGCTCAAAAATACGTTCTTAAATTAGAAGAGCTTATAGGCTGCCCTGTTAAATATATTGGTGTTGGAATGCGAAGAGATCAGATGATCTTACGCTAACTCGCGCATGTTTTTAAGAAATCTTCTTTTGAATTTAAATGTTACCTGCAGAGTCGTCCAAAAATCTCTAAAACCTCTACGTCTTGGCCACTCATTTGGCCTTAAATGATTATTAAAATAATACATTGCTTCAGCTCGTGAATTTGGCAAAGGAATGCCTTTTCTTAGATTTCTAATAAATGGTTTTGACCCACCTGGACCGTTACGCCAGTATAAATACATTACTCTTATCCATGAGCTTCTCATTCTACCTGACATTGAATCTATTCTGTCAAAAATACTGTCAATTGATTCAAGGCTTCTCATTCTTCTTGAATAACCAAACATAAATACATTAAACATTGCACATCTTTGAAAAGGTGTAGCAAGTCCTGGCATTGGAGCGCTAAAATCTATTTTCATCATTTTTTCTACATCAATTCCGTGTTTTGCTAATTGTCTTCTGTAGAATCTTGCTCTTCTGGAATTTCCAAAATATTTTTTTTGTGCATTTTTCCATACTCCGCTTAAAATCTGAAATTCTCCTGCTGCTGAAGAAAGTCCAACTTTATAAGTTCTGCCTGATTTTTTTCTATTAAAACAATAAGCGTTATTACCGGATTCCACATATCCAACAGCGTCGCATAAAGCAGTATGTTTTTTATAATGCCTCCTGGCAACTCCTGACATTTCTGCAGTATATCGATACGCATCTCTCATTTTATATTTTGATTGTAAAATATCTAACCTTTGATTAATACCCATTGTTGCTATTCTGTATGCATCGCGCCTGACTGATTTATACCAATTTGCATGCTCCTGAGACAATCTGTTACCTACTCTAACGGTGAATGGTATGCTGCCTCTTGCAATAAGATCACGTTCTGATGCATCAGATATATAACGAGCACTTTCTCTTGGTAATTTACCATTAGTCATTCTAGGAGCCGGTGTTCTGGGTTCTGGGACCACATCAGTAAATCCTGTTGGCTTAAATATCGCAGTAACAGGATATTTTTTTAGATCATATTCTTTAATTTTTTGTTTGCCTTTTGTATTGCCAAACCAGCTAGCTACTTTTATTATTCTCTGGCTTTTATTTACCCAACCTAAAACCATTACTCCATGACATGCAGTAACACGATCTGCCTTTGTTCTAGTATTAATCCATATTTTATCACCTGGTTGTATTTTATCTAAATGTTTAGCTCTGGCATATTTACCTGAAATTCTGCAATCATATCTGCTTTTATCAGTTTCTGGTTTAAGTCCTTTTTTTGGATCTCCCCCTACAAAAGCATAAGATATATCAGCATATGGAGTGCTTTTACTTGTTATACCTGCAATTGCCCATATTCTATCAACCCAGTCACCACAATTTTTCGCATATATATGATTTTCAGGCTTCATTATAAAATTCGCTACTTTTGTCAGTCGTGCTTGTATAGATAAACCTTTAAGGCTGCCAATTTTATCTCTAACTTCCCTGATTTTAGCTAATTTGATTGGAAGCTTTTTACCAGTAAATGTTCTTTGTTTTTCATATCTCTTAAAAAATGCCTCATCTTCCTGTGCATATTTTGATTTTGCATATTTTGCATAAGAATCTTTATCAATTTCCGCATATTTTTTACCAACCTTTTTTCTAAATTTTTTTGTAATATCTGGCTGATTGTTATGAAATGCCCACTGATCTTTTGAATGAATTTCAATATAACCAAAATTATCGTAACAACCATTCTTGCCTTTATTTTGACCTTTCAGGCCGATTCTTCTTAAACTGGTTCTTTTTCGACTGGGATTACCACCTTCATGTTTTGTCATTCCCCTCCATTCAGCTTTTGCCATATCAGCCCATCCCCACTTCATTTCTGCATCATTGTTTCCTAAAAAATTTACTGTATAAAAAGTATTTGGTTTAAACTTTGAATAAATAGCATCACTTCTCCACTCTTTTGGATTCAACTTAAATGTACCTTTTATTTGAGTCGTAAAAGCAGCTATTGTAATTCCAGGATACTTATCTTCAAGTTTTTCAATAAATCCAATTGGAGCAATTTTAATTCTTTCTCTTAACGTTTTTACGGAGTCAAGCCCTTTAGCAAAGGCTTCAACACTTTTAATATATTGTAATGAATCAGTAAGCTTTTTAGTGGAATCTTTTACTCGATCTTTTTCAGATTTTAATTTTTTATCCAATTGAGCTTTCTTATCTTTTGCTTTCGCTTTATCACCGGATTCAAATTTGTGGCCAGTTTTAGCTGATAGTTTAGCTCTGTCTTTGGCTTTTTTAGCTTTTAATTCAGCTGCTTCTGCGTCTTTTTTAGCTTTTAATTTTTCCGCTGCTGTTTTTGGCCTTCTTGCAGCTCTTTTAGCTTTTTCTGCATCGCTAAGTTTAGAAGATTTTTTTAAATCTTTTGGATCTTTAAATATAAGCCTGTTTTCGTTAAAATTTATGTTCATTTTTGGTAATTATATCTAGATATTATAGCATTTTTTAGCCAAAAAATCTAATTTAAACTTGTAATTCCTGCGAATTCCAATAAAATTGTCTTGCTATCAAATTTTTTAAGGGCAAGTGGCGGAATTGGTAGACGCGCTAGGTTGAGGGCCTAGTCTCCGTTTATTTGGAGGTGGAGGTTCAAGTCCTCTCTTGCCCACCACCAGAGCGAAGCGCACAAAGTGCGCGGAGCTCTCTGGAACGAACGAAGTGAGTGAAGCGGAAAGTAAAACTTTCGAGCTCTTTTTTGTAATTTATTTTTAATTATTGCCTTATATATATAGATTGTTGTATAATTCGGTCTCATTTCTAACCATATAAAAATGCTTAAAAAACTCTTATTTCTCACTTTGCCAATTGCGGCTTTAGCTGTTATAACAATGCAAACAGCAAGTGCTGACTATTATGATTGTCAGGGTAATGTAAGACCAGGCAGTCCTGGGCCATCACAATGCCATTTATTTACTGATCCACCTGCAGCTGATCAGCCGCAAAACGTAACTCCTAATTATGAACCTTCAATTACTATTACTCCGATTTGTAGGGATAATAATTGCGGAAACAGACCACAGGAAATCACTCCAACTCCACAACCACAAAGAATAGTTCCGCAGCCACGGCCACAGGAAATAATTCCTGAGCCTGTAGATTCAAGTGTTCATATCAGAAACACAAGAAAATACTGCGTTCGTAACTATTGTTATTTCATTTTTGAAGTCTGTTACAGTGACGGACATTGTGAAGAAAGATCAGAAAGAGTTGAAAGAGATGAATATGAACAACAAAATAATTATGAACACCGCGAAGTTGAACCTGTTTGCAGAGACTGGCGTGGATGTTTAAATAATTACACTTATAATTATTTCTACGATCGATATTACAGACCTTATAATAATGATTGCGGATATAGAGATCGAAATTGTATTTATAGAGGAATTCATTTTGGCGGATATCATAATGGATACTGGCATTACTAAACTAAATTAAATACGGCTTAAAAGAGAGGTTTAATATAAAAACCTCTCTTTTTTTATTGCAAATCTGCTCAAAAAATGATAAAAAGATTCTTGCAATAGAGACGAGATTTATCGAGTCTCTCGTGAGCGAATAGTACAATCGCGAGCGTAGCATGAGCCAGCCTTTGGCTGGCGAATTCCTTTTTAAAATTTTGGGCGATTAGCTCAGTTGGCTAGAGCACCTGGTTTACACCCAGGGGGTCGTAGGTTCGACTCCTACATCGCCCACCACAGAGACGCGACTAAAAGGAGCGGCTCTTTTGGAGTGAGCGTCAGCGAACGAAGCGGAAACTACTAGGCTATCTCCTTCTCCTGAATCTGATATTTCTCAGGAACAGGCGAAAGTAATGATTTTTTTGTATCCTGTGTGGCTCGAAAAGATAATCTCCATGGAAAAATAAACTTTTCAGCTCTTTCTTCGAGTCTAACTTTCCAGTGTTTATCAGGTAATGGAAGCTGTTTTTGCTTGAGTATGGCAAGTTCACGGGCCTGAATATTATATGGACGCTTTGTTTTCTTACATAATAAAAATTTACCTTTCAAATCATCGCTTTTAACATCCATGCTTATCATTGAACCATTATAAATAAGATCCGGAGCATATTCATTTTCAGCGCTCTTATCCATCCATTCAAATCCTAATTTTTCAGCTAATTCCTGATCCACATAAAAATATTCATGCGCCATGGAGTTATTTAAAGCATGAGGGCTACAATATGGAGGAAAAAACTGGCCCCATTCTCCCCTTTTCTTCATATCTTCGATTATTTGTTCAACTAAAATTTTATAATCTTTTTCGCAGTATTGTTTATTTAAAATGCAGAATTTTTTTCTTTTAAGACCAATGCATCCAAAACAGTGTTCACAGCCTGGGCAACTATCACAATAAGTTAAATATCTGCAATTATTCCAGCAGTCAAAACACATCCGAATATAATAAACATTATAGCCGCAACTATTTGAGTGGTAGCAAAGCTCCCCAGGATCACCCCAAAGATCAAAATCCAGACAATTTTTACATTTTCTTAAGCTGGAACTGTTCATGCAATCCTGACTATATTCAACAATATAAGAATTAAGGCAATTTTGAGAAAAGCTAACATCACTACCAGTACAATTTTCGCAGCCCACAATATTGGAATATTTATGGATGTATGATTCTCTTAGTTTTTCTAATTGCTCATAACAATGCTCAATAGTTTCATTAGTAAGCGGCTGAAGTTCTTTAATTCTCTTTTCATATTCTTCTTTAGTTAACTGTTCATTCAAAACACAATACTGCTTGCCAACAAGGCCCGTACACATAAAACAATTTTTGCATCTGCGGCAGTCATATAAAAACTGGCTGTCAGTACAATTAGTGCAATAAGCACTAAAATCAAGATTATAACAGGTGCGACAACTAACAATCTGATAACATAAAGTACATTCATGAGCTATGCTCATATCCATGCATGTTTTTGAACGTTCAGTATTAATTGAATAGAGACAATCCTCGTTATCACCAGAAGCAAAAATCATATAGCAATCCTTACAATGATTGGAACAATTAACATATGGTGAATTCTCCATAGTACTATCACATGCGATGCTCATACGCGGAACCTGAAGTTGCAATTTTCTAAATTGTTTAAAGAACGATTCATCAGGATTATATTCTGCCTCTGGCACATCAAATTCCTCTTTCCACCAAAGATCATGCCTATAAACCTTAAATGGCGACTCTTGTGGAAACTGGCTAATAATCTTTTCACCTGTCATGTCACACTTTCGCCAAAAAACATTAATTTCATTTCTAAAAGCATAATGAAAAAAACGAGTCTGCTCAGGAGTTTGACCATGCAGAGGCACATCAAACTTCTTATGCAAATCTAAATAAGCGAAGTCATATTCCGGTTTTGCGTTTAAATCAATTTTTAAGCGCATAATTTATAAATTACAGCACAATCGCAAACCTAACTCCAATATTCGCATAATAAGTTGCAGGATCATGATCAAGCACACATGAAAGCCCTCCTAATGGTGCGTGGCCAACAGTTAACTGATTTTTAGTTCCAACAAGCCCTGTGCTGGTCCATTCGTAAGTTTCAGTTTCACCGTTGTATGGGAAAAATACAGTATCAATAAAGTTTGTAGCAGGTCTTACTACTACTTTTCCTGGCAACCCGGCTTTTTTTATTTCTTTTTGCAAAGCAGCAATTACATATTCATTAATATTATTATATGACCATGCATATCTGGTTTTGCCTGATGACAATTCAAGCTCTAAATCGTCTTTTGCTTCAATAAATTCATAAGATTCTAAAAATTCTTTTTCATTTTTATCTAAACCCTGCTGTTCGCCTTTTTTACTACCATATAATTGAATTTCATTTAAAAAATCAGGTTTTTGAAGCAATTCATATAAAATAAATCTTCCTCCATAATTTTTATGATCTTTAGTAATAGAATCTTTATATTCAGGCTTCCAGAATTTGTTTTTATTCGGATACATTTTTTCAAAATACGAATCATCCAAAGGCAAGTCTTTCAGGGCTGGAATAGCAACAAGTTCAAATCCAAATTGTTCTTTAAATATATTTAATTGATCTAAAGTAATTTTAGGCTCCTGAAAACTGCAATTAAAATCTTTTTGAAAAATTTCTTTTAGTTTTGTGTTTATTAATGCTTTTTTCTCATTAGTAGCTTCAGCTATACTCATATTTAAAAATTAATTCTATTACCTTGTATTTATAACATATATGCTTAAAAACCAGTAGTTTTTTTAACGAATATTAACTATAATAATCTTTGGTAACTATTTATCTTTAACTTAAATAAAATGAAGAAATTTCTCGCATCACTTGCAGTGCTCTCAATCATATTTACTTTTACAGCCTGTACATCAAATATAACCAAATCCAAAAATTACGAAACTCACAATTTAAAATATCTTGTTAATTTAACTCATGCAGAAGGTGATAAAACGCTACTTGTTGAAGATTTAAAAGCATCTCTTACAAACAGATTAAATAAATTTGAAGTTGCTCAAGTAGAAATAACAGAAGTAGATGAAGGTGATCTAAAATATCTTTTAGTTAAATTTGGAACAATTGATGATGTTGTTGAAATTAAAAAGCGGCTCTCGCAAAATTCCACATTTTCAATTAAAAAGAAGATAACAGATGAGTCTGATTATGAAACAGAATTAAAAGAAAAAGCGCAAAATAATCTGGATTCTATTTTAGGAGGTGAAAATTTTGAACTGGCTGCACAAAATGAAGTATTGGAAGATCCAGAAAGAGTTTTTTATTCAATTTCTGACTGGATGTACAAAGATGAAATAAAAGATGTTTTTGCAGATGTTCTATTTGATTTGGAGCAAAACCAGGTTCATTCAAGCCTTATTGAATACAATGAAAGACCATTTGCTCTTGCTAATCCAATTAAAATTGCAAGTATTGCAAAGCTTTTTGATAAAGAAGATGTTGAACAAACTATTAGCCATACAAAATCAGTTACTGTAAGCCACATTTTAATAAGTTACAAAGGTGTTGCAGGAATGAGTGAATCAATTTCACGCACAAAAGAAGAAGCAGAAACTCTTGCCAATGAAATATTAGACAGATTAAATAATGGTGAAAATTTTTCTAAACTTGCATTAGATTATTCTGATGATTCTACAAATAGTTCAACTGGTGGTGCACTTGTCGGTCCGGCAGGAGAAGGTAAATATGTTGAACAATTTGAAAACGCTGCACTTGCCTTAAATGAAGTTGATGAATTAAGCTCCGTAACTGAATCGCCTTTTGGATTCCATATTATTCAAGCACGCGAAGTTGCGCAGGCTTATGAAGAAACCAATGAAACAATGCAGGCTAAATTTGGTGTTATTTTTTATGCACTTAGGCCTGTGGAATGGGCATTAACTGATTTAGAAGGTGAATTTATTACAAGTGTGGATATTATATTTGATAATGAATATGATCCTTTTTTGGTTTTAAAACTTAATGATGAAGGCAGAAGACTTTTAAAAGAACTAAGCGGTACTAATGGGGACATTTTAGGAATTTTTTCAGGAGATGAATTAATTACAAGTTTTACAGTTAAAGAAATACTTGAAAATGGAGAATTTAAAATCTTAAGTCCAAACAACACAGAAGAAGCAGATAATATCCAAGAAAAATTATTACTAAAACCTTTACCAGTTCCAATAATTTTTATTGAAGAGTTAGCTTAAAAGACTCAAGTGCTTCGTTTAGAGCTTTTGAAGGGATTACATAGCTTGTCCCCTGCTCTATTGTATCAAAATCCAAAGTTAAGCCAACAAGCTCGCCACCTAAATTAACAAGAGGCCCACAACTTAAATTACTGTCGATTTCATAATCAATTGAAATAAATTCAGAAGGGAATGTTCTTAAATATTCACGCACTTCTGTTAATTCAGGGACAAAGGAAACAATTCCTGATTTAGCTTTATTAAAAGAACCAAGTGATAAAACTCTCTGGCCGGTTTTAACTGGTTTTTCATTAAAACTTAAAGTATTAAAATAATTAAATTCATCATCAGTCTGAATTCTTAATAAGGCAATATCATCAAGGGTATCTCTATAAACAACCTGAGCATTTAAAGCTGTTCCGTCATCCATAATTGCAAACCAGGAATTTCTGTTTTGAACAAATGAATTGCAGGTTGCAAGTATTCCGTCTGTTGTTAATAAAACTCCTGAACCAGCAAGACTTTGATTATTTTTTACAGATTTCTGCGGGCTGTATCCCAAATAAAACAAATCACTGTTTATTGGTTTAAAGTCTATAGCTGCCTGTTTTGTATCTGAAATCATTATTAATGAACCTGATGCATTTTCAATTGCTTCAAGTGTTGATGATTCTTCAACATATATTTTCTCTTCAATAACTTTTTTAACAATTGGGAATTCTTCTTCCTGCTTTTCTGTAAGCTGGCCGAAAAGATACGCAATTAAATATTCGTTTGTTAATGCGCCTCCAACAAGCCCGGTTATCAAACCAATTGTAGCAGTTAAAACAATAATTTTAGTCCAGGGGATTTTTTTCATAGCGGTTAAGATTTTAACTTCAAGAAATTGTTAATGCAAGCTATACTCTAATTATGACTAAGGCGGAAATAAGAAAAAGAATAAAAGCAAAGAGAGATAAACTAAAGTTTGAGCAAAAAAAGAAAATGGATCAAAAAATCTGTGACAAACTCCATAAAAGCAAATATTGGAAGCAGGCCCGGACCATTTTAATTTATGTTTCACATAAAAACGAAGTAGATACAAATCATTTGATATTAATGTATATAAATGAAAAACATATTATCGTTCCAAAAACAAATCCTAAAAATCATACACTTACTCTGCATAAAATTAATTCGCTTGATGATCTTGAAGAAAAAAACTATGGAATTCTGGAACCTAAACCAAAAACCAAAAAAATTAAACCTGATCAAATAGATTTAGCAATTATTCCAGGTATTGCATTCGACAAAAAAGGCCACAGAATCGGCTTTGGCAAAGCTTATTATGACCGTTTAAATAAAAACCTTAAATGCCCTAAACTTGGGCTTGCATATGGATTTCAAATCATTGACAATATCCCTGCGCAGTCACATGATATTCCACTTGATTTGATTCTGACTGAAGAAAAAACCATTAAAATTACAACTTAAATCTATTTATTATGAGTGCTCTATCAAAAACCGACCCTAAAGTATACGACATTCTTCAAAAAGAAACAGAAAGGCAAGCACATGGACTTGAACTGATTCCATCTGAAAACTATGCTTCTGCAGCTGTTATGGAAGCTACAGGTTCAATTTTCACTAATAAATACTCGGAGGGGTATCCTGGCAAAAGATATTATGGAGGTCAGGAATATGTTGATATGGTAGAGCAACTTGCAATTGATAGAGCAAAGGAATTATTTGGAGTTGATCATGCGAATGTTCAGCCTTATTCAGGTAGTCCGGCTAATGCAGCAGTATATTTAGGGCTTCTTGAAATTGGAGACACAATCATGGGTCTTAAACTGGATCATGGAGGGCATATCACACATGGTTTGCCTATTAGTTATTCAGGCAAAACATTTAATTGTATTGCATATGAAGTTGAAAAAGAAACCGGAAGATTAAATTTGGATGCAATTCGCGAACTCGCAAAAAAACATAAACCTAAATTAATTATTACAGGTTATACTGCATATCCACGAGCAATTGATTTTAAAGGATTTAAAGAAATTTGTGACGAAGTAGGAGCAATTGGAATGGCGGATATTGCTCATATTGCCGGATTAATTGCTGGAGGCGTACATGAAAGCCCTGTGCCTTATTTTGATGTAATAACAACTACTACACATAAAACTTTAAGAGGGCCGCGTGGCGCAATGATAATGTGTAAAAAAGAACTTGCTAAAGATATAGACCGCGCGGTGTTCCCTGGCTTTCAGGGCGGCCCGCATGATAATACTACAGCAGCTAAAGCCGTTGCATTTGGTGAAGCATTAAAACCTGAATTTAAAGATTATTCTGCGCAGATTGTTAATAATGCAAGAGCACTTGCTGCAAAATTAACTGAATATGGTTTTGACTTAGTAACAGGAGGAACTGACAATCATTTAATTTTAATAGATTTAACTAACAAAGAAATTCCAGGTAAAGTTGCACAGGAAGCTTTGGATAAAGCAGGGATGACTCTTAATAAAAACACTGTACCTTTTGATCCACGATCACCATTCGATCCAAGTGGAATCCGTTTAGGAACCCCTGCTCTTACAACACGTGGAATGAAAGAAGTAGAAATGCATCAGGTTGCAACATTTATGGCAAAAGCACTTGAAAAATACGAAGATGAAGATCATTTGAAAAAAATTAAGGGCGAAGTAAAAGATCTTTGCAAAAACTTTCCTGTTCCTGGAATTAAAATTTAAGATGTTCTTTTTATTACAATAATTGTAATATCATCCATCTGCTTATAATCTCCTATGAATTCTTTTACATTCTTTAAAATAGAATTTCTTATTTCGCTTGCAGTTGCCAAGTCACCAAACTGCTGTAAGCTGGCTTTAAATCTGTCCATTCCATAATTTTCTTTTTGAGATTTCCATGCTTCTGGAATTCCATCACTATACAAAACAAGAGTATCCCCTACTTCTAATGGTGCAATCTGCTCTTCAATCATCTTTGTGATATCCGGAAACATTCCAAGTGCAATTCCTCCTCCTTTTAAAAGCTGAACATCTTTGGTTTTTACATTAAAATGAAGCATTTGTTCATGCCCTGCATTAACGTAATTAAGTTGTTTAGCTGTTTTATTCCAATTCAAAAGACATAAAGTAATAAACATATTCGCCGGAGACTTAACTTTAAGTACTTTATTAACGTCAATTACAACATCCTTAAGATTTGGATTTGCAGTATTACTAAAAAACATTGCATTTGCAATAGATCCGAGTATTCCTGAAGGAACACCGTGGCCAGTTACATCCCCAACATAAAACATCGTATTTTCTTCATCTCTTTTTAAGAAATCATAAACATCTCCACCAATTTCTTCTGCAGGTACAATCCCTGCAGAAATATCAAGACCTTCCATTAAAGGAAGCTTTTTAGGGATATTTTGTTCCTGAATCTTTTGCGCTACCTCAAGCTCTTTTGCTACACGTTCTTTATAAACAAGGGCTTTGGTGCTCTTATCCAGATCAACTGCCATCTGATTAAATGCATTACCTAAAATTTCAAGCTCATCATGCGTACTAATTTTAATTCTGTGCTGAAAATCTCCCTGACCAATTATTCCAGCACCTTGAGTTAAAGTCTTAATAGGTTTAGTTATTCTATTAGATACAATAATTATCAAAAACAAACCAATAACAACTCCAAGTAATGATAGAATCAAAATTCTGATCGCTCCTTGCTTTATTAATTCATCTAAATTTGCATAATTAACATGATAAGTAACTGCAAACTGATCCTGTGTCGGGAAAACCAGATATTGAATTCTTTCTAATTCTCCAATAGGTTCAACAGGTTTTTCATTCTCATCCACATATTGAATTTGATTTTCAACTTCCGAAGCTTCAACCTTTTTAAGAAAAACAAGTCGTCCATCCAAAGTTAAAACCGAAGGATTATGTGCTTTTATCTGTTTAAGTAATGCAGAATCATTAATTACTCTCGCAGGACCATCATATTGTTTTTCTTTTTCTTCTTCCGAGTCATAAAGAAGCTCAGCATTATAGTCAAAAACCTGTATCAAATCAATATCCTGAGTTCTTGAAAAATTAGCTGCCATCTCTCTATTAAAATAAATAAAGCCTTTTTGAGCTAAATATAAATTGTAATCATTAATAATATTGTTTGATGTAAGCTCACCAAATGATCTTGTTTGAAAGAAAATATATGAAGTTAATTCTTTTTGTTGTTCTCTAATCAATAAAAACGCTGCAGCACCAAATAGTCCTATAATTAGGAGTGTTATTACTGCTATTAATTTCGTTTTAATTGAATACATATATTAATTTTTGGTTACTTCACATGCTAATATATATCCATCCAACCTTGGATGAAATTGAATACCAATTCTGATTCCATAAACAACTTCAGTTTCAAATAATGGTACACCAATTATTTCTTCTTCAGTAATTATCTGCATAATTTCATGAAACTGAGAAAGCCTTTTTTCCTGATCAAGATTACGCAAACTTAAATCAATTAACTGATCAACCTTTTTACTGGAAAATGCACCACCATTAAATTTACCCTCAGAATGTACTACATTTTCCAAAAATCCTGCTGAATCACCTATTTCACTTCTCCATCCTAATAAATACATTTCTGATTCTTTTTTAAATATCTTCTCTCTTAAATCTTCAAAAGGAATATAATGAATATTTGTAGTAATTCCAATTTCATTAAATTGCAGTTTTAAAAATTCACCAATTACTTCTGCTCCCAAAACCATATCAATTGAAACAGAAGGTCTTTTAAATGGATCATATTCCCGCACAACCTTCTTCGCTTCATTTATATTTTGCTCCTTAGTTTCAATATCAGGATTAAATCCAAAAATCCCATTACTTACAAATTGATTTGAAGGAGTTGCATATCCATTTGAAAACTCAACAAACGCCTGTTTATCAAATGCTATTGAAATAGCTTCGCGAATCCTATCATCATTAAATAAATCAGAATTAAAATTAAACATTAAGAAATTAACCTCTAAACTCGGTAAAGATAAAACATTAACTGCACCTTGATTCTGCAATTCTTCTGCGAAAGTAGGTGGAACATTTGCTAAAATTTGAATATCACCGTTTTTAATTGCATCAAGCCGTGAAAACCTATTTTCAATAGTCTGAATAAATACATATTTATAATAAGGAAGTCCATTCCAATATTCATCGAATCTTTCTAATGCAAGTTCATTTTCCTGCTCAGCACTATATTTATAAGGAGCTGTTCCAACTGGTTTATCAAACTTTGTTTGTTCAGACGGAAATATCAAAACAGTTGCAATTCTGTTTACAAGAATCGGATCAGGTTCTTTTGTATGAAATCTTATTTTTAAATCATCAATTTTCTCAACTTCTTCAATAGACTGCAGAAGATCTTTTAACTCAGATTTATTATGATTTTTAGCTCTATTAAAGCTTGCAATAATGTCATCAGCTTCAAAAGTAGAACCATCATGAAACAAAACATCAGGTCTTAAATTAAATTCCCAAATAGTGTCATGCACACGACCCCACGAAAGCGCCAAGCCTGGCTTTATCTGAAGATTTCTATCAGTTGCAACCAATGATTCATATACATTTAAAATTCTTGATCTTGTTACAGGATTAAACATAACTGGATCAAGACTCTCATAATTAGATGCGTAAGCGATTTTCAAGGTCTTATTTGATATTGCAGTTTCATTTTGTACTGCAGGCCAATATTCACTCAAATACTCATTTCTAAAGCTTTCAAATTCTTTTTGAAAAAACAAATATATAAGCAGGAAGCTTATTAAAGCGAAAAGTCCTATGAAGAATATCAGCTTAAGTAAGATTTTCATTTATTTTTTTATATTTATTTCTATCTTATATATTTTACCATAATTGTGCACTACAGGCAATGACTTACCGAGTAACTTTAATTAAAGATTCGCTGACAAAAGCCATTACATACTTACCGAGTAAGTCGAATAACTTTTTTACTCACAAACTATTCGTCTCGTTTTAAAATAGACATAAACGCCTCCTGTGGAATTTCGACATTCCCTACTTTTTTTAATCTTTTTTTACCTTCTTTTTGCTTCTTTAAAAGTTTGTCTTTTCGGGTGCGGTCTCCGCCATATAATTTGGCAGTTACATCTTTTCGTAAAGCTTTTAAAGTTTCACGTGCGATTATCTTTGAGTGAATTGCAGCCTGCAGCGCAACTTCGTACTGCGTACGAGGTATTAATTTTTTTAGCTTTTTAACAATTGATACACCTGTATGGTAAGAATCTCTTCTATGAACAATAACAGACAAAGCTTCGACTATATTGCTTCCAACTAAAATATCCAGTTTCACAAGATCCTCCTCCCTATATTCCAAATAATCATAATTCATTGAAGCATAACCGGATGTTCCGCTTTTAAGAGCATCATAAAAATCAATAACAATTGAAGCCAAAGGAATCTCAAAAGTCAAAATAACACGATCCTGATCAATATATTGCATATTCTTATTAACTCCCCTTCTGTCCTGAACCAGTTTCATCACAACTCCCACATAATCTTTTGGAGTTATTACTTCAAGTTTCATCCATGGCTCTTTAATGGCTGTAAGTTTCGCAGGATCCGGCAATTGAGCCGGACTTGAAATGAATTTTTCAGATCCATCATTCATAACTGCAATATATGAAACTGAAGGCGAAGTTATTATTAAACTTAAATTATATTCGCGTTCAAGTCTTTCCTGTACGATTTCCATATGAAGCATTCCCAAAAATCCGCATCTAAATCCGAATCCTAATGCGCCTGATTGTTCAGGTTCAAACGATAAAGCAGAATCATTTATTTGAAGTTTAGAAAGCGCATCGCGTAAAAGTGGATAATCATCGCCATCAGTACAAAATATACCTGCAAATACATAAGGCTTTACTTCTGTGTATCCTTCTAAAGGTTTAGCACCTTCCAAATCAACTCGTTCATCTCCTGTTTGCCAGATAGTGTCACCAACTCTAGCCTCAGCAACTGTTTTTAAACCAGTGACAATATAACCAACCTCTCCGGGTTTGAGTTCATCGGCAGGGCGATATTCTGGCTTAAAATAACCACATTCCATAACTTCAATTTCTTTTTTTGTATGCAATAAATGGACTTTTTCTCCTTTTTTAATCCCACCGCTCATCACCCTTACATATGCCACCACTCCTTTATATGAATCATAAACTGAATCAAAGATTAATGCCTTAAATTCATCAGAAGTTGTTGATTCTTTTGGGGGAGGAACGCGTTTAATCACTTCTTCTAAAACAGCTTCGATATTTGTTCCCTCTTTAGCTGAAACAGCAATTATTTCTTCTTTTGGGATTCCAAGTGCATTTTCAATTTCCATAGACACTTTTTCAACATCTGCAGAAGCTAAATCAATTTTGTTTATAACAGGAATAACTTCTAAATTATGTTCAATTGCCATATAACAATTAGCAAGAGTTTGAGCCTGAATTCCCTGGCTGGCATCAACTATTAAAATAGCTCCTTCACAAGCCGCTAAACTACGTGAAACCTCATAACTAAAATCAACATGCCCGGGAGTATCAATTAAATTAAGAATATAATCCTCTCCGTCATGATGCCAGTCCATTCTAACTGGTTGAAGTTTAATTGTGATTCCCCTCTCCTGTTCCAGTTCCATTGTGTCTAAATGTTGACCATGTTTCATATCACGCTTTTCAACTGTTTTTGTTATTTCAAGAAAGCGATCAGCCAAAGTGGATTTTCCGTGATCTATATGCGCAATAATGCAAAAATTTCTGATATTTTGTATAATTTTTTTGTTCAAGTCGATCAATTATTATTTATATCTTGAGAGATTTTAGCAAATGAGTAATGGTTTGTAAATCATTCTTGAAATAAATTCGTTTTTTTGGTATAATAAATAGAAATAAATAAAATATAAAAATAAAATTTTACGCTAATGCAAGCCAAAGTCCCACAAAATGTACAAATGGCTGACAAAATCGTTGGTCCGCTTACTTTGCGCCACATGATTATAATTGGTGCTGGAGGTGGATTTGCATACCTTATATATACAATTCTATCAAGAAGTTATTATTGGGAAGTTTGGATTCTTCCTGTTGGAATTATAGTTGGATTAACACTTCTGATTGCATTTGTGAAAATTTATAATGTTGGATTCGGTAAGTTTGTAATTCTTTTTTTAGAATATATATTTTTACCAAGAAAAAGACACTGGCTTAAATCAAGTGCAGAAATTATAGGGATGAAGCCAATCCAAGTTGAAAAAAAAGGAATTAAAAAGAAAACCAAAGATAAAGGAGCCCAGACAGAAAAAACAATCAGAGAAATTGATGATATAACAAAAATTCTCGACACTTACGGCCGGGATAATAACTAAAAATCAACAACATGCCAGAAGCAACAAAAACAAAAAAAGATGAAAAACTGAAATCAAATGATAAAGCAGTTAAACAAGCTAAAAAAGGTGCTGCTGCATCAAGTTCTCAGCTTTTTATGAAAATAGCTGAAATACGTGATGATACTGTTGTACTAAAAAACGGTGGTGTAAGAGCAATTATAAAAGTTTCGAGTATTAACTTTAATTTAAAATCTGAAGATGAACAAAACGCAATTATTTACTCTTATCAGGGATTCCTTAATTCAATCGAATTCCCTGTTCAGGTTGTTGTTAGATCCAAAAAACTTGATATAGATAATTATATAGATAGTTTAAATGATTTAGGAGAAAAACAAACCAATGCACTTTTACAAAGGCAAACTTATGAATATATGGATTATATTCAACGACTAGTAGAATATGCAGATATTATGGAAAAAGAATTCTATGTAGTTGTTCCTTTTGATCCTTTTAGATCAGTTAAACCAAACATAATTCAGAGATTCTTCCAAAATATGTCGCCTAAAGATACGTTTACTGAGTTCAGTAAACGTCACAAAGAATTTATGCTGCTTAAGAAAAATCTTAATCAAAGAGTAAATACAGTAAAAAGTGGCCTTGAAAACACAGGACTGCAGGTTGAACAACTTAATACAAAAAATTTAATAGAATTATTTTACGAAATTTACAATCCATTATCAGCGCGAACTCAGAAATTCGAAGATATTGAAGAAATAAACATTAAGATCGATGATGATATTCTGGATGCAGCAATGAATGAAGAATTAGGAAACGAAGAAGGAGGCGAAGAAGGCACTACAGAAGCTTAAGGATTTTTATGTTGCGAATAACCTTGGTGCCCACTTTCGGAATACACTAAAAACCCCTATCTTGGCAGCGCCCTACTCTTCCACTACTCATGTAGCAGTACCATCGGCGAAGAGTGGCTTAACTTCTGTGTTCGGAATGGGAACAGGTGTACCCCACTCTCTAGAGCTACCAAGACAGGAGCTTTTAATTTTCAAAAATCCAACTAAAACAGTTATTCATACAAATTGCTAGTCATTGCAATTAAACAAGTATCGATACTCAGTCTCTTACAAGCATGCGACTAAGCATCAACACCTGAAAAATTGCTAAAGTAAGTTCAGTTATAAGTTCAATGACCTATTAGTATTGCTCAGCTAAGCACATCACTATACTTACACTTGCAACCTATCAACCAGGTAGTCTTCCTGGAGGTTCATGGGGATATTTAATCTTAGGTGTGGCTTCCCGCTTAGATGCTTTCAGCGGTTATCCATCCCGAACGTAGCTACTCTGCAATGCCGATAGACTCGACAACAGATACACCAGAGGTTCGTCCACCCCGGTCCTCTCGTACTAGGGGCAGGTTCCTTCAAATATCCAACGACTTCAGAAGATAGGGACCGAACTGTCTCACGACGTTCTGAACCCAGCTCGCGTACCGCTTTAAATGGCGAACAGCCATACCCTTGGGAGCTTCTCCACCCCCAGGATGCGACGAGCCGACATCGAGGTGCCAAACAGATCCGTCGATATGAACTCTTGGGATCTATAAGCCTGTTATCCCCGGCGTAACTTTTATCCGTTGAGCGGTACCGCATCCACATGCCAGTACCGGATCACTTTCACCTGCTTTCGCACCTGCTCGACTTGTAGGTCTTGCAGTCAAGCTCTCTTATGCGAATACACTATCACGCTGATTTCCATCCAGCGCTAGAGAACCTTTGCGCGCCTCCGTTACATTTTAGGAGGCATCCGCCCCAGATAAACTACCCATCAAACAATGTCCTTAGCTTGGATTAACAAGACTAAGTTAGAGGCCAAACATAACAAGGGTGGTATCTCAAGGGTGACTGAGATGTCGCTGGCGCGACACCCTCAAAGTCTCCCACCTATCCTGCACAAGTTATGCCCGGACTCAATGTCAAACTGTAGTAAAGCTGCACGGGGTCTTTCCGTCTTTCTGAAGTTAAACGGCATTTTTACCGTTTCTGCAATTTCACCGAGACTACGTTTGAGACAGTTCCCATACCATTACGCCATTCGTGCGGGTCAGAACTTACCTGACAAGGAATTTCGCTACCTTAGGACCGTTATAGTTACGGCCGCCGTTCACCAGGGCTTAGATTCAAGGCGTGAACCCATCCTCGTAACCTTCTGGCACTGGGCAGGCGTCAGCCCCTATACTTACTCTTGCGAGTTTGCAGAGACCTGTGTTTTTGATAAACAGTTGCATGGGCACATTCGCTGCGGCCAACAGATAAAAACCGAAATTCAAATCTATTGGCAAGGATTATCCCGAAGTTACTCCTGCTTTTTTGCCGAGTTCCTTAAACGTAGTTATCTCGATCACCTTGGTATACTCAACCCATCCACCAGCGTTGGTTTGCGGTACGGAAACCTATTTTTCTCGCTACCGAGGTTTTTCTCGTTGGATGATGTCATCAGAATCACTTCGACAAAGTCAAAGTATTTTGCATCACAGCTTGTGAACTTCAACAGATTTACTTAGAGAAGCATAAACTAACTGCTTGCACGTGAATTCATTAACACGCTCTGATTAACCACCCAAGTTACCCCTGAGCTAGCGCCACTTTTACGCTATATATCCCGCATCTAGCAGACCGAAGTCCGCCGGAATTAGAAAGTATATTGTTCCAGTATTGCTTTGGCGAAAAATAAGTTGTACAGGAATATTAACCTGTTGTCCATCGACTACGCCTTTCGGCCTCGCCTTAGGCCCGACTAACCCCAAGTCGATTAACGTTGCTTGGGAAACCTTGGATTTACGGTGGAACGATTTTTCATCGTTCTTACGTTACTTATGCCAACATTTTCACTTCCTGACGCTCCACAAGACTTTACAATCTTGCTTCACAGCTGACAGGAACGCTCCTCTACCACGACAGAAATAATTATCTGCCATCTATATCTTCGGTTATAGCTTTAGCCCCGTTGTATTTTCGGCGCAAAATCACATAGACCAGTGAGCTGTTACGCACTCTTTAAATGGATGGCTGCTTCTAAGCCAACATCCTGGTTGTATACGTAATTCTACATCCTTTACCACTTAAGCTATATTTGGGACCTTAGATGATAGTCTGGGCTGTTTCCCTTTTGACAATGGCACTTAGCTGTCACTGTCTGACTCCTGTGAAAGTCACACGGGTATTCGAAGTTTATCTAGGTTTGGTAGACTTATTTCGCCCCCTAGCCTAAACAGAGCTCTACCCCCCGTGCTATTAACACAAGGCTAGCCCTAAAGCTATTTCGAGGAGAACCAGCTATTGCCGAGTTCGATAGGAATTTCTCCGCTATCCACAGCTCATCCCACGCTTTTGCAACAACGTTGGGTTCGGCCCTTCTCCATCAGTTACGACGGATTCAGCCTGGCCATGGATGGCTCACTCGGTTTCGGGTATAGTGCATGACACAAAGGCGGATTATTCATCCTCGCTTTCACTATGGCTTCGGGTATTACTCCCTTAACCAGCGCCATACAGCTAACTCGTTGGCCCGTTCTACAAAAAGTACGCCGTCACACCGAAGTGCTCCGACTCTTTGGTAGTATAGAGTTTCAGGTACTATTTCAACTCCCTAACAGGGATACTTTTCACCTTTCCCTCACGGTACTAGTCCGCTATCGATCACCAAATCTATTTAGCCTTACGAGGTGGTCCTCGCAGATTCAAACCGGATTACACGTGTCCGATCCTACTCAGGAACATCCTACATTTCTTACTTATTTTTGCTTACGTGGCTATTACACGCTATGGCTGTCCTTTCCAGGATCCTTCAGCTAATAAAATAAGAAATGATATTGGAGTCCTACAACCCCTTACATCGAAATATAAGGTTTGGGCTGATCCCTTTTCGCTCGCCACTACTAAGGGAATCGAGGTTTCTTTATTCTCCCTGGGTACTAAGATGTTTCAATTCTCCAGGTGACCATCCTGAAAAAATCAGGATCTCTGAACATGACTTCAGAGGGGTTACCCCATTCGGAAATCTCCGGGTCAAAGCTTGCTTAGCAGCTCACCGAAGCTTATCGCAACTAGCTACGTCCTTCATCGGAATTTGGTGTCTAGGCATCCACTCTATACTTATAAGTAACTTATAACAAAGTGAACTTACTTAAATAACTAGCAATTTGTAAAAATAACAAATTGCATTAAATAAATTGCATTTATATATTTAACTACTATATATAAATTATAAATTGCATATAATTTATATATTTTTTGTTGGATCTAATTTTCAATGAGCATTTTAACTAAAAAAAAAGTGTGTACCTGCTGCACACACTCTTTCGACCTAAAAGTTGCGTAACTTTTTACGTTTTTAAGTAAAAGAGTATGTACAGGTTTTTTCGCATAAAAAAGCTAAAAATGATTAATTAGCTTTTGGATTATATAGAATCAAACTGGCAAAGTCAAGCCGTTTTTGAAAGCTCTATTCTTTACAATTGCATCCTTTAATTTTGACTTCTTTATCTTCGGCACTACACTGAGATACTTGGCAACTTCCAAATTCGCAAGATGTCGTACAATTTAATGTAGAACCAGCTGCAAGCAAAATGGCAAATATTAAGCCTTTTCTACTCGCTAATAAATTCAGTAAAGTGCCATTATTTTCAGCACCTGTTTGAGGAGATTCTGAATAATCTCTTCTATCTAATTTAGACATAATAAATATGGTTAATATTAGTTAAGATACTATTCTAGCATATTTTTAAATAATGTCAACCCTTATTTATTCTGGTGGAGCAAAGAAGATTGGACCGAATACAGTACGCATAAAAGTCTGCAATGTATCAGTAATATATAATAAGGTAATAATAAAAATTATAACTCCTAATAAAAGAATAAATGTGTAAGTGCCTCCTGAACCCAAATACTTTTCTGCAAAAGGAATATTGCCAGTGAAATCTTTAATCTTTGCTCTATATATTATAAAAAGGAACGAAAGTGGAAATCCAATAAGTGCAAATATAACTTTATTCATTGTGGCCAAAGGTTAATATACCTTTGTTTATTATACCACCAGAGACGAACTTATGCGAGTCTCTAGCGAGCGAAAACATATCGCGAGCTTTAAGTGTGAGTCCGTCTTTGACGGACTCACTCAACAATGAATAAGAGTTGTTTAAATTTATAATTGGCTTGATTCTAATTCCCTTTTCTTTGATCGTGCATCCTCAGCTTGTTCTTGAGCCCATGTTACAGCTGCAGAACATCCTGCTTCAGTTTTACCATCATTGCTTCCAATAGCTACTTCCTTTTTTGCGAGTGCACCTGCTTCTGCTGAGCTCGCTTCTTCTTCCCAGGTTGTACATGCCTGAGCAGCTTCACTAAATCTTCGGCTTTCAACATTTCTTGCTGAATCATTCACATCTGACTGATTTAAAGCTCTATATCTTTTTACACGGTTTTTACAATCTCCTGCGTATTTATCAACAAGGGCTTTTCTTGTTTTCCCGTCTTTTTTACCGTGGCATTTTTCCATTGGATGAGCTTTACAGCCTCCAGCTATAGCAGCGATTAACAATAAGGCAAAAGCTTGGGCCATTAATCCAGGGCCAGAACTTCTCCTTTTTGGAGCTTCAGCTTGTGTGCTTTGTGTTGGTAATCTTTCCATGGTTTAATTTGGTTAATATTAAGTAAGGAGTATATTGTGCCAGATTTACTCAAATTTGTCAACCCCTTTTTATTATTAAATTTATAGGGTTTTCTTGCACGTTTTCTAAAAAAAAAGTAGGATAGATAAGGTTTGATAATGAAAGATATGGAATCAAGGTTAAAGGGCTTTTTCAAGCGTAAATGGGTTAAATATGGAATAATTGCAGCTATTGCAATTGGTATAGCTTACTTTGCTTTTTCTGGAGGCGAAGAACAAGAATATGTGCTTGCAGAAGTTGTTAAAGGAGACATTGTTCAAACTGTTTCAGTTACCGGAAGTATTAAGGCTGATCCTTCTTTGGATCTGCATTTTCAAAAAACAGGAACCGTTAATAATATTAATGTTAATGAAGGAGAGACAGTTGAAAAAGGTGATCTTTTAGCTACTATTGAAAACCAATCACTTTCTTTGGAAGTTGATAGAATGAAAGCAAATTATGACTATGCTGTAGCGCAGTATAATCAAACAGCAGCAGGTGCAAAATATGAAGAAATTTTAATTGCGCAGGCTGATTTACTAAGTGCAGAAGCTGGTTTAAAAGCTGCTGAAGTTGAACTTGCAAACACTGAGTCATTAGGAGATGCAAACATTGATTTAGCACAGTTAGATTTTGATAAAGCAGAAAAAGATTTTGAAAACACAAAAGATCTGGCTGAAAAAGAAATTGAGAAGCTTAATTTAGCTGGTGACAATACTCAAACCGTGGCTATTGAAAGTGCTTATTCTAGTGCACTACTTCAAATGGATGCTCTTTTTACAGAAATTCAAGACGCACTATTTTTAGCTGAAAATACTTTAGGTGTTAGAGGTACTGGATATTTATATTTGGGTCAAACAACAAAAAACCAGTTAATATTGAAATATCACGTTCCAGCTGCTGATGATTATGAGAATGCTGCAGATCTTTATAGAGCATTAGGAAACACTCCTACTAATGAAGAAATGGACATTGTTATTGCTAAAGCTCTAAATGCAGCTGATAACACTTCTTTGCTTCTTTCACAAATTGGCATTGCTTTAGAAGCAATCCCAATGACAAGGAGTGATCTTGATGCTTTAATTGCAGAAAATTCAAATCAGGCTACAAAGCTTTCACAATCTGCTCTTCAGCTACATGACACATATTCTACAATTCTTACCTTAACTATTGGCTCTGAGCAGGATATAGAAACACTGAAGCTTTCTTATCAATTACAAATTGATCAGGCTGAAAGCTCTTTAGATCAAGCTGAATTTAATTTAGAACAAGCTATGCTTAATGCAGAAATTGCTGATCAGAATACACAGGCAATGGTGGCACTTAAAACAGCTGCAGTTGATACAGCTAAAGCAACTTTAAGTTTAAAAAAATCCCCAGCCAGATTAGTTGATTTAGCTCCACTTTCAGCTCAGATTTCACAAGCTGATATAGCTCTTAAATTAGCGCAGAAGGCACTTAATGACAGCAAGCTTTATGCTCCAATAGATGGCCTTATAACCTTTATATATGGAAAAGTAGGAGAAAACATTTCGTTAACAGAAACTTCCCTATCCCCTTTTCTTTCAATGCAGGCAGACAATTTAATTGTTGAAGCAAATGTTCCTGAAACAGATGTGGTAAAACTTGAACCTGGTGACTCCGTTGCAATGACAATTGATGCATTTGACTTTACTGAAAAACTTTATGGAGAAGTTATCTATATTGATCGTGCTGAAACAATTATTCAGGGAGTTATTTATTACGAAATCAAAACCGCATTTGAAATAGATGATCCAAGACTTAAATCAGGTATGACAGCTAATCTAGAAATCGTTACTGATAAAAAAGAAGATGTACTTATAATCCCTTCAAGGGCAGTTAAGTTTGAAAATTCTCTTCGTTATGTTGAAGTGCTGAATGGTGGTCCTAAAAAAGTTCAAATCGAAACCGGATTAGAAAGTGATCAATATATGGAGATTACTTCAGGGCTTAAACAAGGAGATAAAATCATTACATTTGTTAAATAACAGGCACGAAGCAAAGCAAAGTGCCCTAATCTTAAAGAAGAAGTGAATAAAAAAAAAGAACCTTTATTATATACAAAGGATATTACTAAAAGTTATGGCTCTGATGGTTTAAAAACTCAGGTTCTTAAAGGTTGTAATATTGAAATCTATGAAGGCGAATTTGTTACTATAATGGGCTCTTCAGGAAGCGGCAAATCTACTTTAATGCATATTTTGGGATTCTTGGATTTACCGGATTCCGGTGAATATGTTTTTGAAGGTAAAAACACAAAACACTTTAGTGAAGATAAACTAGCAGAAATAAGAAACACTAAAGTTGGATTTGTGTTTCAGTCTTTTAATCTTTTACCGCGGACCTCTGCTTTAGATAATGTGCGCCTTCCAATGATTTATGCCGGTGTTAAAGAATCTGAACAAATAGCACGCGCAAAAAAAGCGCTTGAATCGGTTGGTCTTGGCCATCGGCTTAATAATTTATCAAATGAACTTTCAGGTGGTGAGCAGCAAAGAGTTGCTGTAGCACGTGCTTTGGTAAATAAGCCGCGAATTATTCTAGCTGATGAACCAACTGGTAATTTAGACAGTGCATCTACTCATGAAATGATGAAAGTATTCAGTAAATTAAATAAAGAAGGTCATACATTAGTAATAGTAACTCACGAGCACGATGTAGCAGAGCATGCTCAAAGATCTATTAAAATGGAGGATGGAGTCTGCCAAGCCTGTTAACCTTTAGCGCGAATCTATGAATATATTGCTGACAATTAAAATAGCGATTCGCGGACTTCTTGTAAATAAAATGCGTGCTTTTTTAACTATACTTGGAACTATTATTGGTGTTTCAGGAATTATTGTAATTGTTTCAGTTGGTAACGGTGCAGAATCTTTAATTGTAAGTCAAATCGAATCTATTGGTACAAACATAGTTGGAGTGTTACCTGGAGGTGGTGATGAAGATGAACCACCAGCTGCTTTGTTTGGCATAGTTGTAACAACATTAAATAATGATGATATTTATAGTCTTAAAGAAATCCCTCATATTGAAAGTGTTTCAGGTTACAACCGTGAAGTTATGCAGATAGTTTATAAAAACAGAAAAACAGAAGCTACAGTTAATGGTGTATTTCCTGAGTATCCTTTAGTTGTAGATGCTGTTTTAAAAGAAGGTAGATTCTTCACAACTTCAGAAGACGCTTCTCTATCAAAAGTAGTAGTAATTGGACATGAAGTTAAACAAACACTTTTTGGAGATGGGAATGCAATTGGAGAAAAAATTAAAATCAGAAATCATTCCTTTAAAATAATTGGTTGTTTTCATCAAAGAGGAACAATTGGTTTTGTTAATGCTGATAGTCATATATATATCCCCTCCCAAACAATGCAAAAACTAATTTTAGGTATAAATCATATTGCAATGGCAAGAATTAAAGTTGATGATGCAAAAAATGTCCCAAATGTTATTTCATCAATTAAAGATATTCTTCGGGCCAGGCATGGAATTGATAATCCTGCAGATGATGATTTTAGTGTACAAAGTCAGTCTCAGGGGCTTGAAACAATAAGTAATGTGACAGGTAGTATTAAGATGTTTTTAACTGCAATTGCAGCTATTGCTTTAATAGTTGGAGGAATTGGTATTATGAATGTCATGTATATTTCAGTAACTGAAAGAACTCATGAAATTGGACTAAGAAAGGCACTCGGAGCGCAACAAAATGATATACTCAAACAATTTTTAGTTGAAGCCGTAGCAATTACTGGCTTAGGAGGATTAATAGGAATTATTCTAGGTTTTATAGTCTCCTGTTTAATTTCAATTGTTATTAACCAATTAGGCTTTTCATGGGAGTGTATAGTAACAATAGATTCAGTTGTAATTGCATCAATGGTTATTGTGGGAATTGGAGTCATTTTTGGGTATGCCCCTGCATCAAAAGCATCTAAAAAACGGGCAATAGAAGCCCTACGTTACGAATAATTATGATAAATTTTAATGAAATAAAATTAGTATTCGATCTTGCAATCCAAGGCCTAAAAACAAATAAAGGCCGAACTATATTAACTACGCTTGGTATAGTAATAGGAATTGCAACAATAGTAATAGTTTTATCTGCTGGTCGTGCTTTAGAAACTTTTGTTTTAGATGAGATTGAAACATTTGGAGCAGACACAATTGAAATAGAAATTAAAATCCCTAATGTTTCTGATTTTGAAATGGTATCGAGCATGGTAGGCGGAGCAGAAGTTACAACTTTAAAAATTGAAGATTTTGAGGCTGTAAAACGGCTTGAAAATGTTGATGATTATTATGCTGGAATCTTAGGACAATTTAAGAGCGTTTATAAAAACAATGTGAAAAGAGCCTTTATTTTCGGTGCAACTCCTTCAATGTTTGAAATTGACAAAGATTTAAAAGTTGAAAAAGGTAGATTTTATAATGAGCGAGAAGATAAATCTCAAGCACAGGTGGTTGTTCTAGGGCCCGAAGTAGCAGATGATTTATTTAATGGAGAAGATCCAATTGGTAAATCAATAAAAATAAACCGAATGAGCTTTAAAGTTATTGGCGTTACAGAGGCAAGAGGTTCATATGCCTATTTTAATTGGGATAAAATGATTTATATGCCTCTTCGAACAACTCAAAGAAAACTTCTGGGTATTGATCATGTTATATATGGATTTGTTACTGTTTATGATACAGAAAGAACAGCTGAAACAGTGCAGGATATGACAAATATAATGAGTCAAAGACACAGTGTTCTACCTGATGATATAGATA
The DNA here is from genome assembly GCA_042577965.1 of Patescibacteria group bacterium. Classification (GTDB taxonomy): domain Bacteria; phylum Patescibacteriota; class Gracilibacteria; order UBA1369; family PNNO01; genus JAUVDZ01. Next base: position 78,243 of record JBHPDK010000001.1, read on the forward strand.
AACACGACTTTAGAGTAGTAAGCATGAAGGAAGCTATGGATATTATTGGAACTGTTACCTTTGGAATGACTTTACTTGTACTGGCTATTGCTGGTATTTCTTTAATTGTTGGAGGTGTTGGAATTGTGAATATTATGTATTTGAGTGTATTAGAAAGGACTCGTGAAATTGGCCTAAGAAAAGCCATTGGAGCACCTAACTCAATAATAAAAGCCCAGTTTTTAACTGAAGCTATTGTTATTACCGGTGTTGGAGGAATTATTGGTATTATTATTGGGAGTGCGATTGTCTTTGCAATTGGCATTGGTGCCAGACTTCAGGGTTTTGATTTTGGATTAACAATTACTCTTGATTCAATACTTGTTTCATTTGGTGCAGCAATTGTTTTTGGGATTTTATTTGGACTCTACCCTGCCCGAAAAGCCGCAGGCCTAAAACCTGTGGATGCACTTAGGTGGGAATAAATCCGCTCCGCGCACTTTATACGCTACGCCTCTCGGCCTTTGGCCTCGAGATTAATTCTCTTCCTACTCGTTGAGTCCCTTAAAAGGGCCTCACTCGTAGCAAGTAGAATTGAATGGTGGGCTTGCGTGGACTTGAACCACGGACCTCGTCGTTATCAGCGACGCGCTCTAACCAGCTGAGCTACAAGCCCATAATAATTTCTAATCAGCCAGATCATTTTGCCAAATAAATATGTTATTTGCAAGTGGATTTTGATTATGTATTATGTATCTATGAAACTTATTTCAATATTCAAAAAAGAAAAGCAGATTATCTATATTTCGCTTATTTTAGCCTTATGGGCGCTTGTTATATTTGTTAAATATGGAGGCCAAAGCCTTTTAATACACTATTTGTGGCCTTTTATTATTGCTGGCAGTGTTATTCTTCTTTTTAATAAAAAATGGCTTAAAAATAAAGTTAGTTGGATTCATATTTTGGCAATTCTTGGACTTGGTGCTTTTTTATTAACTTTTGTGTTCGATCTATCCCCTTCTAATGGCTCACTTGAGCTAATAAATGTAGGTTTTGGTATTTTGTTGGCAATTACTCTAAGTAATATTAAATGGGAAGAAAAAACATTCAAGTGGCTTTTTGCAGGCATTATTTTAGTTGTATGTTTACTGGATATCTGGGGAATTATTTCGTATGCTAGCGGACATCCTTTTAATAGATTAGTTGGACCTTTAATTAAGCCAAACGAGGCTTTTTCAGGCTTTCCAAATTTAGCTGCGAATCTTAATTTATTGGCTTTATTGCCTGCTTTTTACTTTTTTACTAATGCAAAATATAAATCTAAATTACTGTCTTTAAGTGTGATTGTGGCGAATGTAATAATTGTAACAAGTTTGATATTAACCTATTCAAGAGCAGCCTGGTTTGCGGCAATAGCTGTTTTTGGCATATCGATTGTTGTTTTAGGAGTTAAATTTTGGAAAAATCGTAAAATAATAATTAAATATGTACTAAGTACTGCTTTAATCCTACTACTGAGTATTGCTTTATTTATAGGGATAAACAACCTGCGTTCATACAATGAAAGTACTATAGCTGTAGGTGAAAAAATTGCTTTTCAGTCAGAAGATGAAGGCAGTTCAGTAAGTGAAAGAATTGCATCAGTTGAAAGAAGTGTGAAAATGGCCATTGATCATCCATTAACTGGAGTTGGAGCTGGAAGCTTTAATTATGTCTCGCAAAGCTTTGAACAAAAATTTTATACACTTTCAAGCTATCCATACAGCTTACCATTCAAACTATTAGCTGAACATGGTTTTATTGCCTTTTCATTAATATTGATATGGATAGTCGGCTTGCTAATATTGGCTTTAAATAAACCTTCAGAGTACAAATTAATTGCAGTATTAACGGCTATACTTTTATTCATACATCATTGTATGGATAACAATTTTGACTTTTTTGCAGCAAGCTTTCCCCTCTTTTTATTACTTGGAATGGCATGGCCGGAATTAAAAACTAAATCATTAATAAAGAACTTTTGGGTAGTATCAATGATAGTAATTTTAACAATTTCAGGCATACTATTTGTGGGTCACGAGGCTTATTATGGCATGTACTATATCAAAGGAAGAAACGCAGCAGGATCAGAAAATCACGAACAAGGAGTTATAAATTATGAGAAGTCATTTAATTTGATATTTAATAGAGATGCAAGATTAGCTGCAGCTAATAGCTCATACGAATTGTACAAAACTTTTGATCAAGAAAAATACCTTGAACAAGCCAAAAAATATGCTACAGACTATTTAATTTATGACAATCCATTAGATAAACGCGCAGCTCTTTATATGGCTAAATTCTATTCTGAACAAAATGTTTATTCTAGATGTGGAATTTTCGTGGAATTAGCGCGAAAACATGGTGGCCAAAATGACTTCGAAACTGACTATTTTGAGCTCCTTTGTACAAATGATTTGATCAAAAAACAGGAGTTAATAGAAAATCTCATTCCAAAGCTTGAAAATTATTATGAATTACTAAAAGTTAATACCCATATGACTGTGCTTACGGATAATCCTAAATTTGCAGTTAAAATACTTAATTTGATTTCTGATGAGTTCCCTCAGTATCTCCCATTCTTTTACGATATGCAGAAATTAGCTATTCTAGAAACAGAAAAATTCCATAATAAATATGGAATAGAAGCGGAAATTGAGTTTGAATAACTATAATCCAAAAAAGAATTTTTTCGCTTCCAATGCATGAGCTAATAATTCATCTTCACCCATATGCGATAATCGATCGATCATCTTTTCAATTTCATTAAAACGTGGTGATAAATCAATCTCTGTACCCACATCCTGAGCATCTATCTCCTTTAGTCTTTTTTTATATAACAAATTTATCAAAATTAAATTAATTCTTATTTCTCTAGTTTCACCTTCAATTTCAAAAGTATGTATTACCTTAAATGGCTTAAACCTTTTGTCTATTTTAAGTGCATATTCAGATAGATAACTACTAATTGCTTCAGTCAATACATAAATATGAAGCCGAATTGTTTCAGCTTCATCGGGGCCTTCTTCATGGCCTCTTAAATGTTCTTCATATTCAACATCAACCTCATCTGTCTCAATGTTATTTCTCATAAAATATTTATGTCAAATCAAGTGTAGCATCAAAAATTAAAATTCTTTGGTGGAGCTAAAGGGATTCGAACCCTTGACCTCCTCGGTGCAAGCGAGGCGCTCTAGCCAACTGAGCTATAGCCCCAAATTGTTTTTATTCTTCGTGTTCTGAATGTTCGGTTTGTTCATGTTTCATTTCTTCTTTCTCTTCATCTATTAATTTATCAATTTTACTAGGTTCTTCTTTTCGTATTTCCTGTTTAGCTTTTTTACGTTTTTTCATATTCTTAAAGCCGTCAAATAAAACATCTTTCAAAGAAAACAAAGTCCAAACTGCAAATAGTACTAATATCGGATAACTACCAATCTGCCAACCATAAAGCGCTAATAATGCTGCTCCAATCAAATTAATAAAATCATATTCGAAATCTGTAGTCTCCCAACGGCCGAGTTGATTTAGTAGAAAAGCAACTAAAAGAACCAGTGCTCCGATAAATCCTATAATTGTGTTAGCGTCTAACATAGAGATAATGTCAAAGAATACACAAAAGCAAGTTTATATAAATTGCTTCGTAAGGTCAAGAAATTTATATAAAAAGCCGCACTCTTAAATTTGCGACCTTTTTGAATGTCTCTAACATCCAGAGCGTAATAAAGAAACCTCTGCCGTTCCAAATAAATGAAACGTGCTCGACCATATAGCAACTGCAATCTAATAAATTAGATCCGTTCTACATGTCTCCTTAGAAAGGAGGTGATCCATCCGCAGGTTCTCCTACGGATACCTTGTTACGACTTCGTCCCAATCAATGGTTTCACCTTAGGACCGCGCTAAAAGCTAACGATACTTCGGGTGCCCCCATCTTTCATGACGTGACGGGCGGTGAGTACAAGACCCAGGAACATATTCACCGCGTCATTGCTGATACGCGGTTACTAGCGATTCCAACTTCATGAGGGCGAGTTGCAGCCCTCAATCCGAACTTAGACCAGTTTTAAGGATTGGCTCCCCCTTACGGGTTTGCTGCCCTCTGTACTGACCATTGTAGCACGTGTGTAGCCCCAGACATAAGGGCCATGCTGATTTGACGTCGTCCTTACCTTCCTCCGACTTAAAGCCGGCAGTCTCCTGTGAAACATACAACACAGGACAAGGGTTGCGCTCGTTCACGGACTTAACCGAACACCTCAAGGCACGAGCTGACGACAACCATGCAGCACCTGTCACCGAGTTCCTTGCGGCACTTTTCCATTTCTGAAAAATTCTCGGGATGTCAAGTCTGGGTAAGGTTCCTCGCTTATCATCGAATTAAACCACATGCTCCACCGCTTGTGTGGGTCCCCGTCTATTCCTTTATGTTTTAATCTTGCGATCGTACTCCACAGGCGGGATACTTAATGCGTTAGCGTCGGCACTGAGAGGGTCGAGTCTCCCAACACCTAGTATCCATCGTTTACGGCGTAGACTACCGGGGTATCTAATCCCGTTCGCTACCTACGCTTTCGTCCCTGAGCGTCAGTAATTGCCCAGTATGCTGCCTTCGCTTTTGATATTCCTCTGTGTATCTACGGATTTTACCCCTACACACAGAATTCCACATACCTCTGCAATACTCAAGTTTGTCAGTTTTAGATACAGATTTACAGTTGAGCTGTAAAATTTAACATCCAACTTAACAAACCGCCTACGGACGCTTTACGCCCAATGATTCCGGGTAACGCTTGCACCCTCCGTATTACCGCGGCTGCTGGCACGGAGTTAGCCGGTGCTTATTCCTAAGTTACCGTCAAAATTCTTCACTCAGAAAAGGTCTTTACACCCCGAAGGGCTTCATCAACCACGCGGTGTTGCTCCATCAGACTTTCGTCCATTGTGGAAGATTCCTTACTGCTGCCTCCCGTAGGAGTATGGGCCGTGTCTCAGTCCCATCGCGACTGATCATCCTCTCAGACCAGTTACACGTCATAGCCTTGGTAAGCCATTACCTTACCAACAAGCTGATATGCCGCAGGCCCCTCCCAAACCGATAAATCTTTACCCTTGCGGGACTATCCGGTATTAGCATTTATTTCTAAATGTTATCCCTGAGTTTGGGGCAGGTTCCAACGTGTTACTCGCTCGTCCGCCACTCAACCGAAGTTGCGTTCGACTTGCATGTATTAGACACACCGCCAGCGTTAACCCTGAGCCAGGATCAAACTCTTCATAAAAAAAGTTTAAACGAGATAATACCTAAGTATTTCTCGATAAGCTCAATGATTATTTCTGAATAATAATTACTCGGAAAATTTTTGAAAAAAAATAAACAGATTTCTTTATTACACTCTAAATGTTAAAGAGCACACTTTCAAACACTTTCCTAACTCAAAAGTGCCAGCCAATTCTAATGTAATAATATACAAGAAGTCAAGGGTTTTTAGAGGAAATTTTCCTTAAAAAATGCTAAAATGATATAAGACATTAATTTTTAAAACAAATCAATCATGAATGATGACAGAAAACATCAAAATACATCACAAACCACTAATGCTGGTTTTGACCCAATGGCAAGCACTTTAATACCAACTGTTATTGAAAAAAGTAACTTTGGAGAAAGAGCATACGACATTTATTCACGTCTTTTAAAAGATCGCGTAATATTCCTTGGCACAGGCATAAATGATGCTGTAGCTAACAATGTTATTGCTCAGCTTTTGTTTTTAGAGAATCAAAATCCCAGCAAAGATATAACTCTTTATATACATTCCCCTGGTGGACATGTAACTGCCGGACTAGCAATTTATGACACAATGCAGTACATCAAACCTGATGTTTCAACTGTATGTGTAGGAATGGCTGCTTCAATGGGAGCAGTGCTGCTTGCAGGTGGAGCTAAAGGAAAGAGATTTGCATTACCAAATAGCGAAGTAATGATTCATCAACCACTTGGTGGTATTGAAGGTCAGGCTTCAGACATTAGAATTCATGCAGATCATATTTTGAACACTAAACAGAGATTAAATAAGATTTTAGCTAAACACACAGGTCAAAAACTTACAGATGTTGAAAAAGACACTGACAGAGATAACTTCTTAAGTCCTGATCAAGCTAAAAAGTATGGGCTTATTGATAAGATTATTGAGAAGAATTCTTAAGAAGATTTCTCAGCAAATTTCACAGCATATTTAACTATTTCTTTTGCTACATCAACACCTGTTACTTCTGTAATACCCTCTAATCCAGGATTACAATTTACTTCCATAACAACAGGACCGTGTTTTGAACGAAGCAAATCAACACCTGAAAAACTTAAATTAAGTGCTTTTGCTGCAGCAAGTGCAATTTCTTCTTCTTCTTTTGATAATTTCGCAACTTTTCCTACCCCTCCTAATGCTAAATTAGATCTAAAATCTCCACCTTCTGCGCTTCTTTCCATTGCTGTTAATATTTTATCTTCAAGAGTAAATACTCTTATATCTTTACCTTCAGCTTCTTCAACATATTCCTGAATAAGCATGTATGAAAAACTGGGGCTTGTAAGAAGCATATCAAAAGCACTATTAAGAGCGCGCTTAGTTTCAACAATTGCAACACCTTTACCCATTGAACCAGTAGGTGTTTTTATAATAATTGGGAATCCACCCACTTTTTTAATAGCTGTATCTAAATATTCAAACCTTTTAACAACAATTGTTCTTGGAACCGGAATTTGTTTACGTGTTAAAAGCTGCATTGTTCGCAGTTTATTTTTGGCTCTAACTGTAGATGTATAGCTTTGCAAAACAGGAATCCCTACAGCTTCCAACTGCTGCAAAATTGTAGCTCGTAAAGCCACATTACTTAATGCAGACATTCTTGGAATAATCACATCAACTTTAGGGAAAGGCTTACCAGCATATAAAAGTTGTGGTTTATGTATTGGAAAATAAAACTGGCATTTATCCTCCCTAATAATTTTTGGAGTATGGCCAAGTTCAATAACAGCTTTTTTAAGCATTTTAATATCTTCAGGAAGCTTTTTTGAGCGGATAGTTGCACCAGGTTTAAACTGTAGAATTCCAATATTCATAACAAGTATTTTATAAAAGCGAATACATAATAAGAATTTTCTTTGAAAAAGCAAGAAAAATATGTAAAATACGCATGTCAATAACGCATATAAAATGAAAAAATCATTAATTATATATCTATTAGGAGCAGTTTTTTTATTAACAGGGTGTTTTGGAGGAGGCGAAGACACCTTACCGGAAATTCCTGTATTTGAAGGATTTAGTACTTACAATGCTTCAACTTTTGCAATAAGTATTCCTGATGCGTGGGAAGTAATTGAACCTCGCGATTTTACAGAAGATATTCCTGCGCAAACTCAGATTATTTTTAAAGATAATGTTAAAAGCGACAGATTTACCACTAATGCGAATATAACTAAACAGTTATTAAATTATCCAATGACATCTCTGGAATTTGGCAGATCAGAAATAGCTGGTAATAAAACAACTTTGCTTAATTATCGTGAAATAAGCAGAAATGACGAATTTAAACTAATTGTGGGCGATAAACTTCACAATACTGCATATATTTTATTTGAAGGAAAGCAAAGTGAAGGGCAGCCCACTTTAAGAATTGTGCAGACTTTTGCTGTAAATGGAGCTGATGCTTATACAGTTACTGTGGCTTATCTTAAAAATGGAGACGAGTTAGTTGCTGAAATTGCTGGAAATATTATTGAAACTTTTAAAGTAAAGTAAACATTGACTTTGCGTTATAATATTCCTACTATCTAAGTAAGAATGATTCTTAATATTCTCAAATGACAAATAAAGACGGAGAAAATTGGATTTACTCAGAAACAGTGAAAGATCACTTTTTTAATCCTCAAAATATTCTTAAGGATAAGCCTGAAGAATATAATGCAGATGGAGTTGGATATGTTGGAAGTCCTGCATGTGGAGATATGATGAAAATGTGGATTAAAGTGGATAAAAAAGGCAAAAAAATTGAAGAATGTAAATGGCAGACTTTTGGATGTGCTTCAGCAATTGCTTCAACATCTATTTTGTCTGTTATGGTAACTGAAAATGGGGGCATGCCTCTGGATGATGCTTTGAAAATTACTCCACAGTATATTTGTGAACGTTTAGGAGGATTACCTGAAAGGAAAATTCACTGTTCTGTTCTTGGTGACCAGGCACTTAGAGAAGCTATTAATGATTATAAAAAAAATGCCAAAAAATAATATATATTTGGATCATGCAGCAACAACTCCAATGGATCCGCGCGTTTTAGAAGCCATGGAGCCATATTTAAAAGAAGAATTTGGAAATCCTTCTTCAATCTATTCAATTGCACAAAGAGCCAGGCAGGCTTTGGATGAAGCACGCACTGATGTAGCAGAAGTTTTAGGATGCACGGAGGAGGAAATTATTTTTACCAGCGGTGGAACTGAGAGCGATAATCTGGCAATTCTTGGAGTTGCTCGCGCAAATGCAAAAAAGGGCAAACATATTGTTACAACCAAAATCGAACATCATGCAGTTTTACACCCTTGTGAGGTTTTAGAAAAAGAAGGTTTTGAGGTTACATATGTTGATGTTGAAAAAAACGGAATTGTTGATCCTGTAAAAGTTAAGGAAGTTATTCGCGAAGACACAATTTTGGTAAGTGTAATGTATGCAAATAATGAAATCGGAACTATTCAGCCAATAGGCAAAATTGGACGGTTTTGCAAAAAACGTTCTATCCCCTTTCATACTGATGCCTGCCAGGCTGCAGGCACCCTAGAAATGAATGCAGACAGGCTTAAAGTTGATTTAATGACGTTAAATGGAAGTAAAATTTATGGCCCAAAAGGTGTTGGAGTGCTTTTTGTAAGAAAAGGCGTGAATATTCAGCCTTTAATGTACGGAGGCGAGCAGGAGCGAAGAATCCGTCCAGGAACGGAAAATGTTGCAGGCATTGTAGGGCTTGCCAAAGCCTTGAAACTAGCACAGGAAGGGCGCGAAAAAGAAAATGTTAGATTAAGTAGAATGCGTGATTATTTAATAAAAGGAATCGAAGCAAAAATCCCAAAAGTCATGTTAAATGGAGATCGGCTTGAACGTTTGCCGAACAATGTGAATGTTTCTATTTTAGATATAGAAGGTGAGGCTTTACTATTACGCTTGGATATGGCTGGAATAGCTGCTTCAAGCGGTTCTGCCTGTACTTCAGGTAGTCTTGATCCTTCTCATGTAATTTTAGCTTTAGGTCATCCTTACGAGATTGCACATGGTAGCCTTAGATTTAGCCTCGGTAAAAGCACAACAAAAAAGGACCTCGATTATGTTCTCGAAGTCCTTCCAAAAATTGTAGATGATTTACGAGCTATAAGCCCGGTTAGTCTGTGAAGGGTGCAACTCTAATTGCTGCAAGATTTTTTTTCAAATCCATTATTATTATATGTATAAACATTCCCTTCATTATCAACTGCAATTTCATCAAATTCACTTCTGTCTTGATAAATTAAATAGAATGTTAATGTTTTACCATCTACAACTCTTTTAGTTGGTATAGGGGGATTTATATTGCCTCTAAAAGGCATGTTGCTCATAAGCAGATCCTTTAATTCTGGATTCCCATTAGATAATTTTTCAGCTAAAGCTAGCAAAGGGTACTCTTTTTTCATAGCAGTATTAAATCCTGCATAATTTTCATCTGAATCATCAACATCAGCAGGTGAAATAGCTTGTACTCTTTCAGTAGTAGTAATTCCTACTTCTTGAAGATCCATTGCAAGTCGAGCATCTTCTTCCTCATCTGCTCTTCGCCAATTTTCTCGTTTTCCACGAGGATCTTTGCCTTGTTCAAGGAGTTTGCGATCACGTTTTGCAGCAAGAGCAGCTTTTACTGGACTCACAGGCATCCCTAGTAAGGCTGCCTCAGAGATTAATTCATCAAAATCATCACTTTGATCGCTATTTGGTACATTGTTTTGTCTCATAATAATTAAGTTAGTAATAATCTATATAATAATAAGAAATTTTTATTATGTGCATTACATTTTAATAACATTCATCGTCATCATCATCGCTAGGATCTAATTCACAAACTGCTGCGCATCTCTTTGCTATTTCATTTTCAACATCAACTCCACAATCTAGTACATCTGGGCAATCAGCACAGTCATATCCATCATCACCATCTGAAGTATCAATTAAATCTCCTAAAAGATCACTTCTTCTCATTGAATCGGGTGTAGATAGTATACTAGCCATGTATCCATGTTCATTGGGTTCAGAAAAAAAATTTAAACGTGGGCTATCTGATTCTCCATTAGTACAAACTCCAGAGTAACTTATAAAACCATCACAATCTGCATCATCACAATCAGTTAATCCATCTGCATCATTATCAATTCCATCATCAGTAGCTTGTTCTCCACAAGCTGGTGGATAATAACAATCAGTATCTGTGCAATCAGTATCTCCATCCCCATCATTATCTCCTCCATCAGAGCAAGAACTTTCAGTTGCTTCGCAGATTATTCCTCCAGGACCTGTTTGGCCAACACATTCACTGTCAGCACAATCAGTTAATCCATCTGCATCATTATCAATTCCATCATCAGTAGCTTGTTCTCCACAAGCTGGTGGATAATAACAATCAGTATCTTTTGGACCTTTTTCATTAGACATAATTATAAATATTATTAATAAAGGGTATCATTTTGACACATTTATTTTAATTTGTCAAGTACAAAAAACCAGAGTATTTATTTTGATCATACTCTGGTGCCGCGGGAGGGAATCGAACCCTCACATGGTATTACCCATACAGGATTTTAAGTCCTGCGCGTCTACCAATTCCGCCACCGCGGCTAATTTAGGCACGTATCTATTTAACCGCGCCGCATCCAAAATATCAATAGAATTATTCTAAAGTGCGCTATTCAAGCTCAGGGATTAATTCAAGTTCAGGAATTTCTTCAACAGCTCCCTCGCCTATTGGCTTTCCGTCACACAACACCTCATCTGCTGTTATTTGAACTTCAACAAATTTTTCTTCAGATCCCGGCCTTTTTGACTGACCTTCAATTTCTATAACTGTTCCTTTTAAACTTACTTCACCCGGGCATACAAGAAGCACTTTTGTATAAACAACAAGCTGATCACCATCTTCAAAATCTATATAAGCAATGTAAGGGTAGTCTTCGCGGATATCAATCATATGTTGCCAAGGCTGATCTGATAAAGCTCCAACAAGCTCAACTGGTTCACCTACAGTGAGCTGCAATTTTGCATTTGGCACTGGTTCGCACGAACAAGAGGTAAATAAAAGAGCTGAAATAATTAAAACAAACGCAATTTTTTTCATATTATTTAATTATAAATTAATAAATATACTATAACCTAAATCCTCCTTTTATTGTCCCGTCAACAGGTGCATCTTCATGTTCAGTCTGCCTTTTCCATGCAGACAATTGATGTATGTTTCTAAAATAATCAATTTCCTGCTGGGTAACTCCGTACTCGACAATTTCCGCATCCTTAAGCCCTCTTTCAAGCCCGTCGTGAATGATATCTATTTTTGCATAAAGCATACCAATTGCATATTCATCAGTGATTCCTTTCATCATATCAGGTGAAGGCAATTGTTCACGAATATCTGAAGGCATATTCAAACACTCTGCTATCTGCCTTATCTGAGTTTTATATAATCCGGAAATAGGAGAAACCGGCAAATCATCAACTCCGTCTTTAACATACCATCCAACAAGGACTTCAGAAAAATTTGCAGCACCAAGTAAAACAAGGTTTTGTTCTTTTGCTTTTTTTTCTAAATATTTACGACGATACTTATGCCTTGCATCAAAGGACTCCTGAATATGTTTAACAGTCTGATTATAAAGAAGTTTTTTAAATGGACGCCTTTTGAAATGTCCCTGCTTTAAAGTTGAAATAAAAGGAACCTCTTTATACATAAATTTATATAAATTTTGTATTAAAGCACGATTTAGTGTTTTTGATATTGAATTTATTTTCATAATAAAACTCGAATAGATTCTCTCTTTTTTCATTTCAGGTTCAATATTTATTATATGTAAATCTATTCCTAAAAGATCAGCTACCAACTGAGCTCTTCTTCTTGATTCTTTTGAAGAATCTCTTTCATACAAATAATAAGCGTGAACTAATTTTTTATCCACTACTTTTGCGCAGAGATAAGCCAAAACTGAAGAATCTATTCCTCCGCTTAAACCAAATATTACCCCATTTGCTTTCTTCTTTTCTACTAAATCCTTTATATAATTTTCAATTTTTTCACAAACCTGTTTTGTATCTATTTTAAGTTGATCATTTTTTAGTTTCTCCATTTTAATTTGTTTAATTAACATATCTAATAATATATAATCGAAGCATGAAATTCAACAAACTTACTTCAGATGAAGAAGAAGTAATAATTAATAAAGGCACAGAACCACCAAATTCAGGTGAATATACTGATTATTTTGAGCAAGGCGCTTATTTATGTAAAAGGTGTAATGCTCTTTTATATTTATCTGATGATAAATTCCATTCTGACTGCGGATGGCCGAGTTTTGATGATGAAATCCCAAATGCTGTTAAACGTGTGCCTGATTCTGATGGCATAAGAACTGAAATTGTTTGCAATAATTGCGATGCGCATTTAGGTCATATTTTTGAAGGAGAACATTTAACAGAAAAAAATACAAGACATTGTGTTAATTCAATTTCTTTAAAATTTATAAAGATTGAGAGAGCTATTTTTGCAGGTGGATGCTTTTGGGGAATTGAGCATTATATGAAGGAAGAAGATGGAGTATTAAAAACAACTGTTGGTTATACTGGCGGGCATAAAGATAATCCAACTTATGAAGAGGTTTGTGCTCATACTACAAGCCATATTGAGGCTATTGAGATAATTTATGATCCTTCGAAGACTGATTATGAAAAACTGGCTAAGCTGTTTTTTGAAATTCATGATCCAACTCAAAAAGATGGCCAGGGTCCAGATATCGGCGAGCAATATGTTTCAGTGATTTTTTATTTAAATGATGAACAAAAGAAAATCGCAGAAAAATTGATTCAGCAATTAAGAGATAAAGGTTTGGATGTAGTGACTGAGCTAAGAAAAGCTAAAGAATTCTGGCCAGCAGAAGATTATCATCAAAAATACTACGCAAAAACCGGCAAACAGCCTTATTGTCATAAATACACTAAAAGATTTTAATATGAATCTTGCAAAAAAAGCATTACTGGGATACTGGACTGATCAATTTAATTTTTCTGAAGATATTTTAGCTGCATTTATTAAGGTTAGGCGCGAAGATTTTATTCTTAATGAACACATGGATTCTGCTTATGCTGATGGGCCCCTTCCAATTGGCGAAGGCCAGACTATTTCTCAGCCTACAACAGTTATGATTATGCTGGATTTATTAGAAATTCATAAAGATGATCGAATTTTGGAAATTGGTTGCGGCTCAGGCTACAACGCTGCTTTAATGGCTGAAATCGCAAAAAAGGGTGAAATTTATACAACAGATATTGTTGAAACCTTGGCAGAAAAAGCAAAATCGAGGCTTGCGAAATACAAAAATATTAAAGTTTTTGCGCAGGATGGCTTTGAAGTCGCACAAAAACACGGACCATTTGATAAAATAATTATTACAGCTGCAGCAAGGAATATTCCAAAAATCCTTATAGATAATTTGAAAGAAGGCGGAATAATTCTTGCACCGGTTGGAGACATGTTTATGCAGGAAATGATCAAGCTTCGCAAACACGATGGGAAAATAAAAAAAGAAAAACACGGAAGCTTTATGTTTGTACCTGTTCGGGGTGAATATGGATTTTAGATTTTAAAGCATTTCTGAATTGTATTATAATAAAATAAATTATACATATTACATTTATGAAGACTCTTATAATCCTACCTACATACAATGAAATTGAGAATATCGGGCATTTAATTCCCAAGATTAAATATATAATGCCTGATGCACATATTTTGGTTGTTGATGATAATTCACCTGATGGAACATCAAAACACGTAAAAGATATTGAGCTTAATAATGTTTTTGTTTTGGATCGTCATAAAAAAGAGGGTCTTGGCAAAGCATATATCGCTGGTTTTAAATGGGCTCTTAAGCGCGATTATGATTTAATTTTTGAGATGGATGCTGATTTTTCGCATAATCCTAAATATTTAGAAGACTTTTTAGTAGCAGCTGAGCATGCTGATGTTGTTATTGGTTCACGTTACATTAAAGGAGGAGGCGTTAAGGACTGGCCTGCACATAGACGATTATTGAGTCGTTTTGGGAATATCGGAGCCAGAATGATTGCAGGGATTCCGATTAAAGATTGTACAAGTGGATTTAAATGCTTTAAGCGCAAAGTTCTTGAAAGTATTAATTTTAATAATGTTTCATCATTCGGATATTCATTTCAGGTTGAAATGAATCACTTAGCACTTAAAAATGGTTTTAAAATAAAAGAAATTCCAATCATTTTTACTGATCGAAAGCACGGGACTTCAAAAATGTCAGGTAAAATTGTACGAGAAGCATTTGAACTTTTATGGAAGCTTCGAATGAAGAAATGATAAACACTTGACAATTTTTAATTTTTTGTTATAATCATATCTTGTATTACTTTATAACTTTTTAAACATGATTGATAAACCTGAATCAGATCATCCAATCCCAACTGAACCAACTGATTATGAATGCCCTGGCAGACCAAGAGGGCCGCTTTCAACTGCAATTCAAGTTCTGGCTTTAACTGCAATGGTTTTAGCTGGAGGATGTGCTCCATCTCTAAATAATGGGCCACGAAATGCAGCAGAATATAAGCTTTTTAATGTTGATGATCTTGAAGATATGACTGCTGAAGAAGTTGGCAGAGTAATTGAAAAAGTTGAAACTGAACTTCGAATAGCTAAAAAACTTAAAAAAATAATTATTGAAGATGATGATGACGATGATGGAAAAGATTTATTATCAGCAAATAAAGAGATTACCGCTCTTGAAAAATTGCTTCACCTTCTTAAAAAAATGCAAAAAGCAAAAGCAGAACTTGAAATGAAAATTGCAGAAATGAAAGCAAGCAAAAAATGTCTTGCTTTGTATAGAGAACTTGGCAAGCTCGAAAATGAAATATTTTCTCCGGATCTAAAAGATAAGGCTAAACGAAAAACTTTATTAAAGAAACGTCATGAGCTGTTGGCACAATTAGGTAGAGCTAAAAAGAATTGTTCACCACGGTAGTTAAAATACGACTTTACTAATGATTGTAAAAATAATAAATAGCTTATATACTTTATAGGCTATTTTTTAACAAAAATTCCACATGTCAAAAACAGAATTCAAGGTTAATGGCGAAGAACTTTTAAAAAAGGTTAAAAATGTAATAAAAGAAGGGAATGTTCGAAGAATCATTATTAAAGATGAAAAAGGACGAAAATTTTTGGAAATTCCAGTAACTGTTGGTGTGATTGGAGCGCTTGCTGCTCCTATTTTTGTTGCTGTTGGAGCTGTTGCTGCTTTGGCAACAAAATTTACAATTGAAGTAGTAAAAAAACCAACTAAACCTGCGCCTAAAAAGAAGAAGTAATTCTAAAATTCTTCAGCTTTCTCGAGATTGGGGAAATAAATAGCTGAATTAGGAGCAGAACCACCTAAACTAAGAATAACCTGCGGTGAAATTTTAGTTACTGTTGTTATCTTAGGTTTATCATCTTTATAAGCTTTATATGATACTTTTGTACCTAAGGTAATATTTTTGTTTATTAATTGTTTCATTCTTTGATATGGGGATCCAAATTTCTTATCTGCACGATGATGAGGAGTTTTAAAACCACGCATTGGAACAGGTGTTAATCCTTGTTCCTCCATTAATTTTGTGTATTTTGAATAAGTGAAAATTAAATCCTTTTCTTTACCCCAGTCTTCAGCTTCAAATTGAGCATGTTTATCAACATCCAGATTAGGATCAACTTTAAAAATTCTTTCTAACCTACTTTTAAGCGAGGCAACAACACCATCTATATCTTTATCAAAAACTCTTTCCAGATTTGGAAATTTTTCATGCACTGCAGAGCGAAGCTTCTGCGACAATTCTTCATCTGATATATCTGATAATTGTTTTTTCTCATCCATGTATTTATTATAACATAATCCCACCTCTTTGTAAATGTAGCAAAATATACTATGTTATAATCAAATTATGGCAAAACGTCGCAAAAAAGAACGAAGGCAAAAAGTAAATAAATTCGACAACTTAACCAAACCTCAGGAAGAGTTTGATTTTCATGATCAAGGAATTTTAACAGAATTCGAAATTAAAAAGCTTGCTGACGAGTTTTTGGAGGAATGCAGGGATCGTGGATTAACAAAAGTTTTATTTATTACTGGTAAAGGTTTGCATTCGCGCCACGGAATGCCGATTATTAAACCAATGCTTAAAAAATATTTACTCGAGAAACATTTTGTCCGTCGTGTTTATGAAGGTAGGCGTGACAGAGGTGGCAGTGGGACTTTAGAAGTAGTGCTGGATTTCTGATTTTATGGAACTCCGCATGAAACTCCGTTTGGATTTTTGCATTTTACTTTATATATGTAGTAATCTATATCTTAGTTATTATTAATCCAAACTCATGAAAAAGTTTGTATCAGTGTTAATTGCGCTAACATTATGTTTTTTACAGTTCCCTACTACATCTGCGATGGTAAGTAACGAGGTTATTTATTCAACAGTCCAAATCAATACTTATAATCTTTATGAGGATTCTTTGCTTTGGATGGGTTCAGGTAGTGGGACAATTATTTCTGAAGATGGAATAATTTTAACTAATATGCATGTTCTTGTTGATGAAGAATTAAATTTTAATGATTTTATTGAGATATGTTATACAGTTTCGGAATTCGAAGCTCCAATTTGTTTAGAAGAAGCTTATGTTCTTGCTTATGATGAAAGTTTTGACCTTGCCTTAATCTATCCTTATTACAGATATGATCCTGAATCAGATATGTTTTATGAATTACAGGAAGAAGATCATTATGGATACCCTCCAGTTACATTTAGCACTACTGCATGGGATATTCAGGATCTTCCAAATTTAAGAGATGATCTTTCGATAATTGGATATCCAGGAGCAAGTCTTTCTGAAAATATTACTGTTACAAATGGTGTTGTTACAGGCTTTCAATCAATTTCAGCAGAAACACTTTACCAGGAAGTCGGAATTGAAAATATGACTCCTGAAGAACAGGAAATTGCAGACATGTTAGGTGATACCATTGTTTTTGCAATCGAAACAGATGCTCTTATTAATCCTGGCAACTCAGGTGGCACTGCTATTGATGCTTTGGATAGATTTATTGGAATTCCAACTTATGTAAGTATTTATGGTGAAGCAGGCCAATACGGTTACATTATTCCGGTTCATATTATTAATATTTGGCTGGATTCATTAGTTGAAGAAGGAATTTTAAACTTTAATCCGAATGAATATGTTTACGGAGAAACTCAGTCAGCAATTGAAGATACAATTTATAGTGAAATTTCACAAACTGAGGGAACAGACATAACTGGTTTTTCAAAACAGCTGTTTCTTGATTTAGATGAGTCTCATCCTAATTATCTGGCAATTAAATTTTTAAAAGAAAATAAAATTATTGGTGGATATTTAGATGGAACTTTTTTGCCTGAAGGTGAAATAACAAGAGCTGAATTAATGAAGATTCTGGTTTTATCTACAGGAATTCAAATTGATGTAGAAAAATATAATAATTGCTTCCCGGATGTACTTGATGACTGGTATGCAAAGTATGTTTGCTATGCAAAAGAGCAGGGTTGGGTGCAAGGGTATGATGATGGAACTTTTAAACCAGGAAACAAAGTTGTTAAAGCAGAAGCAATTAAAATGGTTATAAATACTCAGGGAGTTATTTTAGATCAGGTTGGAACAATAAAACCATACAATGACGTTGAATTAAATGAATGGTTTGCGCCTTACGTTGTTACTGCAAAAAATCTTGGTATTTTAGAAGAAGAAGGAATTCTTTACAAGCCTGGTGATAATGCAACAAGAGGCGGTGTTTCTGAGAATATTTATCGAGTGATTAGAAATTGAAGATTTAAAAGAGTTTTTTCTAAGCTTGACAATAGTTATTTTTTACCGTATAGTTAGTTTTCATAATTAACAAAAAAGAATGAAATTCGAACAATTAGATCTTATACACCCGATTCTTAGAGCATTAAAGGAAGAAGGTTACGAGACACCAACACCAATACAGGCTAAATCTATCCCTGCAATGCTGCAAAAAAGGGATATACTGGGCTGTGCTCAAACAGGCACAGGAAAAACCGCAGCTTTTGCTATCCCTATACTTCAACTTTTAAGTAAAGAAAGGCAATTTGAAAAAGGACAAAAAAAGATAAAATGCCTTATTGTTACTCCTACAAGAGAGCTTGCTATTCAGATAGGAGAAAGCTTTAAAAGCTACGGCAAATATCTATACCTCAAAAGCACTGTGATTTATGGTGGAGTAAAGCAATATACTCAAACCAGAGAACTTAAAAAAGGAGTTGATATTTTGATTGCCACTCCAGGCAGACTTCTTGATTTAATGAATCAAAAATATATCGACTTAAGAAACATCCAGATTTTCACATTAGATGAAGCAGACCGGATGTTGGACATGGGATTCCTCCCTGACATAAAGAGAATAATCGCTAAATTACCAGAAAAGAAGCAATCTTTATTCTTTTCGGCAACCATGCCTCCGGTTATTGTGAATTTGACCAAAAAACTACTTGTAGATCCTGTACGGGTTGAGGTATCGCCTGCTTCTCCTGCTGCTGAAAATGTTCAGCAAAAGATTTATCATGTAGAAAAAAATAATAAAAAACCTTTATTAATACATGTTTTAAAAGAACCCGACATTAAATCTGCGCTTGTATTCACCAGAACAAAATACGGAGCTGATAAAGTTGCAAGATTTATCAATCAGGCGGGAATTAATGCTGAAGCCATCCATGGCAATAAAAATCAAAATGCGCGGCAAAGAGCTTTAAAGAATTTTAAGACTAAACAGACCAAAATCCTTGTTGCTACAGATATCGCAGCAAGAGGCATAGATATAAACGAACTCTCACATGTTATAAATTACGAAGTTCCAAATGTACCTGAAGATTATGTTCACCGAATCGGAAGAACCGGTAGAGCAGGCGCAAATGGAATCGCACTTTCGTTTTGTGACTGGCAGGAGAAAAAGTACATCAAAAACGTAGAAAGATTGATTAAAAAACCAATTCCGGTTATTAGCGACCATCCCTTTCCTTCAAGCTCGGCTCCCCTTCCTTCAAAAGAGCAAAACTACAGAAGAAAGAAAAGATGGCATGGTAAGAAAAGGTAATTAATTTAATATAAATGAATATTAAGATACACCCTTGACAGCAAAGGTATTTTATGTTATTTTTAACTTCCCGTTTCTAATTATTTGTATCATTGGAATATTTGACAAAATAAGCCATCCACACTATTATTCACCTCCTATAATTATAAATTATGATAGAGAGAGGACAATTTTTAGAAGATGCTTATTTTGATGCACCTGATAAAAGCTCATCAGCACCTGCAGAAAACGTTGAAATAATGAAAAGACAGAAAATTATTAATAGTGTTAAAGCTCAGGTTGAAGCTGCTCTTGAAGAAGGTAATAAAATGGATGGAGCTGCAATTCTTGCGCTTTGTGCAAAAATGATGAAAACAAGTAATCAAAAAAAAGCAACAGGCTTTGTTGCACGTAAAATGCAAAGAAATAATGATTTTGGAACTCAGGAAATACGGTCACAATATAAAATTGCTGAAAGATCAATACCTACAATAATGAAATTATTAATTAAAACAGCAGCCGAGTTTGGTATTAAAATCTTTAAAACAACCAAATCAAAAGGCAGAGGAAGATATAAAAGGTATTATATGTTTAAATCCCCGAATGATCCTTCAGGTACTCCTGAAAAAACAAATGATGAAGAAATAATAAAATCACCTACAGTATTTGACAGAATTAGCAATAATCTTGAATTTATCCCAAGCCAGTACCATGAAATTGTGATTTATTTAGCGCTAAGCTCAAAGCACATAAATTGGGTGACTTATGATGAAATAACAAAAGCAACTGGTTTGAAGCAGGATACCATACGTAAATATTTAAAAGCTCTTGAAAAAATACTTCCAAAATTAGGTGTAAAATTATTAATTAAGCAATCAAGAATTAATAATAAAAAATTCGTTGGAGTAGCTCTTGAAGATGATGACAGTAAAATGAATAATAGATTTAATCAAATTGAAAATCAAATAGCAAAACGCAAACATGAAAAAAAACGAAGTCCAGGAAAAAAGAAAAGAAAAACAACATCTCTATCATTAAGACTAGGACCCAGCACTAGCGATGTAATTATTAAAAACTGGCCCAAAAGAAAATCCCGCGATGAGTGGTATGACGAGCCTATCCAGCGGTCTGATTTTGATGATTAAAACTTCAAGTATTTGTTTTTACGAACATTTAAATCTATAATTAATATGTGAAAACGAAAACACTCAATAAAAGGTTTTGGGAAGTTGATTTCCTCCGAGGTATTGCATTAATTTCAATGATTATCTTTCATATTGCTTTTGATTTAAACTTTTTAAGCATCTCTAAAATTGATATTGGTAACCAGTTTTGGACGATTTTCAAAATATCAATTTTTAGTTTGTTTTTTCTATTAGTTGGAATTTCATTAAGTCTGAGTTATTCAAGAAAAAATAAAAAGTTTGTGGAATATTTTAAAAGAGGTGTGAAAATATTTTCATGGGGGATGATAATAACTTTAGCAACATTAATATTTATGCAAAATGGATATGTTTTATTTGGTGTTTTGCATTTTATCGGGCTTTCAATCATTCTTGCGTATCCTTTTTTAAAATTCTCTTATTTAAATTTGTTTTTTGCGCTTATTGTAATAGTTGCCGGCCTCTATTTATCTAACTTATCATTCGATTTTCAATGGTTATTTTGGCTGGGTTTAAGACCACACTATTTTTACACAGTAGATTACTTCCCCATGCTTCCCCATTTCGGAACAATTTTAATTGGGATATTTTTAGGGAAAAAATTATACCCAAATTACAGTAGAAAGATTAAATTAAGGGATTTATCAAATAAAAATGTAGTGAAATTCTTTGGATATCTGGGGAAAAAATCTTTATTTATTTATTTAATTCATCAACCGGTTATAATTGGAGTATTATTACTAATTAAAGCTGGATTTTAACCATTATGATTAAACGCCTCTCTTTAATTTTAATTTCTGCATTGATTGTTTTAAATTCGTGCAGTCTTATTAAATTCAAAACTGAAAGTCCGCAACCTGATTCGCCCCGAACTTTCACAATACCACCTATTGAAAATTATACGGAAAGAGTAACTAAAAAGCCTTTTGGCATTAAAGTTTCGCCTGATGACTCCCCTGTTCAGCCAGAGAAATTCACTGGTTTTCATACAGGCGTTGATTTTGAAATTTTTGAAAACGAAACAGATATTGATGTGGATATTTTTGCAATTTGTACTGGTGAGCTCATTCTAAAAAGATTAGTGAGTGGTTATGGCGGAGTTGTTATGCAAAAGTGTGAAATTAACGAAGATGATTATACGGTTTTATATGGGCATCTTGATTTGGATAGTGTTGAAGCGGAAATTGGCGATTCGATAAAAGAGGCTGATTTGATTGGAGTTTTGGGTGATGGATATTCAGATGAGACAGATGGAGAGCGAAAACATCTTCATTTAGGTATTCATAAAGGTTTAGAACTAGAACTTCGTGGATATGTAGGAAGCGAAGAAGAACTTGAAGGATGGGTTGATCCTTTAATTATACTTATTTCTACTTGTACGGTTGATGAGGCGGTTGAGGAGATACTGGGGCATTAGGAATTACTTGTAAAAGCCTTTCTCTAAACGTCTTCATTGAATCCACTAATATTTCTACTCTGCCATCACATTGACTCATTGCCCTTGATAAACATAGCGGAGCTAAATCAGGTGATTTAATTGCTTCTTCAGCTTCTTTAATTAATTCATTTATCAAAGTGGAAACATAAACCGGATCATCTTCAACATCTTGTTGATCGTCAACAATATCTTCCAGAAAGAATTTAAGTGGACCCATTTCACCTAAATCACGAAAAACCAGGATTTTACGAGCTGTATCTTTAGTGTCTGCATACTGCATATAAGACCCGCGTATAAAAAATTCAAGGGTTGTGTTTAAATCATCATAAATATCATTAATTGTTTCTCTTTCCATTTAAAATTGCATTAAGATTATTAAGAGAAGCCAATTATAACAGTTTATTTAAAAATGTCAATGGTGTTTGCGGATATTTCTGAAGGCACGGTTGAGGAGGCGGTGGAGGAGATAATGAGGCAACTAGTGTAAGTATTCACCCTTGACTTCTTACTATTAATGCCGTACAGTTACACTCCTGATACGGCTTTAAGACTAGAACATTTCTTCAAAACTTACCCTGAATTCCGGCTTAATCTTCAATCACACTATGCCCTTGAAATCGAAAAGGAAGTTAAAGAATTTTCATTTAATCCAATTCAACCATGAACAATAAAAAGCAAAATTTGATCCAAAGCGTAAACGACTTAACTATTAAGCTAAAAATGAAATTCAAAAAAATTCATTTAGGCAATTGGGTGGCAATCAAAAACGAAAAAATACTTATGTTCAATATGGATCTTAAAATACTTATGGCTGAAGTGAAGGAGAATGATAAAAGCGAAAATATTAATTATATACTTGTACCATTAGCTTAGGTATGGCTGAGGAGGCGGTAGAGGAGATAATGGAGCTGTTGTCAAAATGACGATCTTATGCTATCATTCATCTCCTATAATTCTAAATCAATACATCATGATTGATCAAACACCTGATGATCCTTTTGGAATAGATGAAATAGAATTTGCAGAATTAATGGAACTATTAAGCTTATTGCCTCCTGAAAGTAGATATGGAGAAGAAACGCTTGTTGCTGATGCAATAAAAGCTGTGCAGGAAAGAACAACCCTGGCATATAAACTTTTAGGATTACATAGAGAGGTAAAAGCTAAAATAATTGAAGATCAGGATCCGGATCCAATTGAAATTCCTGAAAATTGGAAAAGATGTGAAATCAAAGGCCTTCTGGGTAAATTTAATAAACTTATGGTTGTAACAGAGGGGAAAGTGAGTGTTCATAATCACGGAAATGGCCATATAACAATTAGTCCTTTTCATGACAATCCCCCATCACCAAAGTTTCCAGATATCATTAGAGAAATAAAAAAAAGGCAGCCACAAGTTGAAATTAGCTTTGAAGTTTAAATTGCCAAAAATATTTTAGAAAAACTTTAAAAATATTTAATAATTGTTTGATAGGCTTTTTCTATAACTTATCTATCTATTGACTTTGTAGCTACGTTTTGATATTATGTAGCTACGGTCTGCTTATTTAATAATTTATGACTAAACTTGAAAAGACCGTACAACAATTACTAAATCGCCCAGCCTCACTACGCTACGTCGAAATTGAAAAAGTACTAAAATACCATGGTTTTGAGATCATTATGGCAAAAGGCAGTCACAAAAAATTTAAACACCCCTCTTTAGCAAATGACTTAGTGATTCCTGTGCATAATAACGACTGTAAAGACTTCTATAAAACTCTGGCTTCAAAAATTGTTAAAAAGCTTATCACATGAAAAATATCAAACATTACATCACAATTAATAATAAAAAGTATTTTTATACTTTAAAACCTGCTAAAAAAAGCACTACTTTGGTTGAATGCGAAACAGCTAATATAAAACAAGCGTTTTTAAACGAAGATATACCAGAATTACTCAATGATCTCCCAAATTTAATTTTGGCTGAAAAAAAATACAAAAAACAGCAATCAGAGCTAATCAGATTTAGAGTGAGTCCTGATGATAAAAAACAAATTGAAAAAATTGCAGTTAAAAAAGGCTATTCTTCTGTTTCAGGTTACTTAAGAGATTTAGCTTTAGGGAATTCATAAAGCTGAGGAGGCAGTAGAGAATGTAAACAAATATTTACCTTAATACTTCTTTTGAGGTTTGACGAAAAGTAGCATATCTGCTTTAATATGCTCTTATAAAGAATTATTATGTCCGAAAAACGCATCATAGATTATGATGAGCAACAACTAACACTTTTTGCTGAGGCTATAAGGCTGGCTGAAGAAGATGAGCAAGTCGATCAACCTTATGTTGATGAAAGACAATTAGACTTGTTCTCTGAGCAGGTTAAAGCAACTTTACATGCTGATGAAGACCTGCCACCGTCAGTTAATGACAATTCCATCCACGTTAAAAGAAGGCCAGAACCCAGCACCCCATCAAGGGTAATGGGAAATATTTGGAGAAAAATTGGCAAAGTTCTGGTAATTGCAGCTATTGCAGGCGCAGCTCTACTTGCAAGAAACTATAAGATTGATCATGAAAACGATAAAATGAAAGAATATGTAAAAGGTGAGGTTAAAAAAAAGGCAATTGAATACTTTCAACGTAAATTAATCAATTCAATCAATAAATTAAAAGCAATACAACAAGAAAAAAACCTTTTAAGATATTTTGGACAAGTAGATATACGAAGACAAAGTTCACCTCTCATAAGTAAAGGTAAACATGGACTTAATTATCAAATGACGCTTGGTTGTATTCCTGCATCGACCTTTCAGGTAACAAAAGACAGCGAAGGTAGTAATGAAACTGAACAAATAGATTTAGACTGTTTTGAAGGCGATGCTTTTAACACTATTTGCATTAATGAAAACAGAATTATTGTAAGGCTTAAATATTCAGATTTATCAAGTTATGCTGATCGAGTTAAGTTTGATGGAGAAGGTGATCTTGATGTATCGGAAAATGAGTATTGGATGATTGATATAATTCGAGATGAAGATGGTTCCATCAAATCATTAAAATTTGCTCCTTTATTTTATGCAAAAGGTAACGAAAAAAGAAAGGGATTTGAAATCCCTATTACTGATTTATCTTTTAGTGTTACCGATAAAGAAACAATAAAACTATTAGAACAATTTATTGAAGAAAAAGCCAAATATGTAAAATATCTTGAAACTTTAAAATTAGCAAAAAAAAGCAATGAAAGAAAAGGACTTGAGGATTCAGTCGAATTCTACAAAAAAATTCAACGTGGAATTGTGCAATTTAAAACTAATAATGGTTTATGCACCGGCTTTATTTATGATGAACGAACTATTGTAACTGCTGAGCACTGCCTTAAAGGTTTCAAATATGTAACTTCAGTTCTTGGTTTAAAACCTAATGGAAGTAGAACTTACCCAAAATATAAAATTGTACGAGGAAGCAGAAAATGCAAAACAGCATCAGACAAATCTCATGATTATGGAGTAATTGTTTTTGACAAGCCAATACTTGACGCCAGGAAGGCACTAAAAATATCACAAGACCCAATTGATAAAGGTATATACTATTATCTTCATTTTTTAAGATATAATCGTTGGCATTGGGGTACTAAATGGAAAATCGATAAGGCCCCAATTACTGAGTATAAAGGTTCAAAAGAAGATGGATTATTTCATCTAGATACGTGCGAGGTAATTGGTGGTAATTCAGGAACCCCAGTAGTAAATCATAAAGGAGAAGTTGTATCTGTAATTAATACTACCTGGAGTAATAGAAGGACTGGTAAATGTTTATACAACGAAGGCGCTTGGATAACTGAAAAAAACATCCAGGAATTAATAAAAGATTCACGTGAATAGAGGCGGCTCGGGAGATAATGGTGTATTTGCCAATGTATCGCTCGCTCTGATTGAAAAAATCCCTGATTTAAGGTATAATATGGGGATATTTTTGAACCTATATTATGAATGGAAAGCATGAAAAATTTGGTAAAAAACCAACTCTAGCAAGTTTACGTAGAGATGTGCTTAATTATACTCTTCCTAAAAATGAAAAAGAGCATATTAAACAACTATTAAAAAACAATCCTGAACAATTATTTATAGATATTGGAAAATACAAGAATAAACCCTGGGCATTTAAGTTTTATAGTAAGCTTTTAACTCATCCAAAAAATTTATTCGGTAGAATTACTTTCTATGCCTTCAAACATTTAAAAAAGTACAAAGATGCAAAATGGGCAGGGAAATTCTTATTATTAGCTCTAAAGGTTAAAAGGATTTCAAAGAAAAAAGAATTATATAAAGGGATGGGAGTGGCCAACAAACCATTAAAAGCAACTTTAAGTGAAAAAATTCTTCATTTAGATAAATTTAATGTTTTTAAAGCAATAAAAGAATTTAAAGATATTAAGGTTGATGGTAAGCCTATTTATCAGGATATTCTGCTTCTGGCAGTTGAAAATAATCCAGAAACTTTCCTTAAAGAGCTCCCGAATTTGCAAAAACATATACCTGAAGCTCTTCAAAATAAATTAATAAAATTAGCAGTTAAAAAAGATTCATTTGGAACAGTTTTTGCTTTGAAAAAAATCAAAGATTGGAAATTAGCTAAAAAAATTCTAACTGAATTTAATAATTATCTATCAGGAAATCTAATATTCTTTTATTTATTTCCAATTCTAAATAAAACGCCATGGATTAAAAAGTTTTTTACTGAAGTTTGTAAAAAAGAGCAGCTCCACTTAGCTTTTGTGTATATAGAAAAGATAAAGAAAATCAAAGGATATGAAGAAATACTAGAATACTCATTAAATAATATGAAAGAATTTAATAGTCATGAGATTTTTGAAATAGCAAAAAAATTAAAAAATCTTAAAATAGCCGAAAAGTTATTTACAAAAGCAGTTAATAAAGATTCATTATTCTTTTTCTTATATTTTAAGGATTTTATGGATAAAAAATGGGCTAAAAAATTAGCTAAAATTGTTGCAAAAGATCGTCCTGGACTAGCAATTCTCCATATGAAGAAATATAAAAATATACCTTATTTAAAAGAAATAATCGACATCATTGGTAAATCTACACATAATATCCGATTTGAACTTTTTAATAGCAAACAATTCTTTAAAAATATAAATCAATTTATTACTTCTAAATCAATTAAAGATAAAATTCTTGCCAGGCACAAAGAAGCCAAATCAATAAGAGATCAAATGATTGGAAAAAAACAACGAAGTGGCTTGCCAAAGGGTTTTAATAAATACACAAATTATCTTTTTTATAAAGGGAAAGCAATACAAAAAATACTTAGAGTAAAAGAAAAATGGCTTGGGCCTCCATATCAAAAAACAGCTTTTAAAAGAGCTCAATTTAGAGTGATGGTTACAAGAAATTTGTTCTATAGGGATATGAAAGTTAGTGAAAAAAATGTACGAAAAATGTACCTTCAAATCCTAAAACAAAGAGCAAAACTTGCAAAAAAACCATTATTTAAAGGAAGAAGCGTTGTATATATGGCAAATAATGAGAAAGCAATATTTAGAGGAAATTTGTTTGGACGAAAAGAGGTGCGAAAACATATAAAGCAACAATGTGGTGAAAAGAATTGGCATTTTATTAGAGAAGAATCAAACAATGTAAATAAACTTGAAGCAGCAAAACGAAAAATTTTAAAACTGGTTGAAACAAAACCTAAACTAACTTTTGTACTTGATGGTCACGGAAGCGAAAAAGCAGTTTCTTTGGCTTATGGCGGACTTGAAGGAGTAACAAGAGCAAAAGTTAAAACTAAATCAAAAAGTGATCATCTTTCATATATAGAATTAGCAAAGTCATTAAGAAGAAGAGCAAAAAGATTTCCTAATGAAGAACCGCCTATACTAATATTAACCAGTTGCTTTAGTTCAGTATTTATACGAAAACTGTATAAAAGGCTTCGAAAAATAAAAGTACCTTTACCAATAACTTTAGGCAGCACTGAATATGGTCAATTAGCAAAAAGAAAATATTACCCTTGGGACAAAATCCATGCAGGTTTATTTAAAAAACTTAAATTTGGAAAGATAAAAACAACAACATTCCAGCAAGTTTTTGATAACGAAGAAGAGGACGTAAATAATCCTACTATTTCAATTCCTGCAAAAGATAAAAAACAGCTACAGATAGGTAGAAAGCCAGAAATGAAAGGTGTTAAAAAGGATGTTTAGGATTTAATTAATGATATAATCAAATCACATCTAATCTTCAACATGCCCAAACTCAAAATCTTTGCACTAATCGCAGTCCTTACCCTCACACTGATACTTATCTCGACCTCTTTTGCTGCAACTTTCACCGATGTCTCTTCAAATCACCAGCATTACGAAGCGATTACTCACTTGCAGCAAAAAGGCATTATTCAGGGCTATAATGACGGATCATTCAAACCTGATGCTAAAGTTGCAAGGGCAGAGAGTCTTAAAATGATTCTGCTTGCGAGTGGCACACCGATATATCCAACAAATTCTGCAACTGCATACAACGACATAGAGCCGAACGCTTGGTTTGCGCGTTATGTGAACACTGCAACTGACCTCAAAATTGTAAAAGGCTATGAAGACGGAAGCTTTAAGCCGGCAAATAACGTGAATCTGGCTGAGGCTATTAAAATGGGATACGAAAGTTTTGGTTTGAGCGGGCTTTCAGGCGATTCTGGCGACTTTTGGTATGATCCCTATAAAAATTATGCAGCCGACAATAACATAACCTGGCAGGAGTTTGATCCGGCAATACAAATTTCCAGAGCCCAGCTGGCTGAACTTCTTTATCGTTTTGAAAAGGCCGCGAATCCATTTAACGGGCAGCAGCTTGTGGATTCTGCACGCAAACAAATCGGCATAGTAACCAATTACGACACTTCTTATTATAGTGGCGGATATCCTCCGGCTGACAGCGGAGCCTGCACAGATGTAATTGAACATGCTCTTCGCGACAATGGCTATGATCTCAAAACAAAACTCGACAATGACATGTGGGCTAATCCAGGCAGATATCCTCATGATCCTGATCCAAATATAAATTACAGACGCGTTATTAATGTAAAAGCGTATTTGGAATATCATGCGCAGTCTTTATCAACCTGCACAGATGCGCAGTGTTTTAATGACGGACTTTGGCAGCCCGGCGACATAGTCACATACAATCAAATGGAAGGCGGATTATGGCATATAGCAATCATATCCAACAAAAAAGCAGGCGACTCCGTCCCCTATTTGGTGCACAACGGAGGAGGCGGAGTAAAAGAACAAAATATGCTTTTAACATGGCCGGCTACAATTAGCGGGCATTATAGGTTTAGTGAAATTTAAGTAAAATATTTATAAACTTCCAATCCTAAATAAATACCTGCAGCTAAAGCTACAATATGCATTAATAGCAGCTTTACATTGAATGATTCGTCTGGTTTTTTTGATCCAAGTAAAATATTAGATGCTTTATCTCTGTTCATTACTAATAAAGGCCCAATGCCCATTAGTGCAAAAAGAACACCGCAAACCAGCCATGCAATTGAAATCCCCTCGCCAATTGGCGGATAAATTCCGAATTCGAAAAAATTCCATCCAAGTGCAATAAACAATGCACTCCAAAACAAAAATCCCCATTTAGGCCCATTTTTAAGAGGAGCTGTAAAATAAAGGGCTCCGCCAATAAGCATCGCAAAAATAGATAAAGGCATTAATACTGCAATACCCTGCGGGCAAGGAACAGCTATATGATAAGGGCCGCCTTCAGCACAAAATCCTCCAACCTGCATAACAGCTCTCATCCCAAGAAACAAAATGGTTAATGAGAAGCAAAAAACAAATAAACCTATAAACGATCTGATAAATCGTGACAGGGTATTTTTTTGTTCTATCTGAGTAAAAGGAAATATCATGTAATTATTATAACAGAAAATTTTAGAAATATTTTAGAGAAATTTAATAATTGTTTGATATAATAATTACGTGTATTAACAACGTATTGACAATGTAATTACAGATTTGCTATACTATAAATGAGAATCTAATCCCATTTATTATGGCAACAATACAACTTCGCATTGATAATGCTACAAAAAAATCCGCTAAAAATATTCTGGACAAACTTGGTATAGACATGACTTCTGCTATTAAAATCTATTTAAAACAGATTGTGATAAATGAAGGAATCCCCTTTAAACTGCTAACTGAAAATGGTTTAACTATTGAACAGGAGAAAGAATTATTAAAAGCCTCAGCAGAAGCTAAAAAAGGAATAGGAGTAACTAAACCAATGAATCCTAAAAAGGCGGTAGAACATCTAAAGAAACTCTGATGGAAATTAAATATCGCAAAAACTTCGAGAAAAGCTTCAAAAAACTTTCACCCAAATTAAAACAAAAAACAATATCCGCCATAGAACAATTCACAAAAGATCCGCACAATCCACAACTACGAAATCACCCCTTAAAAGGCAGTTTAAAAGGATTGCGTGCTTTTTCTATTACTGGTGATGTAAGGGTGATATTTGAGGAGATTGACAATTATATTCTTGTGATAATGCTTGATGTTGGAATTCATAATCAGATTTATTGATAAGAAGCGGCTCCGGATTTGAAATTCGGTCCCAACACCCTTTACATTGAATCTAAATAATGATATAATATTATAATGATCTTTGAAAAATCTTTGAAACTTGGGGTACAGATGTTAGTAATTTAATTAATTTTATTTTGCTAGCATCTGTGCCTTAAGTTTTGATAGCAGGAATAGGCCTGATTATAGGTTCTCCCAAGAGTCTATGGTCATTGCTAACTCGTTCTAAACGGGCTTGGTGTTTAGAAATAAGTGGCAAACAGATTGTGAATTTTGGTGACTTAATTCATAAAAATTTGATCCCGGTGACGGCTGAATTTTACTTTAAACTCTATCTGATGCTGAAAATGCTATTAAAACTTGAGGCTTTTTTTGTATAATAAACGTTGGATGATCTTTTGATTGTTATTTTATAATTATACTATATTATGATAATAGCGGATGATCCGCCATTTAATCATTTCAATAATGCCTGATCAGGAAGGACGAAATGCAAGAGACACCTGGGATGGGACAACCTCACCTGGATTGTTCAAATTACGTGCTCTTTCTTCTGAGCCAGAAAGATTGAAGAAGGATACTATACGTATTCCAGTTAAGAAAAGTGATATGATTGAAATGAATGAATCAGATTTTATACAATATGTTGTAAAAATTACTGACACCGCCAGGTCACTTGTACATAAAGTACTGGAGGGAATTGAAGATACCCAAGCCTTTATAACCGAATGGGCTATAGAATTAAAAGTTGATAATGAAAGTTTTGATGTCGAAGCTGTACTTTCCCATGTCAAAGATAGAATTAATAGTATTGATACTTTTGAATTACTTTCTCTTTCTACTGAAGATTCAGAAGATTTTGATGCTGCAAAAGAACTTTTAGAAAAAGTGAAAAAAACTCTAGAACAATGGATTGAAGTTAGAAAACAACATCCTTTATAAAAAAATATAAACTTTTCCCTATGAACGAACAAAAATACAATCAAAAAGAACTTCTATACAATCCAAAAAACTGGGCATTCCTGGCTTTTTTATTTAGTCCGATTCTTCCGGCTATTTTTTATTATCGAAATAGTAAACTGCTTGGCACTGCGCAAAAAGGCAAAAAGGTATTAATAGGGGCAATCATTTTTGTGATAATCTTTATAGCACTTACCTTTGTTTTTAATTATTATTCGACTTTAATCATCGTAGCTGAAGTAATTATTGCAGTAATTATTGCTAAAAAATTAGCTAAAGGTCAGCTTCCATCATACGAAAAATACAGAAAAGAAAAAGGATTTAAAAGAGATAGAAATGAAATCCCTCTAATTCTTATATTTTTAGTAATTTGGATAACTATTGGCTTTGTTATTCCTTATTTTATAAATAAATATATTGAAGATAATTATTATGTGTCGAAATATCGTGGAGAAACTACATATCTTCCTAAAAAAGATAAAGTAAAAGAGACCGTGAAAGAACCGGTGATCGAACCTAAAACCGTAATTGAAGATCCGACAGATGAACCAGAAACCGAACCAGTTGATGAATCAGTACCAAATTTAACTTCAAGCATAAAAGGTGTAATTGATCTAACTTTGCCTGATACGCATGTTTTAGAAAACTATAATCAAAGTTTGATTAAACATAGCTACACATATGACCTTCAACTGGCAACCGGCAGTTACGATAAAGATTCATGGGCTGTGCATATTGTGCCTATTGAAGCAGTGCAGCATTTTGATAATATTTGTGAGCCTGGTGATTGCATGAGAGACTTTTTAATATTTCCAAATGAAAGGTTTTACTTAAAAGACATGGAAGCTATGAAGAAAAATGAAGAACCAGTCCCTTTTACAAAGCCGGTCGATGGAGACATCGGATTTAATCGAATATACATAACTTACTATAACGATATTAGAGTTGCATTCACTGCATATGCTGAAACTGAAGCCTTAGCCGAAGAGCATGATGAATTCATGAAGAATATGAAGATTGTAAGTATAAAGTAATATGGTGGGCGCTACTTAAGACTCGAACCCAGGACCATTTGCTTAAGAGATACGTCTACCGCTTTCAATGAAGCGTTTTTGGCTTACTAAAGCCAGTTCTCCGATTTGGTCCTTTGATTTCCTTATGGAAGCCGAGGGGTAGTTTTGCTGGCTATATTATAGCAAAGTTTTATATATTGCCAAATTGACTTATGTGGCTAAATATGGTAATATATATTAATAACCAAAATAAAAATGGGTGTTAAACCTTTACCTCTTTCTCCGGAATACAAAGCTGAACAAGCTAAAAAAGTCGCTAAAATCAAAAAATGGGCTACTCCAATGATAAAGACATTGCTGAGAAATAGAATTATATCTAAAAAACAAGCAGAGGCTTATAACAAAGAACTTAAAACTCAGGCATTTCATGTTTCTTATCAATTAAAAGCTATTAGAACAATACAAAAAACAATTATAAAATTAGAAAAGCAAAAATTAATAACAATAGATGAAGGTAGAAAAATTTTAAACAAAATTCAGTCACCCGAACGCGGTTATTTTGGGATAACTATTATTGAAGAAGATTTAAGAGATTATGTTGAAAAGTTAAAAAAAGCAAAAAAATCTAAAGGCAAAAAGTAATAAAATTTGAATTTAAAACCTAAAATATATCGACCTTATCCATACTTTCAATAAGGCTATTTGTGCTTGATAAACTACCCCGCGACTAATTACCAATGACAACTGGTCCTCGGCTCAATGGTCGAAGTCTGATTTCCGGCTTGTACTAGCGGAAATGGTGGGCGCACTGGGACTCGAACCCAGGACCATTTGCTTAAGAGGCAAGTGCTCTACCAACTGAGCTATACACCCATAAATTTTAGTACTCGGTACTTCGAGGTACTCGGTACTTCGAGCAGCACGCAAAAATGTACCATAGCTACTGCGCGCTTTCAAGGTTTGCTTTTAGAGGTTCAATACCTGTATCGAAGACTTTCATTTCTTTATCGTATACTAAATCTAATTCTAAAGTATCGCGTAGGAATTCAAGATGTTCATCGGTTTTTATAATTACATATTTAATATCGTATTTTTCAAAAATTTCATTTGCGAGCTGCTTAATATTTTCAGTTTCAGAATAATTTCCATCATCATGAAAATTCGCAGCAGAATATAAAGAAGCAATTATTGGAGTGCTTTGTAAAAAATTCCTGCGGCTCATTGGCATTTTTGAAATATATCCACCTATTAATGGTTTTTGATGGATTGTGGCCATATATAAAGTCCGTCCATCCATTGGGACTTCGAGTACTGAGTACTGCTCCTGATCGCTTTGCATTTGATAATAAAAATCAGGGATATCAACAGCAATTACCGGGTAAGGCACTGATAAATTCTCAATAATCAATAAAAGTAATATGCAAACAGGCACAAAAACTCTAAATATTTTGTTTTTCACCTTCTTTAAAAAAGGCTTGGTTAAGTGCGCTATCGCATAAGCAAAAAGAATAGCAAAACTAAAGTTCACCAGGAATCCGAAGCGTGCAGGTACTCCTGTTAAATCTAAAAAAGGTATATATCTATGCAAAAAATGATACGGCATTGGAATTCCTGTTTTGTATCCAAATACCCAGAGCACAGAGCCTAAAGAAAGAATAAAAGATATTAAGGCAACAATCCCCCACTTTCGTGCTTTCTTAACTTTTACCAAAGCATAAGCACCAAAAATCATTAGTACGTATCCTAAAAACAATGAAGTCTCAAGAAAGTTACCAGGATAATTTGACCAGATTCCTTCAAAATATCCACCAAAGCTAGAAAGCCGTCCTGGTAAAAAATATGAAGATAAATCAGCAACCCAAAAATCAGGTGGATGCCCTCCAATAAACGGTTCTTTGGATGCCTCTGCAATCATCGTAAAAATAATCGGACCAACAGCTATTAAAAAAACACCCAAAGCAACCAATATCAATAAAATCTTCTTTTTTTGTTTTAAAAAATCCTTAAAATAATATGCAAAAAGAATCAAACCTAAAAAAGCCCCGTAAACAAGATAGAACCACGAACTTAAAGAAGCCAGAATTAAAGATACTCCGGTTAAAATACTGTTTTTAAATCCTCCTTCTTTAAGAAGTTTGATATAAAAAAGTATAAAAAGCGGGAACCATTGAATCGCAAGCAAATTTACATGACCTATTGAATGAGCAAAATGATATGCAGAAAACGAAAAAATAATTCCAGCTCCAATCGAACCAATATTGCTTTTAGTTAGATAATGAGCCAGATAAAACATAGTCACACCTGAAGCAACAAAAGAAAAAAGAACAATCATGTTGTATGTGCCTTCGACATTCAAAAACAAACCAAAAGGCAAAGACAAAATCATATTTAAAGGACTCAAACTATGCAGCAAAAGCGTGGTGCCATGCGGATAGTGCAGATAATTAGTAAAATAAGGGGATTGACCAAGCTCAAATACTGATTTTTTAAACCACCACATATTCCAGACATTCTGGGACCCGTCACCAGCATCTCCAATAAAGTGAGTAAATAAAGTAAATACTGCCGGATAAGTTAAAATCACAGTTAGTATAGTGAATAATCCTACTATTGCTGTAAATTTCAACCACTTATTTTCCCACTTACTTTCCCTTTTACTTTTCATTTGAATTTATGGTATTAACTAAATCGTATTATAATCGTTTTGATGAATAATCCAAATCGTAAAAAACTGCTTTTTTACACTGACACTCCTTATGTTGGAGGTGCAGAGAATCAAATGTATCTTCTTTCTAAATTTTTAAATAAAGATAAGTACGAGATTGTTTTGGTTTGCTCTGATTATAAAAAACTGTCAGATTGGGCTGATCGCTTTGCTAAGGAAGGCATAAGGGTTGTTAGGCTCAATGTTACACACAAGCATGATCCGCGGCATTACTTTCAACTTAAAGAATTAATAAAAATTGCAATGCCGGACATCATTCATCTTCATGTTTGGAATCCTGCTAGCTGTAGGTATGCGTTTATGGCTGCAAATAAATATAAATTCCCAGTTATTGTTACTGAACATGATCCTTTTGAACTTCCTAAATTTAAAAAGTACATTAAGAAGCATTTGATGAAGCGTGTTCAAAAAATTGTTACAGTTTCACAGGCCAACGAAGAGCTTATGCAAAAGCTCTATCCTGAACTAAAAAATTATACAACTACGATCCATAATGGGATTGATGTTACATGGTTTGAATCACAACTCCTTAATTTT
This sequence comes from Patescibacteria group bacterium, assembly GCA_042577965.1. GTDB lineage: Bacteria > Patescibacteriota > Gracilibacteria > UBA1369 > PNNO01 > JAUVDZ01. The sequence goes on from JBHPDK010000001.1 coordinate 114,149, forward strand.
TCAAAGAATAAAAGAAACGAATTTAGAGCAAAAGAGTTTGAAGCTGATCCTGATACAAAAGTAATTTTAAGTGTTGCTGAGCTTCACGAACGAAAAGGCCTTAAACATTTAATTCGGGCCCTTCCTAAAATTATTGAAAAAAACTCAAATGTTCGGCTTGTGATTGCAGGTGATGGTCCTCATAAAAAAGATCTCGAAAAATTAGTTAATGAAGAAAAGCTCTCTGGCCATGTTCGTTTACTGGGATTTCGCAAAAATATCCCAAAAATTATGGCCTCTTCGGATGTTTTTGTTTTGCCAAGTGAAAAAGAAGCATTCGGATTAGTTTTATTGGAGGCCATGACTGCTAAGCTGCCAATTGTTGCGAGTAATGTTGGAGGCATTCCTGAGATTATTGAAGACGGCGTTAATGGAGACCTTGTAGAGCCATCTAATCACGATCAAATGGCTGAGAAAATTTTAGAATTATTTAATAATAATTTTAAAGTTCGAGAGTATACTGAAAACGGGTATAATCTTTTACACGAAAAGTATAACGCTAAAACAATGGCAAAAAAATACGAAGATATCTATGACCAAATAATAAATGGCTAAAGTTAAATCATCATACATATGCGGAGAATGCGGCTATGAAAGCCCAAAATGGACAGGTAAATGCCCTAGCTGTGAGGCATGGAACAGTTTTAGCGAACAAATCGTTGAACCTAAAACCGCGCGTCCAGGAAAAATCAAAGCACATGCGCGCGAAGTTTCGCCACTAGTTATGGGCGACGTAAAAGAAAAACGAATCCCATTAAAAATGGATGAAATAAATCGAGTACTTGGCGGTGGAATAATGGAAGGTTCATTGATGCTTTTAACAGGCGAACCAGGGATCGGGAAATCAACACTAACTTTGCAAATTTGCGATCAATTAAGCGGTGGCACTGCTAAGGTTTTATACATTTCAGGCGAAGAATCTCAAAATCAAATAGCTAGCCGTGCAGCGCGTTTAGGAATAAAAAGCGAGCGGATCTCATTTTTAGCTGAAACAAATCTCGACACAATAATGGCTACGGTGCGCGATTTTAAGCCGGACTTTATAGTTGTAGATTCAGTACAGGTAATGCAATCATCAGACTTAACGAGCTTTGCAGGCAGCATCGGCCAAATTCGCTACACTGCAGAGCGCTTTATGGAGTACGCAAAGACGCGCAATGCGCCGGTTTTATTGATCGGTCATGTAACAAAAGACGGCAACATTGCAGGCCCACGCGTACTCGAACATTTAGTAGATACAGTTTTATATTTAGAAGGCGACCGCTACAAACAATTCAGAATTTTACGATCTGAAAAAAACCGCTTCGGATCAACAAACGAAATCGGAATCTTTGAAATGGCTAGCGATGGTTTAAGAGAGGTGGCAAATCCTTCAGCTGGATTCCTTGAAGGACGAAAAATCGACGCCGTAGGCTCAGCAATCACAGTTACAATGGAAGGAACACGTCCCCTGCTCGTCGAAGTCCAAGCCTTGAGCAACTTAACGCCCTTTGGCTATCCTAAGCGGACATCAACAGGCTTCGATGTTAATAGAGCTCAGCTTTTAATATCAGTTTTGCAAAAATACGCAAAAATTAACTTAGCGAACCAGGATATCTTTGTAAATGTGGTTGGTGGAATGCGAATAAAAGATCCTGCTTGCGACCTTGGAGTTTTAATGGCGATTGCAAGCAGCTTTTTGCAAAAATCAATACCGAGCGACACATGCTTTATAGGTGAAGTCGGGCTAAGTGGCGAGATTCGCAGCGTAGCGCAAATCGACAAACGGGTAAAAGAAGCAAAAAAACTTGGATTCAAAAAAGTGATTACGCCTAAAGAGGTGTCGAGTGTATTAGACGCCATAAAAAGTCTTTAAATTTTCTATCCCGGGATATTTTCAATTTCAGTATCGGCCTTGTTTAAGCCATTTTTGGCAAACTGATTTTGTGATTTTTTTGGATATGTCAACTCTATCCCCGGGGATGGAGTGCGCCTAGAACACAATTCCGATTCCCATGGGGAATTTGACACAATCCCCTATTTAAAATATGATCTTCAACCATGGAAGATCAAACTAAAAAATTTGGCATAGAAAAAATTCCCCTGGTACTTAATGTTGATGAAATAGCTCAGGTAATTTACGGCCTACTCGTAAATGTGCTGGCTAATTTGGAAGTTGACGCAATGGATGCACATGAAATTTCTGCATTATGCATCCAAATTGCAAAACAATCTCAAAATGTTATTGATTATGAAAGAAGTGCCAGAGAGCTTTTTGAAGGAAGAAATCTTGAGTCTAACATTCAAAAAAAGTTTAAAGATCGGGCAAAATTAATTCAGGAACAAGTCCTCCCACACCTATTATTTCCCGGAAATGTGCTTGATTTAGGTTGTGGAGATGGCGGAGTGGGAAAGCTAATTGCAGCAAAAGGATTTGATGTTCAGCTTGCTGATGTTTACGAGCATCCGCAGGCTATGCGAACCGGTTTGAAGCATGATTTATTAAAAGAAGGTGAGCGCCTGCCTTATGAAGATGGTTCGTTTTATAATATAATTCTTGCTTTGGTTCTTCATCATAGTGATGATCCTGATTTTTTATTAAGAGAAGCAAAACGGATACTTAAACCAGAAGGTAAAATTATTCTGATAGAATCTGAATATGGAATCAAGGCTGAAGGAATTGATGCAAAATTGGTTAAAGAGGCTGAATTTTTCTTAAATTTAAATGATACTATGCAAAGATTTTCAAATGCATATTTTGATCATTTATATAATCGAATTCTTCATTATTCAGATGATCCATCTCAAAAAGTTAATGTGCCTTGCAATTTTGACACACCAGAAGGATGGAAACAGCGAATTGAAAAAGCAGGATTAGAACAAGAAAAATTTATCCAACTTGGATTAGATCATCCAATAGTTCCTGAGTGGCATACTTTACGTAGAATAATACATCGTACTAGCTTTCAACTGCAATCCCCTGCCTGCTAAGCTCTTCAATTAATTCTGCTTCAAGGTCCTGCTTACTTAGAGTATTTCGCTCAATCCCAAAAACTAAACTAAAACCAGGATTATAAATTTTACAAATAAACTTTTTACCTGCTGACACACTTACCTCTAAATCAATTCTAACAGGTGCAGATCTTAATTTTTCAAAAGAAACCTCGTGTCTTTGTAAAATTCTGCCTAGAGGTGTATCTGAAAATTCATTAAATTCAGGCTTAGTCATAAAAATTGTTACAGGAGCTCATCATATAAAGATTCACCTTAAAGTCAATTAAATTTTAAAAAACTCATCTGCATTTTTTGAAGTAACCTCAACTATCTCATTAAACTTCTTACCTTTCAAATTCGCTATTTCACGCACTACTTCAACAACAAAGGCAGGCTCATTTGTAGCGCCTCTGAATTTTTGGGGAGCCATATAAGGGCAATCAGTCTCAACCATCATTGCATCAAGCGGGCATTCTTCTACTACCCTGTGAAGATCGTGTGCTTTAGGGTAAGTAATGTTGCCTGTAAAAGAAGTCATGTAACCAGCCATCCAAACCTTTCGCGCAAATTCAACATTCGAACTAAAACAATGAAAAACCGCTTTTTCAACATTATGCTCCTGTAGGATTCGCAGACTATCCTCGTCTGCATCTCTGTTATGAACAATTAAAGGCAAATCAAGTTTAAGTGCAAGATTAATATGCCTTACAAAGCCGCTGATCTGCTCTTCTTTTGGGCTTAAATTCCTAAAATAATCAAGCCCGGTCTCGCCTATTGCAATTACCTCTCTTTCTTTAGCAAGCTCTTCGACTTTTTGCCAGATAGGATCAGTAATTGTACCTGCATCATGTGGATGAATGCCAACAGCAGCAAAAGTATTGTGGTACTTTTTAGCAATTTCAATTGCCTGCTCACTTGTTGTTAAATCACACCCAACAACAATAAATTTATAAACACCCGCGTCATTAGCGCGTCGCATCACACCCTCAACGTCTTTATTTAAAGGCTTAAACTGAATATGACAATGTGTGTCGATAATCATAAAATGTTTTTTAAATTCGCAATTTAATGTATCATTATTTCACATTAAATTAAAGATATGGATGTTTCGATTTTGATCGTACATTTTGGGAATCCCAAACTAACTAAAAATTGCCTTAAATCAATTTATAAATCTAATCTTGAAGGTTTAGAATATGAAATTTTGATTTTGGATAATACTCCAAATAAAAATTATTCGCGTCATTTTGCTAAATATCCAAATTTAAAATATATAAAAACAAAGAAAAATAATTATTGTTATGCTCAAAATCTTGGAATTAAGAATTCTAATGGCGAATTTGTTGTGTTTATGAATCAGGATATCCAGGTTGATAAAAATTGGCTCAAAGAGCTTTTAAATACTGCCAAAAAAAATGAGAAAATTGGCTGCGTTATGCCAAAAATCCTCTTTAGCAATAGTGGTAAAATTAATAGTTTGGGTGTTAAAGTAAATGAAGATTATTATTTTGAAGATATAGGATTTAACAAGAAAGATAGCGAAGATTTAAATGAACATGAAATTAAGAGTGCAAGTGGCTGCTCGGTTTTATTCAGAAAAAGTGCTCTTGAAGATATTGGGGGCCTTGATGAGGATTTTGTTTTGTACCTTGAAGATGTTGAACTGAGTGAAAGGCTTAAAAATAAAGGGTGGAAGATAATTTTATGTCCAAAAAGTATTATTTATCATGATTTTCATGGAATCGTAGAAAAATCAAGCAGGATTCCATGGTATTTCTGCAACAGAAACCGCTTTTTATTTTTAGCAAAACATGAGCCGCAGCAGTTTGCCAGGCAAATTAAAAAAGCTCATCCATATAAACACAAAGAGTACGATGAATTATATAAATTTGTTCACGATGGCATATATAAACTGGTTAAAGAAAACAATGCGCAAACCATTGAAGAAACTTTGCCCGATATAATGCATGAAATAGCGAAACTTTATCCTATTGAAAAACTTCAAAACATTATTAATAAAGCTGCGCTTTTAAGTAAGTTAAGGAAGCCAAAAATTTGTTTTTATGATCATGCCCTGCACTTTCCTGGTGGCGGACAGAAATATGGTTTAACAATTGCATCAGCCATTCAAAATGATTATGAAGTAACTTTAATTGGTAATAAAAAAGTTTCAATTGGTGATCTTGAAAGTTGGTATGATCTGGATTTAAAAAAATGCAAAATTAAAATCATTGATATTCCAATAAATGAAAACGATGAGCTTATTAATCCTACTTTGGCTGAAATTGCTGATTTAAACCCTTTTTCTCCTGTTGAAGATGAGATTATGGATTATGATCTTCTTATAAATGTTAATATGACTCCGCATATAAATCCGCATTCATTAAAATCAATTTTCCTTTGTCATTTCCCTGATGGCGCTAAAAAAAATCACTTTTATGTTAAAAATTATGACCTTTTAATAACTAATTCAAAATATACTTCCGGCTGGATCACAAAAAAATGGAATCTCGAGCCAAGTGAGATTGTTTATCCTCCAGTTGATATGGAATATAAAGATGAGGCTGAAAAAGAGAATATAATTTTATCAGTTTCAAGGTTTGAAGAGGGCGGTACAAAAAAACAGTTTGAAATGGTTAAAATCTTTACTGAAATGTGTAAAAACAATAAAGAACTAGCCCAAAACTGGAAGTTAATACTTGCTGGCGGAAGTACTAAAAATAATCATTATTTCAATAAAATTAATAAATACGTTCAAAGCAGAGCAAACAATATTGAGTTATATCGAAATCTTCCAAATAATGATCTTAAAAAACTGTATGCACGATCTAAAATTTTCTGGCATGCGTGCGGGCTTAATGAAAATCCGCAAAAACATCCGCAAAGAATCGAACATTTTGGAATGACAACAGTTGAAGCCATGCAAAATAAATGTGTTCCAATTGTTATTGATGGCGGAGGCCAGCGTGAAATCATCAATCATGGAAAAAACGGTTTTAAATTCTCGAATGAAAAAAAATTAAAAAAATACACTTTAAAACTTATACAAAATCCGAAATTGATTGAGTCACTTAATGAAGCCGCATATAAAGACAGCAAAAAATATAATAAAACACAGTTTCAGGATAAATTTAAAGTGTTGATAAAAGAACTTGTTGATGAAATTTATTCAAATGACAATTATGTGCCTGAAATTCATGAAGTAAAGTCGCTACTTACTTCTGCTTAAGTTCTTCAATCTGCTTTTCCAGTTTTGCAATATATTTTATTGTTTCCTGATTAAACTTTTCCTGCCGAACAACAATATCACCAATAAAATGCTCTGTTTCGTAATAAAGTTTATTTTTTGCTTTATCAATTGCAGGGCCTATAACTTTTCGCGGTGATTCAAACCTGCGATAATAAGCTACTAAATTTGCAGTATCTTTAAGCTTTCTTAAACTATCCTGGTTTATTTGGCCTGTTTGTTTTTGCTTAAAAACTTTTAGCTGGCCCGAAAGCTCCTCTAAAAAATTTAGCATGCGCTCCTTTTCTGATTCTGGTAGACTGTTCATATAAAATATTTAGTGCGTAATTATCCTACAACAAATCTATGAAAATTGGAATTGATGTTACATGTCTTTCAATGCCCAAAACAGGAATTGGCCAGTACCAATACAATTTAGTGAACTCTTTATTAAAAATTGACAAGCAAAACGAATATCATCCTTATGCGTTTAATCTTCGCGATAATTCCAAGTATCATTCCCTTAATTTTGATGTAAGGGCGCATAAAATCCCTCAGCGTTTGATAACTGCATGGTGGATGGGTGTGCGTTGGCCACATTTAGAGCACATAACTGATAATTGTGACATATACCAGATTAGTGAGATATGTCAGCAGCCTACAAAACGCAAGACTGTTGCATTTATTCACGATTTAACAACTATTTTGTACCCTGATTATCATTTGCTTAAAAACAAAATTCTGTACCATTTTCGTTTTAAAAATATTAAGCGGCATGCGGATGTTGTTTTAACGAACTCAAAGCATACAAAAAACGACATAATTCAGCATTTGGGCATTAGTAACGATAGAATTGTTGTTACGCCTTTTGGAGTTGATGAGATGTTTAAGCCAACAAAAGGAAGTCTGGTTGAAGGCCCTTATATTTGTTATTTAGGAACAATCGAGCCACGTAAAAATTTAGAAAATTTGTTTAAAGCTTTTAAAAGGCTTAAAGATCAGGAAGCTATTCCGCATAAACTTGTTTTAATTGGAAAAGATGGTTGGTTTTATGAGGATATTTATAAAGAAATGCAGGAACTGGGGCTGGAAAAAGATATTGTGAGACTTGGCTTTGTGCCTGATGAAGAGTTACCCGGCCTGTTAAGCGGAGCTGATTTATTTGTTTACCCTTCTTTTTATGAAGGATTCGGTTTGCCTGTTTTAGAAGCAATGGCATGCGGAACTCCTGTTGTTACTTCAAGAGTCTCTTCATTGCCTGAAGTAGGAGGAGAGTGCGTTAAATACTGTAATCCTGATTCTTTTAAAGATATTGCAGAAAAAATGTTTGAATTTATTAGATCTTGGACTGAACGGGAGCGGTATAGCACCCTTGGACTCGAACGTGCAAAAAAATTCACCTGGGATGCATGTGCGAAGAAGCATTTGGATGTTTATGAACGGTTAGGATAACAATTCATGCTTGACTTTTTTATTTATTCTGTTATAGTTGTATCTTATTATATCCAATATTTTTATGAAAGAATATTCTATAGAAAAATCTGATAGAACAAAGATGAATCCAAAATTACCAACAGTTTCAAATAAACTGATTGTTGGTATATCAACGTTAGCTGCATTACTTGCTATGGCTGCTTGTGATGGTAAAAAAGAGGCGCCTTCTATGCAAAATCAGCAAGGTATTAATAATTATGAAGATGAAATAAATAGTGCAAGAGAATTATATGAGAATGATCAACTAATTGCTGAGGAGATAAAAGATCAAGAAGCTCAGGATTATGATGCAATTAAAGAAGTTCTAACTGAAGAAGCTGACAATTTTTGGGATACTTCAGCTCGTTTTAAACCTTTGGTGAAACTATTAAGAAAAAATCCCTGGATATTTGCGAAAATTAAACGAGACCTTAAAAGAACCGATGAAGAGGTAGAGCGATTAAAAGCTGATCCAATACTTGGCTCATCATTTAAAGTAGTATTAAATTCCAAATACAATGTTGAAATAACTGCAGATCCATATAATTTCTTAAGAAAAAATGGTGGTTTCTTTTTAATGCTGGTTATTGAAGATAAAAAAGGTAATAGAATCCTACAATTAACTATAAATGATGATACAGATACTCAAGATTTATCAATAATAGATTGGACAAAACGCACATATAGCGATAGATGCGATCGATACACAATAGAAGGTCCTTTTGAAGTAGAATTTGAGATTGATGGTAAAAATTCTAAAAATCCTTCTGGGAATGTTGGAATGGCTGAATTCGAATTACAAAAGAAAATAGATAAATTAAAAGAAGCAGATTTTGATTTAAAACATGAAAGATCAAATAACTTAGCTGAACACATGCCACCAGAGGTTGTGCAAATACTAAGAATGCTTTCGATGGATCAAATTTTTATGTAGACGTCTGAACATAATGCTCAACCACTTCATGGGTAGGTCCTTCTTTAGTAATTCGCCCGTTTTGAAGTAAATATGTTTTTGTGCAGAATTCTTTTATTGTATCAAGGTCGTGGCTAACAAAAATTATTGTCTTTCCTGCCTTCTTCAAATCCTCAAATACGCGCAGGCACTTTTTCTGGAAGTCTATGTCCCCTACTGCCAGCACTTCATCACACAAATAAATGTCAGTATCAACTGAGCTTGCAATTGAGAATGCTAAACGCACCTGCATACCTGATGAAAAGTTTTTTAGCTTCATTTCCATAAAATCTTCAAGCTCTGCAAACTGAACAATTTTTTTATACATTGAGTCAATTTGAGGCCTGCTTAAGCCTAAAATCACACCATTCAAATAAACGTTCTCGCGGGCTGAGAGGTCACCATTGAATCCAATCCCTAATTCTAAAAAAGGAGAAACACTGCCATCAATTTCAACCTGACCTTTGGTTGGAGAATAAATATTTGCAATTAATTTAAGCAAAGTTGACTTGCCGCTTCCATTTAGACCAATAAGTCCAATAAATTCGCCTTCATCAATATTCAAATTAATGTCTTCTAAAGCTTTAAACTCTTCCATATGAACTCTACGATGAAAATTAACAAACTTTTCCTTAAGAGTATCATGCCTCTCGCGAGGGATATTAAAACTCTTGTGAACATTAATGAGTTGTATAGCTGGTTTCATAGTTAAACGTTTTCAGGAATTCTTTTTTCGAACTTTAGGAAGATAAATATACCAAAAATCAGAGTTACAGTCACCATTAAAAGCAAAGCTACATTAAGATGGAATGCCGGAATATGATCAAGGATAAAAACTGCCCTTGAATATTCAATAAGACGCGCTAAAGGATTTAAGAAAATCAATTTGTGATAAGCATCAGGTACAAGAGTGATTGGGTAAATAATCGGTGTCATCCAGAATCCAATTTGCAATAAAACATCCCAAATATGGCTAAAGTCGCGAAATCTTATATATAAAACCGAAAGGATGAGTGAAAGTCCAAGAATAATAAAATAGAGCTCAATCACATAAAATAAGAAAAAGAAGAAATTAAAACTAAATGTGACATCTGATAGCGCCAGAAAAACAAAGAACACAATCATATTAAGAAGGAATGTGAGGAAACTGGTTAAAGTCGAAGCAATAACGATAATTATGCGCGGAAAATACACTTTTGTTATGAGTGATTGCTTTGTTTCAAAACAACGGAGCGCAATTGAGGTGGCTTCAGCGAAAAAATTCCAAATCACAATACCGAGCAAGAGATAGAGCTGATAGTTTTCAACCGGAAAACGCATAAAAATCGAGAAAACAACATATAAAACCGCGAATAATAGTAGCGGCTTGATAAGCGTCCAAAAATAACCTAAAAGTGAGTTCTGATACCGCACCTTAAAGTCAGAAATCGCGATTTCTTTAAGGATTCTGATGTTCTTTTTGCTGAATATTTTCTCTTTTTTCATAGTTTATTTAAATATAGCACACTATGTATGGATACGTAACTCAACTACCATCCGACAAATTGCGAACTTAACGATATAAAAAGCCGCTAAGTACGACAAAATTGACATTCTTAATAGGCGAAAATGCTCGTTAAGTTTCATTTTGCCCCTAATAGGCACGCGCGAAAGACATTTTCACTTCCCCATCCACATGATTTCTGGTAAATTATTTGGGCTTAAATATAACAAAACTCGCAATGATTATTGTAATGAAAAAATCAGCTACTAAGGAAATGTCGCAGTCGATTATCGAAGAAATTGAAGCTAAAGGCTTAAAACCAATGCCGCTTTATGGCACTGAACGAACAGTAATTGCTGTTATTGGTGACGAACGAATTCTTGATCGTCATCATGTTGCATCGAAACCAGGTGTAAGTGATGTAATGCTTGTTTTGCCTCCATACAAACTGGTTGCACGTGAAACAAAACACGAAGATACAGTTATTAAAGTTCGTGATGGAATTGAAATTGGGGGAAAGCAAATTCAGATTATGGCTGGACCGTGCGCTGTTGAGAATTATGAATTTGTAAGTCAGGCTGCTAAGGCTGTTAAAAAATCCGGCGTTAAAATCCTAAGAGGAGGTGCTTTTAAACCACGTTCAGGTCCTTATTCTTTTCAGGGGCTTGGAGAGGAGGGTCTTAAAATCCTTAAAAGAGTTAGTGAAGAAGAAGATATGGCGATTGTTACTGAAGTTTTAAATACAAAAGATTTAGACCTTGTATGTGAATATGCTGATATTTTACAAATTGGCGCTAGAAATATGCAGAACTTCAATTTATTAGAGGAAGTTGGAAAAAGAGACAAACCAGTTTTACTTAAACGCGGAATGTCAGCAAAAATTAAAGAGTGGTTACTTGCTGCTGAATACATTATGTCGAATGGAAATCCAAATGTTATTTTATGTGAACGCGGAATAAGAACTTTTGAAACTGAAACACGCTCTACTTTAGCTTTACAATCAGTTCCTTTAATTAAAGAACTCAGCCATTTACCAATTATTGTTGATCCTTCACATGCTGCTGGTAAACCTTCATTAATTCCTTCTATGTCAAAAGCTTCAATTGCTGCTGGTGCGGATGGAATTATTGTTGAAGTTCATCCAAAACCAGAAGAAGCTTTATGTGATGGTCAACAGGCTTTAACACCTGAAGTTTTTGAAAAAATGATGAATGACATGAAGCCGGTTGCGCAGGCTGTAGGAAAAGCCTTATAATCAATGTAATGAAAAATCTTTACGTTCATCTAAAAAAAAGAATTGATGATTCTTATGAAATCAGTTTTAGAACTGACTATTTAAAAAGACTCATTGTTGATTTAAAAAAACAAAGATGGGGGCAGAAATACGCTCTTATCTGTGATTCCAAAGTAAAAAAATTATATGGGGATGACTTAAAACGCAAATTAACTAAAGCTGGAATCAAAGTTGAGCTGATATCTTTTCCGCAAGGGGAACAAAACAAGAATTTAAAAACAGCAGAGCATTTATTAAATGAGTTATCTAAAAATGAATTTTATAGAGATGACGCTGTAATTGCTTTTGGAGGAGGTGTAACCGGCGACCTTGCTTCTTTTGTTGCGTCAGTATATATGCGTGGAATCCCATACATTCAAATTCCAACAACACTTCTTTCGATGGTTGATTCATCTGTTGGTGGAAAAACCGGCGTTGATTCATCATTTGGAAAAAATCTTATAGGAACAATCTGTCAGCCACAAAAAGTTTATATAAATACAGACTTTTTAAAAACTCTTCCAAAAAAACAAATCTTAAACGGAATAGCAGAATCAATAAAAAGCGGAGTTATAGCTGATAAAAAAATCCTAAAACTCTTAAGAAAACGAAAAACTGAAATCCTTAATCTTAAGCCAAAATTCACAGGTAAATTAATACACAGATGTGTAAAAGTTAAAGCACGAATTGTTGAACTTGATGAAAAAGAAAATGAAATAAGACAAATTCTAAATTACGGGCACACATTCGGTCATGCAATTGAAAAAATCTCAAGATTTAGTGTGCAGCACGGAGAAGCAGTTGCAATCGGAATGGCAATGATCAACACAATCGGGGTAAATAACAGATGGCTTAAGAAAAAACACGCTGATCGTATTAAAAATATTATAAAAATGTACGGACTTCCAACAAAATATCCAAAAATGAATGTAAAAAATTTAATGAATGCAATGAAAATGGATAAAAAAGTTAAAGATGGCAAAATTTTATACATAGTGCCATACAGAATCGGAAAAGTTCTGCTCACAGAAAAAATCTCAAACAGCGATATAATTAAAGCATGCAAAAAGCACTCATAACTCCTTCAAAACTTCAGGATAGGGCTGAAATCTCGATTCCGGGATCAAAAAGCTACACAAACAGAGCTTTAGTGCTTGCAGCTTTAGCAGATGGCATTACAACACTTCGCAATCCCCTTTTTAGCGATGACACTAAGTATGCAATTGAGGCACTTGGCGCACTTGGAGTTCGTATAGAACACAAAGGGTCAGACCTGGAAGTTCATGGCGGATCTTTGCGCGATCCTGGTGAGACTTTATTTTTAGGAAACGCTGGAACAGCAGTACGATTTTTTACTGCCATGCTGTGTATAACTGGTTTTAAAACTAAAATCACTGGTAATGAGCGAATGCAGGAGCGCCCCTTAAAAGATCTACTTGGGGCTTTGCGTGATTTAGGTGCAAAATTAGAAAGCGTTCATAAAAACGGTTGCCCACCAGTTAAAATTAATGGAAATGGTCTCAAAGGCGGCACAGTAGAGATTAGCGGAAAAATCAGCAGCCAGTTTATTTCTGCCTTGTTGATAATTTCGCCATATGCTAAGAAAGATGTTTCGATTGTGATTAAAGACGAGCTTGTTTCAAAGCCATATATTGATATGACTATCCAAATAATGAAGGATTTTGGAGTTTCGGTTTTAAATGAGGATTATGCGAAATTTATTGTTTCGACGGGCCAGAAATATAAAGCATGCGATTATTTAGTAGAAGGAGATGCTTCGTCTGCTTCTTACTTTTATGCTTTAGAAAAATTACACGGAATAGATTTAGATATTCGGAATATAAATAAGGATTCGCTTCAGGCTGATATTGGATTTTTGGAATTACTCGGTAATTCCGGATTACCCGGTAATTTCGGCCTCAACCACATGCCGGATGCAGCAATGACAGTTGCGATTATGGCGGCTTTTGCAAAAGGCAAAACGCGGCTAACAAATATCGCGAATTTGAGAGTAAAAGAGACTGACAGAATCAAAGCCCTTGTTACTGAACTTAAAAAAGTTGGGTGCGATGCGCGTGAACTTGAAGATGGAATCGAAATAAATGGTGATCCTTCAAAATTACATGGCGATGCTCTGATCGAAACCTATGATGATCATAGAATGGCAATGTGTTTTAGCGTACTTGCAAGTAAAATTCCAAATGTTCAAATTTTAGATCCTGATTGTACGTCAAAAACATATCCAACATTCTTTAAAGACCTGGCGCGAACTGGTATTGAGGTTGAAAAACGCGAAATTCCAAATATTTATTTAACTGGAATGAGAGGCAGTGGCAAATCATCAATCGGACGCGAAATTGCAAAAATATTAAACTATGATTTTGTTGATTCTGATGAGGAAATCGAGCAGCAGGAAAATTCAGAAATATCACAAATTGTTAAAGAAAAATCATGGTTTTATTTTAGAAAAAAAGAAAAATATGTGATTAGAAGGCTTGCAAAAAAGCGCCAAACTGTAATTGCAACCGGAGGAGGTGTGATTTTAGATAACGAAAACGTCAAAGCCTTAAAAAAACATGGAAAAATTGTTTTTTTAAATGCTCCGATCGAGGTTTTAGAAAAAAGAATCAAAAATGATGAAAACCGCCCTCCCCTAACAAAACAAAAATCTTTAAAAGAAGAATTAGAAGAACTTTGGGCTAAAAGAAAAGAAAAATATCTTGCATCTGCTGATTTTGAATTTGATTCCAACGCGGATTTAAGCTTAAATGAAAAGGCACAACAAATAATCCAACAATTATGAGCGAAGAAATCATAGAACTGTTAGAAAAAAACAACAAATTGCTCGCAGAACTCGTAAAATACCAGCGAAAAGAACACCACGCACAAACGTGGCGATGGATCTTACAGTTATTAATTCAATTATTGCCTTTTATTATTCTGGTTTTACTTGGCTGGTGGGTTTTTAACCTGATTAACGAAAATATTCAGGCTCTTCAGGCAAATGTAGATGCTTTAAAAGAAGGTTTTGCGAATGCCTGGGATAATGTGACTTTTTGGGACTAATTATAGTTTTCTATCAGTCCACTTTTTTAGATCTCTATAATCATCTCCTAAACCACTCACAAAAGAAATAACTCCATCTCTCTTGATTTTTCTATATGGATATCCAAGGACTGTTTGTGCAAAACCTGCAGTAAATACAACTATTTTTTTAATTTCTCTGGGAGTATAAGGGTCTCTTTCAGGTTGTTTAATTTCACGGTCATATGTTGAATGTAATCCTTCGTGTCTCATAATTTTATTCTTATTAATGAATTAATTGGTACATTTTTATTAAATTTAAATAATTTTTCCCCTGCGCCACCATGCGCAGCATCAAGCGAACTTTCATCTTTATCCAAAATTTCTTCGATTAATGTTTCAAATGTTTCAGTTGGAGTTAAAACTTCAACTTTATCACCTTTTTCTATCTTGTTGCGCACTTCAACAAGACCTTTATGGTCGCGAACTACTCCAATAAATTTATGAGTTTGTTTTGGTTCGTTTTTTTCATAATGGATATCATCATGCGTAAAGGTTCCTTTTAAAAAACCTGGTGAATAACCGCGGTTTGCTGTTTTTAATAGTTCAGTCATAAGATTTGGATCATAATCATGGCCTTCCATCATATTATCGATGGCTCTTCTATAAACATTAGCAACTGTTGATAAATAATAGATAGATTTTGATCTGCCTTCGACTTTAAATCCAGTAACTCCAGCATCAGCTAGTTCTTTTAGATACGGAAGCGCACAAATATCGCGGGCATTAAATAAATATGTTCCATTTTCATCTTCTTCGATTGGCATTAATTCATTTGGACGCATTTCTTCCTCTAAATAAACTTTATACTTCCATCTGCAGCTTTGCGCACAAATGCCCTGATTTGCATCGCGATGAGTAAAATATTGTGACATCAGGCATCTTCCTGAGTAAGCAACGCAAATTGCACCATGAACAAATGCTTCAAGCTCCATTTCAGGCACTTTTTCATGTATTTCACGGATTTCATTAAGAGAAAGTTCTCGTGGTAAAACAACTCGCGCAGCCCCTAAATCACGCCAAAATTCAACATCTTTATAGTTAACTGAATTAGTTTGAACAGAAATATGAATTTTAGCGTCAGGATACTCTTCTTTAATCAAATTAAACACTCCTGGATTCGCAACAATAAGCGCATCAGGTTTAACTTTGCTTAAAAATTTAATATGATCTCTGAAAATATCAATTTTTGAGTTGTGAGGATAAATATTTACTGTTACGTAAACTTTTTTGCCTAATTTATGGGCTTTTTCGATTGCGGCCTTAAGCTTTTCTTTGTCAAAATCATTTACCCGACTTCTCATGCTAAAACCTGTAATTCCTATATATACGGTGTCTGCGCCGTATTCAAAAGCAAAATCCATTTTTTCTGGGGATCCTCCTGGGAGGATTAACTCGGGTTTTTGCATCTAAATGTAGGTTAAATGCGGGCATAAACTTAGCAAAAATTAATAATTAATGCAATTCTTTATTATATACTTTATTATGTAGTTGACAAATTGATGCAAGCAGGTATAATCAGACCCTTGTAATTAAAAATTATGGAAAAAATTGATAATCCTGAAATAACTGTAGAAGAAGAACATACTTCGGAAATTAAAAGACGAACAGTTTTACAAGTAGGAGTTGCATCTGCTGTTGCATCATTAATTGGATGTAATTCTGATAAAATTCCACCTACAAGAGAATTAGGAAAGCCAGTGCCACCTCCGAGGCCAAGTTCTGGCCCTAAAAGGCCAAAACCAGCACCTAAACCAGTTGAAAAAATAAAAATACATGCTGAAGCAAAAGATATTGTTGGTGCAGCAACATTTGATTCAGGTAGTTTTGATAAATTTGCTGATATGTTCGGAACAATATTTAGCAGCAAATTTGGTATAGCTCATTATTTTACAACAAACGGTGAAATTTGCAGTTCCAAGGCACTTCCAAAAAAAGGTCACGAAGTGCAATTAGGCAATGAAGTTGGTGCAGCACCTGAAACCTGGGAATTAGGAGGATCATCAACATTCTGGACGTCTGATATAAAACAACTTTGGCATAATACGAACCGCTATAATTGCAAACCAAAAGAAGGAGTTGTTTTACCTACAGATAGTGAAAGAGTTGGGTATCCATTTGTTTCAGTTCCAAATTCCAGTGATCCAGATGTATCAGGAAGTACAATGAAAGAAGTTGTAGAAAAGAGACTAGAAAATAAACATCGTGATAAAAGATATTTTAAAGGAGAAGCAAAAACTATGTCACAGGCAATAGCTATTATTGCAAAAGAATACGGAATTCCAGCTGATGTGGTTCTTGCAATTGGAGCTCAGGAAAGTAATTTTTATAAATTCAGAAAATCAAATCAGGGTGCAAAAGGAGTCTTCCAATTAATGGACGGGAAAAGAGCTTCTGCAGAAACTGGCTTAGATGAAACTTTTGAAAAAACCTCATTTAGAA
>JBHPDK010000002.1:0-115588 GCA_042577965.1 Patescibacteria group bacterium
TGATAACACTGCTGGAGCACGTTATATTTATAATTTCAATAATGGCCGTCTTGAATCAGATACAATTTCATTATACCAGACAGGTACTTTATATAATGGTAATAGTTCTAGTTTTAATGCAGATATTGAAACAGGTGCAATTACTACTGATACTGGGACCATAGAAGTTTTTAACAACACTGTTTTAGAAGCATGGGGAGATGTAACAACAGGAGATTTATTTATTGGGGACAGCACTCCTATTACTGGAGGTACTTATAATCAAAACTACTCTACGCTTAATGTTACAGAACAAACAACTAATTCAGCATACATTGGTCAGGGCGGCCTACTTGACATTAAAACTGGAACGGTAGTCGATGCCACAATAGAAGGACGACTTACTCTAGAGGGTGCTATATTAAACAAATCTAATTTAAATATCGAATCTGTAATTAATGTTCCTCAGATAGGAGAACTATATGTATTACATGATGGAATTGTATTAATAGAAGGCAATACTGAAATATTCGATGACAACGGGCATACAGGAAATGTTTATCTTGATGGGACTTCGGCACTAAATCAAGGCTCTCTTATTTTGGATGATACTGCGAATGCTGTTTTGTGGGTTGATGGCACAACAATAATAGACAGTTATGGTAGATTAACTAACAACTCTGATGGTGGTGCAGGTATAGGATTTGATGCAACAGGATTAGTAACTGTAAATGCAAATGGAATAATTGTTTCTGATACAGATTCAAGTTTCGAATTTAATGATGGTTTAACTACAGCAGGAACAGTAGATCTTGCTGATGATGTTGATGCAATTAACAACTCTATTAGTACATTAGCAATAGAAGTCACTGCAGGAACCACAGCATTAGGTACAAGTGCAAATGTAGGTGATGCTAACTCACAGGATATTGAGATTTCCGGTGGAACATTTACCACTTATAGTGATCTGGATGTTACTGGAGATATAACAATTACCGGAGCATCAACTGTAGGAAATTTTGAAAATTATACTCTTCCTGTTAAATGTCAAACAAACATTCTTGGAGACTTGTTTATATTAAGCGATGCTACAATGGAAGTTAACTGTGAAACAAGCAAAGATTTAGGTGATTTGAATAATGCAGTATTAGTGCGTTCAGCATCACCTGGCGGTCATGTTGATGTACAGGGAACTTTAATTTTAAATACAAATCTTGAATCAGAATCAATGACTATTGGTGATAGCACTGTTGGTAATGCAGGTACAATTACGCATGATACAATAGATTGTGAAACTCCTGGATGGTGCCCGAATCCCGAAGACACTCTTAACCTTATTGTAACTGATCAATTAACACTAACAGCTAACTCATCAATTGATGTTGATGATAAAGTATATGTTGAAGCAACAAGTGGAAGTGGTACAAGAGGTGGTTCATATGCGGGAAAAGGTCAATATGATGGTACTGGTACAGGAGTTGTAACTCCACCTTATGGTAATGCTGGGGTAGCATATACTGCTTCACCACGTAGTATTGAAGAATATGGTATGTGTGGAATGGGTGGTAGTGGAGGTACTCGTTGTAGTAGTTTAGGTGGTGGAATTATACATATTTACGCTGGTGATACAGCAGATGATACAGGAGATGACTTTATTACAGAAACAGGTAGTTTAATAACTGCAAGTGGCGAGAGTCAACTCCTCGGAGGCGGCAGCGGCGGCACAATTAACATTATTGCTGCAAACAGTATAACAGGTGGAGCTGTAATCCGTGCTGGTGGTGGTGCCTCAACTGCTACAACCGGAACACATGATACAGCAGGTGGTGGTGGAAGAATCTATATTGAACATTGGGATGAAAACACATTTAAATATGGTTCTGCTGAATTTACAGGTGTTATTAGTGCTATCGGCGGCCTAGGTGGTGTTAATAGTGTGCATGGAGGTACTGGAACAATAACAAAAAGATGGACCCATCGTTGGGGAAATCAAAAAGACGGAATGATACATATTGATCCTTTAAATATAGCTACCTACCCTATTGATGTAGTTGGTGATGGTACAGGTACAACTTCTTACGATGACAGAACTTATATCTCATTTATTGCTTCGCCGGGTATTGAAGGTATTCAGGCAGAAAATGGTGCACTAGTATTTCTTGCTAGTGGTACCAATATACAACAATGTCTTGATGATGGAAGCGCGGATATTTCCTTTGCATCATTTATGCTTTATAACAGAGAACACACTCCCGCCGCTACAACCACTTGTGTAGCTACTCCTGACCCTCCTGGAACATTGCATATTAATAACTCAAGTACAGGTGCATCAACACAATATGAAGGTGAATACGATGATACAGAGCCACATATAGAAGATTTAACTGCAGCACATTCAGCTGTATATTATGACGGCCTCTTTGATAGTGATGAATACTTCCCTGATGGACCAGGTGGACAGGATTTAAATGCATATCAATTACAAATAGCAACAAATCCAACCTCGTTATTCGAGACAGATTCAACAATAGTTTCAGGTTGTGATTTAGATGTACAGGGAATAGCTGACCCAGGCCATGGCGTACGTACAACTGATATAATTATACCTTGGTCTTGTGGCCAAAACCTGGTTCCTTTAACACATTATTTCTGGAGAATAAGATTCCGGGAAAACACAGGTGCAACAGATCTCTGGGGCTTATGGAGTGAAACAAACTGGTTCCAAATTGATGAAGGTGGAACAATTGTTCTTGATGCCTGTAGTGGTGGAAGTACATTTGCTATAGGCACGTATGACTCTTCAACAGGTGCAAATTTCCAGGAAGACTGGTGCGATTTCGACACTGATGCAACTACTGATATTACCATATCTGTTGAAAAAGACGGGGCACTAACTCACAGTACAGATTCAGATTCAACGATTTGGGATATGCTTTCAAATGATAAAGATGATGATGCTGGAACTGTTCCATCATTATATGAAATGGATGGTTTTGATAATGTCCCAAGTGCTGCACTTAATGAATTTGGATTTTATTTGACTAATGTAAATACTCCTCCATTTCTTTATGCATCAGATCCTGATTTTGGATTACCAGGTTACAATACAGGCTATACAGAGCTTGAGTCCAATCCTACTCAAACTACAATTCTGTCAACCATCGCAGGATATTCAAATGAAAGTTTCAGAATATGGCTGGGAGCCTTTATACATGGATTAATTCCTAGTTCTACTACTCCGCCTAATTTATATTGCGGAAATACATATACAACTGGTCCTTGTCGCACAAGGCCAGGTACGTATGAGGCAGTATTTACAGCTACTATAGCACCTATCCCTTAATAAAATATGTTTAAAATAAAAACAAAAAATCAATTAATTTTAAAAATACTGCTACTCGCAGCAGTGCTATTTTGTGTTTTATATTTAGGAGCAGGTGTATTTGCGCAGGCTGATGTTGATATTGATATAACAGCAGGTGATCCTGATTGTCACTGGTCAGGCGGGCCTGGTACTGAGCTTTATGTTCCAAGTGGAAAAACCTGCACAATAACTTCAAACACAACAGCCGCGGATGTACCTTTAACATTTACAGGTTATGGTGTAATTGTTTATCCGGGTGGAACACTAAATATAAATGATGGTGTTACATTAAGTGTCACAGACACAATATATAATGCCGGTATTATCAATGTTGGTTCAGGAGGTGCACATGCTTCTGATGCAAGACTTCAAACAGTGGGAGCGTTTGGACGTATTGATATGATTGATAACGCAGCAGCTGCTTTGAATGTAACAAACAATAGTGGAACTGGTAATAATTATATTAGTGTAAGTCAGGATTTGAATATTGGTTCAGCCAGTCTTGCAAACACTCCAACTTTAACTATTGATTCTTCAGCTACTAACCATACTGTTACCGGTAAAGTGAATGTTTATGGCCATGCAGATATTAATGCCGGAACAACAACAGTCGGAAGTGTGGAAGTATATGATGTAGCTGGTGGTTCGTCAGAGGTAAATATTGCTGGTGGTGCAACTTTAACCACAAATTTATATTATACAAATACTCTCGATTTAGCTCTAGGAATAGGTAATCGAGGTACAAGCGGTACTGCTGCAGTAAATGTTTCCGGTATACTTAACATCCCACTTTATGGAGCAAATGATATTTTTGTAATGATTGGATCTTTCGGAACTACCGATGCAAAATTGCATGTTAAAGCCGGAGGTGATGTAAATATAAATGAAACAAGCACATTTGCAGTACCAGGAGACCCAACAACAGCTGCAAGTAATGGATTAATAGTATTCTGTCTGGATCCTTTATGGGGATTAATTGTGGAAGGAACATTTGACACCGCGATGTACTTTGCAAATTACGGGCAGACAACTGTTACAGGTGGAAGTGGTATTTTGAATGCCCACGACCATTATATTCAGGATTCAGCCTTGAATGTGGGAGCAGGCGATACTATGACAATAACAGGTACCGCAGATATTGACGGCGATGCGCAAATCGACGGAACTTTAACAGTTAGCGACTGTACAAAAATTCGAAACGGCGCAGCTGAAAGTTTTGATATTGGCGCAGCCGGAGAATTTACAACCGGCGATGCAACTTGCCCACTTACAAATACAGGTTCAACAGACGGCTTGAATGTTCAGGGCACTAATACAACAATGACAATTGCAGATAATGCAGGTGCTACTCAGCCTCTTGATATAACTGGTGATTTTAGTGTTGCAAATTCAGCCAATGCTGGCGGAAATGTTGATGCAGATGGTTATTTTACAGCTACAGGTGATTTAATCGTAAATAATGCAGGAGCAGTAAGTTTATCAGACGGCACTGATAATTTTGAAGTTAATGAATTATACATATACCCTGGTGCAAATAATGCAACTGTAACTGTTGAATCCACTGGAGAACTTGATTTAACAGGTGATGAAGTTATTTTAGGAGTCATAGGTGTTGCTGGAGTAGGAACACTATCCGTAGCTGGTGCCTTCTTTCAATCAGCTACTTCTTCAGACAATTTTACAATTGAAGATCAGGGTAAATTAGAAGTAACAAATACAGGTGATGCTAATTTAGTGGCTCTAGTGCCAGGGCAGATTACAGTCAAAGATGGTGGAACTATAGACACAGACGGTAGAATAGATATTTTTGAGCAGGAACTGGAAATGAATGGTACTAACGCAAGTATAATTGTTAATGATGAAGGATTAATTGACAGTACTGCTGTATTTGGTACAGGTCCAGCATTTGATTATAACGGTGGTGACCTTACTATCCAGGATGGCACCACAGGAACAACCAACGGAGCCATGAAATTTGATGATGAAATAGATATCGATACTGCAGGTGATATGCAGATCGATGGTTATCTGGAAGGCACCAATTTAATAGATTTCAATGGGACAGGAACTGTAAGTAAAATAGGATCTTCAGGTGAAATGAAAGTGCTTGTTACAGATTCTAAAATTTATATCCATCAGGATCTGGATCTTTTTGGTAAATTGAATGCTGCAGACGGTGATGGGGATATTACAATTTACGGAGCAAGTACCCCAGCAGTTGGTGGTGGAGGTATATCTGGAGATACTTCATATACTTATGTGCTGGCGAGAGATTTAAACATTGAATTAGGAGCAGAAATTAATGTTTCATCTCTTTACGAATCCTATGATCCAGGAGGAGCTGAAACCTATGGTGGCAGTTATGGCGGAGAAGGATTAGGAGGCACAACTTCAACTTTTGGAGCAACCAAATACTTTACTGCTCCTTCATATTCCGGAACTGCCAATCCGGTTGGAATGTATGGATATAACAGCGGTGGTGCCGTGGTAGCAAGTGGTGGTGGTGGTGCATATATTGAAGTTCATCGCGACTTAACAGTTAATGGAAATATCAAAGCAAATGGAGACGAGTCCCCTTCAGATAATTCTGGCGGAGGTTCAGGCGGCTTAATAGTTATAAACCATAATATTATACATTCAGATACTGGTGCTGACTTTACAGGTTCAGGAACTATCGAAGCGAATGGTGGAGACGGTACTGCAGGTACAAGTAGATTTGGAGGTGGTGGTGGACGAATTGTAATTTCTTCAATACTATTTGATGATCCGGATGATGGTGAGCCAGGACCCCCTGGTAATGAACCTCATTATCAATTTGATGGCACTATTCAAGCAAAAGGCGGCTCAACAAATGGTGGCACTACTACTTATGCTGCCGCAGGTACAATTGTATATCTGGCTGATGATAATAATCCAAATGATACCTTAATAGTTGACCAGGGAAACTTGCCACTGGGAGCTGGTGGCGCAGTTACAGAAATCCCAAATACAGGCGACACTGTATTTGACCGTATTGAAGCACGTAAAGGAGCTGATATTGAGTTTGTTACTTGGTCAGCAACTAATCCTGTTAGCTGCCTTCAGCATGCTGCAGCTGCAATTGATTTAGGTGCAGGCGGTACTTGTACAGCAAATCCTGATAAACCGGATGTGGGACATATTAATAATTCATATACAGGTGCACAATTAGGTGATGAGCCATGGTGGAACAGCACAGTTACTGTAGGCGATAAAACTCCTGCATTTAGTGCTTATTATAGAAATCGTGATTACACTAATCCGACTTCAGATTATATTTTGATTGAAGTTGATGATACTGATGCAACTTTTGGTTCTCTTGTTTGGAGCGCTGCTGACGCGAACAATCCTGTGCAGTTAAGCTCTTCAGCAAGCGATGGGGACAGAATTGAAGATATTGAATACGGTGGTGCTGCATTAACTCCGGGAAATACTTATTATGTAAGAATGGCATTCTCAAATTCATCTGGACTTACCCGTGCAGACCGTGGCCTTTGGACTCACCTTGATATGGGCAACCATTATCAGTTTGATATTGCTTCTACTTACATGGAAATAACAAATGCATGTAGCGATCTGATTGAAGTTGTTGATACAAATGCAGGCGGAAGAGCAGTTGGGCAGCCATTAAAAAATTCACAATATGACAGATATGGTGAAGATACCTGTGACTTTACTATCAATTCAACAGATACATCGTGGAAGGTTTATTACAGTATGGCTCCGACAATAACAGATATGGAGGACAGCTCAGACACATTTACTTTTGCTGCAATAGTAAATCCTAGTGATTATCAGATGGATTCCACTGGTGACAATACATATATAGAAGAAGAATATGGATTTCACATCGATGATATTTCAGGAACATCTGCATATATTCAAGCTGATACTGAAACTGGAACACATGATTATGATGACTGGACTCCTGGAACAACAGGCCAGTATGTATTTGATATCGAAACAGATGCAAGTAAAGACAAAATTTTAGATGGCGGCGGCGGCACTATTACCGGCGGCCAGTTCCGCTTATATATACATGGAGGCGTAGATGATTTTACTGTCGGCGCCACTTACGACCTCGACACATGGATGGTAATAACAGGAACACCTTAATATATATGAAAAAAACACTCACTTACATATCGATTTTAATTGGAATTTTGCTCGGAAGCATCAGCATCTGGATGGTGCCTGGTGTTTTGGCGCAAGATGCCAGTGATGTGGCTGTTGAGATTGAGGTGGATGACGGTTGTAACTGGACAGGCACACCGTACCTTCCAACATCATCGCTATCAGTAGCGGATAATGAAATTTGTGTGATTCAGGGTTTAAATAGGGCAGCATTAAATGTAACAATTGACGAAGACGACGGTGGTGGTGGCCAGCTGGGTGGTAGATTAATTATTGGTTCTGATGTTGTAGAGACTGTCTTTACTGTTGGCGGAACATTTAATGCAAATGGTATTATTGAAGTTGGAGCCGCAGGAAATCAGCCTGTTAACTCTACATTAATAACTAATGGTAATCTAAACATTTCTGCAACTGGCAGCAATGGTGATTTTGATATTATTGAAAACACAAATGCTACACCTTTAAAAGGTATCAATATCGTTGATATAAATAATAATCCAATGCTTGTTGGTAGTGCTACTACAACCGGTAATTTTACAAACAACGATAATTCAACAAGTACTATTGCTGGCCTTGATGTGTATGGAGAATTTGAAAACTTACATGCCTCAGGTATTATTACTTTTGATGGTTCTGTTGGTGGTTCATATATCAGAACAGGTTCAACTTTTGATAATGATGGAACTTTAAATGTTAACGCTGACTTCAATGTACAAGGATTAGTTTCCGCTGATAACAGTGGAGAAGTAAATGTTACCAATGGACATTGGTGGGTAGGATCTACTGACGCAGGTATCGTAACATTCAACAATTCAGGGGATGTTAATATAAACACAACAGGAAAATGGTTTGCGTCTCAACACAGTACTGCAGCAACAAATACGGGAACAATAACCGCTCCTCAATTCCTTGTTCAGCATGGTGCAACATTTAATAATAATTCCGGTGGCTTAATCGACACAAGTGTTTCAGGCGGAATATTTGTAGTATATGGCGATGCCACATATGGAAACGGAACCTTTAATAATAACTCTGGTGGTATAGTAACTACAGATTTAGTTTGGATTGTAGATCCTGATTTTGGTACTGGCCCTAACTATACTGACCGCCCAACCCTTAATAATAATGATGGAGCTAACTTCACAGCAGGTTCAATTGATTTTAGTTGGGATGATTTAGGAGATTGGCTAGATCCTGGTGTATTTGTTGCTTACGGAAGTATTTTAAATAATGATGGCGAGTTTATAGTAATTGATGACGGTGCTGACGCTGTTAGCATGTATAGAGGAGCAAAATTAAACAACACAGCTAATGGAACATTCACCTTATCTGGTACTGCTTCTGAAATTGAAATGAGTAAATCAACCGGAGGAGCCTTTACCAGTGAATGCGGCGCAACCGCAGATATTAAATGTCAAATCACAAATACAAATGTTACTGATGCTGATGCGTTTAGCGTTAGTGGAGACATCACTTTATGGCAATATGCAGAATTGAACAATAACGGGAATATGACCATTAGCGGTGCGAATAATATTGATATTGAAGAAAACAATGTTTCTGTAATTAATGGATCAAATGGTAATTTGGATCTCGAAGGTGCAAATGAAGAATTTAACTTTAATGTAACAGTTGATAACGATGGAGACATCGATACAACAACTGCTTCAATAGTAATGTCTAATACTGCATCACTTGATAATGCGAGTACCGCAACACTAACTATAGGTGGAACTACCACTGATTTAACTCTAAACAACTCTGCTGAAATTACAAACTACGGAGTAATTAATGTTCCTGATGATGTAACTTTGGTTACCGGCGGAACTCCGGTTACAAGCATTGTAAATACTGGAAGCAGCGCAAACTTCAATGTTTTAGGTAGTGACGGAAACAGTGTTTTAGAATTACAAGTCGACACAACATTCGACAATGAAGCAAGCGCAACTGTTGATGTTGACAGTGTAGCAAGCACAGACACAGACAATGGTATGCTAAAAATCTTTGGTAATGGCGTGGGTAATGATGCAATTTATACAAATGATGGAATAACCAGAGTTCATATATTAAATATAGGGGACACTAATACAAGCACTGATGGCGGAGTATTAGTTAATCAGGGAACTGGTGGTGAATTTGATGTAACGTATTACTACACAAGCGTTAAGTCAATTGAGATATATAGAGGAAGCATAACAAATACCAGTACATTCTATGATGGCGGAACAGATAATCCAAGTTTTGATATTGGCGGCCAGATTCAGGCCATCGGAATTACAGGAGACATTGCCACAGTGACAAACGAAGGAGTGGTTGCGTTCAGGGAACGTCCATATTTTGAAGATTATTCAATTTTGGATCTTGATGCAGGACGATGGGTGTCATCAGCTAATGCAGGTACGAGCGCTCAGGATCACTACACATTTATTATAGGTGGAACCGGCCCTTTCAATTCTGTTCTGGATATTGAAAGCGGAGCAACTTACAGTGGCCAGTTATATTGCGGATGGGGTGCTGATAGTTGTCAGGCATATAACGACGGAACAATTAATCGTGTTGATTTGGATGGTGTATCTACAACAAGATATTTAAGTGTATATATGAATAACAGTTCTGTTTTTGATAATTACGGGATAGTTGATTTTCGTGGGAACATGATTGCAAATAACTCAATTTTTAATAACGAATCTACTGGAACAGTTTCAGCTGATACTTTTGGAAGTCTTTATGCTAATAATGGTGGCACATTCAATAATAATGCTGATGCAATAACTACTGTTAATCAAATTATAATTCAGAATGCAGGTTCTTATTATTATCAGGATGAGAGATCAGCGAGTTCTGCTACAAAAACTACTACTACAACCGGATTAATTGATATTGAATCAGGAGGCGCCTTCCAGAATGAAGACCTTGTGCAGGCAGTAGGTTTAAGTGTTAATGGTAATGGCAGTTATTTCTATCAAAAAGCCGGTGTTACAGCCTCGAATTCAGTAACTACTTTAACAGCTGCATCTACAATTGATGCAAGTTCAGGAACAGCAACCGTGGATATTGATGCTGGTACAACCATTACAACAAATAATGCATTTAGTGTAGATACCGGCGGGGATGTGGATAACAGCGGAATCCTTACTTTAACCGGAACAGGTACAAATAATCTTCAGGTAGATGGAGGTAATTACGAATCCGGCACAAGTTCAACTCTTAATCTTGCTGGTACTCCGGGTATGCAAATGAGTTTAAATACTTCAACAGCTGAAATAGCAGGTACAACTCCAGGTAGTCCATCTTTCCAGAATAAAGGTGGCGAATTATGTTTAGGACAATGGAACGTAGGAGTGGGAGGCCCAGCTTCTAACTGTATTGATTCAACAAACACTATTACTTTAGGCGGATTAACAGTTGATACACTTAACAACACAACTTCTGATGATACTGATGTATATATAGGGTCTAACCTTACAGTGCAGGGTGATATTGATGTGGATTCCCTTGATGACGCTGCTGTTAGCGTTGATATCACACAAAATTCAAGTTCATATTTACAAATAACACAGAATGGAGATTTAAGTATTAATGAAGGTTCAACCGGCCAGGGTATTACATTCACTTCAGGCGGGCATATGGATATTCAGGGTAGCGGCCTCGGGAATCATGGGCATATTAGAGCAGAAGGTGATGCAACAGTAAGTCTTAATCATATAACTGATGATTATGACATCGGGAGTTTATGGCTTCTGGCAAGCAATAGTGAAGCTGCATCCGTTACTTTAGCTTCAGGCGCAACTCTAAATCTTAATGATACTCATACAAGTAATCTTGGTGCAGCAGTAATTACATTAAATGATAATAATGGTGACGGCTCTGCAACATTCACAACAAACGGAACCACAAATCTTAATTCAGGCAGTACACAAAATTTAATTCTTGGATACACAACTTCAACAGACGGAACAGGCGAACTCGAAGTCGGAAGCGGCGGATATATAGAACATGATGAGATTGGCGGCTCATCAGGTAATGTTGATATTAATGCAACAGGCCGACTTGAAGTAATTGCTGACGCTAACGCAGACAAAGACGCAGACTTTTACGGGACTTTAACAGTTGGCGGTGATTATAATGATGGAACCGGCAACCGCGGCGCATATATTGGTGGGCAACTGGAAAATGAAACAACTTTAACAATTGAGTCCGCTGGCTTTATGGATGTGGGCGCGAACGGTGATGTAACTGTAGATGGCTCAACCACTTCAGTAAGCGGAAATATGGAGCTCGATGGCACACTTAATTCAGGCGACCTCACTGTTACTTCAACTGGTGTTATTTCATCAGGTGATGGCAACCCAACAGTTTCAGGCTCTGGTTGTGGTGTTGGCGGCAATTTTGGATGCGGATCTTCAAGTAATTTTTATATAAATGCAGGTGATGTAAATGTGCAGTCAGGCGGTGCAATAAGCTCAGATGCAGTAAGTACTGTTGTTTCTTCTGATACGGGTGGTGGTTCTCATGGTGGTGAAGGTGAAGGAATAACCGGTACAGGAAAAACATATGGAAAAGTTAAATTAGATGAAACAGGAACTCCAACTTACGGTGATTCAACTAATGCACCATCTTATGGGCAAGCAGGTTACACTGGTGCTGCTGCAGATGGTAAAGGTGGTGGTGGTGTAAGAATTTACTCAAACGGTGACTTTACAAATAACGGTACAATCAGTGCTAATGGTGCAGCTGGAACTACGTACAGTGGTGCTGGTGGTACAGTTATTATTGTTCATCAACCAACTTTGTCTGGAGCATACTTTATTGGCGATGGGCCAATTACAGCTAATGGTGGTTCTGGAACTAATGCTGGTGGTGGTGGACGTGTAATTATCAAGTCTCCTTTATTAGATGATCCTGACTTCTCAAGTTATGATGTTGGAGAAGACGGCGGATCAGTTAGCGCTGCTCCTGGTGCAGGCGGTGGTGCAGCTGGTACAGTTGTATACCTTGGAGACGGACACAACGATGGTACGGGCTCAACGGTTTATGGCACATTGATTGTTGACCAGGCAGGTGAAGCTTCAACTGTTCAAACAGAAATTCCAACAGGAGCCCCTGCAGGCAATATTAAATTTGCCCGAATTGAAGCCAAAAATGGCGCAGAGGTATATTATGCAGCTGATCCTGTGAACGATCCAACCTCTTGTTACACTCTCGACACAAGTACAATTGATCTTAATGGTGGCGCATGTAATGAAGAGCCGGATAAACCGGATACTTTATATATAGGTGCTGACCCGACTGGTGCTCAATCAGGTACTGAACCTGGCTACCAGCTAACCGACGGTGTTGATAATACTGTTTTGTCAGTTGCTGATATAACTCCTCAGTTTAGTGTGATCTACAGACATCCTGAAGCTGCTGATGCAGTCAAAATGCAAATTCAGGTTGATGATGCAAGTGCAGCCTTTGGTTCTATAATCTGGGATTACACTAAATCAGGTGTAACCGAAGAAGACCTTAGTACTCTCTCAAACGGCGAGCGCTCAATGGATATTGAATATAATGAAGACAGTGGGGCAACTTCTGACTTAAGCCCTGGCAACACATATTACGTTCGTACAAGATTTTATGACGCAACTGATACTCCGGGATTATGGAGCCACTTAGACTATAACGATCATTATAAATTTCAGATATCAACTTATGCAGCAATCTGGATAGATAACTGTAATAATGGTGCTTATACAGATTTATTAATAACGCAGGATGGGACAAGAGGAGGTGCTGATATGGCAAATATTGATGGCCAGAGATTCGGTTATGGAACCTGTGATGTACATGTTTCAACTTCAGATACAACATGGGATGTAGACTTTGGAATGAATGCAAGCGAAGGCATAAGTCAGGCATTAGCATTTAATACTGATCCTGGAAATGCTGGATTTAGTATCAATCCTATTAATAATGCAGGCAACGATTGTACAGTTGATGTGGATGGTATAGATACAACTGAAGAATATGGATTTAATATTGAAACATATGCTGATGGCGCAGGAACAGATAATCAGCTAATACATGATAACGTAGAAGCTGACACTGAATGTCCTACTTATTGTTCAGCTAATGCATATTTCAATGACAGCACATCTACTCCAGCAGACGCAGATTGTGTATTTGATGTTGAATTAAGCACTGCATTAGATACAATAATTGATGTTGTAGGTAGTGTCTTAAACGAAGGTATCTTTACAATTAGAATACTCGAACATGCATACCAGAGTGATGCCGGCACTTACACTCTTGACGCAGAATTTACGTTAACAACAACAACACCTTAACTTATTAAATATAATGAAAAAACTAAACCTAATAATCTCGATCCTCACTCTAACAATGCTCTTCACAGCATTCGCACCTATGACCAATGCAATTGGCGCTTCACCTCTCAGAGTTCAACTCGAAGCAGCACCTGGCGAAACTGTTGAAGGAATGGTTCGGGCGCAGAATAGTAAAGATGAAGATCAGGTTGTTGTTTTAATGAAAGGTGACTTTTTAGTTGATGAGAAGGAGGATCTGCAGTTTATGTATGAATATGACGAAACAAATAAATGGAGCCTTCAAAATTGGCTTGATTTAAACGAAAACAACATACCGGTTGGCCCTAATGAATCAGTTGAAATTAAATATCAAATCGAGGTTCCGCAGGATGCAGCATCGCAAAGTTATTATGGAGTTGTGTTTGTTCAGAGTCAGGATCCTGAAATTTTTGAAGGGCTTGGTGGAGTTGGTGTTCAGGCAAATGTAGCTCAGCTTGTTTTGCTTGAGGTAACTGGTGATCTAAAAAGTGATGTTGAGGTAAAAGACATGAAGCTTGTTGAAGAAAACGCAGGTCATCGTTTTGAAACAACTGTATTTAACAACGGAAACACTCATGATGCTTCAACTGGAACAATAATAGTCACAGATTCAAAATTAAATATACTTGAAGAGCTTGATTTTAATAAAGCAAAACACAATGCCCTGCCTGAAACACAAAAAAATTATATTGTAATGTGGGAGAAGTTTGCAGAATATGAAGCTGGAATTTATTATGCTTATCTAAATGTTAATGATGAAAATAATGAATACTTAAGCGCAGAACTTAAATTTGAAATAACAGATCAGGCAGAAATTGAAATTCTTAATCTTAAAATCGGACGAAGCTATACGGAAGCCAAGGCTGCTTATACTGATATTCCTGTAATTCCACTTGTTATTATTGGATTCGCTCTAATAGTAGGACTCATCGCAAAAACATGTTGCAGAAAAAAAAGAAAAACAAAAAAATAATTTAATATAATGTGTAAAAAATTGGCTTATTTAACAGGGTTTCTGGCAGTTGTAGCAATAGCAGCTATAACTCTGTTTGCTATGCCAATGTCCGCAGAACACGCAGAAGAATTACACGAAGCAAAGTATTACGGTGCTGCGGGTGAAGTTCTTAAAGGTCAGGTAACAGTGCTAAATCCAACAAATGAAACAAAAATAATCCTTGCAGAGATTGAAGAAGAAGGTCACCATAAATGGTTATTTTTACCACAGGACGAGTTTACAATCGGCCCAGGAAGCAAAGTTGTTGTTCAATACGAAGTACGCATTCCTCATGATATGGAAGAACCAACATGCCAAAGAATAATTCATATAAAAGAAACAAGCCCATCTAATACACTTAGTTTAAAGCATACTGTCACAATATTCGTACAAGGCGTATCAACATTAAGGGGTGCAACAGAGGTAAATATGCTTTATACAACAGTAACAATTATGATGATTGTTGCCTTTGCATTAGGTATTTCAATGGGCGGAATATGCTGTTTAAAATTACTCATGCAAAAGATAAATGGTAAAAAAAAGGCTAGAAAAAGGAAGAAATAAGTGGTATAATGATTTAACGTGCCTGAAAAAAAAGTATACTCAAGGCGTTGACTTCTAAGGCGAAATGTAGTACAATATATAATGACAAAAAGAAAAATTAATAAAAAATTCGACACATTTAATCAATAATTTCCGTTCTGGTCGAGACGGATGAGAAGGGAAAACAAAGAGGGGTGGGGTCAATTATAAACGTTTATAATTAACCAAAACAAAAATGAAAAAAGTTTTAGCAATTCTTGCTGTTGTAGCTGTTGTTGCAGTTGCTTCAGTAGCTCACGCTCAAACTAGTGCAGTTCAAGTTTCTGGTTCAATCAGTACAACATTAGGTCTTACACCATGTACTGTTGCACTTGGAACAATTACAACTAGTAAATCTACTGCTACCTGTACTACAGATCCAGTTGTTACTGCGAACACTGCAAATGGTTATAATATCACTTTAGAATTCACAACTGGTACTCTTTTAAACACAGGTGAATCTAGTGATACCATAGCTAATCTTGTAGATCTTACTGCAGATGATACTTGTCCAACTGGTCCTGGTGCAACTGATTGTTGGGCTGTTGGTTCTGTTGTAGTAGGTTCTACTCCAGATCCTAATTTCTCTGCTGCTGCAGATAGTTTCAATGATACCGAAGGAAACTGGGGGACAGATCCCGAACATCCAATTCCAACTGGTGGTGCAGCTACTATCGTTGACGATGGATCATCAGGTGATCAAACAGCTAGTGGTTATGATTTCGACATGACTTTCTCAGTTGTAGCAAATAATGTTGATCAAGAAGCTGGTACTTACTCAAATACTGGTGGAACATTAACTATTGCTGCTAATCCGTAGTCAGCTTAATAAAATAAAAAAGCGAGTTTTTTCAAACTCGCTTTTTTTATATATACATATATGTTATATTGTCGAACGATTAAATAATTAACCTAAAAAAATGAAAGTAAAAAAATTAATTACTTTTTTAATTACTGTTCTATTTACAGCTATTTTGGCATTTACTACTATTTCAACTGTTTTTGCAATAATAATATCTCCAGCAACATTTGAATATACTGTATCCCCAGGCGAAACAGTAGAAGATTCAATTACTCTCACAAATAATGAAAATAGTCCGAAGTTTTTAAAAGCATATCTGAATGACACATATATTCTTGCAAGAAATCAAACTAAGCAATATACAGATGAAGCTCAGCCACGAGGAATTATCAATTGGACAACTATACTAGAAGATCCTACCCAAGTAAATCCAGGAGAAGAATTTACATTTAACTTTATAATCCGTATCCCTAAAGGTGCTGAACCTGGCACTTATTCAGGTGCAATAATGGGTTCTGCTTTTGAAGATCTTGAAACCGCAGGTTCTGCGGTAGGCTTAGCACCAAGGGCTGCAGGAACGATGAATATTACCGTTGAAGGAGATTTTGAAGAGAAGTTATCAGGTGAAAATTTCACTATAGATCCTCTAAAAAAGGAACAAGGCTCTATAGTATTTGTTTTTGAAGCGAAAAACGAAGGTAATGTAAAGATTGCTCCTATTGGAGAAATTAAAATTTATGATAAACAAGGCAACATGGTGCCAGGTGTATATGCTGTAGTAAAAGAATTCGAAAATGAAAAAGTAATAACTGACAGATTAGATGTAATTCCATTCAATCCTGGAAATGAGTCTATTTTGCCTTCTGTAACAAGAGGAATTAATACCGGCTGGGAAAATCGGAATGTAGAACCTGGCGAGTATAAAGCAAAATTAAATTTATACTATGGACAAGATAATACAAAGATTGAACTTGAAACAGATATGTTTGAAATAGAAGAAAATTTTCAATTAGCTGATTTAGCAGCTGATTCGGCATTCAAAAGCTCTCTACCAATTACATTTTCAGCAAAACTGAAGAACCAAGGATCTGTTGATTTAAGTCCAACAGGTAGCTTTTCAATTAAAAATATTTTCGGAATGGAGAAAAAAAGGGTAGATCTATCAGCTGATGAATTGAAAATAAAAGGCGGAGAAGAAAAAACAATTAATAATTTAACATGGGATACGGGTTTTGCATTTGGTATTTATAGTGCAAATCTTGAGCTAAGGGTCGGCGACCAAACCTATATTGCTACAACTACATTCTGGATTTTAAGCTGGTGGCAGGTACTTATTACAATAATTGTTGTTTTAGTTATTATTTTTGCTTTATATAAAGGGATTCATGGGTATCTTGCAATGAAAAAAAAGCTTGAAACAAAAGAATCAATAGAAGGAACACCTAAAGAAACAACCGAATAAGCTCTGTTTTGATTTATACTTTTTAAAAAACACTAATATAGAAAATTAGTGTTTTTTGTATATAAGCTTGCCATTCTGAGTGTTTTGGTGTATAATATTATTGAAAATAAAAAACAAATAAAACGATGTTTAAAAAATTCTATTTATTTACTATTACATTAATATTTGCTTGTAATTGTACTGTTGCCTTAGCACAAACAGGCGCTGTTAGTGTTTCTGGTCATGTTTTACCAAAAGATATTACAAATCTTACTGCGGTCGATGTAGTTCTCGGATCAGGGGAAGTGGCCTTAACATGGACAACAAGCATTACTTCTAGTGTTGATACTCAAAGAGTAGAAATTACTGGTCCACAAGATCCTGGAATTAATTTCACAACAAAAAATTTACCATTTAAAATAATTGACGGAGGTGTTGGGCCTAGTGCAGCAGATAATTACGCTAATTATGCTCCTTTTACTAATATCACTGGATTAGTCCCGGGAGAAGCTTATATTTTTAGGATTGTTTCTATTGTTGCGGCCCTCGAAAGTCCTGGCGCACCCCCTGATGCCCAAATAATATTTATCCCTGGCTCAGCACTCCCTCCCCCATTCCTCCAGGATGAACCAGATATCACGCCTACCTCAACTACAAATACTTTATATTGGGATAACGGTGGTGTAACCGATGCAACTTTGGAATGCAGAATTATTGCAAGTACAACAGACCTTTATTCTGATCCTCTTGGAGAACCAGTTGGTGGTGTAGGTGGTCTTGGCGACAGTGGATGGGAAGATTGTCCGGATCCTTTGGTCACATATGAATACGAATTCACCGGCCTGACCCCAGGCACAACATATTACTATCACGTTCAGTCACGCTCAGCTGTTGATGGCTTGAGCCCTTTTTCAAATGTAGAAGATTCTCAGCAAAGGCCTCCGACTCCAATCCCTCCTCCTGCAGATGATGAAGAACCTGGTGATGGCCCTGGTGGCGGCGGCGGAATAATCCCAGGTACATGCGGAAACGGAATTTTGGATCCTGTTGAGGAATGCGATGATGGCAATACAGATGATGGTGATGGTTGTTCTGCAAGTTGTCAGGATGAAGAAGCAGCTGTTTCTCCGGTAGCAGTAGTATGTGGTAATGGAATTGTTGAGCCTCCTGAGGAATGTGATGACGGCAACACAGATAATGACGATGGGTGTTCGTCTGTTTGTGTAGTTGAGCCTGAACATGCGGTGGCTCCTGCTATAGCAGCAGTCTGCGGTAATGGAACTGTTGAAGCTCCTGAAGAATGTGATGATGGTAATACAGATTCAGGCGATGGCTGTTCTGACACCTGTTTAATTGAAGAAACAGTTTGTGGTAATGCAATTGTTGAAGCTCCGACTGAGGAATGTGACGATGGTAACACCACAAGCAATGATGGATGTTCAGATACGTGCCAGTTAGAGGAAATTGTCGAGGTTGTGCTTGAAATAAGGGGTGCTCCGCAGTATCGTGTTACAAATTTCAAAAGAATGGCTGAAGAATCAATGGTAAATGAATCACTTTTAGATCTTACAAAAACATCACTAATAGCACAAACAGACACTACTTCCCCTGCAGCTCTTACTCCTACTGCAGGCCAAACTGACACAAGAACAACAACAATAACAACTCAAGAGTTGGCCGTAGGTGTTGATGCTGATCCAGCTGACATTTATAGAATTTATAATACTCCAAATCGTGGATTAAATGCGCAACTTGGCATATACAAGCCAATTATCACAAATCTTGATGTTATAAGTATACAATTGGACAATTTTGGTAATGCCAGCATCCCGATT
This sequence comes from Patescibacteria group bacterium, assembly GCA_042577965.1. GTDB lineage: Bacteria > Patescibacteriota > Gracilibacteria > UBA1369 > PNNO01 > JAUVDZ01. The sequence continues at coordinate 19,497 of JBHPDK010000002.1, forward strand.
ACCATTGTAGCTGGAACTTACGATTTTGCGCTTAATGGAGAGGCCCACAACGCAACAATCATGAGAGATAAAAAAATTACATCTGAAACCAAGGTTCTCACCCTCGACTTCACATTTAAAGACACAGTTTTCCAAGTAGCTGGCGACAACGTAGATGATAATCGCGTAAATGCGCTTGATATGAGCAGAATACTCGGTTCATATAAATCCAAGGGAATTAATATTAGCGACTTCAATAAAGATCTAAATCCAATAGTTAACGCACTCGACATAGCAATCCTCATCTGGAACTACAAAATGGAAGGACAATACCTGATCCCGCGTGAAGTCGTTATCCCGCGTGAAGTCGCGATTTAATAATATTTCATATCATAAAGATCCTTCAATAACGGCCCTGGCAAAGGCGCACACCCTCTTCGCCCAATCTCCATCTGTTTCTTATTAAACCAGTGCCTTATCACAGTGCGAAGTTCCACATCTCCAACAAAAAATCCCACCCCATCCTGCGTAGTAAAAGCCTTTAAAAAGACTTTAACAAGGGTGGCGAGACCAATCCCTAATTGGTCCTGACATTTTGCTTTAGCCATTTGGTAAATCTCGGCATCCATGCGGAGGTTTAGTTGCTGCTGTTTTTTAGACATAATAGAAGGGGTTAAGGATTAACTACACTATCAAAATTACTAGTAATTTACTAGTAAATAGTAGAGTGTAGTTTTCGTCCACCTCCTGCCAACATGCTGCTACGCCTCCCGCCGCATATCTCTCCGCAAATTCCCCTAAAAACCCTTTCAAAAACTGCCTTTTTATGATATAATATATAGAGAAAATAAAAAACAAAAATGCTTAAAAATATAACAGCCCACATTCTTGCTTTCATCATAGCTTTTACGAGCTTTGTTCCGGCTGCCATGGCAGCTTATTTTTATGTAGATGATAATCCAAATTTACGAAAAGGATGCCCAGGGCAAATCAATGTTATGCTTAATACAGAAGGCTCAAATGTGCTTGCAGCAGATTCAACAATGAACTTTAGTACAGCTGAAATGAGTGTGGTAAATATGGCCCTGAATGTGGCGCTTCCAATGCAGACTTATAATCAGATCACAGGCACTTTACTTGAACTTAGTGGGGCAAGGCTTCCTGCAACCGGTGCATTTAATGGCAATGGTATTTATGGAATTCTGGATATTATTCCGGATATAGCAGCAGCCAGTGTGACTTTGAATTTTTCACCTGACCTTAATGTTGATAATGTAATTGCCGAAGAAATCACTTTTGCAAATATAATCAATATACCGGATGGCGCACAAGACGGAACTATTGCAGTAAAAGACAGATACAATAAAGAAGTTGATGGCGTAGGGTTCTGTACACCGGATTTGAATCCTCCTACTGTTAACTTCATTCTTCCTCCAAATGGTTCAGGCGGCAACCCGGCTAATCAGCCAAATGAAATCTTTTCAATTCAGGATGACCGTGCAGGTGTAGATATTTCAACTTTATCGTACACAATTGAGGGAGTTAGCTATACAAACACTTCTGCTCAAACAGATTTATCAGAGTCAGGTGGTGTTCATAGAGTTGAAACAACATTTACTTCAGATTGGAGCCCAGGTCAAAAAGTAGACATCAGTGTTTACGTATGTGACTTAAATACAGACCCGGCTCCTAATTGCAATACAACAACCGGCCACTTTAATATTTATTCTCCTCCTCCTCCTTCACCGGTTTGCGGTGACGGAATAGTTACTTACACAAACGGCGAACAATGTGACGACGGCAATACTGACAACGACGACGGATGCAGTGCTCATTGTTTTATTGAAATAGAGCCTGTGGTTTGCCCTGATATTCCAACAGATGTACCTTGCCCTACAGCAGGCTTAACAATTGTTAAAGACTTAAGTGCAGCGCTTCCTCCAGGCCAACTCCCTGTTGTAACAGGTGTTGGTGCAGCAACTGAAGAAGAGATTCTTGCAGGCGAATATCCTGCAGTTGGAACTGCAATCAAAAAAGGCATCCCAGGATGTACACGTGAAGATATCACAAAAGATGTACTTGCTGAATTTAACGTTGAAGACAGATACAGTGCAAAAGATATAAGATGTTTAGAGGATGTTGAACACTGTATGCTTCCTTTCTTAATGCACAGCGCTTACCCGGATGCAAATCCTGCTGGCAACAGATATTACCCTGATGTTTACCTAAGTGGCGAGCGAAGCGAGCCACTTCTTGAAGACGATTCAGGGCCAATTTCAGGACAATCAAAAGATGCAATCCACTTTAGTACCCGTGAAGGTATGCTTCATGGATTCTATTTAGACTATATGAACTTAAGCCCTTTCAGACCACAATGGAACATGACAAGAATACAGATTATTAAAACTCTAAACTGGGCTGTCTTTGGCCAGTTATGGGAATATGAAGAAGAATACTACGCAGAAATCGGAGGCGAACAAAACTTAGGCCAGGTACGAAGGCTCGCTGCTGACTTAACACAATGGTGGTATCCAAGATACTACAACTTTGCATGCGACAAAGGCGTATTTAATTGCGACCCTATGATGAACTTTGGTCCTGATGAAATTTGTTCACCTGAATGGAAGCGTGAAATCTTTGCAAGATACAAAGTATATTTTGAAGGCCAAAAACAAGAAGTCGCAGATATGAATGAAGACTCAGACGCCGACGGCCTTGTTGATTATGATGAATCAAGAGTCTTCTTAACAAATCCTGAAAACAAAGATACAGACGCAGACGCCCTCGGTGACGGCGATGAAATAGTAAAATACAAATCAAATCCAAAACTTACAGATACAGACTTTGATGGCCTTGATGACGGCGACGAAGTAAACAAATACAAAACAAATCCTGTGCTGCCAGACACTGACGGCGATACATATCCTGATGGAATCGAAATTCGCGAAGGAACAGATCCTTTAGATCCAAACAGTTCCCCTGTAGATGAAGATGGCGATGGCATTCCTGATAAATGGGAATTACAATATGGAATCAATCCTCAAAACGGTGTAGAAGACTTTGATGGCGATGGCCTTTCTGATTTTTTCGAACACAGGTATAGCACAGATCCAACAAATCCGGACACGGATGGCGACGGACTTTCTGACGCTGACGAAGTGCTTCTATACGGAACAGATCCTAATGAATACACAAACCTTTCAGAACTCGGAGTGCGAATTACAAATATAATGGACCAAATGACTCTTACTGATCCACGTCCTTTACTTCAGGGCTTCGCTCCTTTAGAAGGAATGGAAGTTGAAATTATTTTACGAAACGAATTCGGCAACGAAGTACTACTCGGAAGCGCTATAACAGATGTTAATAACGCATGGGTATTCACCCCTGAATTTGACATCCTGGACGGCGAATTCTATTTGTTAGCCAAAGGTCTCGATACCAAAAACAAACGAATTTTAGAATCTCCACTCATCGGAGTAATAATGAATTCAAAGCTTCAGGTAAGCGAGCCACAGCCAGAACGACTCGGCGACACAAACATCACAGAAGAAGTACTTCTTGAAGGCTTGAGTATTGAAACCCGCGATTCTGCTCCAATTTTAATCGGACGAACAGGCTTTAAAAACAAAGTAATTGCAACATGGCAGTCAGTACTCGGTACTTCTGCAATCGTAGCTGACCTTGCTGGCGGCGAATTCAGAATCCAGGCTCCAAAAGAGCTCGCACCCGGTCCCCACAAAGTTTCAGTTTACTCAATCCGCGACAAAGACAACGCAATGAGTAAAGTTGTTACTGTTAACTTCGAAGTCAAAGAACCATTTGCTGCAATCCTTCGCGGCGTAGCAATGGGCAAAGAACTTATTTTCCCTCTATGGGTATGGACTATGATCTTCCTGGGCGCAGGCCTATTACTTGGCGGCGGCATGTGGATCGAACACCACAGAAAAAAGAAAAAAGACGGCAAAACTGAGAAGAAATAGGGAGTCCTTTTGAAAGGACATTCTACTATTTACTAGTAAATTACTAGTAATTTTTATAGTGCAGTTAAAGGGGCGCTTGATGTAAAAGGTGCGCTATCAAAAATGCTGTCTTTTTGCTGTATATTTTTATAGTGCTCTCCTCCGTCCCAGCCTCTTTGTGCTATAATGCCTTCGCTATGCAATCACTCGAAGGAATCATATATATAGTTGTTGGCCTTGTAATCGCAATTTCAATTCATGAAGCTGCTCATGCTTTTGCTGCGTATCGTCTTGGTGATCCAACTGCAAAACAAAAGGGTCGCTTAACTTTAAATCCACTTAAGCATCTCGACCTTATGGGTACTGTTATGCTTTTTTTAGCTGGATTTGGCTGGGGAAAGCCGGTTCCGGTAAATCCATATAATTTTAAAAACCCTGTGCGCGATTCAGCTGTAGTTTCGCTTGCCGGGCCTGCATCGAATTTTGCAACAGCGCTTTTACTTAGCCTGCCTTTAAAATATTTCGGCGCTGCAATGCCTTTTTGGATTGAAAACATACTCTGGGTAACCTTTGATATTAGCCTTATTCTAGGCATTTTTAACCTATTACCCTTCCCTCCTCTGGATGGCTCAAAAATCTTCGCAGTTTTTATTCCAAAGCAACATCAGGCTAAATACTTTGAGTTTTTAAAACGAACCGAAATTATATTTTTGATATTTATTTTCGCTGATATATTCTTTATAAGACGCTGGCTCGGATACTCAATTCTGTGGCTCGTACTGGGCAGCGTATTTGACTTTATTAAGACTTTGATCTTTTTGGGAGGCTAGAAGTTGACAATTTTGTCTACCCTTTTTATCACAACATGTTGTGTTTTTTGGCTTACACAAGCACAATATGTTGTGTTTTTGCATAGTTGGGGGTTGCGCTCAAAAAGGCTATCATTTAAAATAAAAATACTCTGAATTGTTCGTTAGAACAGTTACATGCAAACCCAACAGCATTTAAGGGGGAGTCAATATTTTTACTGACCGTGGTCTCTATTTGAGACACCCCACCTACAACATTAGGTTTGTGCATGTCATTTGATTCGACGGCAACTTCGGAGTTTTTTAATGGTTGGCAAATTCGCAACAACCCACTTTTGTGCAACAATGACGCCTCGTCGCACGAACCCACTTCGTGCAACGAACCCACTTCGTCGTAACCAACAAGTATTCAAAAAAACGCAAAATCCCGCACTAGTAAGCCTCTAAACTGTGCGCTTTTTGTCTCGCCACCGCACCACCGCACCGCTTTACTGCACAATCACGTTTGCAGGAACCTCAAATCTTTCAGGAGGAATGTCCACGTTTGTTTGAATTGAAACTGCCACAGTTTTATTGGTTAGACCTAGCATTGTAATTTCCTTTTCAATCACAATTCCGTTCCATATGCAGGCAACTCCTATATTTGGAATGTTGTAAACATCGCATTGCTGACCAGCCACAACCTTTTTTGTTATAGCTTCCGGATCTGTAGCTGCGTCTTTAATTCCAAGGGCTTTTTTAACAATCGCCAGCTCCTGATCTTCCGCTGACATCGCTTTTAGACTTTCGTAGAAAGTTGTTGGAAGTTCAACCGCAGTTGCTTTATCCATATCAACTGAATAAATTTTATCACCCAGGTTTATCTCAAGAATGTTTCCGGCTTGTGTAGTTTTGTATGTTGCCTGTTGGTCTCCTCTCAAATATACAGTCATATCCCCTTCTTCCTGCCCTGTTAATTCATATTGAATAACTGCTGTATTAAAATCATAAACAGCAATTTCTGTTGGATAATCCGCTGGAAGGCAGCCAGTAAAAAAAATCAAAGCAATAATTAAAGTAATGAATTTTTTCATAGTTGTAGTATTAAATACTTCTTTAGGAATATACCATCATGAGGCAAGATTGGCAATCTACATCAGCACAATGTCGCCCCTTGCAAATAAAATAAGCAGCACTCCAAGTCCAACCATTAAGAGGCCTGTGAACAGGCGCATCCATTTTTTATATTTTTCCTTCCAGTTTTTTATATGAAGTGCTGTTGTTCCAAAATATGCAAGCACCACAATAACCGCCAAAGGAAGTACAAAAATTAAATTGTAAATAAACAGATACCAAAATGCTGTCCAATCTAATTTTTCTGCAAGAATTGTTGTGATTGCAAGATAGGGCCCACCCGTACATGGCAGCTCAACAGCTGAAACAATAATTCCTAAAATTATTGCACCTGGAATTGTAACATTTGCCGCGTGTTTTTTAACACGTTCAATTTGTGAAGATGGGATCGTTAAACTAAAACCCTTCCCGTACCAGAAAAAATCCTTAATTTCCACAAATCCTAAAAATATAACTAAAAATCCAACCATCACACCTATCATCTCACCTATTTGGAGTTTGTGGATAACTGTAAGCAGACCAAGTCCAGCCAAAAAATATGTTACAAAAACCGCTCCCACATAAATTGCCCCAGTAATTAACAACTTCTTTTTGTGTTCTGACAACACCAAAAGTGTTGATATAAGTAGAACCAAAACACCTATAGCGCACGGATTTATCGAGTCTATAAGCGCTGTAACAAGTACTGTCGTGAGTTTTAAATCAACCATGTTCAAAAGTTGTTAACAACCAAATTTTTCTGCAAGTTCTTCCGGGTCGTGTTTGCCCTGCAGCCACGAGCCATCAGGAAGCTCCCATGCCGGAACAGTTTGTATGTCTTTTTCAACACAAATTTTTGCCTGCTCTAAATTTGTTCGAGCATCACACTCAACATAATCTATATATTGAAAAGACGGACCAAAGCTCTCTTTTTGCTGCGTGCAATGACTACACCATACAGCGCCGTACATTTTTGCGCCTTTTTCAGTTAGGCATTTTGCAATTTCAGTTAGCCGTGGATCTTCCGGAGCAGGCCCGCATCCAACTAAAATAGTAGCGCATATTAAAAATGGAATTAATTTTTTCATAAGATTTGGGTTAGCAAAATTCACACACTTTGGTTTCTTTAAGCCCCTGGTTGATGAGTTTGTGTGCCCACATATGAAGAGCAACAATAATCAAAACAAGTACTTGTTGGATTATACAATAAGGGCAATATACATAAAGCACAAAAGCTTCTACGTATGTTAAATAGAAAGAAAACAAAAGTCCAAAATATGTAAAATAACGTGTAATATTTAAAACAGTGTTTGGTCGCAGCCCCTTATAAATTTTATTAAAAGGCACGCGCAAAGCAACGCCCAGGGTTCCCACAAGAAGGCCAAAATAAAAAAGCGCTCCCCATATAGCAACTGGCACGCCAAACAAAACAGCATATTTTGATTGCGCAACTACCATACAGTCAAACACAGAGTTTAAAGAGCACCCTACAGCACCCGGGTTATAAAACTCATATGCCAACAGCACCGAAACAGCTATGTTCAAAAATATAAATAAAGATGCATAATATAAAATTTTATTAACTTTTGGCCGAACCAGTTTTTCAATCATGTCTTAAAGATGTTAATCATATGTTCATACTGACGCACAGTATAACAATTTTTAAACAGCCAATAAAGCGCTTTAATGTTTAGAGTGAACTTTTTTTCAACATCAATGTTTAAAACCCAGGGCGCCGCCGTGTCTAAATAAAAAGGCTAAATATTTAGTATGTGATTTTATAATATTTTCTTTATTTAAACAACCCCCTTCTACTTCTAATATATATAAATATATATAATACATACAATCGTAAACGAAAAGAGTTTTAAAGAATGTCAAAAACTTTTGATTGTTTTATGGGGGGTAATTTGTATAATAGGGGTGATTAAATAATAAACCTCTCCAATATGAAAGTCTTTTGTGATCAAAAGGATTTGTCTTATGCGTTAAATACAGTTAATAAGGCGATCAGTCCAAACAATACACTTCCTGTATTGAATAATATTCTACTTAAAGCTGAAAATAAAAAATTATACCTTTCAGCAACAAACCTCGAGCTCGCTATTAGTTTATTTATTGATGCGGATGTTAGGAACGAAGGGTCAATCACAGTCCCGGCAAGACTCCTTACAAACCACGTATCACTATTACAAGATGGGCAGCTTGAAATGACAATATCAGACGGATTAGCTTTGGCTATTAAGTCAAAAGGGTCAGAAACTAAAATGAAAGGTATTAACGCAGATGAATTTCCACTTATTCCTAAAATTGAAAATCCAAAAGTTGTTAAGATTTCAGCAAAAGATCTCAACAAAGCAATTACAAGAACCGTGTTCGCAGCCAGCCAAAACCCGGCAAAACCCGTTTTATCAGGCGTAAACTTTATTGTTGATAAAGATATTATGAAGGTAGTTGCAACAGACAGCTATAGGTTGGCAGAGCAAAAAATTAACTTAAAAGACAAAGTTGATTTTAGTGTTCAGTCGATTATTCCAGCGCGAACAGTACAGGAATTAGGAAAGGTTGTTGGAAGAGAAGATGATAAAGATGTAGAAATGGAATTTTCAGACAGCCAGATTTTGTTCAAGATTGGGAATACAGAAATCACATCAAGATTAATCGAGGGCGCATTCCCTGCTTATGAAAAAATCTTCCCAAAAACAAGCAAGACTAAAATTGAAGTTGGAATCGAAGAGTTTATTCAGACAGTTAAAAGGGTTTCGCTTTTTGCGAGGGAAAATAACAACAACATTAAGCTTGCAGCAACAAACGACGGCAAATTAACAATTTCAACAGATGAAACAAAGGTGGGTGAAGAAAAAGCAGAAGTAGATGTTGAAGTAAGCGGCGAAAACAACAAGATTGCGCTTAATGCTCAGTATTTAGGGGATGTTCTATCTTATCTGGATATAGACAGGGCGCGGGTTGAGTTAAACGACAAACTTTCACCTGCTGCAATTAAGCCTTGCAAAGATGATGACTATGTCTATATAATCATGCCACTAAAAGTATAAATTCAACCTCTTTTAAAAATATAAACCTAGTTGGTTCCGAAAGAAATTAAAATCAGTGATCTTTTTGATACTGCCCAGAATATTCGCGTTTTGGATCTTTTTCATAAACACAAAAATATCAGCCTAAGTGGGGCTGGGAACGCTGCATCAAAGGCATTTGTGGTATTTGAGCTTCTTAAAAAATACAAAGAATATAAGAAGATTTTATGGATTGTTAATGACCCAATGGAACAGGAAAATTTAATTAAATCATTACACGTTTGGAGCAACATCCAAACATATAGTTATTTATTAAAAGAGGAAATTTCTCAGGAAAATTTAATTGAAACCCTGAGCACAATTGCGCATCTACAGGATGCTGCAAAAAAAATAATAATTGCACCTTATCAGACAATCCTTGAAGACGTTACGTCAAAACAAGAGCTTGATGAATCAAAATTTATGATCGAGGAGGGCCAAAATATAACAAATATTGAATTAATTGAAGCACTGGTTGAGCTTGGATACGAAGTTGCACCAGGTGATTTTTTAGAAAAAGGAATGTACTACCAGAAAGGTGAAATCATAACGGTTTACCCTGTAAATACCGATCACCCAATTAGGTTCGAGCTTGCATTTGATAAAATCGAAGCACTTGATTTATATGAACAGGAAAACGGTAAAAAAACCGTTAAAAAGCTAAAAAAAGCTGAAATTTATCCTTTAAAAATAAAAACCGACACAGGTGTTTTAACAGAATATCTCGACAAACACACGCTGCTGATCGAGGACGAAATCGATGTTATAGATGATTATTTTGAGGCCTGGAACGCTTTAATGGACGAAGCCTACGAAAAAAGCGCCTCTTTAACTTTTACAACTTTCAACGAAGACGTCTCTCAACACGAGCACCTTCATTATTTATCAGTGTTAAGTTATCGTGGCTCATACGACTTTATAAGCGACCTTAGGGACAAACAAAGAAACAACTGGAATGTTGTAATTTACACTAAAAAAATAGATGAGCTTAAAGAGATGCTGGGCGAAAGTAATGTTCCTTATACGGAAGATTTAAAACAACTGGCAGATCCTCAAAAAAGTCCAAACTTTTTATTTTTAGTTAATTTGGATGTTGAGGCGGTATTCCCAAAATCATTCCAAAATCCAGAAATAAAACTACTGTTTTTAAGTGATAAAGATATTTTGTCGCTAAAAGAAGAAGCCAAAAAGTCATTTAATCAAAAAGTGTACTTAGACTTCTTAACCGGCTTAAAGCCTAACGATTTCGTTGTTCATGCAGATCACGGAATCGCAAGATTTTATGGCCTTGAAAAAAAAACCGTAGATGAAATTACGCGTGAATATTTAAAACTCGGGTACGCAGAAAACGACAAACTTTTTGTACCGATTGATCAGGCCGACAAAGTCAACAAATATATCGGAGCTGAAGAAAACGCGCCAAAACTTACACGCCTTGGTTCGGCTGAGTGGGCAACCGTGACTAGTCGTGTTAGAAAAGAAACTGAAATAATCGCAAAAGAACTTTTGGTTTTATATGCAAAACGAAAAACTGCAAAAGGATTCAAATTTAAGTTGGACAATGATCTTCAGGCAAAATTTGAAGCAACCTTCCCATACGAAGAAACACCTGGTCAGTTTAAATCTATTAATGATGTTAAAGAAGATATGGAAAGAGAAATTCCAATGGACCGTCTTGTTTGCGGGGATGTTGGATTTGGAAAAACCGAGGTAGCTATGCGCGCGGCATTTAAGGCTGTACAAAGCGGGAAGCAGGTTGCGCTGGTTTCGCCAATTACAATTTTAACAGACCAACATTACCGTTCGTTCACTAAAAGAATGAATCAGTTTGATGTGCGAATCGAAATGCTTTCGCGCTTTAGAACTCCAAAACAACAGCGCGAAATTTTAGGACGCCTTGAAAAAGGAGAAGTAGATATTGTTATTGGAACACACAGATTATTACAACCGGATATTAAATTTAAAGACCTTGGACTCATTATCGTGGATGAAGAGCAAAGATTTGGGGTTAAGCAAAAAGAGAAATTAAAAGAAATAAAAAGCGAAGTGGATGTTGTGACTTTAACAGCAACACCAATTCCACGAACCCTAAATATCTGCTTAAACAAACTACGCGATATAACCACTATTACAACACCTCCCCCGGGCCGTTTACCTGTAATTACAGAGGTGCGACGTTTTAGTAATGGTCTTATCCGGGATGCAATTCTGCGCGAAGTAAAACGCAACGGCCAAATTTACTTTTTACACAACCGTGTTCAGACAATTGATGGTATGGCAGATAAATTACGTAAACTTGTACCAGAGGCAACGTTTGGGGTCGCACACGGCAAGCTCGGAACAGGAGACCTTGAAGAAACAATCGTTGCATTTAAAGAGCACAAATTTGACGTGCTCGTAAGCTCAACAATTATTGAAAATGGAATCGATCTGGCAAACGCTAATACTTTAATTGTTAATAATGCAGAAAAATTCGGGCTGGCACAGCTTTACCAGTTACGTGGACGTGTTGGCCGTGGAAAAACACAGGCTTACGCATACTTTTTGTATCACGGGCAAAGGCTTAAATTAGACGCGAAAAAGCGTTTACGTGCAATTGTTGAAGCCAGCGACCTGGGTAGCGGATTCCAGATTGCCATGAAAGACCTTGAGATTCGCGGAGCCGGCGATATTTTAGGAGCCAATCAACACGGAGTGATAAATGTTGTGGGTGTTTCGCATTTTATCCGCATGTTAAATAAGGCAGTTGAAGACCTTAAAGCAGGTCGCCTTGAAGCTGGCAAAGAAGGCGAAGAAGCATTTGAAGTTGCAATTGAGCTTCCGGTTTCAGCGTTTATTCCTGACGATTACATTGTTAATGCAAAAGATAAAATTAATGCGTATCAAAAGATTTCAGGTGCGGATGGTCTGGAATATTTAAATGATTTAAATAAAGAGATGGTACAGGAGTATGGGAAAATGCCGCGCGAAGTTCAGAATTTATTCAGAGTCCTTGTGTTAAAAATCGAATCTAAAAAAGCAGGCTTAACAAATGTAAAAGCTGAAAATGTGCACATGGATCGTGGCAAGCAAATTGTTTTATCAATGTCTAAAAAGGTAAGACCAGAGAACATAATGAACCTCCTGGAATATAATCCAAAGTGGATAATAAGCGGAACAAAGCTAAAAATTAATATTGAGGACCTGGGGCTCCACTGGTTTGATGCATTAAAAGACAACGTTAAAAAACTGCAAAAAGCTTTAAAAACAAAATAAACAATTAAAAAACTTGACTTCTTGGTCAGAACCATTATAATCACAGCACAATTGATACTGGCTATATGCTTTATTGACCCTGCTTTCGAGTAGTGGCTTAGCGCGCAGCCATTGATTGACAAGTAGGGGGTAGTTACCCACACATTTATTCCCACTCACCCGCGGCGTTTAAAGGAGGACAAATCTAGTATGGTAGATTCGACGGGGAAAGGCACAGTGATTTTACTGATCATTTGTGGGCAGCAGTCGTACCGTTTCCACGCTCCCCTGGAGCACGTGGAAAACATCAAGCTGACATTTGCAAAAGGATGCACTGTTCAGGGACCGTACGATCAGGACCTCGTGAAGATCGAGAACGTCCCACCCGCGCCCAGGCGCAAGAAGCGGTCAGCTGGGCCTATGAGGAAGGCCGCCTTAAAGATCAGGAAGTAGACTAGTTAAATGCTGTGTGGGAACCATGACGGAGGCCGTATGTGCCAATTCCGTTTCAATACTACCCCCTCACAGCTAATCTGGATTAATTTTGAAAAACCTTTAAAATATACAATGTTCTTTGATTTATGGGGATGTACTGGCATTCGACAGAGGTATTTTTAATTTGCTGGTTGCAATCAGGGGATCGCGCTGTCTCCCCTTATATCCGTCCAGCGCATTTATAATTGCTGACGAAGCTTATAATAAAGCTGCTTTCGCAAAACTCTTCAAAGCTCCGGCTTTAAGAGTTCCTGCAATGGCAGTTGCCTAAGTGCCTAAGTGTACTTACGTCCTTATAATTGATGTCTAATATTTTATAAGGGCGCAAATTATTAGACTGTATCTCTTTTTATGATTTGGATTGAGATCGAGGAATCTACAAATCATCCGCCTTCTCGGCTTTTTGTTCGTTCTTTATCGTTGAGGCGTAACTAAAACGAACTAAGATTGTAGACACTAACATTTTAGGCCTTTGCACCCGGGTTCGACTCCCGGCATCTCCACCAAATGGCTTGTTTAAGGGCATTTTGGCTGTTTGCTTAACCATAATTTTGCAGTAGGGAATCCTTTTGTTGAATCCTTAGGTACAGTTTCTGCTGACAATAAACCATATGAGCCATACATTGCACCAGCAGCCCACCTTCTTGAACCAGTTTGGGCGCACAATATATCCCGTTCTTTCCAAATACATTCAGCCCCTATCATTGGATTACCAAAAGATATTACCCTTCTATATCTTGTATCAAGACAGGCATCAATTTGACCTTCAAACAAAATTCTTAGCCTTTCTGGGCTAACTTCTGCTTTACCACCCTCAATTCTACTTTTTTTTCTCTCATAACCTTCTAATGCATCAGCTATTGTAATAGCTAATTGTTGCAAGTCTTTAAAAGATTGTTGTTCAAGAACTTGTTTTCTTTGTTCATCTGTAAGGTTTGCAAATTTAATTTTTCTATTATCTTTAATTGCATAAATAGCAATCCCATCATTTTGATTTGCCAATTCAATACTAGTTCCATCTGGTAGCTTTTTTAAAACTTCGCTTCCTCTGCGCATTGGAAATTCTTTATCCATTGGTTGAGGATTTGAAAGCGGTATAGGTGTATCAGCTTTATCTACGTCTACCCTATTAGGTTTTGTTGGTAAGCGTTTTGTAGATGCTTTTGGTTCTTCCGTATTAGGCTTTTTGCCTTCGCAAGCTGCAGCAGTTAAAGCTAAAATAGCAGCAGCTAAAGTGGCAACAGCTTTTGAATTATGTATTTGTTCAGTACGACTTGTTGGTACTTGTGCTTTTAAGACTTCGTTCATAATAACTTTATTAAGCTGTGTTTAAATTACTGGTTAATTGTGCTCTGTGTCAAATATATATAAACGCACCTAATTCCAATTCCCCACATGTGTTATATATAAATATAATATTTACTTTTAAATAAGCCTTTAAACAGCGCATGCCTTAAGCTTTCTCACTAAAGGCAGCCACTCAACAACCGCTTCATTAAACGAGTTCCAAAAATTTTGGCCTGTGTCCACCAAATTACCCCTTTTCGTTTTAAAACGAGATTTAGATATGGGAAAAGGAGGGATAGATCTTTTTAGTTATCTATCCGCTCCAATTTCCTCGTCTTTAGCTATACTCACCAACACTTTCTGCAGCTAGTTGCTGCCAGTTCAGTCAGTTGTACAGGTTATCGCCCACCTCCTCGAGCCAATTGTCGTTGGATCCGCATGTCGGCTCTTATGACGCAGATCGCCACAATTATGGCGGCCACCGTGAGGGCAACAATTATTGTCGAGAAAATAACCTCAAGGATCCACATTTCGTTCTCCTTTGATTAAACGTTTTGGTGTCTTATTAGCAGACGAGGAACAAATGCCCCTCGCAGCTCTCTCAGACATATCTGAAAAGCCTTGAATGAGGCGTTTGTGTTCATCAACTAACAGTCGTTAAATTTTCAAGGGGCGGAAGTGCAACTATACGGCAACCAAGCGCCTTTGTCAACTCTTGCGCCATCTTTTACTGCTAAGGTTAAATACTATTCGTTAAGTTTTCTCACTAAAGGCAGCCACTCAACAACCGCTTCATTAAACGAGTTCCAAAAATTTTGGCCTTGGTCCACCAACATTGACAAAACATGAAGACCGTGTTACCATTTTAATGGTAAATGTTAAAAATTAAAAATGGATTTAAGCAAAGAACAATCATCTTCAAAAACTATAAAAATCAACAATTTAAGAGACCTTTGCACAACAGATGGATTAGCTGTGCCTAGAGAAACTATGCCTCAAGAGCTTCAAGAATTAGCTAATGAAAAAGTGCAGAGTGTTCTTGTTGTTGAAGACCAACAAGGAGGAAGCATTGAATACAACCCTAGATTTTTATCAATAACATCTCGGGATCTTGAAGCTGAAGAAGTTACTGGAATTCGAGGCTCTTTAATCCGTGCAGTGCAAAAAGTTGAAAATGAAGTTGATTCGCAGACTATGTTATTAGACGAAATATTGCCAGAAGACAATGACCTTTTAGCTTATTTGGTAGATAAATTATCAACACCAGAAAAGGAAATCCAAATCGGCACAGAAACTGATGCTATTTGTAATTATATAAGGTTTTACAGTACTTCGGATGACCGCTTTATTGTTACAGCAGAATCATCTAGCCCTGAATATGTTGATTATTTACACATTGTAGAAGTGGATATAAAAAATGGTACACCAAAAATTAATCCAACCACACAAGGAGAAGATGCGAGGCCATTAACGCAAGCAGATCCACTTATGAAGAACATCTTAGTGCTTGCTGAAATGCTAATTAAAAGAAAGCAAACCGAAGCTTAATATAAAATGCTAGAATTAGTTGAATTTGAGTTCCAAAAATTTTAGTCTGTGTTCATCAAGAAGCACTTGACAATAGCCAGGAAAGATTATAAAGTAATCCCCTTTTTGTTATAATTTAAATATAATGTCAGAAAAACCTCCCCAACAACCTGAAAAACCTAAAATCTTTAATGTTCACGAGTTTGTCCAAAAACTCAGCTTATTAGAAGTTCAACTTTTTGAAGTGATTCAAAAGCTTGAACAAGCTATGAGAGACAAAGATGAGAATAATATTGCTATATTTATGGCCAAAAAAACCCGGCTTACTAATGATATGTTTGCGCATCTTGCACATGCTTTAAAAATATCAAACGGCAACGTACGCAGGTTGGCTCAATTCAATCCCAATAATACACGATATTATATGAAGCTATCTCTTCCCTGTGAACCAAGGTTTTTGTGGATGGGAGTTGAAGAATGGCTTGCAGATAAAGAAGATGATGAAGTGCCAATTGCTAAAGGAAAGAGCATAGAAGAGGCTATTAATGCTTTATTAAATCCCCCTCAATAGATTTCAATTCAGGTATTTGTATTCTTCACTTAGAATACTTAATTTAATGTCCAACCGCTCTCCGCCTATTCCTGGTTCTTTGGAGTGTAATTGTAAAAGTTCAAGCCAATTTCTTTCCAATTGCCCTTCTCTTGCTACGACTTCTAATAATTCTGAATTACCTGAGGATATTAAGCTATTTATAGCAGTCTGCGTCTCAAGTTTTATAGCAATCCTTCTAAAACTGGAACTTTTTAAAAGCTGTGTATATTTTTTTAAAAGCTCTATTCTTTCCTCATAAGGAGTAGATTTTGAGCTGGCTGTATTTAAATCCTCTTCCACCTTATCAAGAGCAGCATCAAATATATTTAGCAGATATTTTTTTGCTTCAGGCAAGCTGTTTCCTTTTTGTGAGGATTCTAAGCGCATAAGAAATATAATTAAATAAAGGTTCAATTAAAACACAAAGTATTATATTAGTCAAGCTTTTAACGAAATGCCCACCCAGGCGTTGTGCGAGTCGCCTTTTTGTGCTATAATATCATTGAAAAACAATAAAAATAAAAAATGAAAAAACCCTCTATAAAGCTAACAATTAGTGTATTTACTCTTACTGTAGTTGCTACTGCATCTTTTGTCCTTGGCATGTCAACTAATCCCGGCCCTGCAGAAGCAAGATTAATTTCTGAATATGAAGATACAATTGAAACAATTTTTGATGTAGTTGAATTTAAACCTAATTTTGAAACAGAATCTTTTTTTGAGGTTTTTCGATTTAAAGATAAGATAAAAGGAGACAGTTTTTTTAATATTCTTTCTTTTGCAAGCGGAGGTTCATTTGACAGTTATTTTGACAGAGCTTGCTCTCAGCAAATCATACCTGACAGTTTTTATGATGTTTTTATTAAACACGAAAGATCAAATACAGAATCTTTTGTAGCCACTTATTGTGATCCGGAAGAAGGTTCAACATTTACCGCTAATATGTTTTTTAGAGAATTTAGATTTAGAAATTATTTAAAAGGTGAAGAAATTTTCAATGTATTCAAATTCAATTTTGACTTTGATGCTGCAGATTTTTTTGATGTTTTTACCCTGAAAAGAAGTTATCAAACGGAGGATTTTTTTAAAATTTTCCAAATGAATAGAAATTTTAAGCCGGAACAGATATTCGATGCTTTTAAACTCAATCAGGAATATAGCAATGAAAGCTTTTTTGATGTGTTTTCACTAAATAATGATTATTCAATTGAAAGCTTTTTTGATCTTTTTATGACAAAACGGGACCTCGACAGATTATTAGAAGTGCCGAGAAGACGTTAAGAAAGAGCGCGATTTTTTGATTAATCAAATTTTACAGAAACCAGCCAAAATAGCTGAGAATTCCTCCAAAAATTACAGATCCAACACCAATTACAATCAGGAATCCTGAATTATTAAACCATGGCTTAAAAAAGTTTATGAATTTTGGAAATACAAGCATCAAAGCTCCTTTTACAAATCCAATCCAACCAATAAGCGTGATAATAACCACCCAACTAGATTCCCAAATATTGTGATTCATAATAATTAAAAGACCTACAATTGTTGCAAAAATTCCCCACGTAAAAGCAAAAACAGTATCTTTCATCATTTCACTAAACAATTTTTTGTAAAAATTTGTGTTAAATAAAATCCCAAGCCCCATTGCGATATAAACCGCTCCAAAAAGCTTGGCAATGAACATAGAAAGTTCCATAAAAAAATGGTTAAGAATATTACAAACATTATATACTTAATTTGCTTAATTCACAAAAGCAGGCAACAAAAAAACCGCCCCAATAATAATCGAGACGGTTTTTAAAAATTTACACAAAGTACCCAAAGTAGCATAAAACTACTCCAAGCACCAAATAAAGCAGCCCTCCAAATACCAGAAGCCCTTTACCTTTCATAAGACCTGCTGTCCATTTTCCAAGTTCAGTTGGTAACAAAAGCAAAAGAACACCTTTAACAACCATGCCCCATCCTAAAATCGTAATAATTACTTCCCAGCTTTGTACCCACACATTGTGAGCCAAAACAAAAACAACACCAAGAACCAGAGTTATCATTCCAGCCAAAAGCATTAATCCTTCATCTTTAACTAAAGCTTTATAAGCTTTTTGGTAATAGCTTAGGCGAATCAATAACGCCAGGCCGATTACCACCATTACAACTCCCAAAAGCTGTGCCAGGTAGAGCGAAAGTTCCATAACTTTTTAGGTTAAATTATAAACTATCTTATACCATACCATAATTTACTTGATATTACTATCGAGCTTCATATATACTGATTCTCCTTTGCTTTTCAGCTTAAAGAAGAGTAAAATATCAGGGCTGGCAAATGTCTGCGAAAGCTAATTAAATTAAAGAAATGTCATTTATAGATATATTAATTATTGCGGGAGCACTGGTTCTTGGCGCCATAATCAGCCAGGCGGTTTTTCGTAGATTAAAATTTGTAGATTTTGATAAAGCGCAGAAAAAAAGCGAAGAAATGCTTGAACAAAGCAAAGAGGAAGCAAAAACAATTAAAGAAGAAGCAGCCGAGAAAGCTGAAAATGTTAAAAAGAATACAGACGATACGATTAATCAAATGAAAACTCTCATCCATACTATTGAGCAAAATGTGAAATTTAAAGAAGAAGCGCTTGATAGAAAAGAAAGGAAAAACGACCATTTAAGAGGAATGGCTGTGGATTTTGAAAAGCAAATTAATGAAAGCGAGCAAAAGTACGAGGAACTCGAGGAGTTGATTAAGCAAAAACTTGCAACTCAATCAGGTGAAAAAATCGAGAATTTAAAAGCAGCTTTAATCAAAAGATTTGAAAAAGAAACTAGCCAGGAAGCAGCTGAGGCAATTTCGAAAAAAGTTGATAATGCAAGGGAGAATGCGGAAAAAACTGCTAAAGAGATTCTTAAAAGTTCAATACAAAAATTTACAGATGAGACTTCAGTTGAAAAAAAAGAAGCGAAAATTATTGTCCCGCGCGATGAAGCAAAGGCTGCTATTGTTGGCCGAAATGCAGAAAACGTAAAACTTATTGAAGAACTTTTAGAGATCGACGTTGTATTTAATGATGAACCAAACACAATTGTTGTTTCAACTTTCGATCTTTTAAGAAAAAACGTAGCTCGTATTGCTGTTGAAAACCTGGTTAAAAAGCGCAGAATTAAAGAGCAGGATATTAAACAGGCAATTAAAGATGCGAAAAAAGTTATTGAAAAAGATCTGGCAAAAGTTGGAGAAAAAGCAGTTAAAAAAATGAATTTTAAAAGAAAATTTCCAGCGGAACTTATTAAAATTATTGGACGACTTAAATACAGAACCAGCTATGGTCAAAATATCCTTCTTCATTCATTCGAGGTTGCATCAATGGCTGAATTACTAGCTGGTGAGCTGGGGCTTGATCCTGAAATGGTAAAAGTTGCAGCATTCTTCCATGATATTGGTAAAGCGATTGATCAGCATGTAGAAGGCTCATCTCACGATGTGCTTACCCGTGAAATTATGACAAAATACGGTTGTTTTTCACAGGAAGAAATACATGCAGCATGGACTCATCATGAAGCAGAAACACCCGAGACCCCAGAGGCCAGACTTGTTATGGCAGCAGATGCTATTTCAGCAGGTAGGCCTGGTGCACGCCAGGAATCTTTAGAGAAATATCTTGAAAGGTTAAGAGCTTTAGAAAAAATTGCTACATCATACGAAGGTGTACAAAAAACATTTGCTATCTCGGCAGGTCGGGAATTAAGGGTAATATTGTCTCCTGACGATATTAAAGATGAAGAAATGGATAAAGTAGCTAAAAAAATCGCAAGAGAAATAGAAGAAAATTTAAGTTATCCAGGAAAAATTAAAGTAAATCTGATTAGACGAACCCGTTCTGTTGATTATGCAAAATAACCACTTGTAAATATGTTCTTCCGAAAAAAGAAAAAGAAGGAAAAAAAGAAGAAAAAAGGAATGGTTGATAAGGTTGTTATGGGCGCAATTATCGGAGGAGCAATTGGTTCGGTTGTTGGCATGAGTGTGGCTCCTAACAAAGGAGAAGAAACACGCAAGTATTTAAAGGAAAAAGGAAAGGAATTTATAGATGAGCATGAAGAGGAAATCGAGACTCTTAAAAAAGAGGCAAAAGCCAAAGGAGGAAGGCTTTGGAAATCTGCTAAAAAGATTATCAAAAAACGCTAAGGCAAAAAAGGCATGGCTAAGAAAAAAAAGAAGAAGCAGCTCAAGCAGAAAAAGAAAACTTCTGCTTTGAAAAAGGCCAAAAAAGGACAAAAGAAAAAAGGCCGGGCTTCTACTAAATCCACAAAATCTAAAAAGAAACAGGCTTCAAAAAAGTCTGCTAAAACTTCGCAGCCCAAAAAAACTACCAAGCCATCCAAAAAAACTGCTAAACCCAAAAAAAGCACCAAAGCAAAAAAACCCACTGCTCCAAAAAAGGATTCCAAAACGCAGCACAGTAAAGTTTCAAAATTTTTGTATAAAGCAAGAAATCCGCTTATGGCAGCAGTTTCAGCAATGGCAATTTTAGTACTTTTTCAGTTAGCATCTTTGGTTTTAACTTTTGAATTTTTAAATAGGGCAGCTCCGGGTACAATGATTGCAGGGGTCGACATTAGTTCACTTAAAGTGGATGAAGTGCAGGAAAAGTTATTTGAAAAAGGTCAACCATTTTTAGAAACACCGATCAAAGTAATTTTAAGTGAAGGTGAAGCAGAATTTATGCCAGCTGATCTGGGTATAGCAATTGATCCAAGGGCAACTATAAATAAAATAAATTTTGTGCAATTTGATAACTCGAATCTTGCTACACTGCTTTCTTCAGCCTGGAATGGCGAGGAGATTGCTTTACATAATACAGTTAATATTGAACATACACTCAGCACAATCGAAAACGGTTTTAATTTCCACGATCAAAAATCCAAAAATGCATACCTTGCTTTTGAAGGGGGAGCTCTTGTAGTAATTCCCGAAGAAAAAGGCCTCGCAATCAACACCAGAAAGCTTTTTAATGATATAAAGGAAAATGCGTCAAATTTAACATCTAATACAATTGATGTTGAAACTTACGAACATTCACCGCTTGTTACTTCTGCAAACCTGGATACTCAACTTAATGAAATAACAGCAAAATTAAAGCAGCAAATCACTCTAAATTATGAGAATTTTAATTTTAATCTTAAACTGATTGATCACATTGACTGGGTAGGATTTGAATATAAAGATGTTTTAAAATTTGGTGATGTTGCAAGTATTGATTTGCAAATGAATACAGACAGTACTTTTGCACTAAAAGATGCTATCCACATGGATAAAGAGCTTAGAATAGCGGTTTCAAAACCACTTTTTGAAACTTATCTTGATGAAAAATTAAGCCCGCTTATTGAATCCGAATCCGAAGGTGTGAAAATTTACAGAGACGAAAATGAAAAAATTATTTTTGATGGAAAGGGCTCAGACGGACAATTGATTAACCGGAATTATTTATTGGCAGGTTTGAATCTTGCAGCTAATCAGGGCATTGATGAAGTGCCAATACCTATACATTTACAACCTGCTGATGTTGAAATCTCAGATGATTTGAAAGAACTTGGTATTACTTCGCTAATTTCTACAGGCAAAAGTGCTTTTGCAGGTTCAACATATAGCAGAATTCACAATATCAACACTGGAATTAGTAAATTTCAGGGCCATTTAATTGCACCTGGCGAAACATTTTCATTTACAGGTGTTCTTGGGCCGGTTGATGGTAGCACAGGTTATAAACAAGAACTTGTAATAAAACCGGAAGGCACAATTCCTGAATATGGTGGAGGATTATGCCAGGTTTCTTCAACAATGTTTAGAGCTGCTTTATTTGCAGGATTGCCTATTGTTGAAAGAGCACCACACTCATACGCAGTGTCATATTATTCACAGGTTTATGGATGGGGTCTTGATGCAACAATTTACCCTGGTGTACATGATGTTAAATTTACAAATGACACACCAGCTCATATTTTGATTCAGGGTTACACAGAAGGTATAAACGCATATTTTAAATTTTATGGTACTGGCGATGGCCGCTCAGTTGAATTAGAAGGGCCTTATTTAGGGGGATATCATTACCCGGGCCCAACAGTTTATGTGGAATCTGCTAATTTAGCACCTGGCCAGCAGAAATGGATGGAAAGCAGCCACACAGGCTTTAATGCAACCTGGTACAGACATTTAACAGACAAAGCCGGCGATACTCTAAAAGAACCAATTTATTCCCAATACAGAGCAATACCTGCCCGCGTATTAGTTGGCCCAGGTGGCGGCGATGAAAGCGAAGGTTCAGAAGCAGCAAGCGGTTAAGCCCCTTCAACTTCAATTAACATTTCTTTTGCAAGTTGATTATGTGGATCAGCTTTTAAAGTTTGTCTAAGGTAATACTTTGCCTGCGACATTTTCCCCAGCTCTATTTCGAAATTTGCAAAAGTTAATAGAAAGTCTGTATTAGAAGGTTCAAGATCAACAGCCATTTTATACATTTCTTCAGCTTTTAATGGTTGAGATAAAGCACGGTAAACTTCTGCAGTGCTTAAGTATCTTGCTGGCCTTGAAGAGTCTAAATTTATTGATTTCAAATATGAGTCCAAAGCTTCATCAAATTTTTTCTGCTCATAAAGTGCGCACCCTAAATTGCTATAAAACACAGGATCATCATCAGTTGTCTTAATTAATTTACGATATATATTTTCAGCTTTATCAAATGCTTCTCTTTTTAAGTAAATCAATCCAAGCTTCAAATTAGCTTCTCTGTGCTCTGCGTCAAGTTCAATAATCTCTTCTAAATGCTTTTTAGCAGAGTCAAGATCACCATTGT
The DNA here is from genome assembly GCA_042577965.1 of Patescibacteria group bacterium. Taxonomy (GTDB): domain Bacteria; phylum Patescibacteriota; class Gracilibacteria; order UBA1369; family PNNO01; genus JAUVDZ01. The sequence goes on from JBHPDK010000002.1 coordinate 42,390, forward strand.
CAAAAAGAGCCATAGCCTTTGTATAAAGAATTTTAATCTCAGTTCCTTTGTCTTCAGGCGCTACTTCTTTTTTAGAAGGATTTTTTGAATGAAAAGCTTTAAGTAGGCCTTTAGAAGATTTGCTTTTTTCTACAAGCAAACGTTCAAGATATATACCTTTTGTAGAGATCAAATATCTTCTAACAAAAATTATTAATAATGCCGCAACTGATAAAATCAGGATTGTTGTCATACTTATTTTCCTTCGTTAAGTGGTGCTTCGACCTCTTCTCTTCCTTCGGTCACCACCTTTTTGATCTCGGTTGCGCCTACTATTTCAGTACTTTGGTCAGGGAAGAGGATTTTAGCCTGTTGATTTAGAATGTCAAGCCCAATTACCTTGCCTTCGCCCTTTTTTACCTTAACAATGCTCCCGGATTTTGGAAGACCCTTTTTTAATCTCTTATATTCTTCAACTTCGTATCTTAGGCAGCACATTAGTTTTCCGCAGCAGCCAGACAATTTTGAACTCCCTTTACTTTCCAGACTTTGCGATCTAACCATGTCCATAGTGATACTTTCTAAATCTTTGAGCCAATTAGCGCAGCAAAGACCTTTTCCGCATTTCCCGCGCCCAGTAACAATTCTGGCTTTATCCCTTGGCCCTATTTGCTGTAAATGAATTTGTTTTTGAAATGTTTTAGCGAGATCTTTAACCAGTTCTCTAAAATCAACACGGTCATCAGCAGTAAAAATAAAATTAATTCTGTTTCCGTCTAAAGAATACTCAACAAACTCAAGCTGCATTTCTAATTTATGTTCATCAATTTTGTCTTTGCATTTGATTATTGCCTCCTGAGCCTTTTCTCTCAGCATTTCCATTTTTTGAACATCATTTGGAGTTGCTTTTCTTAAGACTGAATAATTTTTTAAAATCCTTTCATGGTTATCAGGAACTTCACGATTTGAAAAATGGACACGTCCAATATTTTCCCGGTTTTCATCATCATGAAAAACAACAAAATCCCCTGCTTCAAGTTCAGCATTTTCTCCTCCTGGAATAAGGATTTCTTTACGGGTGAATTGATCGAATGCAGCTACAACTTTCATTTAAAATGCTTTAAGTGCTAAATTTTCCAGTGCAAGCCTGGCATTAATATTACGCTTTAATAAATTGCGCGTTTCCTGAATTTCTGCGAGCAGAGTGAGTAAATGTTTCTTTTTTTCTTCAGTAATCGTGTCTACTGCCAGCCCCTGATGAAGCCTGCTTCGTACCAAATGCGTAAACACATCAAGAAATTCATAAGGGTCTTTATCAGAGCTCAGCATCTCTTCAACTACCTGAAATTTTTTATAAACAGGCTTGTCTTCCAGAAACTCACAGAGCACATTATACATGTTTAAATAGCTCGAGAGAAGCTCAGAATTTTCAAGAAATTTAATTGCTTTTCCGCTTTTTCCAAGCGAAAGTGAAGCAACCTGTTTTATGATATCCGGATCTTTATCCGGATAAAGATCAGTAAGTTTTTCTTCAAGAAATTTTTGAGAATAAGCAGTAAATTTGATTAATCGAACCCGTGAAATAATTGTTGGCAAAATTTCTCTTATATTTGCAGTCGTCATTATAATCAAAGTATTTGGAGGCGGCTCCTCTAAAGTTTTAAGCAGACAATTTGCAGCTTCAGGCGTAAGACGCTCAGCCCCTTTAATTAAAAGGATTTTGTACTCTGCCTGCTTTGTCATTTGAAGTCTCTGAATGATGTCACGAATTTGTTCAATTTTAATAGATTCACCTTTTTCTTTAAGAACAATTGTATCAGTATGATTTCCGCTCTGAATTTGCTTACATGTCGGACACTCATTACAAAGATTATTTGTGCACTGTAAAATATTCACAAAACGACGTGCAATTGAAAATTTTCCTATATGAGAAGGCCCAGTGAAAAGATACGCGTGCGTAAGATTCCCGGATTTAATATCCTGCTCAATAAGCTCAAGCTGCTTTTTATGACCTATAATTTTCCAGTTATACAATTTGGTGCGTTAAGGGGCTATATTTTGCCATTTTTCCTCTTGCCTTACAAGCAATTCTTTTGCTTTTTCAGGGTGTTTCATAATCTCCTTAATAAAGATTTCTAAACGCACTTTGTTTTGTGAACCTTTCACCAAAATAATATCCCTGCCTCCCATCATGTTTTTGTAGTGTATGGCAGCCTCTTTGGCACTTTTAAAACTAAATATATTTGATGAATTCATACCTTGTTTGTTGGCAGCAGCGTTTGCATATCGAACATCTTCTCCAACTGTAATTAAAATATCTACATATTGAGGTACAATTGAACCAATTTCTTGATGCAGCTTAATAGAATTTTCACCAAGCTCATTCATATTTCCAAAAATAAACACCCTGCGGCCATTACGCTTGTTTCCAAAATAATCCAAAACCTTTAAAGACTCTTTAACAGCATCTGGTGAAGCATTATATGAACTGTCTAAAATTAAAGTATCTTGCAAGCCTTCAATCAAACTCAGGCGACCTGGCGGAAGTCTGTAATTCATTAAGGCTTCTTGAATATTAGCAATTGGTACATCAGTTAAAAATCCTAAAACAATGGCAGGAAAAAGTGTTGAAACATGATATTCGCCGAATACCGGTACAAAAAACTGATAATCCTTTCCTTTATATTCAACATCAAAATCAATACCTTTTTCATTTTGTATAAAACTGAATGCCTTAAAATCAGCAAAATCCGCAAAGCCATAAGTTATATCTCCTTTGATTTTCGCAATAAGCGGATCATCAATATTAATAAGTTTTGTTTTCGCATTACTAAAAATTTTGCTTTTTTCACTAAAAATTTCATCCACAGACTTAAACTGGCCGTCGGCAAGGTGGGCTGGTTTTATGGCTGTAATAACAGCAAAATCAGGGGGCGCCAGTTTGGTTAAAAAGTCCATATCCCCTGCTTTATCAACACCCATTTCCAAAACCAGATAATCATATTTATCTTTTACAAAAAAGGTACGCCAAAAACCTCCAAATAAGATTTTTACCCAGTCGATTGGCGAATTAAAACCCGAATTTTGTTGCAAAATTGTCAAAGGAAGCCCGAATTCACTGTTAAAACTTTTTTTATTTTTCAAAACACGATACCTCTTCGACAAAACTTCATAAATAGCATCTTTGCAACTGGTCTTACCAACCGAACCAGTCACTCCAATCACTTTTGCCTTCATTCGCCTAAGTTTAATCCTTGCAAGAATCTCAAGCTTTTTAAGAACGATTTTTCTTAAAATTGATTTCATATATAATTACCCTAGAAATTAGCACCGACATTATATGCGAAAACAGGCACATTTAACAATATTAGGCATTGTTCAAGGTGTTTTTTACAGAGATTTCACTCAGGAGAATGCACTGGAACTTGGATTAACAGGCTGGGTTCGAAATGTCTCAGACGGAACAGTTGAGACATGCGTCCAGGGCACCGAAGAAGAGATTAAAGAACTAATCCAAAGGTGCTATGAAGGTCCTCCTTCAGCACAGGTTGAGGATATAAAGGTGGAATGGGAAAATCTTGATGAGAAATTTGATACGTTCGAGGTTCGTTTTTCTAATTAAGTTTTAGTTGTCGTAAGGTTTTCAAGATGTCGACGTTTACGCCCAATTGCTTCCCTCAAAGAACTACTTATAGGTATTCCATCTTGAGGATTTTCCAAACAATCCAACATTTCTAAATTAGCTTGAGGTACAGCGACAGATCTCACAGTCCGATTAGGACTTTTAATAGCTAACCATATAATTTCTTCAGTAACTTTAGGATGAGTAAGTATGGCTTTTGTAATATATTGTCTATTACCTCCCCAGGGATTTTCAATTCCTGAGATCATCTCCATTGCACTACGCAAAACATTAACTGTAACACCAGCATTATATTTTAGAAGAAATAAAACTTCAGTCCGGTCACAAACTTCTAAAGCTTTCAAAAATAAATCTTCTTCTAAATAAGGGATTTTATTTTGAATTGGTTTCCTTAATTTCCCTCTTCTAGGAGGCGGATGATGTTTATCAATAATTTGTTTAGTGCGTTGTACAACTTGTTGAATTTTTTCAAACTCAGCATCATTGGGCCCTTCATAAAGAAGTTTTTCTCTTGTGTCTTCTGCAGCGATTATCAATTTTAATAATTTTATCTTGCCTTTAAATTGAGATACAAGCCCATTTAGCTCTTGCAGGCTTTCTTCTGGAGTGCTTTGGCAAGCAACAGTTAGATAAACAATTGTTTCAGGTGTTTTTGGTGAGTCTGATTCCATATAATTTGTAAAAGGATGCAATTATAACAAAAAATTGAATAACGTCAAGTAGCAAGTTGTTATTTATTGAGGTGCGCTATTAAAACCTCCTTATACAAATTTATAGCTTTTTTATATAAATTTGTATAGCGCATATAAAAAATCTCCACCCACCCTCAAAGACAAGTGAAGATTTTAACCATTTATCATGTTCATTTTGCTACTGCAGCCCCTTTAGCCATTTCAACAACCGCTTTAAAAGCATCCGGGTTGTTTACTGCTAATTCAGCAAGCATTTTTCGGTCGAGTCGCACACCTGCATGCAGGCAGCCATTCATGAATCTGCTGTAGCTAATGCCGTGAGCACGGCATGCAGCATTAATTCGGGTGATCCATACGCTTCTAAAAGTTCTTTTTTTAAGCCTGCGATCGCGGTACGCGTTCACCCCTGCTTTCATAACTGCATTTTTTGCGTGTTTGAAAGTTTTGCTTCGGAGTCCTCGGTAACCTTTGGCAGCTTTTATAACTTTTTTGTGCCTACGGTGGGCAGCTACGCCTCTTTTTACTCTTGGCATGTTATGTTAAATTAAAAAATAATTTTAGAAAGAAGTTTTTGCTGAGGTGCTTCAGCAACTTTTCCTTTATTGTTAAGTTTTTTCTGACGCTTTGATTTATTTACAAGCAAATGATTCTTGCATGATTTTTGTACAACGAATTTTCCTGTACCAGTTTTTTTAACTCTTTTTTTTGCGCCGCTATGGGTTTTTTGCTTCATGATTTTTAAGATTATTTAAGTGGAGTTAATATCATAATTAGATTATTCCCCTGTCTTTTTGGCCCTTCTTCGACCTGCGCTATTTCTTCTAAGGTTTCTGCGAATTTTTTGAGTTTTTCCATTGCCAGATCAACATGTGCCAGCTCTCTTCCCCTAAAAATTAACGATACTTTTACTATATTTCTTGCTTTTAAAAACTTTTCTGCCTGTTTTCTTTTCACTTCCATATCATGATCATCTGTTCTAAATCCTACTCTTACACCTTTTACTTCACTTTGCTTTTGCATTTTTTTATGCTTCTGGTCGATTTTCTTCTGCTTATATCTGTACTTACCAAAATCCATTAATTTACACACAGGAGGATTAGCATTCGGTGATACTTCCACCAAATCAATATCTTTCCCTTTGGCCATTCCAAGCGCTTTTTCAGTAGCCATAATTCCTAATTGGCCTCCTTCATCATCAATAAGCCTTACTGTTGGGACATTGATTTTTTCGTTAATCTTTAATTTCTTGTTTATGGTTTTTGGTTAAAAGAAGCGCTTAAGGATTGTATGGGAAAAAGGGGCTAGAAGTCAAGAAAAATTCTATTTTTTACCATGTCGATTTTTACTTCTTTTTATTTTTCTTCTTTTAGTAGGTGATGCAGCTTTCTTTATTCTTCTCCTACATTTATTTTTCTGAACTGGCTCCTTTTTTCTACTGAATGTTTTTGGAACAACTGATGCTGAAGCGCGCCTTCGTATTGTTCCTAATATTTTTTCTGGATCCGGCTCCTGTTCCTGCTCTTGCTCTTGCTCCTGCTCCTGCTCCTGCTCCTCTTCCTGCCCTAATCGCTCCAGTTTTTCTTTTACTACTGCAAGTTCTTTTTCTGTCATCTTTCTTATAAGAAGAACAGCTGTAGTTGGATCTTTTTTATCATTCACGAATGTTTCAACTATTTTAAGACCATGTTTTTCGCATAATTCCTTCATTTGTTTTATTGTTGGAAAATATGAAGGTAAAAGTAGTATTTCGTCTCCAGGTCCTTTTTCATAATAATGTGGTGAAGTAACTGAAAGAGACGTGTCTTTTAGATCTACTCTTATTTTCACTTTTCTTTTAAAGACAAGCCTGTGTACAACACCATAATAGCCTGGATTATCAGGATCTTCTTCAAAAGTTGTCATAATATTAAAACAATCGTTCCGATCTAACTCTTCATCACTATCTGGATCAAGAAAGGTTGTTAATTCAGGATCAGTAAATAAATGACTTACAAAATGCTGAGAGGCTTCAGAGTTGTAACCAGGTAAAATTCTTTTTGTTTCTGCACGTCTTGCCGCAGATCTTTCTTCAGGTTTGTCCAGCTTACCAACATGAAAACTAAGAAGCGCATAAGTTGCTTTAATATTTTTTTCATTTTCTTCATCCCCATCACCAACAACCTCAGGTTCATCAAGAAAGTTCTTTGCAAATAAATCACGAAGCGTTATTTCAGGATGCTGGTTACATACAACATTCCCGATTTGAGTAACCAGAGTAGTAAAATCGTCCTGGGTATGAAATTCACTTCCGTCTGTCTGTTGGAAAATTCCAGCACGAGGCTCAACCTCTAATGGAAGCGGAACAGTTTGATCCAATTCATTTAATAATTGAGCATGCTCTTTTTTATGCATACTAAATTTTCTTGCTAGAATAAATCTACCTAAACTAACAATTACATCTAAAGCATCTTCTAAATCAGCATCATGTCTTTCTAACTCACCACTCAAATATTCATAAAACAATTTTTCAATTTTACTTGCAGCTTCAGTAGGATGCTTAGTATTTCTTAAACCGTTTTCTGTTAAAAATTTAACTAAATCAATCCATGGACTTTGTTTTGTTATTTCTTGTCTGATTTGACGACCTCTAATATATTCTGCAATTGCATCATAAATACCAGCAACTGTTTTAAAAAGCATTTCAGGACTTACATCTACAAGTACAAGATCAACAAAACAACTGCGTATCATTTTAAAAATAACTTCAGCAATTTTACGCCCGGTCCCAGGGCCAAGATCCACTACTTTCAGATAATCTGAACCTGGATGCATTATTAATTCAAGAAGACGTTTTAGATTTTTTGCATCTTTCAAAATATCCAGATCTTGCTGTAACGATGCATATGCAAGATCCTTATCAACTTTTTCCCATGGATCACTATCACGATAGTGAGCATAAGTAGGCACTTTTCCTGTTTCAAGACTTTCAATAATATCTCTTTTTTGTGCTTCTTGTCTTAAAGCTTTTTCTTGTTCCCGAATTTCCACTTTACAACGGGCAGAATCACTCATATCAGTTACTAAAGCAGGTTGTTCAGTAGGAGTAGGTGTTGTAGCCATTCTACTCAATGCTTCTTTTTGCGCTTCTTCTTCACTAAAACCTGTTGCCATTAAGTCCCGAACCCAATCTTTGAATATAGTTGCAAGCTGACCTGTCATACCTTTTGGCATTGTTATTTTTTGTGCGCCAGATTCCTGCTGCTCTTCAGTAGCTTCTACATCATGTCCAGGCCCTCTTTTTTTCTCTTTCCCATTGGCCATAATAAAAAAAATTTATAAGGCAGTTATTTTAAAACAAAAGGAGTAGTCTTGTCAAGCCTAATTTTAAGCTTTTTTTTATGCAATTCAAGCAACTTAACTGGCTTTTTACTTAAGTTTGTTTCGAATTAATATTTATGTTAGAGTTATATCCCAAATATTTTAACTAATCAAGCGTGAAGTTTCGGCTTAAACAAGGTAAAAAAACAAGGCCAACAAAGATAGGAAATTTGACTATTGGAGGTGAAAATCCAATTGCGATTCAGTCAATGACAACTACAAAAACCGAGGATTGGAAGTCCACAGTTGAACAAATTCATGCTTTAGAAGCTGAGAAATGCGACATAATTAGAGTAGCAATACCAAATATGGAAGCAGCAAAAGCAATTCCACAGATAAAAAAGCATACAACAATGCCACTTGTTGCTGATATTCACTTTGATCACAACCTTGCAATCGAGTCTTTTAAGCAGGGCGCAGACAAAATTCGCATAAATCCAGGAAATATTGGTTCAAAAGATGCAGTAGCTGAGGTTATTAAAGCTGCAAAAACTTTAAATAAAGCTATTCGTATTGGAATAAATTCAGGAAATATGGAAGATGAACTTTTAGAAAAATACGGGCACCCAACTGCCCCAGCATTTGTTGAATCTGCCTTAAACAGCATTGAATTTTGCGAAAAACTTGGCTTTAAAAATATAGTAGTTTCATTAAAATCTGTTGAAGTGCCTGATTCTATCGAAGCATACAGACTTTTTGCACAAAAATCCGATTACCCACTTCATGTTGGAATGACTGAGGCTGGCACAATGATTCCAGGCATAAGCAAAAATGCAATTGGTATAGGAACTTTATTACAGGAAGGAATCGGTGACACAATCAGAGTTTCAATGACAGAGAGTCCGGTTGATCAGGTTAAAACAGCAAAAGAAATCCTAAAATGCCTTCATTTATACGACAAAGAACCAACAATTATTTCTTGCCCTACATGCGGCAGAACAGAAATTGATGTTAAAAAATTATCACAGGAAGTTACTCGCAGAACCGCCCATATTCAAAAACCATTAAAAATTACAGTTCTCGGTTGCGCTGTTAATGGGCCTGGTGAAGCCAAAGAAGCAGATTATGGAATAGCAGGCGGCCGAAAAAAAGGAGTAATTTATCGGAAAGGCGAAATTTACAAAGTTGTTCAAGAAGCACAATTACTCGACGAATTTATTAAGTTAATTGAATCTGAAAATGCCTAAAAACATTATTATTATTGGCTCAACAGGCTCAATCGGCACTCAGGCGCTTAATGTTATTCGCTCAAATTTATCAGATTTTAATGTAGTTGGATTATCTGCGTATAAAAATCAGGAACTTTTAGATAAACAAATTGCAGAATTTAATCCAAAATATGGCGGTACATTATGCGAAAAAAAACTCAAGAAAATGGTTTTGCAAAATGATGTGGATATTATTTTATTTGGATGCCGCGGTACAGATTTGATTGATGTTCTTCGGGAAACAATCAAAGCCAACAAGCATATAGCAATTGCAAATAAAGAAATGATTGTAGAATTTGGTGAGGAAATTATGCAGCTTGTGCATGGTTCAGATTGTAAATTTATTCCTGTTGATTCTGAGCACAATGCGATTTTTCAGATTTTGGATAATCGAAACGTTCGGGATGTTGAAAAAATTACACTCACATGCTCTGGTGGACCGTTTTTTAATCGTCCTGATCTAAAAAACATAACAATTGATGAAGCTTTGAGTCATCCAAAATGGAAAATGGGTAAAAAAATCACAATCGACAGTGCAACTTTGATGAATAAGGCTATTGAAATAATTGAAGCTAAGTATTTATTTGATTTGGATCCTTCACAAATAGAAGTTTTGGTGCATCCGGAGTGTATTGTTCATGGAATTGTGCATTTTAAAGATGGCTCATCAATTGCACATATGGGCTTCCCTGACATGCAAATCCCAATTTCATATGCACTTTATTATCCTGAATCTCACAAAAATAATTTACCGCGTTTTGATTTAAAAGGTGAGTCTTTATCGTTTTTTGAGCCTGATCATGACAAATTTCCTTCAATAAAATTTGCTTATTCAGCATTAAAAAACCGAAATGCAGCAGGATTAAGAAGAGCAAATGACGAAGCAGTTGAAAAATTTTTAAATGAAGAAATTGAATTTGAAGATATATTTAAATTTATAAAAAACAAGGCGGACGTCCGATAGGAGCGCCCGCCTTTATAGCATCCGTGCCCCGGGTTGCTACAGGTTACCTACTGGTTCCACTTTCAGGAACTTGTGGCGGAAGTGACGAATCAGAGACTCGTACTTATCGCTCACTTCAACGAAACGTTGGTGCTTCGTTTTGAACTTCTGCTCCTTTCTGTTCAGTTTGCGGAAGTAGCCTTCTTCGAGCATGCCTCTAGCTAGTTCACGCGCGAACGCGCGCCTGACATTGAAGCATTTCCGCCCGGCACGCCTTACCAGTTCCTTGGTATGGCCGTAGCCTTTGCGGAAGGTTTCGAAGCGCTGCCCCTGCTCCTTTCGTGGCAGCTTCTTCAGGGCTGAAAGCCCTTTGTTGTACTGCTTGAGTTTAGCAGTGAGGGTGTCCGTCTTCTCGCAGCACTCATCTGCGAGCCTCATAGCACCTTTGTCCAGTTCCGGGTCCTTTTTGGGCTTGAAACAGCCCATCCAGGATGCCGAAAGCACCAGGCAAAGAATCGTGATGTACTTCATTCCGTTCCCCCTTGTATTCAGTTGTTGGGCACAGACACAGAGAATTTTTTGCCTACCATCAATTATCCAAAGGATACCAATGGTAAGACACAAATTTCTCTGTGTATGCAAATAATTATTTGTCAAAAAGCATATAGGAACTTTAGTTTAATATAAATAGCTAAAATGTCAACCATGGTAGTTGAATTTTCCTCTATTTTATGCTAAAATATGAAGATCTAACCGTGCCCAAAATATGAGCTCAGGACAACCAAAAAAACCATCTCCGGAAGTTCCGGGTAAAAGTACACTCGAATTAAAAATCGAGAGAACTGCGCTGGAGCGTGATAGAGTCACAAATAGACTACTTTCAAGTTTGATTCCGGCAAATAAAAGTGTACGAAAATTTATTGAAGATGCATGTAAATTTGCAAAAATAACCCCCCCAAAACAAGGTGACCCACTTGCGCCTTATGTTTATAAACTCCAAAAAAAGGTATGTAAATTTAAGCTGACCGATACCGCAAATGGCTGTGATGGAAAACTTGGGCCAATAACTTTTACAGAGCTTCTAAAAGAGCTTCCTCAACTTGCAAAAGGTTATTCAAAACAAGCAAGAATAGGAAAACATAAAGCTCAGAGGCAAGGCTTGGCAACCTTGATGGGCGCTCCTCGACAAACGGTTGATGCTAAACGCGGTGATTTTAAAAAAACAAAGCAGGTAGGTGATTCATTAACATATCAGCTTGTACATTATTCAAAAGATAGAGCAAAATTCAGAGCACAAAATAAAAGATTTTTTAAAGGAGGAAGGTCAGTAATCACAATGCGAAAAAAATTAGAAAGAAATCCAAAATTAATTGATAATACTGCCACATTCACACTTTGGGCAGGAGCCAATGATATTTATTACAGAAGCCCGGAACGAATTCATAGAGAAACTGAAAGAATCATTGAAATAATCTTGTCTCGAAATCCAAATGCTAAAATTGCGCTTTTAACATTGCACGGCGACACTTTCAGAGGCTTTAGAAAAAAGCAGGCTACAGTTAAAAGAAAAATCTCAAGACTCAACACTTTAATTCGAAAAACAGGCCAAAAACATGCTAATAACGTAAAAGTTATTGAAATGAGAAGAGAAATATATTCAGCAGAAGGGAAAGGTAAAAGAGTTTTAGCTCCAGACAAATTACATTTAACAGTAAAAGGGGCTCGCGCAATTGATACCTTGCTTAAGGATGAGATCCAAAATGGAACTCATGGCCCATTAACAAGTTACATGGCATAGGCTATAATGCCACGGAAGCAAATACCTAAATGCATTATGGTAAAAACTGTTATCGGGATTATTTCGTATAATGATCTTCATTATCTTAAAAAAACTCTGCCAATTTTAAATGAGCTTCCTGACTCTAAAATTGTTATTTTAGACAACGCCCATAACCATGAGGTTCAAAAGTTTGTGAATCAAAAATATCCTGAGATTGATTTTATAAGGCACCGCGATGGTAATCTTGGATTTGGTAGAGGTCATAATTATATTGTTCTTAAGTCCCCTGCTTCGGATTATTTTTTCTGCCTTAATAACGATATTTTATTAGAACCATCAACATATAAAAAATGTGTGAAGTTTTTAGATGGCCACAAAGACTCATGTATAATTTCTGCTAAACTTTATCATTGGGATTTTGCACATGACCAAAAAACAAAAATCATCGATACACTTGGAATTATAGGAACCCGTGCTCATCATTTTTGGGATCGCGGACAGGGTAAGGAGGATAAGGGCCAATATGATAATTCGATTAATAATATTTTTGGGATTTCAGGAGCAGCTTTTTTTATCAGACGATCATGCATTCCAAAGCTTCAAGGTTCGACTAATCAGATTTTTGATGAAAACTTTTTTATGTATAAAGAGGATATTGACCTTGCATATCGCATGCGATGGCAGGGCATGAAGATCGATTTTTTGCCTGATGTACTTGGATATCACGATCGCACAGTTGGAAAGAAAAAAAAGAAGTCAAAGTTTGAAGCAAAGATGAGTTATAAAAATCACCTTTTACTTTTACGAAATAATTTCAGTTCAAAATATCCTTTTAATTATAAATATCTTACTTTTATTCACGAGGGGCTTAAGTTTTTTTATTATCTTTTACGCAATCCAAAAATACTTGCAGAATTCCCAAAAGCCTTTAAGATAAAAATCCGGAAATCAGAAAGAACAATCCCGCCGCGTAAAATGAAGAAATTCTTTCTTAAATAACCTGCCAAGATGAACGACCTAGCAATAGTAATCCTTCACTACAATACCCCTGATGATGTTTCTAAAAATCTGGAGGCTTTTCAGCAGGCGGATATTCCTGAAAAAACACAGTTTATTGTTGTGAATAATGGCGGACACAATGCAAATGATAAAATTCTAAAAAGCACTTACGAAAATTTAAATGTTAGATTTTTTGATATACCAAACAAAGGATTTCCGCAGGGTAATAACTTTGGTATTGCGCATACAGATGCCAAAATAATCGCTATGGTTAATCCGGATATAGAAATTAAAAAAGACACATTTTCAATTATACTAAAATACTTCGAAGATCATCCTAAAGTTGGAATTATTTCTCCACGGCTTATTTATCCAAACAACAAAACTCAGGATAACTACAGAACTTTCCCTCACTGGTACGATTTAATTATTAAAAGAATTCCACCTTTTCGAAAAATGTTTTTAGGTAGAATGCGAAAATATTTAATGTGGGAGAAGGATCCATCAAAAAACGAAGCAGTTGACTGGACAACCGGTGCATTCCAGGTAGTAAGCCGCGAGTGCTGGGATGCATGCGGCCCAAACAATGAAGAATATTTTTTGTTTATGTCAGATCTGGAGATTTGCTGGCAGGCATGGGAAAAAGATTTTCAGGTTCACTTTATTGGGCAGGCACAGGCCCGTCACAACGAAACCAGGCTTTCAGAAGGCGGAATCGCAGATATCTTCAAGAAGAAAACAATGCGTATACACATAAAAGACGCATTTGCTTATTTTAAAAAATATTGGGGCAAAAAGTTTCCTCGCTAAGTCTACTCCTTCTCCTTTTTAAATTTATAAAACGGAATGTACTGAACAAAGTACGTTGAAATTATTATTGAAAGGAACATTATAACTTCAATGGCCATTGCAAAATCCATGGATATATGGCCGAGCGTGGCCCCAAGTAAAATCGCGATGATTGAGAATTCACTAAGCTGACCAAGTCGCGTGCTTATTTCCAAACTTTCGTTTGGTACAGCTTTAAACACTTTAAATAACAGTCTGAATATTAGAGGTTTAGCGGCAATTGTGAATATTAATGCTATTGCTATTAGGGTTGCAAATGGCTGCAGGTTTTGAAATTCAATATTTGCTCCAAGTACAAAAAAGAACAGTATCATAAAAAAGTCACGAATTGTTTCTGATCTTTGAACAATAACTTTAAGCTTGTAATCAGGCAAAAATGTTAAAGAAATACCTGCAATAAATGCTCCGATCTCGCGTGAAAAACTTAATGCTTCTGCAATTTCTGCAAATAAAAAACACCAGGCAAGCCCAAGTAAAAACATTATATCCGGCTTGTGGAAAATTCTACGTGCAATTCTTTTAAGAATATATTTTTGAAGAACAAACGCCAGCCCAAACACCGCAATACCCTGGATAATGAATTTAATCGCCTGAAACACTCCAAAATAACCAAGCTCTCTCGAGCTTGAAATAAACAGCAAAATAAAAATCGCAATAATATCCTGGGTAATCAAAGCTGCAATACAATACTGCCGCACATAAGGATTAGAATCTTTTTGATCGTTCAACAGCTTCATTACAACCACAGTCGAACTAAACATCAGTACAACCGCCAAATATACTGTTTCAGTAACTCCAATTTGTGTCATCCACCCAATTAAAAGTCCAAAAATAAATATGATGGCGGATGCGGCCAAAGTGATTAAAGAGCCTTTTCCAAAGATGCCTGAGAAAATTTTTGCTTTCAGTTCGAGCCCAATCAAATATAAAAGCAAAATAATTCCAACCTGCCCAATCGCCTCGAAAAACAAATTATTATCAATTAATCCAAAGCCCTGCGGCCCTATAATCAAGCCGGAAAATATAAATGCAATGAGGATCGGCTGCTTAGAAAGCTCAAGAATAATACTAAGCACAGCAGTCACAATTACAACAATACTTAATTGAAAAATGAGCTCGTTCATTTGGGGCTGCTTTAGTTAGAGTGAATCCATCTCGATTATTTTCTCATATTTTGAAGGAAATTTCGAGTTTTTGTATTTGGGAGTTGACACACTACAGCAATCGTGCCAAAATTCCTGCCAATGTCTTTGTTAAACATTTGCCATGAAAGACAAGAAAAATCCTTCAGACGAATATTTAAGAGATTTGGTTAGAGGCCTTGATAGAAAACAATATGCTCTAAGAGAGGCAGCATCGTATGGAGAAATGATGATCAATACAGGATATCTTGAAGTTGAGATAAGTGAATTACGTGACCGAATTGAATCCAGATGCCTTATTTTATTATTAGGAGCCCTACAAAGTGATAATCTTATGGAGATTCAGGATTTTTTTCTGATAGTACAGGATGCTTCAAAACGTCATCGTTCATTTGATAGCGTATTAGCACTAGATGCAGTGCCTTTTGCTGAGCAGGTGTTTGCAGGGCTTTTTAAATACCTGGTAAGGAATGTTATTGCAGAGGTCGATGACGATGCCAAGCAGCAATTATTTGATAAATTAAAAGTTTTTGATGAGGATTCCAAAGAATAATGATGGGGGTTTGACATATTACCATTTGTGGCGTAAGGTTGCGCCTGTTATTAACCTAACTTGTTATGGTTGATGAAGAATTATCAAAACTACTTACTCAATATGATAAGTTGGCAGCCAGGTTCCCGCCAGAAGAATTAGAATCAGGAATTCTACCAAGCGAACTTTCAAGGATTAATACGAATATTTCGCAAAGAGTAGGTGAATTGTTAGCTGAAGGGCTTCAAGAAGAGAGCCTTTCTGCTTTTATCAGAGTTCGAGATGATTTGGTAGAATCTTTTGATGTTGTTGATAAAGGGAGAGAAAGATTCAATAAGTGTGTAGCCACTATAATGATTGCCTTTTTAGGAGCACTGTACGTAAAGGATGAAGATTTATTAAGACGTCAATTGGTTGTTTCTCTTAGAGAACTCTTTGAAGACTCTTAGAATTCGCAAAAATTTAATTAAAGTATTATTATATCCTGCGTGATTAATAATGTTATTATGAAATATGATCCAACACACCTTGATCAATTCAAATCCAGGCTCGCTCTTCTTCCTGAGAATCTAACAGAAATTGGAATTCGCGATATTTTTGTTGGCCCGGGATTGCGTCGCGAAGTTTCAAAATTTATTCCACATGGCTCAAAAGTTGTTTTAGTTATGGGCAATACTCCGATGTTTGTTAATGATGAGAATATTAAAGAAACGATCGAGGAGAAGTTGAGGGGCGATTTTGAGGATGTTGTAAAAATTGAATTAAAGCATGAGGATTGCTCTGGCGGAATGATTCATGCTGATTTTGAAAATGTTGAAAAAGTAAAAAAGCAGCTTTTTGCGGATGCAGTTGTTGTTTCAATCGGCTCTGGAACAATCACTGATATAACAAAACATGCCTGTTATTTATTCGAGAAAGAAAATGAGTGCAAACCATTAAGATTTATTGTTGTTCAAACCGCTAATACTGTAACAGCTTTCACTTCAAATATTGCGGTTTTGTTAAAAGACGGAGTTAAACGAACTTATTCTTCGCGCTATCCAGATTATGTTATTAGTGATCTTGAGATTTTACGCGATGCCCCTTATGAGCTTACACAGGCGGGTTTTGGGGATTTGATAGCGAGGTATGTTTCATATCCTGACTGGTATTTGGGATGGAAAGTCGGCAATTTAGGAATTTATAATGAGGTGCCAAAAGATCTTTTAGATGAAAGTTTGGAATGGTTGCTTGAGAATGCTGAAAAAGTTGCAGAGCGCGAGCCAGAAGCTATAAAAATTTTAACAAAGGCACTTCTGAATGCAGGCCTTTCAATGTCCATTATTGGAATGAGTACACCGATTAGTGGATATGAGCATGTAATTTCACATGTTCTTGATATGAAAGCAGGAGTTGATAGGCGCGAGTCAGATTTGCATGGAATTCAAGTAGGGATTGCGAGCGTTTTATCAGCATATGTTTATGAAGAATTGTTGGGGATGGATAAATTTAGTTTGAAATTTCCGGAATGGCCAGAGTGTGAAAATCGAATTCGTAAAAATTTTAGAGCCAAAGGATTCGATGACAGCTCGATTTCAGAAATGATTTCTGATTATAAAATTAAATATGATAAGTGGATTTCAAATCAAGATGAAATTTTAAAATGGGCTGCTAAGTGGTCAGATGAAAAATTAAAAATAAATCGCCTACTCAAAACTGGTGATGAATTAAAATCAGCTATACAAAAAATCGGAATTAAAACCAAACTTAATGAAAATTGGGAGTATGCATTTTTAAATGCACACTTTATTAGACGTAGATTTACTGTGGCTGATTTGCTTTATTTTATGGGAAAATTAGATGATGGCCTATACGTCAAAGTAGCCGGGCGAGTAGGCGTTGAATAGCCAGTGTATACCCAATGTATACCCGTTGGGTAAACAGTGAGTACGCAATGTATATCCAGCCGGATAATTTGAGATAAATTTCGAATTTTGATAAAATATCGAACTGTAAAATTAACCAAAATTTAATCATGGAAGAATACGACATTATAATTATCGGGGCAGGAGTTGCAGGACTCAGTGCGCAGCTATATGCTGCACGCGGCGGAGCCAAAGCAGTGGTTTTTGAAAAAGAAGCTCCAGGTGGCCAACTGCTTTTAACAGAAAGTATTGAAAACTATCCAGGTGTTGAAGAAGTAAATGGGGCAGAACTTGCACAAAAGCTTATGGCACATGCTCAGAAGTTTGGAGGCGAAATTAAATACGAAGGAGTAACTGAGCTGGAACCTCATGATGACTATGTTGTTGTTAAAACAAAAAGCACTGAATATAAAGCTAAATATGTGATCGTTGGTTTAGGTTCTGATCCCAGAAAGCTTGGAGTGCCAGGTGAAGATGAATTCAGAGGCAAAGGAGTTTCGTACTGCGCAACCTGCGATGGAGCATTTTATAAAGACCAGGAATGTATTATTGTTGGTGGCGGCGATTCAGCCTTAGACGAAGGCATCGCACTTGCAAAGCACGCAAGTAAAGTAACAATCATCCATCGCCGTGACGAGTTTAAAGCAGAACAATATTTAATTGATCTTGCAGAAAAAAACGAAAAAATAGAATTCTTATTTAATAATGAAGTTAAAGAAATAAGAGGAGACAAAGATGGAAAAGTTGACCGTGTACTTTTACATGATAAAAAAGAAGACAAAGAGCACGAATTTTTATGCAAAGGCGTATTTGTATTTATCGGCTACACTCCGCGGTCAGAACTTCTTGAAGGCAAAGTTGATTTAGAAAAAGGCTATGCAAAAGTTGATAATACAATGCAAACTTCACACCCGCGTATCTTTGCAGCAGGAGATATTCGCAATAAAGCAGTAAAGCAGGTAGTTGCCTCAGGTGGCGATGGTGCAACCGCAGCAATCTATGCTATGCACCATTTACGAAAAGAGAGCTAAACATATTCGCTCCACGACATAATCTCAAGATCTTCTAGCTTGTAGCGTGCCATTGCTTCAATAAGCATTTTAGAAATTTGCAGGTTTGTGATTAAAGGGATGTTCATGTCGATGGCTGTTCTTCTTATTCTGTAGCCGTCTGTTATTTCCTGGCGAGTGTAGTTTTTTGGAATATCAATTACAAAGTCGAGTTTTTTCTCTTCAAGATAGTCGAGAATATTTGGAGATTTGCCTGTTGAAACTTTATAAAGTTTAGAATTTTTTATTCCATTTTCATTTAAAAAGTCAGATGTTCCTTCGGTTGCGAATAAATTAAAGCCCATTTGATGCAGGATTTTTGCAGAAGCTAAAAAGTCTGCCTTGTCTTCAATTCGACCAATAGTAAGTAATATATTTTTCTTTGGGATTATGAATCCAACTGAAATCATTGCTTTTAAAAGTGCAGCATGAAGGTTTTTTCCAAAGCAAGCTACTTCGCCTGTAGACGCCATTTCAACCCCAAGTACAGGGTCAGCACCTTTGAGCCTTGAAAAGCTGAACTGAGGAGCTTTAACACCCACATGGTCTAAATCTAAAGTTTTGTAGTCGGTTCGATTTAAAGCTTTTGAATTTCGCATATTCAACATCGCTTTAGTTGCAATTTCAATAAAATTATAACCAGTTACTTTTGATGAGAAAGGGAATGACCTGCTAGCCCTTAAATTACATTCAATAACTTTAACTTCATTTGCACGTGCCAGAAACTGAATATTAAACGGTCCTGTAATCTGAAGTTCTTTTGCAATTTTTTTAGTAAGATTTTTGATTTTTCTAATCGTCTCAATGTAGAGTTTTTGAGGAGGAAGCACAATTGTTGCATCCCCTGAATGCACCC
This sequence comes from Patescibacteria group bacterium, assembly GCA_042577965.1. Classification (GTDB taxonomy): domain Bacteria; phylum Patescibacteriota; class Gracilibacteria; order UBA1369; family PNNO01; genus JAUVDZ01. Next base: position 61,323 of record JBHPDK010000002.1, read on the forward strand.
CTGCATGTTCAATGTGCTCTGCAATTGCATAAATGACTAGTCGTCCTTTGTATGCAACTGCATCTATCTCAATTTCTTTTGCTCCTTTTTCAAATTTGCTAATTACAACAGGGGCATCGGGTGAAACGCGGGTTGCAGTTTCTAAAAAATTAATAAGCGATTCCTTATTATGTGCAACCCGCATTGCAGCACCGCTTAAGACATAAGATGGTCTAACCAACACCGGGTAATTCACTCTCTTTGCAAATCTGATTGCATCAGACATGCGATTTAGCTCTTTCCACTGAGGCTGATCAACATTGATTTTATCAAGCATTTCTGAAAACTTGTGGCGGTTTTCTGCTCTATCAATGTTTTTCGGATCAGTGCCGAGCACCTTTACTCCGGCTTCTTTTAATTTTGTAGCAATATTATTTGGAATTTGCCCTCCAGCAGAAAGAATCACGCCGTCAGGCTTTTCTTTTTCATAAATATCAAGAACACGTTCAACTGAAAGTTCATCAAAATATAATTTATCTGAAATATCATAATCAGTTGAAACTGTCTCTGGATTATAATTAATCATAATTGTCTCGTAGCCTTCCTTGCCAACAGTTTGTAGCGCAGTTACACAGCACCAGTCAAACTCAACTGAAGATCCAATCGAATACGAACCTGAACCTAAAACAATTATTTTTTTTCGTTTGCTCGGCTTAACATCATCTTTATCCCCATGATAAGTCAAATACAGATAATTGGTTTTAGCTGGCCATTCTGCAGCCATTGTATCAATCTGTTTGATCACAGGTTCAATACCAAGTTGCTTTCTTAATTTTCGAATTTCTATTTCTTTATTTTTACTGAGCATTGCAATTTGCGCATCCGAATAACCCTGTTTTTTTGCCTTAGTCAAAATTTCTTTTTCTAAAACTCTTTTTCTTTTTAATTCACTTTCAGTTTTAACTATATTTGCAAGTTTTTCTAAAAACCAGGGATCAATTCCTGAAAGTTTATTAATTTTTTTAACTGTCCATCCTTTACGAAGTGCCTCTGCAATTGCAAGAATTCTTTTAGGAGTTGGCACAGAAATTTCTTTTGATAGATTTGTAGTTTTAAGATCAATATGTTTATTTGCAGTGAGTCCATATAATCCAATTTGAAGCATGCGGAGTCCTTTTTGCATAACTTCTTCAAAGTTTCTTCCAAGTGCCATGATTTCACCAACTGATTTCATCTCAGACGTGATCTCCTGTGAAACCCTTTGAAATTTTTGAAGATCCCATCTAGGAATTTTTAAAGCTAGATAATCAAGAGCTGGCTCAAAACACGCAACAGTGGTTTTTGTAACAGCATTTTTAAGCTCAGGAAGTGTATATCCAAGGCCGAGTTTTGCCGCTACATGAGCCAAAGGATAACCTGTTGCCTTGCTTGCCAAAGCAGATGAACGCGAAAGCCGCGCATTAACTTCAATCACACGATAATCTTCAGATTCCGGATCAAGTGCAAACTGGATATTGCACTCCCCTACAATTTCTAAATGACGAATTGTTTTTGTAGAAAGATCTCGAAGTTTATGATATTCACTGTTTGTTAAAGTTTGAGAAGGTGCAACAACAATCGACTCACCTGTGTGAATTCCAAGTGGATCAAAATTTTCCATATTACAGACAGTAATGCAGTTGTCAGCTTTGTCGCGCACAACTTCATACTCTACTTCCTTCCATCCTTTAAGATTTTCTTCAACCAAAATCTGCGGTGAATATGCAAATGCAGTTTTAAGCAGTGCCTTTAGTTCACGTTTGTTATATGCAAAACCTGAGCCTTTGCCTCCAAGTGCAAAAGCTGCCCGGATTATTAAAGGGAAGCCAATTTTTTCAGCTGCTTTAAAAGCTTGAGATTCAGTTGTGCAAGCTACACTTTTTGGCATTTTAACGCCAATTTTTGTAAGTTCTTTATTAAAGAGTTCTCGGTCTTCAGTATTTTGTATTGTCTGAACAGGAGTTCCAAGCACGCGAACGCCGTATTTTTTCAAAATCCCCTTCTCATATAAATCCACACCGCAGTTAAGTGCGGTCTGGCCTCCAAAAGCCAGCATTATTCCATCGGGCTTCTCCCTGGCTATAACTTTTTCAACAAAAAAAGCATTAACAGGTAAAAAATAAATTTTATCTGCAAGTTCTTTGCTGGTTTGGTTAGTCGCAATATTTGGATTCACCAAAACAGTTTTTACGCGCTCTTCGCGAAGTGCCTTTATTGCCTGTGAACCTGAATAATCGAACTCTCCTGCTTCCCCTATTTTTAGGGCTCCTGATCCGAGTACTAATACTTTCTTTAGATTATGCGGTTTTTTAGGCGTCATTTAATTAAAATGTATTTATTTGTTAGGATGTCTTTCTGAATATCTTCCTGTGTTCCATAATCACTTCCCTCTCGGTCTTGTACTCTAATCAAACTTGATCCAACTTTCAATACTTTTACAAGTTCTCCTGTTGCCTTATTTCGCCATTTCTGCCCTACTTTGACTTCAAGCATATATTTAAAAGATTATGACTATTAGTGCAGGTATTATAACAAATCCTGCGATATATTTTAATATGTTTCGTCTTCTCATTTTAATCACATGCATCGAAAGATGCCTGGTTACTTTATATATAAGCGTTGAACCGTAATTGCCAAATATGAATAAAATTCCGAGCGAAGCCATCATTGTTAATACAATTCCTCCTGCGACTGCATAGCCCTGCGCATTTGCAAATGAAGCAAGAAGCACATCAATAAATGTTCCAACTGAAGTTCCTATCATATATGGAATCGCCTGCCTTAATGTAACGATACGCGTAACTGCCAGCGGTACAAGCAGGGTTGTTAATAAAGATGCACTTGGTACTATTATTGTTAGTCCAAGACCAATTCCAAATGCTCTCCAATGCGAACTAAAAGCTTTTTCCATAATAGCACGGGTGTGCCTTTTACCTCCTAAGAATACAAACATACTCTTACCAACTCTTCCTAAACTGAAAATTAAAAGCCCTACACCAACAAGGAATGAAATAACGAGTGGCCAGGTTTCAAATCTTACTAAATTTAGAATAGGACTTGTTATTACTGAAAGCAAATCAGGCACTTTGCTAAATGCTGGCAAAGTTTCTGCCCAGCTTGCGATAGCATCTCCACTTGAAGTAAAGACTTTTGTTGGAATCTGGATAATCAAAACTAACAAAACAAGAAAAATTGAATATATAACATTGGCTAACCCAAGCTCAAAACCATGTCTTAAATGCCAGTGGTGCTTTGTACGAATTACAAGGGAAGCAAGCACAGGAGTCAAAGTGTTTCCGAGTGCAATTCCCAATAAAATATAAAAACCTATTTCAAAACTTATAACTTCTGAACCAACTAAAGAGTTACTTAAAATTGCTATAACTGAACCGGATTGTGCAATAACAGAAGTAAACCATCCAGCTCCAAATGCACTTGCAGTTGAATCAACAGTTGAGGTGATTGTTCCAATGGCACCGCTGCTCAAAGTAACAGTCACTTCTTTAATAATAATGACAGATAAAATAAACAAATAAATCACTAAAGCAAATTGCAAAGCATTTATAATCTTGCGCCGCCTTGAAAAAACACGGGCTTTAATCGAAATCAAATCTTTATGTGCATGTTCAATTTCAGCTTCTGTTATTTTTTCTGCATTTCTTGCAGCCCGCAGGGCTTCTCTATTAATGCGATGGCCTTTTTTTTCTTTATCTTCCTGGGCTTCTTTTTGCTTTCTATCAAAAATACGCCATATTTTTTTAGCGCGCCTTTCAATCATTTTTAAAGCTTCCCCTTTTTTCTTGTCCATTTTCTTTAACTCTTTTGTGAGTTTTTTATCTTCATGTTCTAATTTGTGATTTTTTTCTCGGGTGATTTTATTTTTTTCTCTTTTTAAATGATTTTTAGCGTGTTCTTTAACATCACGCAGTTCGCGTTTCTTTTTTTCCAATTCTTTTTTTAGATCCGGTTCTTTTTGATCATTCATAATTTAAGCAGCGCTAGGATCATTCTGAATCATTCCAAAAGTGTTGCCCTCAGTATCCTGCACAACAGCATTCCAACCAATACCGGTTATTGGCATTTTAGGCATTAAAACAGTGCCTCCAAGCTCTTCAAGCTTAGCCAAATACTTATCAATATCTTCAACAGAAACATAATTAATAATTCCCTGGCCAGGATTGCTGCGCTTCATCATTCCACCATTGATTCCTTGACCCTGTGGCATGTTATTTGCATCAACAGGCAGAGTCCCTACCATCAAATAATCCGGAAAATCCGGGCTTACAGGTTGAATTGTCCAGCCAAAAAGCTCTTTGTAAAAGTTTTGAGCTCTTGCAAGGTCATCAGCGGGTATTTCAAAATGAATAGGAGAGTGAGTCATAATAATATTTATTAGTTAATTTACTGGCGGAGAGGGGGGGATTCGAACCCCCGCGGCCACATAAGTAACCCTACAGGATTAGCAATCCCGCCTCTTCAGCCACTTGAGTACCTCTCCGCGGTAGGTAAAGCAGATTGCATAAAGAAGTCTACTTATAGAAGGGGAAAATGTAAAGATTTAGTCTATTTGCATTGCTTTAATTTCCTTTATTAATGACTCACATAAACTTGTAAATTTAGTTTCATGTCCGTTAAAAGATATTTGAGCAGTATGTAAAATAGTGGGCAAGCTAATTAAGATCGTTGGTAAATTTATAGTATTAGACTTGCCTCCGATAATCATTTCAAGGCCTTCTATCGCTTCAGACAAGGCTAATCCTTTTTGCAAACCTTGCCATTTACCTAAAGTTATTAATAAAATGCTTCTTAAATCAGGTAATAATTCTTCAAGCTTTTGTTTTATTTGGGGGTCAAGGGTTTGATTGGTTTTTAGATTTTCAGAAGGAGATTCTTGCGGACATGATGGGTCGGTCGGTCTTTCAGTCATATCAATGAGTTAATTAATAGGGTTAAGAATTTAGATTTTTATATATTAAAATATTTAAAAGTTCTTCATATATTCCTCAATCGCATTGCACGCTTTCTCCAACGTTGCCTCATCTGGTAGCAGCACAATTCTAAAATGGCCAGGCACACCGAAACCGCTTCCATGTACAGTCACAACTCCAGTTTGACTAATCAAACCTTCTACCCACTTTTTATCATCAACATCCCGTTCGATTTTAGGGAAGGCATAAAAAGCACCCTTTGGAGCAACGCAACTAATTCCATCAATCTCATTCAACATCGAAATACAAATATCCCGACGACGCTCAAGTTTAGCAATTGCCTCAGGAATATGATCCTGCGGCCCCTCTAAAGCTGGCTTTATTGCAAACTGCATTGGATGATTTGAGCACAAACGGGCACGTGTGAACTTATTAATCGCTTCAACATAATCGCAGCAAATCTCAGCCGGACCACTAATAATTGCCCATCCAATCCTCCACCCCGGAGCCATATAGTTTTTTGAAATTCCATTAAAAGTTACAAAACATACATCATCAGCTAATGAAGCAATTGAAATATGCTCACCTCCATCAAAAATCAATTTGTCATAAATCTCATCACTATAAATTACTAAATTGTGCTTTCGTGCGAGTTCAATAATTTCAAGTAAAGTTTCGCGATTGCAAACAGAGCCAGTTGGATTATTTGGATTAATCAAAACAATACCTTTTGTGCGATCATTAATCTTCGATTCCATATCAGCAACATTTGGCTGCCAATCATTTTCCTCATCAAGTTCGTATCCGATTTCCTCACCTTCGAGCTTATTTAAAATGGCTTCATATAAAGGATATCCCGGTGAAGGTGTTAAAATGTTATCACCTGGATTAATTATTGAAGTAAGGCAAATTTCAATAGCTTCGCTACCGCCATTTGTAATCACAATATCCTGAATATTTTTGATTCCCTGGCTCTCAGCACGGCGCCTAATTGCATCTAGGGCCTCATCAATGCCAGAAGAATCAGAATAACCATTATAGCCACCAAGCATGGCCTTATTAACAGCCTCAATCATGTGCTTTGGCGTTTTAAAATCAAACTTTAAAGGATCTCCAATATTAAGCCACATCATTTGCTTACCAGTTGCCTGAGTTTTTTTAGCTAAAACAACAATATCGCGAACAGCATAAGTTACGTTTTCTGTTCTTCGTGAAGGAATTATTTTAGAAGGCATGCTTTAAATGTTATTTCACCAATGAATATATCAAAAATCTAAATAACAAACTATTTCTTTTTTCTAGTTCTCTCAAGTCGGTTTAAAATTGCTGCAACCTGTTCTTTAATATTTTCTATTTCGCGGCTAAAGGTTCGTAAAGCTTTGCCACGCCAAATACTTACACAATCATTCACTTCAATCTGCCTCCTTTTATCTTCCAAAGGTGGAATTTTTCTTCTGTGCCTCCATAAGCGTGTGTATAGGCCACTCCTGCTTAACTGTTCTAAACTTTTTCTTTCTGGCATTTTGGCAAAATTTGTTATCAGATGAAGATTTTATTGAAATTTATTAAAAAATCAAGTAAAAAGAAGTCTAATCCTAAGTTTTAAATATGGAAAATTCTAATAAAGAACAATTCGATGCCCAGCTTGTATTGGTAGCTGATGATGATATAGAAAAAAGTGAGATAAGATTATATCACCATCAAATTAACGTAATTCCAGCACATCAGGTTTTGAATTATGCTTTAAAGATAAAAAAAGGCAAAGATATGGGTGAATCAGAAGCTGTGCTTAAAATGGTGTTTGGAGATCTTGATAAGAAACTTAATGAACTAAAAGAAGAATTTGGCGAGGAGGTTGTAAATATAATTCTTAATGGGCGTTTAAGAATGTCGATACTCTTAAATTCTGAAGAAGGGATTATAGCTGCTGGTGATCATAGAAGAAAATATATGGATTATGTGAAATCTAAAGAAGGCAAAGTTGAATCATATCTTAAATTTGCTGCAGGAGGAGGAGCTGAAATGTTTCTGGATTCAGATGAAAGAATAATAGCGCCGTGGTCAGGACTTTTATGTACGCCTATTCAGGGTGGTACCCCTGATTTTGTTGAAGAACGATATGACAGATTAAAACTATTAATTGCTTGCAGTGCTGATAAAGATCAAAGAGAAAAGCTTGATGAAAAAATTCATGAAATTGAAGATGAAAATCCTGATAATCCTCAATTTAATTTTAATTCAGCTGAATTAGTAGATTTTGGCATAGCACACACTCAAGTTGCTGACCTTAATGAGATGCGGGAATTATTTCTTCAAAGAACAGGCATAACCTTGCTGCCAGCAGGATTATCAGATGAGTTTGAAATTAAAATCAAAAATTTTTTTAAAGATGAATAAGCTTTTATAATTCTTTATATGTAAATTGTTTTATCACTTCAGGCACATTCCTCTCTACTCCCCTCGCAGTCACCAGTTTTGAAACAGTATGTGCATCCAAATCCTCACCTTTATAAGGTTCAAGCGGAGCATCACCTTCAAGCCATTTTTGCTCATTTTGACTCCCCAAAATAACTGGCATTCGCTTTTTTTTATTATGTATTTTTGCCAAAAGTTCATTTGCCTCGCAAGTAATTATTGTGAAAGTTTTTTTAATTTCACCTGTCTCAGGATTTGTCCATGGCTCCCAAAGGCCAGCCAGAGCAAACGGCTCCTGATCTTTTTTATAAATATAATATGGATATTTTTTCCCTTTTACTTCCTGCCATTCAAAAAACCCATCCACCAATACCAAACAATATCCTGATTTTGCAGCATGTTTAAAAGAAGGCTTTTCATGGATTGTTTCAGCCCTTGCATTGCATGTTTTGTTTTGAATTTCTTCATCTTTTGCCCAGGGAGGTATAAGTCCCCAACTCGCCATTTGAATCAAACCAGGATCTTTATTCAAAATTACTGGATGATTCGGATGGGTAAAAGCATTTGTATAAAAAATAGGTTTAATGTTTTCAGGCTCAGCAAATTTAGCATTAAACCGTTTTTCAGTTTTCTTTTGATCAGATTTTAACGAAACCGTAAAGCACATAAGCTTGATGATAATGTTATTTTATTATAGTATACTTACCTGTAAAAATTAACCTAAATTAATCATGAAAAAAACTGCATTATTAGTACTAAGTATCTTTATTTTAAGCGCCTGCGGAGGAGTAGGTGAACTAAAAGTAGGAAAGGTTATCGATGCCAGTGCAAGAGCAACCAGAAATACTTATGAGCATCCAATTGATCCTCCGGAAGGATATCCATATGCTGCTTATGTAAGACTGGATGGTGAAGAAGTTGTTTTGTACGCAAAAGACGCAGTAAAGTGTAAACTTGGCCAAAGTGTTAAGTTTAATGGACGTGTAAGGCAGGCAAAAGCAGTTCCAGAAGGTGAGACAGAAGAAGTGGTAGAAATGCACATAGTATTAAAAGAATTTGAATGTACAGGAACAGCTCCTGAACCAAAATATGGAGCTATGACTATTCAGGTTGAAAATATTTTCAAAGATAAAATTGTTTATGGCTCAGGTTTAGAGAATCCTGCCCCATACAAAGAAGACTGCGAGCTTAGAGCAGGCAGATTTAATGAATGCGGCTCTCCTTGCGAGCCTGATGCTGGATTCTGTATTGAAGTATGCGCTTATACCTGCGATTTTTAAATGCTGGCTAAATGCTGGCGAAAAATTTAATGTACTCTTTACGTTTTGGGTCATCTGGCGGAAGCGTTTCAAATTCAGTTTTAAGTTTTTCCAGCTTTCTAATATCCCGCCTTGCATATTCTGGATTATTCTGCCTTTCGTACTCATTTAACATAGTTTCAATTCCATATAAACAAAGGTCATTAAAATGATCCTCTGGAATTTCTTCATGTAATTTTTCAGCTTCTTTTTTTGTTAAAGTAAGAGCAAATCCCTGTTCTCCGGTTTCATTATCTTCATTTATACCAATTTTAATTGAAGGAGATTTTTTTTCCTGACATAGTGTTCTAAAAACACAAATAACCACTTTATCAAAATTTTGAATTAAATAATCGAGTTTTTTTCTTCTGGCATCTTCTGCGCCTAAAGATTCTATTATTTTAATAAGTTTTTCGTGAAGCCAACCTAGTGCTTCTTGCGGAGGAAGCCTTTCCTGAGCTGGCTCGGGTGCTTCTGGTCCCATAAAATTTAATTAAAGGAATGTATTTTATAAAGTTTTTGCAAATATGTCAAGTACTATGTGGAATTTTGAAAATAAAATAGGCTATCGGATTGACGTGTTTTTGAGATTTTGGTTTTGAGCCGGGCAACCTTGTTCGTGAAAATTTGGATTGACAGCATTTTGCGATTTCGATTCGGCCTCGTATGATTTGTTGTGGTGGATTTTTTGAAAGTTCAATGAGTTTGATTTTGTCTTGATTAGAGTTTGGGTGTGTGTGGCGATCTGAGTAGGTGTCGTAAGGTGATTTTGCCCAGATGTCTTAAAGATGTTTTGAAAATGTTGTATAATCGCTTACCCAAGCCATTTTGGGATTGTTTAGGGTGATAGGTTTTGATAGAATTTAGATATTATTATTAACCAATTTCTTATGAATTTTTTAGACTGATGGGTGATCGGGAGCTTTACGACTATTGTCGCGAAGCAGGTACTAATGCCCGCAAGTGGAAGAACCGGTTTGTTGCTGCTTTGCCGGAAGTATATAAAAGACAGCTATATCGTAAGCGCGGATTCGGATCAATCTTTGAATTTGCTGCAAAGATTGGAGGAGTAAGTAAGAATGTTGTTGAAGATGTACTAAATCTAGACAAAAAACTTGAAGACAAGCCAGCTTTAAAAGAACTGATTCCAAAAGTTGGTCTTCACAAAGTGCGCGTAGTAGCCAACATAGCAAAACAAAGTGACCAAAAAATATGGGCCAAAAAAGTCCAAACAATGTCAAAACCAGCATTAGAAACACATGTCCGAGATATTCGAAACTCAGATCCCGGGATCGGTATACCTACCGCACCACAGGAATCTATTTTTGACAACGACTTTGAAACATTCACAGCAAAACTTGATCCAAAAATCATCCTCAAACTTAAAATTATAAAACAAAAAATGAGGAAGGGCACAACATGGAACGAAGTATTCAAACAATTAACAGAAAGTGCGATCCCTGAGCCACAGCCTCAAAAAAATCCAAAACCTTCAAATCCGAAATCGCGGCAAGTTTCAACAAAACAAAAACGCGAAGCTTTAATAAAAACCAATAGAAAGTGCTCGGTTCCTGGCTGCAACAAGCCAGCTCAAGAAATACATCACGTTAAGCCATGGGCGATCAATCAATCTCACGAAAATTTAAAACCTTTGTGCAAGCCTCACCATGAGCTTGACCATCAAACCGACTCAACAATCGACAAAAAGTTTAGGCAATACAAATTACAGGCCTCCATGTTCTAGGCAAGCTGCGGCAATAGTCTGGTTACCTTTTGGCAAAATGAAAATAATTAGCAAAAAGGTGCGGGAGTGAACGTTGGGGATATTCAGACTCGATCGCACTGGTAGGATCTTCAGGTGCTCATGTCTGCGCTGGAGTCTGACTTCTTCTCGTCAGCTTGTAGAAGCCCACGGCAGCAGTGACCAGCCCCATCACACCGACCATTATCCAATGGGAGACCAGCGTGATGTCACGGGGCCAGGTAGCCACCAAGATGACAGCACAGATTCCCATGCACAGACAGTAGATTGTAGCAATCCACACGAACCACCTCGGGATGACCACTTTTCTAGCTTGTTCATTGTTCTCCATTTTAAATCCCTTCTTTTCGTTGCGAGAAATGTTTCACCTTCAAGAAGGGAAACATTTCATTGTGAAAGAATTTCGTTCACTCCACTTTTTTACCAATTATTTTAAAGAACCAAGCTTCATCCTAATATATTTCAATATTTTGTCAACCCCTATATGGCTTTCAACAATAAAATAGGCTATCATTATTTAAAATTCTCATATTCTTTAACTTAAAAAACCATGCACGACAATCACGTATACAACCTTTTAGAACAACTTGTTACAGAACAAAAAAGCCTTTGGCGAATTAAAGATGCATATCCAAAAGATTCAGGCGGATGCGCAGAGTGCGAAGCAGCCTGGAATAAGCTTGCAGCTAACAAAGAAGAAAACATTAAAGAACTCACAGCACTCTTAAAATCTCATCTTTAAGACATCTTTAAGCGCCAAATTCTGGATTTAATAACACTCCCAAATCCTCAAAAGTGATTTCAACCTTTTGCGGTCCTGCTGCATATGCTGCAATTTCATAAGGGTCAAAATGAATTACCAGCGAATCTGGCGTTATCGTGAAATTATCAAAATTTGCTGCATCCGGGCCAGCGCCTTCTTCTATCCAGTCATCAACAACATTTTCATCTGCTTTAACCATTTCAGACAAAATCAAAGGAATATCCTGATCACCACTAATTATATCTACCCATTCAATTTCTTTTTCCCCATCCCAGTTTAGAGTAGTTGTATAGGTATAAGGATGTGCAGCTCCTGACATATAAACGTAATACTCATGAGCAACACTAAAAACAGCTTCGTCATTTCGATAAATTTCATAATTTGCTTCAAGAGTGCTTCCTAAAAATTCATTTTCAATTTCTTCATCAATTTCAAGGTCAGCCATTTGATCTTTAAATGCATTTATTTCTGTTAAAGCCATTGTTTTTAGACGTTCATTAAGCTCATCAAGCCCATTTAACTGCGGGTATTGAACATTAATTGTGTAGGTATCTTCATTTTCAGTAATTGCCAGGGTTTGGACTTCGCCTTCAATATTAGTTTCAGGTTCAATGGCGGTATCAGGTTCATTGTTTGTAGGTTGGACTTCGGTTGGAACCGGAATGCAACCACCGAATAAAACAATCGCGAAAAATAATGTGATTAATTTTTTCATATCATAAAAAGTTAAATGTGAATTTATTATATACGAGGTGCAACATTTTTCGAAGAAGTTTAATAAAATATTTGATACCATTAATTGAAAAACGTATAGTTGAATTATGAAAATTCTAGTAACTGGTGGAGCCGGATTTATCGGGCGTCATCTAATAAAAAAACTTCTTGAAAAAGAGCACAGCATTATATGTGTTGATAACTTGATAACCGGGAGTCTAAAAAATATAGAAGAATTTAAGGATAAAATTGAGTTTATTAAGCACGATATTACGCAGCCTCTCGATATCGATTGTGACCAAATTTATAACCTTGCCTGCCCTGCTTCGCCTGTTCAGTTCAAAATAAATTCAATCCTTATTTCAAAAACATGCACAATTGGCAGTTTAAATATGCTTGAGCTTGCACATAAAAACAAAGCACGAATTTTGCAGGCTTCAACTTCCGAGGTTTATGGTGATCCAAAAGAGCATCCGCAAAAAGAAACGTATAACGGCAATGTGAATCCATTAGGTGAAAGGGCTTGTTATGATGTAGGGAAGCGCCTGGCAGAGTCATTATTTATGAATTATCAAAGGCAATTCGATTTGGAAGTTCGTATAGTCAGAATTTTTAATACTTACGGGCCTTTTATGGCAGAGGATGATGGCCGGGTTGTGACAAATTTCATTAAGCAGGCTATGAATGGCGATGATTTAACTGTTTATGGAGATGGTGAGCAAACGCGTAGTTTTCAATATATCGATGATTTAGTGGATGGATTGTTGTTGATGATGAATCAGGATGATTTTATCGGGCCAGTTAATATGGGTAATCCAAATGAAATAACAATTAATGAACTTGCTCAAAAAATAATTGAGCTCACTGGTTCGAATAGTCAGATTATTTATAAGGATTTGCCTGAAGATGATCCAACAAGAAGACAACCTGATATAAATCTCGCAAAACAAAAATTAGGCTGGGAATCTAAAATTACCCTTGAACAAGGGCTAAAAAGTACTATTCTTGCACAGCCAAAATCTGATTAGTCAGATTCATCATAGTTTGAAAATCTCCTTCATCTTTATGCTTGTATCCTAAAATATGAAGAATTCCATGCACATATAAAAATTTAAGTTCATCCAGAATTTCCATTTCATTTTTCTTGGCTTGTTTTTCTGCTGTTTCAAAAGAAATAAATATTTCACCAATCATGTCCTGGCCAGGAAATTCTTCCTCATCAATGTAACTTAGCGAAATTACATCTGTAGGTTCATCAATCCCGCGATGCTCTTTGTTTAGTTCTCTGATAATTTCATCAGTAACAAGTGTAAAAGTAATGTAGTGGGTCTTTCGCTTATCAAGTTTTTTTGGGAAAATTTCCTTAAAATTATCATTAACTAAATTAAGGATTTTTTCAAAAATCTGGCCTGACAAAGGGATAATCGTGTCGTTGTAATATTCTAGTTTAAGCATTTATTTGTTGATACTTGTTCAATAATTGGTATACAGCAATTCCATATGCCGTTGCAACATTTAATGAATTTGCGTGCCCTAGCATTGGTATTGAAATTGATACATCAGCCAGCTCCATAACTTCATCTTTAATCCCATCAATTTCATGGCCTATTACAAGTGCAACCGGGAAATTAAAATCAGTTTGAGCATAGTGATTAGGTGGATCAGTTAATTCGAGAGTTACAATTTGCACACCTTTTTCTTTAAGTTCACGTACAACATCTACTGCTTTTTCGCGATATTCCCATGGCACTGTTTCACATGCTTTAAGTGATGTTTTTTCAATTTCGCGTCTTGGCGGCATTCCAGTCATTCCGCAAAGAAAAATTTTTTCAACCATTACTCCATCAGAAGTTCTAAAAATTGCTCCAACATTATAAAGGCTTCGAATGTTATCAAGTACAACATAGATTGGAGTTCGCTTAGAATCACGTACTTCTTTAATGGATTTTTTGGTTCTGATTATTTCTTCCGGATTAAGCTTGCGATATTTCATAACAGTTTTATTATAAAACGACTTGCCAAAACAGACAAATTAGTGTAAATTTATGTCTAATTAATCATAATGACTTCAAATTGCTATGTCAACACAAGCTCAGATAACATTTGATTTAAGCCGTAAAGAGGCTTCAGGACTGCTAAAAGTGTCTACACGCACTTTAGATCGTTATATTAAGTCAAAAAAGGTGTCCAGCAAAAATATTGCTGGCAGAATCATGTTAAACAGAGATGAAGTTCTAGGTATGAAAAAAGGAAGGCCGCATAGAAAAATTAAAAAAATAAATGATTCTTATATCCAAAAAGAACAGCCAGTAAAGAAAGACGATACAGAAGAAAAAATATATCAAAAACTTTACGATGAAATGCGAATTGAAATGAAAGTTTTTCAACAAAGACTTGAAGGCGCAAATTATAGAGTAGGGCAGTTAGAATCTCAGGTTAAATCTTCAGTTCCGCTTTTAGAGCATCAAAAAGTTTTAACAGGAGCTAAAAAAGCACGCTACAATAAAAAAATCCTCTACATTTTACTGGGGGCAGTATTAGCGCTTCAGCCTTTATGGCTATTACTTGCGTACTTCTAAACTTTTTTCATTTTAATTAGATCTTTTTCTTCCAAAACATATTGGAAGTTTTCAATTGATGCATTCATTCTGTCTATAAGCCCTAATGAACTTTCAAGTGCTGCTTTCAGTTCTGTGCTGTTTCCGATTGCTGCAAAAGTGTAAGGAGCATTTAAAATAACTCCATTTACCATAATCTGGCCGCTTGGAAGAGTATCAAAACCAATACTTGAATCTGTAAGCCGGATATTATTTACACTTATTGCCTGCGCACCTGAAGCAAATAGTTCATTTACAATGTCAGTAAACCAAATATCCTTAATATCATTTTGAATTTCAAAAACTATGCCATTTCCCTGTACATCAACTTCACCTGCAAGTAGATTATTTTTATTAATCTCTTTATCAATTGATTGTAAAGCTTCAGCTTTAGTTGATATCTCTTCTAACTGCTTCTCAAGTGATATAATTTCTTCTTCGAGCTCATCATTTGAGGTTTTTAAAATCTGAATTTTTCTGAATATATTTTCAGTTGAATCACGGCCAACACTGGCAACATAGTTTGTAAAGTATCTTGCCTGAGTCATAACCAAAGCACCAAGCACAATTCCTGTTATTAACAGAATTATAATTTGAGCTGTTCTGTCTGTGAATTTTTTAGTTTTCCGTGTCATCTAAAGCATTTAAATAATTAAGACGAAACTGACCATTATAAATTGGCAAAATTACATGAGGAGCAGGTTCTGTTTTAAATTGAATTCCGTTTTCTTTAACTCTTTTTTGGAGATCTTTAAGAACACTGGGGTCAGAAAGCCTCATTAAAAAAGAATTATTATCCCCAATTGCTGAAATTGTAAAAGGCGGTGCCAGGTTTGAATTATTAACAAGCACAGTATTACCAACAGAAGTAATTGACGAAGTAGCAATCACCCTTTGATCATTAATTGAGATCCCTTCTACATTATGAGTCCGGAGCAGATTCACAATATCACGGATATCAGCTGCATATACAATTCCTCCTTCATCAACAGCAATATTTTCACGATCAACAAAAGGGCTGTCATCAAGCTGAATTCTAAATCCCTCACCTTTGAGCTCAGTTAATCCGATTTGTCTTTTAAGGGCATTTAAGGTTTCAAGATTCGTAGTCTGGCTAACCAGATTATTTTGCTCCAAACTTTCATCAATGTTTTCACGAAGCGTCCCGATTCTGCTTTTTGAAGCTGCTTCTTCATCCACATAACTTTTAATTAACTCTTTTTGAGCTTCTATTTGATCAATCGGATACGAACTTCCGATAGGCACAGCAGTCCTAAATTGGGCCATTACCAGCACACCAACAAGAATCCCTGCGCATACTGAAATTATTTTAAGTGAGATTTTCATAAAAACTGTTAGACAAGGGTATTTTACAAAAATAAACACATAATGTTAATAGCATATTGACGCGCATTCTAAAATTCACTTTCATTTAGCTAGATTTCCCTGTTAAATAGTAAAGAAGTAATTTTTTATTATGATTGGTGTTTTTGATTCAGGTTATGGCGGACTTACAGTGCTTAAGCCTTTTTTAGACAAGCTCCCTCAATATGACTATTTGTATTTAGGGGATAATGCACGTACACCTTATGGAACGCGCAGCCAAAAAACTGTGCAGCGTTATAGTGAACAGGCAGCCGCATTTTTATTTGATCAGGGCGCTGAGCTTATTATCACAGCCTGCAACACTGTTTCAGCTTTAG
The DNA here is from genome assembly GCA_042577965.1 of Patescibacteria group bacterium. Lineage (GTDB taxonomy): Bacteria > Patescibacteriota > Gracilibacteria > UBA1369 > PNNO01 > JAUVDZ01. The sequence goes on from JBHPDK010000002.1 coordinate 77,521, forward strand.
CGCTGCGTCATTTGCAGCAAAAATATCCAGATAAAAAAATACTTGGGGTTATCAAACCATTGGTTGAAAAAGCCGCAGAAATAACAAAAAATAACAAAGTGGCAATTGTTGGAACCCGCGGCACAGTTAATTCAAAAGCCTATGATAAAGAAATTCATAAAATCGACCCTGATGTGAAGGTTTTTAGCCAGGCATGCCCTTTACTTGTGCCATTAATTGAAGAGAATTGGCAGCACAAGCCAGAAGCACTTAAAATTCTTAAAAAATATTTAAAACCTGTTAAATCTTACAACGCAGATGTGATGATTTTGGGATGCACGCATTATCCTCTTATGTACAAGCATTTTAAAAGATACATGGGCAAAAGTACGCAGGTTCTTGATTCAGGTGAAATAGTCGCAGAAAGCCTTAAGGATTATCTTAAACGCCATCCTGAAATTGAAAAATTGATTACCCAAAACTCGAAACGTGAGTATACAACAACAGATTGCACTGACAGATTTAAAGAATTTGCAAATCAGCAGCTTAAGCTTAATATAAAAGAAGTAAAACCTGCTAAAATATGGGCTTAAAAAAAGCAAAAAAAATCGCGATTTACGGATTTATATTTATTATTTTTTCCTACTTTTTTGACGAATATATTTCGTACTTTTTTAAAGCTGTTCATAGCGATTTTTTGACTTCATTAATGCATTTTGTTACTGATTTTGGCCTTCTTTTTATTATTGCTGTAATTGGAGTTGTTTGTTTATGGCGCCGCAAATTCAGGCTGCTCATGTTTATGATTATTTGTTCTTTGCTGGCTTTTGAATCAGCATTTTTACTTAAATTAATTTTCCAGGTGCCGCGTCCATATTTATTAAGCTACGAAGCACCTGTTTTTTTGGCCAGTGGATATGCATTCCCGAGTATTCACACTGCATTTATTTTTGCGCTTATTCCTTTTCAAAAAGTTCTTTTTCATCAAAAGCGAAATCTGATTTTGATATATATTGTGATGATTTTGATTGTGTTTAGCCGAATGTATCTGGGAGTTCATAATGCAAGCGATATAGTAGCTGGAATTTTTGTTGGCCTCATAACCACCTATACATTTTTAGGAGCAGAGCAAAAGCATCGCCTCATTGACTGGTTTAAATCGCACGTCACTGATAAATTTGAATTAAGAAGGCAAAGCGCTCATTTGTTTGTGGGCCTTGCGATTGTTTTTTTGCTTAAACTTCAACTTTTGAATACCCACATTTTATTTTTAATCACAATAATAGGCGGCTTTATTGTTTTAGCAGCGCGAAAAATTCGCCTTCCGATTATCCATGATGTTTTGGAATATTTTGAAAGGCCACATCATATTGCACGCTTCCCTGGCCGTGGTTCGTTTTTTATGGTTCTTGGAGCTGCAATTGCCACTCTGATATTTGACTTAAATGTTGCAATGGCAGCAATTATGATTATGGCTGTCGGTGATAGCGTAACAAATATTATTGGGCGTCATTTTGGCAAATATCAAAATCCTTTTAATTCAAAAAAGAATATTGAAGGAACTTTATGGGGAATAGGAACCGCTACATTAGGAGCTTTGTTATTTGTGCCTTTCTGGCCTGCTTTCTGGGCATCAGTAATAGCAATGATAGTTGAATCTTTGGATCTTGGCTGGAAAAGCAAAGGGATTGAACTCGATGATAATGTATTAATCCCTTTGGTTGCAGGGGCAGTGATAATGATAGTAATCTAAAAAATTATGATCTGGATATATATAGCAATAATTTCACACTTTTTTTGGGCTTTGGCGAATATCGGGCAAAAACATTTAGTAACCAATAAATTCAAAAATCCATATGCTTATTATGTGATTTTTATGATGTTTATGTTGATAGCAGCGGCTTTTATTCCATTTACTACATTTTATATTCCGGATACACAAAGTTTTTTATTAATAATTCTAGCTGCTGCATTTTGGTTTTTTGGAGGATTTCCTTTTATTAAAGCTGTTCAAATTGAAGATATAACCAGAGTGAATATCTGGTGGAGTATGATTCCTGTAATTAGTTTGTTTTTGGGGTGGGGATTGATTGGGGATTATTTAAATAGCATGCAACTGGTAGCTTTTGCAATATTATTGTTTGCTGCAATTATCGCTGGCCTTCATTTAAAAGGCAAAAGTATAAAATTTTCAAAAGCATTTTTTTATATGTTCCTTGCGTCGTTTTCTGTAGCTGTTTATGGTGTACTTTTACGAAGCGTAACTCAAACACATCCTGTACTGTTAGTTTTTATCTGGGTATTTATTCTTCAATTTGTTTTTTCCTGGATGGTAATTTTATTAAGTAAAGGGATAAGAAAAGGAATAAAAAAAGAATTTTCAGTTTTTTTATTACCCAAAGTTGCAGGTATAATTTTTGGGATTGCACTAATAGAAATCATCGCAAATTCACTAAATATATGGGCTTTATCATTGGGCCCGGTAGCACTGATTTTCTCTATGGAAGCCTTCCAGATGATTTTCGTCTTCCTTTTAACAATTGGGATTTCGTTCTTCACCAAAATTAATCTTCATGAAGAACTCAACAGAAAGAATGTTATATTAAAAGTTGCTGCACTATCTTTGGGAGTAGTAGGTGTTTTTCTGATCAATTTATCGTGACCCTACTCCCACTCAATCGTGCCCGGAGGTTTATTAGTCAAATCATAAAAGATTCCATCGATTTCAGGCATTTTTCTAAAGCCGTCGCACAGTTCGTCTACCCATTCCCATTTCATTTGATAAAAATTTGCTGTCATTGCTTCTTCAGACTGAATTGGCCTAAGAACAATGCATTCTCCATTTTCACTATTTAGGCTAATTGGAAGCAAAACAGTAGGGAACTGCCAGATTTCTTCATACATTTTATGATATTTGATGAATTGGGTAACCCTGTAATCAGCGCGCTGCAGAATTTCAATTCGGTCCTTAGTTAAATAACCTGGTTTAACTTTCATATCCACAATCCCGCGAGGATGAAGCAATAATAAAACGCGATTAATCGCACTGAACCTATTTGTTATGTCAGTTGAAATTTCGCCAAGCTTATCCCAGTCTCTTTCTGTATCTTTATGAAGTTTAATTGCAAACGGATGCCTGTATGTGCGGGCATCCCCCTGAACACCTACACTTTTAACAGGCAGAATTTTGCCCATAACATCATACTTTTCTTCTAAATATTTATTAATTTCAAGTTCCAGCTTTTCGTGATTTTCCGGGTAATCATCCTGCTGCGCACAAAGGCATCTAACACCAAGGCCAGGCCCAGGGAATGGATGCCGCATAACAATATCTTCAGGTATTCCAAGCTTTGTTCCGACTTCGCGAACCTCATCTTTATAAAGTTGGGTAAGCGGTTCAATAACTTTACCTTCATCAATTAATTTTTGAATCTGCTCAACACGGTTATGGTGCGTTTTAATTTTATCTGCATGCTTTGTGCCGCCTGTTTCAATTGTATCAGGGTAGATTGTTCCCTGGCCTAAAAGCCACTCTTCAGGATTTAAATCCAAATCAGAAACAGCCTTTTTTTGAACTTCAATAAAAGTATCGCCAATTATCTGACGTTTCATCTCCGGCTCATAAGCATTTTGTAGCTTTTCGTAAAAAATATCAGAAGCATAATAAAAATGCACATTCTCAATACCTGCCTTTTCATATGCTGCCTCAACTTCTTCTTTTTCATGTTGTCTAATCAAACCTGTATCAACAAAAAGCCCCTGTGTATGCTGCGGTCCGAGAGCTTTTTGAATTAATTTGTAAGCAACAGTTGAATCAACTCCGCCGCTAATAAGCATAAACACTTTGTTATCTCCAACTTTATTTTTAATTTCATTCATTTCATGTTCAATAAACTTAGTTAGATCCCAGTCGCGCACAGCTCCAGTCTCCTTAATAAAATTTTCCAAAATAACCATGCCATGAGGAGTATGTGTAACTTCAGGATGAAACTGAGCACCATAAATTTTAAGCTTTTCATCAGCAATTGCCGCAAATTTACAATCATCGCTCGAACCAACCACTTCCATGCCTTCTGGAAGCTCTTTAACCTCATCACCATGACTCATCCACACAGTTTCATTACTCATTAATCCTTTAAAAATCCCCAAAGCCTTATCAAAATGAACACTCGCAAGCCCATATTCCTTTACCTCACCCTGCGCAACCTTGCCTCCTCTTTTATAAACCATTAATTGGAGCCCATAACAAATTCCAAGTATCGGAACACCAATATAAAAAAGTTGAGGATCGCACATAGGCGCACCTTCTGCATAAACACTATTAGGCCCGCCAGACATAATAATCCCTTTATATTCCTTTAATTGAGCAACCGGAGTATCTGAATCAAGAATTTCAGAATAAACACCAAGACGCCTCACGCGATTCGCAATGAGGTGTGCATATTGACCCCCGAAATCAAGTACTGCAATTTTGTCCATTTGATATTTTTGATAAATTTTCACATAAGTTATATCATATTTTTACATCATCTTTTAACAAAAATAATATGTGCAACATTAAAGATCCGTTTTTAAGACTTTTTGTTTACGGCCTTTTAGGAGCATTAGTTGGAATGGTAGCTGGATTTGTATTTGGACTCGCGATTTGGGGCCTTCAATTATTAGTTTGTGAAATTGGATTATCAAGAAGTTGTCATGGAGACATAGTTAATATAGCTACATTCTTAGGGAGTGGTGCAGGAGCCTTTGTCGGAGCTGTGATGGGAAGCGTTTTAGCGCTTAAGAAGAAGTAAAAATCTATTCCAGACGCTGCACAAAAGTAATCTCTTTAGGGCTTGGTTCTATTGAGTTCCCATGAAGGTCAAAGCCGTTTTTGATTGTGAGTTTGTAAAATTCTTCGTATTGCTCAGTCATTCCTTCTATTTCAATCCATAAATCTCTGAAATCAACACGAACACTTTTTATTTTAATTGTATCGTGATTATCGCGGTCTTTTTTATCTGTGTCTTCAATTGTTATATTTAAGGGATCCGCGAGCGCATCTGGATCAACTCGTTCATTAAACACAACAAGAATAGTGTTTAAATCCTGAATATTTGAATAAGCTATTCTAGGCCCGATTTTGTCTGGCTCGATTTTAAAATCCAAAGAAAGGTCCCGAATAAGTCCACCTTCCCAGATTGCAAAGTTTTCACGGGTTTCAAAATCATCTCCATCAATAATAAGGCCCTGCGGAGCTTCAATCACAACAGAATAATTATCAGCATCAGTTCCAGCCTGTTTTGGGATATCCAAATGATAAGTTTCACCATCAAATAACGCAGAAGGGAGCTTGTATGTATACTCAAGAGTTTTTTGTTCGCCTGGATTTAAATTTACGATTGTTCCAAAAACTGTGTAGTCAGAAAGCTGCTCGGTTTGGGTACTCAGATTTGCATTTTGCAGGCTCGAACCTTTAGGAACATAAATCCTCAAATAACCTTTATACTTGCCGCTAATCGGCACATTGTAATCCCCAAAATGTTCCATATTTATTCGGATTTTTCCTGTAAGTGTATAGTTGCCATTATTTTCATCCTCAAAAATTTCAAGACGATAATTTACATCTCTTTGAATATATCTGTCAGACTTCATTCCACCTAAATTTGATTCAACAACTGCAAAAAAATCTCCAGTCGCTGAAGGCCATGTACCGCTCCAGCCTTTATTGTGGATCGCATCCTGAAAAGACGAATTAAAAAAGTGGAATTGTATATGCTTTTCATTTAAATTTCGCACAACCATATCACTTATTTCGCGCCATTTTAAAGGCGAAAACACACTTTTTTTAATCAAAGCTTTTGCAAGAGGCCCCAGAATATTTTTTCTTTTAGCAACTTCTTCAACATCATGATGATCAATGTTATGAAGCGAAAATTCCAGTAGTTCAAAAACATTTCCTGATGTAAATTCAAGATCACCAACACGAATTTTATCTAAAATATCCAACAAATCCTCCATAACTTTCAAATTTACAGCAATAACTCCATCAAAATTCGTCTCACTGTCAGTTAATCGATAAAGCCGCATTATTTCACTAACACTTTGTGGGAAGTCCGCATAATAATTAGCATCCCTGAATGTATAACCCTGGTAAAAAGGCCCATCCATAAGCTCTTTTTGAGGATATGGCGGATCAATATATTCATGATCATCAATGTCACCAAACACATCATTTATTTCAATTCCTTTAAAAAATCCGTTTTTAAATTTTGCAACACCATATGCTGAAATAAATCCACCAGTTGGCCTTAACTCATTATTATTCTGAAAAAGAACAATATAATTTTTTTCACTAAAAGGCCCGCCAGCCATATTAAAATAATGTGGAATAAAAAATCGAAGTCCACTTAAACTAGATAAAACATATAAAAAGAAAAACAGCACAACAAACAAAGCGATATATAAATAGAGCCTTAGTTTTTTCTTTTTTAGTTTAGTCAATCGGTCTAAGTAAAGGGAATAATACTACGTCTTTTAGATTATCCTGCTTTGTAAGCAAAGCCACAATTCTATCTATGCCCATTCCCCATCCAGCCATTGGAGGGAAACCATGCTCCATAGCCAGCACAAATTCATCATCCTTGCTATGAGCTTCTTCGTCACCTTTTGCTTTTGCTTCTGACTGCGATTTAAACGCCTGTGCCTGTTGCAATGGATTAATAAGCTCTGAATATGCATTTACAATTTCCCATCCATTTACAACCAACTGGAATCTGTCAGTTACTTTTGGATTTTCATCATTTCTTCGAGAAAGTGGCGAAAGCTCAGTAGGATGATTAATCAAAAACATTGGCCCGATTAGTTTTGGCCTCGATACTTTTTTATATAAATGATCTATTAAGTTACCCAAGCCGAGTTTTTCAGCATCCTCAATTTGGATTTTTTTAGCTTTGATTTCTTTAAGAAGCGCTTTTGCATCATCATAATCATTAATATCAATGCCGCAGTCTTTTTTTATAAGATCATGCATTGATTCCCGTGGCCACGGAGTTTTAAAATTAACTTTTTGTATATTGCCTTCGCGATCTTTAATCTCAACTTCAAGGCTTCCAACTGTTTCTTTTAATAAAAATTCAAACATTTCTTCAGTAAATTTCATTAAATCTTCGTAATTCCAATAAGCATGATAGAACTCATTCATTGTGAATTCCTGCAAATGTGAAGGATCCATTCCTTCATTTCTAAATACTCTTCCCATTTCAAAAGTTTTTTCATACCCACTTGCAATAAGTTCTTTTTGATAAGTTTCACCTGCTGCAATTCTTAAAAAGAAGTCGTGATCCAATGCATCATGATGCGTTACAAATGGCTTTGCCAGGGCACCTGAAGCAGATGAGGCCAATACAGGAGTTTCAACTTCCATAAAACCATTTTGATAATAAAACTCACGGAGCTTTCTAATAAACATTGATCTAAACTCAAATCGCTTTTTCGTATCAGGATTCATTATTAAGTCCAGATACCTTTGCCTGTACATTGCTTCCTGATCTTTTAATCCGTGAAATTTTTCAGGAAGAGGCCGGAGTGCCTTCGATAGCAAAACGTACTCAGTTACTAAAAGTGTTATTTCGCCATGTTTGGTTTTAAAAAGTTCACCTTTGCATCCTAAAAAGTCAGCAACATCAACTTTTTTTAGAAATTTATATTGATCATCACCTAAAACATCCTTCATAAAACAAATCTGCACACGCCCGGAAGAATCCTGCAATTGTCCAAAACTAATTTTCCCGTGACTTCTAAAAGACATCAATCGTCCACAAATCACAACATCACTTGCAGGCTTTGCCATAATATCATCAGTTTCCCTAACTCCATCTTTTTCGCCTTTTTCCTTTGCCTTAAGGCATTTATGAGTTCGTTCAAAACGATCAGGATAAGGTACAATACCAGCATCCTGTATGTCAGCCAGTTTTTGCAGACGATCATTATATTCGTTTGAACTATCAGTCAAATTTTCACTCATATTTTTTAGTTACTTTCGCGAGATACTATACACAAAATTGAGTTGACTTTCTACTTATGTTTTTTAATAATGATGTACTTAATGAATTATTAAAATGACAAAGGAAGGCAATAAAAATTTTCCGGGATTTGGTTGGGAAACACCTATACCTGAGAGTGAAGTTGAATATGTAGGCGTAGAATCATCAGCACAAGAGGTGGATTATTCTGAATTTGTATCTGACGAAGAAAAATCTGACGGGAATTCTGATGATGGGATCCCGGATCATATAGACAGAAATAGCCTTTTAAGAGATAGCCATGGCAGGCCAGTGAAATTAAATGGCAGATATGTAACTACTTCTATTCCTTTAGACAGGATATTTGGCCCTTTTTTCAAGAAGAAATAATAAAAAGACATAATGTTAACAATTCATATTGACATTTTGTAAATAAATCTATAAAACATTAGAGGCTTTTACTCTTAATATAATTTAATATGACTGATGAATCAGGATCTACGGTACCTATTACTTTAATAGACAATATTGAATCAAATCCAAGTGAAGCTAAAATTAATAAATATGATGGACTTGAAGTGAAATTTCCATTTGGACAGGATATAGCAGCTAAAGCCTTATGTGTTATTTGTAATACAGGTCTACCAAATCAAGGTGTGTCACTTACACTTCAAAACAATGTAGTTAAACTAAGTCATTTGCCAAAAGACCCGGCAGAGTTAATTCAAACTGTACAAGCTTCAGCACAACAAGTAATGGGAGGCGATTCAGGCAAACCTGTTCAGCTTGATTTTAAAAGAATTTCAAAAAAAACATTATAGGATTTATGCTGCAATTGCGTAATCTTCTGCTTTTCTTTGCTTTTCAAGACTAATGAACTTCATTTGTTCTTTCTTGAATCCAAGTTCTATTCGACCTGTAGGTCCGTTACGATGCTTCCTAATATAAATATCAGTTACTCCTGCGCGATCTGAATCTTCTTCATAATAATCTTCACGGTATAGCATCAAAACTACATCTGCATCCTGCTCAATTGCACCGGATTCACGCAGATCAGAAAGTTGAGGTATTTTACTTGGCCTTAACTCAACAGCACGTGAAAGCTGCGAAAGAGCAATTACAGGAATATGCAATTCACGTGCAAGCCCTTTAAGTGAACGTGAAATTTCAGAGATTTCCTGTACACGGTTAGTTGAGCCATATCCTGATTTGTTTGCATTCATAAGCTGCAGATAATCCACAATTAATAAATCAAGGCCATGCTCCATTTGCAGACGCCTTGCCTTAGCTCTTAATTCAACAATTGATCCTCCGATTGAATCATCAATAAACAGCTTCATATTATTAAGTTCATCCATAATTCCGCCAATTTTACCAAAATCTTCATCAGTTAATTTACCTGTACGCATCTTCCATGAATCAACTCCAAGAAGCGAACAAAACATTCTTTCAACTAATTGTTCTTTTGACATTTCTAACGAAATAACCCCAACTGCAAATTCTTTTTTAGCTACATTCTGCGCAATATTTAGAGCAAGAGCCGTTTTACCCATTGAAGGCCTCGCAGCAATAATAAGCAAATCCGAAGCCTGCATTCCTGACAAAATATTATCAAGGTCGCGATAACCAGTTGGAACACCGCGATATTTATCTTTACTGTCAGGATCATGAAGATCAGCAAGTTTTTCGTAAGTCTGACTTAAAACCTCTTTTACATGAACAAACCTGTCTTTAATAAAAGTTTGCGAAACATTAAATATAGCTTTTTCTGCATCTTCCAGAAGATTTTCAATTTCTGCTGTTTCATCGAATCCAAGGCCGGTAATTGTATCACCTGCTTTAAGGAGCTTTCTTAATACTCCTTTTTGCTTAACAATTGTTGCATATTGGAAAATATGGCTTGCTGTAGGCACTTCTGCAGTTAACTCAGCAATATACGAAGCACCGCCAACCTGCTCTAACTCTTTTTTATCTTCCAAATGGGCAGTTACAGTTAAAACATCAATTGGATTTCTTTTTTCAAAAAGTTCTATGATTGTTGAATAAATCATCGCATGTTTCTCGTGGTAAAAATCATCAGAAGTTAAAAGATCAGCAATTTTAATAATTGCATCTTTATCGATTAGAAGTGACCCAAGGGTCGATCGTTCAGCCTCCAGACTATGTGGAGGGACCTTTGTTAAATCCTGATTCATGTGCTTTAAGTTTATTAAGGGGATTTCATTCTACTCAAAGTCCAACAAAATTTCAAAATTTTTTTAAGTTTTTTTAATAAAAATTTAATAATTGGCCTGTATAGTGGCTTTATGAACAATCAAAAAATTGGCAAAAAAGGGGAGCAGTATGCCACGCATTACCTTCGCTCACTTGGATATAAAATTCTTAAAACAAATTATTATGTGCTTGGCGGAGAGATAGATATTATTGCGCGGTATAACTTAGAACTTATATTTGTTGAAGTAAAAACACGGCATGGCAGAGGTTTTGGTTTGCCTGAAGAGGCGCTTAATTTTTATAAAAGGCGGAATCTGCGCCATGCAATGTTTAAATATATGCATGAAAAATACTACAGAGGCCCATTTAGATTTGATGTTATTGCAATTGAGTTAAGCAAATTTGATGAAGTCCGGCATTTAAGGCATTATAAGGATGTGCAATTAATCTAAAATCTCATGCAGGAGCAGGATAAACAACGTTTACTCGCAATTATAATTATTGCTGTAATTATTTTTGGGGCTTTAGGATATTTTTTATGGAGCTTTGTTTTAAATAAAGGAACAGTGTCATTTCAGGGAACTCCTCCTTATACAATTAATATTAAGGGACAGGTGTATGAATGTAGTTTGGAAAGTTGTGATCTGACTATCCTAAGCGGCGAATATGACTATCAGATAGGCAAGGAAGGGTATAATTCTAAATATAGCAGCGTTACAGTTGAGCGTGGCGAAGTTACAGTGGTTGATGCTTCGCTGGAATATGTTCCACAGCTTTTGGAGCCTACTATTTATTCGATGTATAATTTGTCGACTGGTTATTCAAAATTTGCAGATGCACTTGATAATATAAGTTTGTTTAAGACTTATGAATCTGATTATCCACTTAAACGACTGCCTAAAAAAGTTGAAAATATTGTGTTTAGTCCGACAGGTGAAAAAGCGCTTGTTTTTGAGGAAGATCAGGTTTCAACTTATTATGTTTCTGACTATACAACTACTAAAATTGAAGGGCTTGAAGGCTCTGTAAATGGGGACTTTTCGTTAGATGAAAATATATTTTATACTGTAGCTTATGATGAGGATTCAAAAAAAGATGCTTTAATAAAAGTTGATTTTGATGGTCAGACTTTTGAAAATATGGTGTTTTTTACACGAGATATTGATGATTATGAGCTCAAAATCTCTCCAAATGAAAAATTTGCAATTTTAGCTGATGAAACAAATGAGCCAACAGTTATGTATTTAATTGATTTGGAAGCAAAATCGCGAACAAATGTTTATGAAGGTAGCTTCGTTACTTTAGGAAAATTTAATTACGAAAATTCATTTTTTGTTTTTGAAGCACGAAATTATGAAGACGAACTTCCTGGGCTTAAATATTTAAATGTAAATGAGCAGACAATTGAAGAATTTGATTTTAAAGCAGGCTTAAATGAGTTTGATTTTGCCAAAGGCCCTTTAGGCTATTTTATTACTGACACAGAATTCAATATCAGTGGATTCACTCTTGAATTTGTTGAAGGCTCTTCAGATATTTTAACAGTAGAAGAGCTGTTTGCAGCAGAAGAAACCGGTGTTCAACCATTCAGCCTATTTAAATGGGATCCAATATTAAATGAATTCTCGCATGTGATAAATCTAAATGATTTGCTTATTGATGTGCCAGTGAGAATTGAAGCAAATGAAAATGGAAATTTGTTAAGGTTTTTAATAGGGGATAAAAACTATGATTTGGTTTTAGGGGAATAATTTAGATTTTTTTTAGAAAAATTTAATAAAGATATGCAATTCTATTAATTCCATATCTAACCTTTTTTCTATGAAAATCTACAGCGCAGCAATCGACGGACTTAGCCTTTGTTTAACTGAAATCGAAGCAGATATAGCGCGCGGCCTCCCTATTTTCACAATAGTTGGCTTGGGCGATACATCAATCAAAGAAGCACGCGACCGTATTCGCAGCGCGCTTAAAAATTCCGGATTCACATTCCCACTCAATCGAAAAGTAATTAGCCTTTCGCCAGCAGATGTAAAAAAGCAGGGCTCGCATTTTGACCTGCCAATAGCCTTTAAAATGCTGCTTGCTTCTGGTCAGGTAGCCAAACAATCAGTTGAATCTGTTTTTTGTGCAGGCGAACTCGGGCTTAGCGGCTGCGTTAAAAAAGTGCCAGGTACTTTGGCCCTTGCACATTTCGCACTCAAACGTGGATTCAAAAAAATCTACATTCCATATGAAAATCGCCATGAAGCAGCAATGATCAAAGGAATCGAAATATTCGCAGTCCGCCATATCAAAGATTTGATTAATCATTATGAAGGCAGGCAAAAACTAACACCAATTAAATCAGCAAAGTCCACTTACTCTGAACCTAAAAATTATGTCGACTTTTCAGAAATAAAAGGGCATGAAATCCCAAAACGTGCACTTGAAATAGCAGCAGCAGGTAAACATCATATTTGCCTTGTGGGCCCGCCTGGCACAGGCAAAACAATGCTTGCAAAAGCTTTCCCTTCAATTCTCACTCCTCTAAATGAAAAAGATTCAATGCAGGTGAGCATGATTTATTCGGTTATCCAAAATAAACATAATCAAAAATTGCCAATTACTTGTCCTCAATTTCGGCATGTGCACCATTCAACAACTTCTGTTACTTTATTTGGTGGGTCAGTTCCTTTGCAGCTTGGCGAAGCAACACTCGCACATAAAGGTGTGCTCTTTCTCGACGAATTTGCAGAATTTAACAGAAAAACTTTAGAACAACTTCGCGAACCATTGCAGGAAGGCGTGATAAGGCTCGGCCGTCATGGCAGAACACGCATATTACCAGCCAAATTTCAATTAATCGCAGCAATGAATCCATGCCCATGCGGTTATTTCGGCGATGATTTTAAAAGATGCCAATGCACTCCATACCAATTAAAAATTTATTATAAAAAAATCTCAGGGCCAATTCTCGACAGAATAGATTTAATTGTTGAAGTGCCGCGGCTATCCAAAAAAAGCATATCTTCAAAAACATCTTCAGAATCTTCAGGAAAAATTCAAAAACGGGTAGTCAAAGCACAAAAAGTTCAACAAAAAAGAAGCGCTATGAACAATCAAATCCAAATGACTCAAATCAAAAAAATATGCAAACTTAGCAAAGAATCACAAAACTTCATTATGGAAGTTATGGAAAAATTACATGTTTCACCACGCAGTTATTTAAGCATTTTAAAAGTCGCACGAACAATCGCAGACCTCGAACAATGTGATCAGGTTAGAAAGGATCACATTGCTGAGGCTGTCCAATATAAAAAGGATTTTGTTTATTAGTTAGTACAAGTGTCTTCTGTAACTTCGATTCGGTTTTCTAAATAGTAATAATTACCTGCAATATATTCGCATCCATAATAATCATGAATTCCAATTAACGGAATATAATCTCCATTTCTTACCCCGAATTCCCTTGGTGCATATGGTCCATCAGATTCAGCCTTATTTACAATATCGTTAATAATATCGTAATTAAAAACTCGCATAACACCGCCTTCATGATAGGCAGGAATAAAAATAAACATAGATTTATCTAAAGCTAAACAGTAATCTCCATGATCATCTTGCAATGCATCATGTAATGGGAAATCTCCAGGTAAAGTTAATGCATATGCATCCCATGTTCCAACAAAATCTACCCACCAGTCTTCACTAGCATATTCGCTTGGTACACCGCAACCATCAAAAGCAACTTCACCTCTGTTTGAGAATTCAGCACTTTCTAAAATAAATAGATAATCGGGCAAATAGGTATCAAATACATCACCTGGCCCAAAATAATCAAATTCAATATTTGAAATCCAGTCTGATTCATCAATATAATAAGTATTTAAGGCAGTTAGCCAATCTGTATTTTCACTTCTAAATAAATCAGCTACATTTTGAGTTAATCCTTCAATTTCCCGAGGGAATCCAGCTTCAACCGTCATACCCTCCATTCCTCTTTCAACCGGAGGTGTTGCAATCATTATACCTACATCAGGATTTTGCAATGTAGCTAAATTAATAATTAATTTTGTATGATCTAACACATCAACAGTTTCTTGACTAGTCACTGCCCAATCTGCAGGAAAATCAAAATATAAATTGAATTCAGGATTACTATAATGAAAAGGAGGCTCCTCAGGTTCTCTAAAAGTCAGCATTATTCTATTCATTAATTGCATAGCATATAAGTCTGGATCATATGCTCCAATTGTATAATTTTCATTTAAATCAAAGCATGTAGCAGAAAAAACTTCTGTTCCGCAGTTCATTGTTGTTTGATTAATGGAAACAGTAATTAATTCATCCTCTTCTTCACTCGGACCATCAAACAAAATTGTTGGATAGTCAGCAGCAACTTCTCCTATAACAACCCAATCTTCAGGCATTAAGAAGCTTACTCCTGAACTTGGGCTAACATAGTAGTTTAAACTGTCTGGTGACATTGTCTCAACATAACCAAAAACTTCATTATCAGTTAAAGTTTTCATTCTATAAAGCATTTCAGCTACTTCTTTTCTACTCATTAATTCACCTGGAGCAAAATATAATTCCGGCATGCTATCCGCAGCTACAGAAGTAACATGGTCTTTTCCAACTGCATTTGCATCAACTGCTGAATATAAATAAACATCAAACCAATTAAAACCTGGAACTACATCTCTATAAATATTTGCGCCTCTATTTACAGAATCTTCATTTAACATATCAAATCCTAATACTCCCATTTTAATTGCTTCCGCACGATTCACACATTGTTCAGGCTTAAAAGTCCCATCCGGATATCCTTCAATAGCTTCATCTCTTAATGCCTGCTCAACATATGGCCAGTACCACTGGTCAGTATAAGTGTCTGTAAAGAAATCATCATAATAATTAGAACCTGCAAAGCCATCTTCAACAACAATATCTGTTTCAACAGTCAAATACATCATTTTTAGAAATTCTGCTCTGTTAACACATTGATCAGGTTTAAAAGTTCCATCAGGATATCCCTGGATAACACCATTGTTGTTCATCCATTCGATTGATGACTCATAAGAAGTTCCATCATCAACATCCGAGAAAGCAGCACTTGCGACCTGGCCAATCAAAAGTGCAATGATCAGCGCAGGAATCAGTAGGATTTTTTTCATGATAAATATGGTTAAAAATAATCCTCAGGGACTACAATAACACATTATTTCATGAAAGTTGTGATTTTTACTTACGCCAACCAACAACTGAAACATATCCACCGCTAATTGGGTAGTCACCTAAGGAATAATCTGCTTCGTCATTAATATAAAGCCGCAAAGCATATGGATTTTCGATTTGAAGCTTAAAACGTGAACCAGTAAGTACATCACCAGTTATATCTAATCGAACTGTGAACTGCTTTGAAGTTCCAGGCTGCAGTATTGAAGTGAATTTCGAAAAAGTAATTTCAGAGTCCTTAACCTTGCTTGTTGCGAGTACTTCTTCACCTTCCATCAGTCTTGCTTCCAAAAGCTTATCACTATCAATCTTACCAGTTACATTAAGCTGAAGTCCTTTAAATACCACTATTTCATTATTTGCATCAATCCCAAAAGCAAAAGCAAGTGCATCTTTTTCATCAGGAGCAATGTAATGAAGATTTGCAGCATCAGTTGCTAAAACCTCGTAAGCATCACTAATTTTAAATGCTTCAACTATTTTTGAAGAACCATGCATTATGTTTGCCTGCGCCACTTCAGGATTAAATCTTGCATCTAAATAGCCCTGAGTAAAATAAGCGAAAACTGCCATAAAAACGAACACAGCAATACTCCATCTTTTACTTTTAAATCCTAAAATATTCTTTTTATGATTTTTCAGGATTTTCTTAATATTTATTTTCTTTGTTTTTGACATAGTAGTATGTAGTAGGTTCTTTCAGTCCCTAAATTATACCATAAACAAGGCCTGTTTCGCTAGTTTTTCTTTATTAAAATTATGTCTCCGCCAGCTGCATTTGTTGCATTCATGAATATATCGTAGTCATAACTAAAATCTTCTCCACGCCTTGTTCCAACATCATTAGTTATAATTTTTTCAGGAGTATAACCAATTACTGTTAGCATATGATAACCCGGATGAGGGTAGTATGGATTATGCAAAACATCTCCCATAATTGGGACAATAACAGGGTCTCCACCTGAAATTGCTTTTTTAATATCTAAAATATCCGCATCATAAATTATTTCAATCCTGTCTTCATCAATTGAATAATAATCACGAATAAACATTTTCATATCATTTGCATATAAATCTTTATGCTCACCAAAATGAACCTCCTGCCATGCAATCATCTCCAAAATTGTATCGTGTGCTACCTGTTTATCTGTTTCAGTGATTCCGTCCAAATAATAAATAACCTGCAAAAGAGCTGCTTCTTCACAACTTTCTTCATGATGCACCCAGTTAGCTTCAGTTTGAAAAGGAGCCTGACAAACAAAAGGCACTTCCAGGTATGCATTTTCTAAAATTACAACTTCCTGCTCTTCTTCCCCATTAACAATATCTTCAATGTTTTGGACTGTTGTTTCAAGAACCTGATTTTGTAGAATTTCAGCCATTACTTCATCGTTTTCTTTTTCAATTTGGATTCTTTGGATATAACCTGCAATTTTTGGGTACCCAATAATTGCTGCGCCAATTGCTATTCCAATTGCTGCAAACACTATGTAGGTAGCTAATTTTTGTTTATTGCGATTTCTTCGTAGGGTATGCATAAGCTTTAATTAAGATTGCCACTCCAAAATAAATCAGTGCTCCAATTAAAATTCTAAACATCTGAAGTGTAAAAAACGACGCTGAAATTATACTCGGGATATAAATAACTGCAAGTGCCATTAGGCCTGCTGCAAAACCAATTTTACTGAATTTAACTATGAATTTTCGGATATTAAATCCACGCAATTTTTTTGAAAAGAACAAGACGAGCAGCGCGAGCTGTATGGATGTCCCAATTAAAAATGCAATTGAGATAGCTGAAACTCCAATAAATTTAGCAGCAAAAATACTGAATCCTATATTTATCGAGTAACCGATTAAAGCAAAAATCATCGGCGTCACAGTATTTTTATAAGCATAAAATCCCCGCGCAAAAATATGAACAGCACTCTCAACAGGAATCGAAAGAATAAAGAAAAATAAAACAATACTTGTTAAGTTCACAGCAGCCTCATCAAATGCACCGCCTTTCAAAATTATTTCAATAATTTCACGATTCATAATAAGCATTCCAACAGCAGCTGGAATCGCAAAAAACAAAATCTTTTCAAGAGTCTTTTGGAAATCAAAAGAAAAATTCTTAGTATCTTTATGATGAGCATGATCAGACAGAAACGGAAAAACCGCAGTAGCAAAGGCAATCCCAAATAGGCTAACAGGGAAGCTCTGCAAATTTCGAGCATAATTAAATGCTGCAACACTGCCTTCTGCCAAACTAAAAGCAACAAAAGTATAAGTCCAAAGCATAAGCTGCCATGCAACCAGACTAACTGTTTTTGGAATCATCAATTTGAAAATTTTCTTAACACCTTTATGGCGCAAACTCAAGGTCGGCCTATATTTATATTTAACTGTAAAAATGTTGAGTAACCGGATTGCGAAATGAAAAAACGAACCAATAATCGCACCAATTGCAGCAGCATAAATTCCAAACTGCTCATTTAGCAAAATAATTCCAAGAATAATCCCCAAATTATAAAGGAAGCCGGATAATGCATATGCCAAAAAGTGTTTTTGGGTAATCAAAATACTTCCAAGAGCATTACTAATTGCGAAAATTATAGGCGAAAGCAATAAAATTCGTGTCATTCCAATAATCAACTCGTGATTTTGAGGCTCAATATGATGGAAAAAGGTCGTGATTATATATGGCGCGAGAAAATAAAATATAATACCAAGAGCTCCAAGCAAAAGTGTGCCAAAAGTAATAATTGTATTGGCAATTTTGCGAGCCACTTCTTCATTTTCTTTAAGATAACTTGTAAAAATCGGAACAAAAGCAACACTTAAAGCTCCTGCAATAAACAAATTAAATAAAAGATCCGGAATCAAAAACGAAGCATTGTATGCATCAGTAAAACGAGTTGCACCAAAAGTTGTTGATAAAACTCTATCGCGGGCAAGCCCTGCAGCATAACTTAATCCTGAAGCAGCCATTAATAAAAATGCTGCCTGACCTGTTTTTTGTGACCTGAATATTTTACTGAGCATGGATCCATTTTAGGGGAGAGCGAGATGCGCTGCAAGTGCACTATAAAATTTTAAATCATACAAATGGCCTTTGTATGCGAAAAACTTGATTTATTAAATTGCAAAGCCTATAATGCCAATCACTATGGCAAAATACATTGTACAAGGTGGGAAAAAGCTTAAAGGGACCATAAAGGTTAGTGGTTCTAAAAATGCCGCGCTTCCGATTTTATGCGCAGCACTTCTCGCGAACGAAAAATCTACAATCAAAAACGTTCCTGATATAGCAGATATCCATTCGATGATTCAACTTCTTGAATTTTTAGGATGCAAAGTGGAATTCGCCCATGGCACAGTTGAGATCGATCCGCAAAACCTAAAAAGCAAAACAGCATCAATGGAAGGGGTATGTAATATGAGAGCTTCAGTTTTATTGCTTGGACCGCTTCTTGCTAGATTTGGAAAAGTAAAAATGTCATTCCCTGGTGGGTGTATTTTGGGTAAACGTCCTGTTGATTCTCACCTCTCTGCACTCGAAGGTCTTGGAGCAGAAGTCCACGATGATAAAGAAATGATCAACCTCACAGCAATGGCCCTTAAAGGCGCAGACATCACAATGAAAGAAATCAGTGTAACAGCAACTGAGAACGCGGTTATGGCAGCAACATTAGCAAAAGGCAAAACTCACATACGGCTTGCTGCAGCAGAACCTCACGTTCAGGATCTCTGTAAATTTTTAAATAAAATGGGGGCAAAAATTAAAGGAATCGGAACGCATGATCTTCAAATAAAAGGAGTTAAGAAATTAAAAGGCGCCCAGCACACAGTGACAGGCGACTATTTAGAGGCCGGAACATTTGCAATCGCAGCAGCTATTACAAACGGAAAAGTAAAAATCACAGGAATTAATCCACATGACCTCGATATAGTATGGAATAAATTTTCAGAAGCAGGCATTGAATATAAACTCGAAAAATCTGCGATAACTATTTTGCCTCATGACCGCCTCAAGAATGTCAGAAAAGTGCGCACAGCAGTTTTCCCAAGCTTTCCAACTGACCTGCAGGCTCCATTTACTGTTCTTCTCACTATGACCCCTGGCGAAAGCATGGTTTTCGAAACTTTATTTGATGGCCGTCTAAATTATTTAGCAGAGCTTGAAAAAATGGGAGCAAAATTTGATATTTTAAATCCTCATCAGGCAATTATTCATGGGCCACATAAATTGCAAGCAGCACCAATTTCGAGTTGGGATATTCGTGCAGGTGCAGCAATGGTTCTGGCCGCACTTTGCGCAAAAGGTAAAACTGAAATAAGTAATATTGGTTTTATTGATCGTGGATATGAAAATTTGGAAGGTAAATTAAAAAAGCTAGGCGCTAAAATCAAGAGAGTCTAGCACCTAGTTAAATTATCTTATACACAGAATAATTCGGGAGTATTCAGATAGATATCTAATGGATAAGTATGACGAGAAGTAAGTGCGTCAAAAGCCCCTTCTATTTCCATATTAAATCCATGTTCTACCAATTTCTCAATTAAAAGTGGCTCAATTTCTTCGGGAGTCATTTCAATAAATTCCTGTTCTCCTGCAGCTTCGATATCACAAATCATTTCAGCATACGCTAAATAAAATCTACCTTCTTCATCCTTTAATAGTCTATAAATATTTTCACTTACCTGGCCTCTTGTAATGTCGTTTCCTGGATTGTAAATGCGGCCTTCTTCTTCCAGAAGCCCCATTTCGTAAGCTGTCAATAAATATGGAAGATACCATCCTTCAATTACTAGGTCGTCATATGGAATAGTAGTTACTTCCATCAATTCCACATCAAAAACTTCAAGAAGCATTTTTATTGCTTCAACTTTTACAACATATATATCAGGTTTAAAGGAACCATATATAGAATTTACTCCATATCTTGGATAGCCTTCTACCCAACCATTCTCTAAAGCAAAACAAATATATCTCGCAAACCATTCATCTTCAACATCCGGGAAGCATCCATTATAAACTTCAGCATCCGGATCAAAACCTGCGCCTAAAACCAGAATCTTCATTAATTCTGCTCTTGTGAGTGGATTATCAGGCTTAAAAGTTCCATCTGGATATCCTTCAACAATCTCATTATCGTATAAATATTGAATAGCAGTATGATTTGCATGACCATAATAATCAGGTACTTCAGGGAGATCATCATGAATAGTTACATAGATAAGTTTTGACTCAACAGTTCTTTGACTTTGATCATCCATAGTAGCATTAACAGTTATGCTAACAGGAGCCGTTCCACCTGCAATAGCGGTGCAAACAAAATCCGGACTATCAAGATCAGGCTGAGGCAGACAATCCAAAATATTTGAATCCCAATTCCAATCCCAGGTAAAAGTATCCATTCCAATAGATACAATTTTTCGTGTGAAAGTGATTTCATCACCAACATGAACATTTAAAGTTGCTTCCCCATCAGCAATATCAGTTTCAGCAGGGTCAGAACCAAAGACAATTAAAAGTTCATAATCTTCTTGTGCAAAAGCCGTGTTTGTTACAAGTAAAAGGCTTACGAGCGCAAGAGTTGCAAGGATTTTTTTCATAAAAATGGGATTAATAATATGTGCAAATATTATTATACATTTCTAAAAAGCAAAATCCACGAGAATTAGGTAAATTAGGTGCTTCGATTAAGCAGATTTACTCACTTTTTGAATTTCTTTATCAATTTGCTTTAGTTCTTTTTTTTCATTTTCAAGAATTTTTATAAGTAAATTCATAAGAACAGGTGGTGTAGCAAGCATTTCTTTGATAGTAATTTTTCTTTTTGTTGTAGGAAGCAATGCTATAGTTTCAGATTCTTCTATAAGTTTGATTAGTCGAGTTTTAATTTGTTGTGAATTTTTCATAGATTATATTAATGAAGCAGATTCTTATTTAGAGGTTTTTGTTTTTTTCACTTTTTTAGAAATACCTGGGGAGCTTCCCAAACCTACATCTCCAGTAGAAATGCCAAAAATAAGATATGTGCCGTCATTAAGTTTGATTTTATGTTCCAAACCAGAAGATGTTACAGACGGGACTTTTACGTGTTTCTTAAGTGCAAGTTCAACTTCCCATAATGTTATTTTGTAATATTGTATAACATCGCTATCACTAAGTTTGCGCTTTGATCCTTTGTTAATCCATGCAAGATATTTTTTCATATAAGGAATACTTCTAATTAATTTTGCTGCTTCTTTTTTCTTACCTTCTTTTAATAGAGCACTTACGTGAGGTGCTTTATTCACTAATTGTATTCCTAAACCTGCCTTTAAATATACAGCTCTGACTTTTTTTTGAAGCGGCTTAATTTTCCCTACAGGAAGATCTTGTATCATTTCTGATCGCTTTTTTGCAGTCGCAGCAGGAGGCGTTTTTTTAAGAGCTTTTATTTTTTTTAATCTATCTGGTGTAGCCATAAATTTTATTTTAATTCATTATATTATTATACATTATTTTAGGGCTTTAGTCAAACAAGATATTGGAATTCATGCACATCTAGATGAAATAGGTGAAGATGCGCAAGCTATGGAAATGCTTTGTTCAATGGAAGCTAATGAAATTATTAAAAAAATTGAGCAGGACGATAAATTTAATTGGGGAGATTTTGGGATACTATAAAATCAATCCTTCCTTCAAAATCATTCCTTCTAACCTCAATCGCGCTTTCCATATATTTTTGCAATGATTCTTTATGAGGATGCCCGAATTTATTGTCTTCTCCGCTTTGAATCACCACAACCTTCGGCTCAACTTCATCCAAAAATTCATCAGAAGAAGCTGTTTTGCTTCCATGATGGCCTGCCTTAAAAACATCAGCACCTAAATCAAATCCAAATTCAATAATCTCATGCTCCTGCTCAATTTCAGCATCACCGGTTAGCATAAAAGTCGCTCCAGGCCCGATTAATCGCATAGAAACCGAAGCATTATTAACATTTTCAACTTCTTTCCCGACCACTCCGCGTTCTGGCCAAACCACATCCACATACAAATAAGAACCAATCTTAAAATCCTGATCCGCTTTCGCATACACAATCTTTGCATCCAATTCCAGAAGTTTTTGATAATAAGGATTCCAAGAGGGAGTCCCAGCCAGCATCAATCTTCGTACATCATATCGTTTTAAAACTTCCACCAATCCATTCACATGATCCGCATGAGGGTGACTCAAAACAACAAGATCAATTGTGCGGTTATATCGAGGCATTACCTCCGCAATATCCTCCAAAACTGACATAGAAGGCCCGCCATCAATCAAAATAAAATAATCATCAGGAGTTCTAATAAAAATTGAATCGCCCTGACCAACATCCAAAAAAGAAACGCGAAGGTCGCTATGCGGAAGGTCAGCAATCAAAAATCCGCCTATCAGAATAAGCGAAATTAAAAGGCTGATTATGCTGTGGGATTTAAACATACTCACAATAATATCAGCCAATTATTAAGAAAATTTAAAAAAAATCTAAAATTAGACTTTAGACTTACTTAGTAAGTCCCACTTACTCGGTAACCATCACTTACCTAGAAAAAAACCCCCACTATTTTGGTGAGGGCTTCTTTCGGATTTTTCTTTACGCACAATCGTGACCATGCGCTTAGAAACCTGTTTATTTTTTATTTTTTCTTCGTCTAAGGGCTGCAAGACCTAAAGCTGCTCCTGCCATTAATCCAACTCCCATTCCTGTTTCAGGAAGCATGATAGATGTAATTACACCATCACTTTCATTGCCTAGAGCATCTTTTGTTGTAAGTTTGAAGTAGTATTCTGTTCCAGGAGAAAGTCCTGTAACTTCAACTTCTTCGCGGTCTGCACCAAGTGAAGTACCAGCGTCGTAATTTGTACCGCCGTCAGTACTCTTATATAAGATTTGATCGATTATAGATGGATCATCTGGTTTGTCCCAGGTAAGTTTAACTACTAAGTCTGTAACTAAAGCAGCTACAAAGTTTTGAACATTTTCAGGAGTTAAAGCTATGTCAGAAACTTCCTCTTCCTCTTCATCTTCTGGCATGTCAGGAAGATCTGCATCTACTAATTCTCCATCAGGTAGATCCTCAACTTCACCTTGCACATTCCCTGCAAAACTTGCAGTGTTTCCTAAGTCAGAAATTTCATTACCAGCTTCGTCAAGAACGCCAGTAACAATTAATGAATAATCAACTTCAACCTGTTCTCCTGTTTCTAATGTTGCAACTGTTCCTGTAGCATCAAGCTCTACACTTAAAATATCTAAAATACTTGTAGCATCTGCTTCTTCAGCTATAAAAAAGTTTAAAGTAGCGTCGCTGTCTAAAATCACTGGTTCATTAAATACAACTTCCATTGAAGTTTCACCTTTTGACTGCGCTGAAACAACTTCTGGAGCTTCAAAGTCATCTTCAGGAAGATCGCCTGTTAGGTCTGAACCTGGTTCAATAGTGCTTCCGATAAATGCCGCTGTATCAGAAGTACCGCTAACAATTGGATTCCCTGCTGTGTCTTCAACTTGGATTCCAGCAGTTAAAATATATTCAGCCATGCCTTCGTGCGTAGCTGTTGTTAATAGAACTGTAGCCCCGATTACATCGTCAGGGTCCATTTCTACACTTAAAACATCTAAAGCTTCTGCAGTAGCATTGTCAACAATGCTAAATGCTGTTTCAGGATTTAAAGCTGGTAGAACTACTGCTTCTGAAAATTCAACTTTTACAGTTTCCATATCAACTGCCTGAGCATCACTTACAGTTGGTGGCTCTTCGTCAGCAGCTGGATGTTCTGGTTCAGGAGCTGGCCCATAAGATGGCCCAGGTGTTCCGTAAACCTCATCACTGTAGTTTTCGCTTTCATTATCTGCAGCGTCGTACGCAGTTACAGCAAAGTAGATATCTTCCTCATTCGGAAGTCCTTCTACTAAATATTCAATAACATCACCTGCATCGATGACATCATACGAATATTCTCCGCTATCAAATGTTACAGGATCTGGGCCAGAATAAATAAAGTACCCTTCAACGCCTGTGTCATCAGTTGCTACGTCCCAGCTTAGCATTACTGCGCCGTCATATACTTCGATTTCAACATTCTCCACATCATCAGGAGCAGTAGTGTCTTCCTCGCCTGCGGCGCTCGCGCTTGGCACTATAGTAATCATTAATAGTAGTGCAATCGCAGTTGTAACTAGCCAGAATAGCAGTTTATTTTTTGCGGCTGTTTTTTCCATTTGTTTTTGTGTTAATTATATTTTTATTTATGACTTCCCAAAAAATTTTCAGGAAAATCAAATAATTATATCAAAAATTGGACAAAATCGCAATAACCTAAAGCCTTAAAAACCCCATAAATAGGCCAAATCCATTGACCAGCCAAATAAAATATTGTATAATATACTAAAATAGACATAAAAACCTTTAAAATGGCTCTTCAACCAAAAGAAGATCAATCAAAAGAAGACGAAATTAGAATTAGAAAGAATTATATAAAATGGTGTGAATCACAACTTGCATCAGAAGATGTTGAGAATTTAAAAAAAGAATTAGCAGATAAGGAGCCTGACAGCACTTTGATTGATTCTATAATTAGAAGTATCCGTGAAAGAATTGGGAATTATCATGCAATAAGTTATTTAAAGGAAATTGCAAGAAAAGAAGAAGAGGTAAGGCAGGTTGGAAAAGGCGAAGCAGTAAGGTTTAGCGATAAAGGCCCAAAGCTTCCTCAAAACCTTCAGCAGTATGAAGAAGCATTAGAACAGGAAGTGGAATCAGGTGATGCGGAAGAATCAGAAAAGGAATATTCAAATGAAACAATGCAAGAACACGAAGGTGAACTAGCTGATATTTCTGGAATGGATCATGAAAAATTAATGTCAAAAGAAACAGTAGGTGAGATCTCACCACCAGTAAAAGGATTTTTTACAAAAGGAATAAAGATACCTATGCCAAATGGTTTTTTAATACTAACTACTGAAGATGATGATGAGTTTGATTATGATAGTGAGAAACTTCGTGAAATTCCTGAATCAGAACCTGATTATGGGCCTCCGGAATATATTGAACAAGTTAATGATATTAGTTTTACAATTCCAATGGATGGAGATCCAGGTAGCCTTATTCCAATTCCAGCTGATTTTGAACCAGTAGCTGCAATTGGTAGTTTTGAGCATAGTATAGAAATGCCGGATAAAGATAGTCCTTTAATGCATGTTAATCGTGGATTTTTTGATGAACAAGCTGCTTTAATTATTCGTAGAAAAGAAAAGGCAGCAAAATATAATCCAGATAAATTCAAACCATCAAAAAAAGAGCAGGAATATTTGAGTAAAGTATTACCTTTACCTGAAGAAATATATAAATTAGCAGAAGAAGATCCGGATTCAGCAGCAAAATTAGTATCAAATTATATGAAAAATCATTTTAGATATGCATGTAATGATTATTTAGGTGCATTTTTAAAGGAGCATAAAGAAGATACTCATTTAATAGCAGCAGAAGTTAAAGCAGGTCATTGTGATTTATTATCATGGATAGAAGCTTGTTATTTAAGAAGTTTGGGGCTTTCAGCTTTATGTTCAATGGAAAGATGTACAAATGCTGAGGGTGATGCATTTATGGAATTATACGGGCATACAAGAGTTTGTTATATAACTGAAGATGGCGAATTGAGATTTGACGATCCAGCAGCAACAGTTCAGAGTAAGGAGTTTGATATGCAAATATGTACAGAAGATGAAATTAAGCAACTTGAACAAGACTATTTGGAAGCTGGAAGCGATGCAAGAAAAAGAAAAATATTACGTAATTTTATGCAAAGGCTTAAAACTAAATCAAATAAGCCTGAATTTAATAAGGTTGAACCGGAAGCTTTACCATTTACAGGTATTTCACCAGCTGCAAATTTTGAAGAGCCAAAAGTTGAAAATAGAATTATATTAGAAAATGAACTAAGCGTAAAAGGTTTTGAAGATTTAGCAACAGCTGAGTGCAGAGTACATTTTAAAATGGTCGAAGAAGATGAATTTCGATTAGAAAGAGATCATCCGTCTTTAATTATTCCTGGATATAGTCATGCAGATAGAGAGGGCTTTCCTATTACCGTTCCACCAAGATTGGTAAGAGAAAATTTAAAGAAAATGTATCAGTTTTGTAGAAAATACAGAGTGTTCCCGCCAAGAAGATCTTTGGAATTACCTGAAAAATCAAGATATAAAGATGATCCTTACCATCAAATTATAAGAACATTGTTTTACGCTAAATTTGATCTCAGATATAGAGATTTAGTAGAGAAGATTAGAACTGTTGAGCAAATGATAGATTATTTGCATATACAATTTGAAGGTAGAGAGGATAAATATGATCATGATTCCACTCTCAAGGATTCAGATGCATTGGAAGATTTTAAATTTACTAAATTTAAAAATTACACAGGTGTAGATACCGGAATTTGGCAAATAGAAACTGTAAGTAATATTCTGTTTAGTCCTGATTTTATGTTTACTGAAAGCTTCAAGGCAAAAGTTAAAAAAGCATTAAAAGGTGAAGAATTCATTCCTTCATTATGGAGATCTTTAGGAG
The DNA here is from genome assembly GCA_042577965.1 of Patescibacteria group bacterium. Classification (GTDB taxonomy): domain Bacteria; phylum Patescibacteriota; class Gracilibacteria; order UBA1369; family PNNO01; genus JAUVDZ01. The sequence continues at coordinate 104,530 of JBHPDK010000002.1, forward strand.
ATATAAGTGATATGTATGATGATTTTGATGTAGAGCATATGGATAGTTTGGATTACGATGATTATCTTGCTCCTTTTGAAATATTGCTAGATACAATGCAGGTACCTGTTTTTTACCAATTATGTATAAGAGCATTTACAGATAAAAAATTAGCTGGAAAACTAAAAGAAGAATTTGGTGTTGATAAACAATTTTTAGAGGATTTTGCTAAAACAATAAAATTTGCAAAAAATGGAGCAAAAAAAAGGGAAGTGACAAATCCAAAAGCATTACAAATTGAAGGATCAGATTGTGTTGATCCAAAAAGAATGTATGAGTGTGTAAAAATTCCAGGTAAAGAAATGGCTAAAGTAAGAGGAGGTATAAGAAGATTATTTAAAAAACTGGACAGATCAAAAAGAAAGGGAATTGGAGCGCCAAGGCCGGAAAGTTTTGATATTAGAAAATATCAACCTGGTGATGATATTAGAAGAATCCATGCAGCTACTTTTGCAAGAACTGGTGAACCTCATGTGACAATTCCTGAAAAATTAAAAGCTTATTCAGATCCTGTACATGTTGTTTTTGATACTGAGATGTTTAGTGTATATGACCAACATCTGTTTAGCACTTTAGAAGTAATTATTGCTGAATTAATGCGTATTTCGAAACAGGGTGAAGGAAGGGATATTTATATTTCAACAACAAAACATCCTGTTTATTTAAAACTTAATGCAAGAGATAAAAAACAAAATTCCAGACAAATTGCAAAGCATTTAATTATTGAATCAACAGGACCTTATTGGGCAGAGCCAATGGTGAGAGATTCAATATTTGATGCAGCATTAGAGGAAGAACAATTAAGTTTTGCTACCAAAAATGGTCTTCCGAAAAATGTTTTATTTCTTTCACCAAGCGAAGGTGTAGCTCGTGCAGTCGAATACCAGTTAAGAGGTGAATGTAATATTGTTTCCCAAACATATGAAGAAGCAGGAGTTTTAGTTGTAAACGAGGTTAGAGATGAATGGGTGGAAGAAGAAATTGACATTCCAAGTGAGAAAGCTGATGAGGATGAAGCAGATGAAATGGTAGCATAAAATCACTTCTTGTGTTTTTTAATCACTGTTACCCGCACTATCTGATTATCATGCATTTTCAAAACCTTAACCTTTGCATGTGGGAATTTCACAACTTCCCCTTCACGCGGGAATCTGTGTAATTTGTCTAAAATAAGTGCAGAAATCGGTTCTTTTTCATTTCCGCGCAACTGGATTCCAAGATAATCATTAATATCTTCAAGTTTTGTTACGCCATGAGCCTCGATTTCATAGTCAGAAACCGCTTTTATTGGCATTTCTTCAATATCTGACTCATCAATTATCTCTCCTACTATTTCCTCTAATAAATCTTCCAGGGTTACTAATCCGGCAGTTCCTCCATATTCATCAATCACAATAGCTAAATGAGTGCGTGCTTTTTGGAATTCCCTGAATAAAACATCGATTTTCTTACTAACCGGCACTACTAAAGGCTTTTTAAGCTCCAGATTTTCAAGTTTTTTGTTGTCATTATACTGTTCAGAAAGCATTAAAATGTCTTTTATCGTAATAATTCCAACAATATTATCAATAGTTTCTTTATAAACAGGAATCCTTGAATGTGACTTTTCAATAGCAAAATTAATGGCTTCCTGTAGTGTAAATTCAATTGGCATAGTTTCAATAGAAACACGCGGAGTCATAACCTCTTCTACCTCAATATCATTAAATTGAAGTACATTTTTCAACAACTCCCTCTCTCTTTTTTCAATACTGCCTTTTTCCGCTCCCATATCAATAAAAGCCTTAATTTCCTCTTCACTGATTTGCTCTTCGCGAACATCACTTCCCATCCATTTTATTAAAACTTTAACGATTTTATCCAAAATCCATATAATTGGGCTGAAAATAATCTGCAAAATATATAAAGGACGCGCTACCCAAAGCGACATTTGAGCAGAATACCTGGTTGCAAATGATTTTGGAGTAATTTCACCAAAAACAAGTACAACAAATGTCATTACACCTGTTGCAATTCCAAGACCGCTCGATCCAAAAAGATTCATAAATAAAACTGCAGCAAGCACTGAAGCCCCGATGTTTACCAAATTATTACCAATTAATATGGTAATAAGTAGACGATGAGGGTCTTCTTTTAATATTTTAAGTACTTTTGCACCTCTCTTTTTTTGATCCACTAAATTCCTTACTTTTGCCTCGCTAATGGCAATAATAGCTGTTTCACTTCCTGAGAAAAATCCTGAAAGAACTAATAATACCAATAAAATAATAATTTGTACTGCCATGAGGGTTTAATTTGAGTTAAGTTAGTCTTTTATTATTGTACTTTCTTTGCTATCTTTTGCAAGGATGCATTTTAAACGTGTCAAAATGAAATTAGTTGTAGATGAAAAAATAATCGAAAATTACCCTACTGTAAGCTTTGGAGTTGTTACTTGTAAAACAGTAAATAACGAGCGAAAAACAGTTGCTTTAGAGCAGATTTTTAATGGTCTCAGTGCTCAAATTCAAAATAAAATCAAAAAGTCTGATCTTGATTCAATGCCCAGAATTTCAAATTGGCAAAATGTTTATAAGGATATTAGCGCAAAAACATATCAGACTAATCTTGAAAAACTGCTTCGCGATGTTTTAATCAAGCGAACTATTGAATTTAATGATAATTTATCAAAAATTCGCGACTATTTTATGATCAAATGGCAGCTTCCTGTAATTTGTTTTGCTTTAAATGATATTTATGGAGACATTGAGCTTACTTATGAAGGTCGTGACATTGTTTATAAGGATCAGGGCTCTGTTTTAACAAAAAAATGGAATAGTGAGCAGCTTAAAAGAGGCACAGTTAACCGTGAAACCGACAGTTGTGTGTTTATTATTGAAAATTTAGGTATTTTGCAGGAAGATGATATGCGCGAAAAGCTACAAGAACTTGTATTAATGGTTCAAAAATATTGTTTTGGATCAGAAATTGATGAAGATATTATTGTTCCGCCTCATAAAGAAAAAGATTTAGGAGTTCCTGGCTTGAGCGAGGCGCCAGAAGGTACACCTGTGGCAGAACCTGAACCTGAAGTGCATGAAGTTACTGATGAGGAGGCAAGAAAAGTCCTTGAAGAAACTGAATTTGGTCCGGTTGAACCAGAACCAGAGTCTGAAATTGCGCCTGCAGCAAAACCTACAATAAAAGACAATGTTTCGCTTAAGTCACGCATCAAGGTGATGCTTGATGAGGCTCTAAAAAAAACTTTCCCTGAGGTTTCAGAAGAACTTTCAGTTGAATATCCGCGCGATGCTTCTCATGGTGATTATGCATGCAGTATTGCAATGAAACTTGCAAAAACACTTGGTCAAAATCCTCTGGAAATTGCTGAAAAAATCATTTCTAATATTGAACCGCTTCAGTTTGTGGGCAATATTGAAGTTGCCCAGCCTGGCTTTATAAATATTCAGCTTTCTTCTGAATTTTTGACTAATCAGGTCAATGAAATAGCGCAGGGTAAAGAGCTTTTAGATGCCTCGATTGGTGAAAATAAAACTGTGGTAATTGACTATTCATCTCCGAATATTGCTAAACCGCTTGGTGTTCATCATCTTCTTTCAACAATAATTGGGCAGGCAATTTATAATATTTATAAGAATTTAGGATATGAAACTGTTGGAGTTAATCATTTAGGTGATTGGGGTACTCAATTTGGTAAATTAACTTATGCATATAAAACATGGGGTGATAAAAAAACTATTGAAAAAGATCCAATTCCTGAGCTTTTAAAATTATATGTAAAATTTCATGACGAAGCGCAGGCAAATCCGGAAATTGAAGATAAAGGCAGAGAAGAATTCAGAAAATTAGAAGAAGGGGACGAAGAAAATCATAAATTATGGGAATGGTTTGTTAAATTAAGCATGGATGATCTTAAAAAAACCTATAAAAAACTTGGCATAGAATTTGATAATTATCAGGGGGAGAGTTTTTATAATGATAAAATGGGTGGGATTTTAGAAAAAGGTAAGGCGGAAGGCATATTTAAAGAAGGTGAAGGCGGGGCATGGCTTGTTGAGTTTGATGATGAAAATATGGCACCTTTTCTGGTTCAGAAATCTGATGGAGCAACTCTTTATGCTACCCGAGATTTAGCTGTTGTTGATTATAGAATTAAAACCTGGGATCCAGAGCAGTTAATTTATGTTGTTGATTCAGCTCAATCTCTTTATTTTAAGCAGCTTTTTGAAACTGCACAGCGTCTTGGCTATACAGATCCAAAATATATGCATGTTACTTTTGGAAGAATGAGTCTGCCTGATAAATCAATGAGCACACGTAAAGGAAATGTGGTTTTATTGGAAGAAGTTTTAAAAGATGGAATTGAGAAGGCTCGCGAAATAGTTAAAGAAAAAAGCAAGGATTTAAAGAAAAAAGAACAGGAAAAAGTAGCAGAAATAATTGCAATCGGAGCAATTAAATATAATATTTTATCTCAAAATCGAACAACGGATATTGTTTTTGAATGGGATAAAATGCTCAGCATTGAAGGCAATAGCGCACCATACCTCCAATACACTTATGCAAGAGCAGAAAGTATTTTACGAAAGAATGCAGAAGGCGATGCGAAAAAAAATAAGAAAAAAACAAAAAAAGAACAGCAACCAGAAAACCAAACCGACTTATTTCAGGCAATTGAAAAAGTAGAAGATGATGAAGTAAATGGCGGCGCTCCACTTGAAAACGAACATGAGCTTGCTGTTGCACGCCTGTTACCAAAATTCAACGAATTTTTAATGCTTGCAGCAGAAGAATACAAACCAAATTTATTCGCCAACTATTTATATGAATTAGCGCAAAGCTTTAATGGATTTTACAATTCAGTTCCTGTTTTGCAAACAGAAAATCCAGAACTTAAAGAAGTAAGACTTAATTTAACAAAAGCAGTATCGCGCGCACTTAAAGAAGGTCTTGGAATATTAGGAATTGAAGTTCCGGAAAGAATGTAATATATTAAATGTCGTTAAGATAGACCAATACGGAGAGATGGCAGAGTGGTCGAATGCGGTGGTCTTGAAAACCATTAGGCGCGCAAGCGTCTCCTGGGTTCGAATCCCAGTCTCTCCGCCATCAGCAGAGGCGTTTGCGAAAGCAAATGACTCTATGGAGTGCCTTCAAGGCACGAAGCGAACTTCTATACACCTTGAACTCAGTTTAACTTGGTTTGCCGTTTTGGTTTATTTATGCTATAATCTCTAGATATATCTGAATTTTAAAAAACTAAATAAAAATAAAATGCCACATAGCGGCACTCACGCAATACATCATTTGCATAAACGTAAAAGAGTCATTGAAGCAATTTCTGAAGTTGAAGGCCTTGATAAAGCAGAAGTTAAGGAAGCTGTACTTAAGCCTGTAAACCGCTTCAAACGCGTACTCGATAAACTTGTTTATTTTGCAGGGATAACTGCAGTTATTATGTGTATTCCTCAGGGGCTTCATATTTGGGTTAATCAAAACGCATCCGGTTTATCATTAATCACATGGGCTACATTTTTAGTAAATGCTGTTATCTGGTCTGCCTATGGCATTATTCATAAAGAAACTCCGATTATAATAATGTATATTTCGTATATTTTTATTGATTTATTTATTGTATCCGGAATTTTAATGTACGGTTAATCAATCCTCAAAAAAATGAAAAAAAATTGTCCATGTAAAAAAATATTAATTGCTACAATTATTATTGCTGCTATCACAGCAATAATTGCTGTGGTTCTATATTCTCCAACAGAAGCTAAAGAATTCACTGAATCCAGAGATCAAGGCGAATATCTAAATGCAATTGAACTTGGAGGTGAATGGTTTTTGAATAATCAAAATGAAGATTTTCTGCATTACAAGTATTATCCTTATGAAGACAGATATGACGAAAATAGTCATGCTCTTCGTGAAATGGGCGCGCTTTGGTCGATTACTCAACTTGAAAAATTCCTTAATGACAAGCGGTATAAAGAATTAGCTCAAAAAGGTTTTGCATATTTTGAAAATTACCTGGAAGAAAATAGTATTAATGACTTTTACTATATAAATATTAGTCCTCAAAAGATTAAACTTGGTTATAATGCTTTTGCAATTCTTTCGCTTATTGAAATTGATCATCCAAAAAAAGATGACCTTTTAAAAGGCCTTGCAAATGGCATTTTACATCTGCAAAAAGATAACGGTGAACTTCGAACTTTCTTTTTCTCAACTCGTACAACTGGTAAAGATTATTATCCTGGCGAGGCCCTTTTATCATTGATGGCATTATATGAATATAATGGTGATCCTCAGTATTTGGAGGCAGTACAAAAAGCTTTTCCTTTTTATGTAGGGTATTTCAAGATGAATCCAAATACAGCGTTTATACCATGGCAAAGTCGCGCATATTATAAATTATTTAAGGCGACTGGTGATACAGAAGTTAGAGATTTTATATTTAAAATGAATGATTTTATACTTGATGAATATAATCCAAAAGGCAATTGCTCAGATTTTGATTTCACACCGGGAATTGTTGCAGCTGTTCATTCAGAAGGCGTAAATATGGCTTATGACCTGGCTAGAGAAATGAATGATTTAGAAAGATCAAAGTGTTATAAGAATTTTTCTAAAGAAACATCTGATTATATTTTAACTTTGCAAATCACAGACGAAGAATCGTTTAAACCAGCTGCAATTGGCGGATTTTTAGGATATCCCGAATCTGATTCACAGCAGGTAGACAGAAATCAGCATGCGGCTTTGTCTTTAATAGATGCATATAACTTTGGAATTTTGAAATAAATTAATCCATTATTTTAGAAAAATGCTATATAATCTTATTGCGCTTGGAGTTATGTCAGCTATTTTGATTGCCTGGAAATAATGAAAATTTCGGATATCCAAAAAGATTTAAAAGCTTCGATTACACCTGGAAAAGCTGAAATTTTAAGCCGGTTTTTTAAAACAGGTAAAGGTGAATATGGCGAAGGTGATGTTTTTATTGGTGTGATGGTTCCAGAGATTCGTAAAGTTGCAAAAAAATATAAAGATATCTCACTTAATGAATTGCAAAAGATGATGTCGAGCAAAATCCACGAAGAGCGGCTTTGCGCAGCCTTAATTTTAACTTATCGAAAATTAGATCAGAATGTTGTGGATTTTTATTTAAGCAACACGCCGTATCTAAATAATTGGGATATCATAGATTTAACAGCTCCAAAAGTTTTGGGTAAATGGATGCTCGCACAGCGTGATGATCGAAAAATTTTGTACAAATTTGCTAAGTCAAAATCATTATGGGAGCGCCGTATTGCAGTTCTTTCAACATTTGCATTTATTAGAGAGAAAGATTTTGAAGATACCTTAGCTATCGCCGAAATCCTCCTTCAAGATAACCACGATTTAATTCATAAAGCTGTTGGATGGATGCTTCGCGAAATTGGAAAAAGAGATCAAAAAATTGAAGAAAAATTTTTAAAAAAATTCTATAAGAAAATGCCGAGAACTATGCTACGATACGCTATCGAAAGATTCGAAGAAACTAAACGAAAATCTTATTTAAATGGAACTAAATAATGTACTAATCGCTTTTGGACTCACTTTATTCGCAGGCCTTTCAACAGGAATAGGTAGTGCACTCGCGTTTTTTACAAAGCATACAAACAAAAAAATCTTATCAATTGCACTTGGCTTTTCAGCCGGAGTAATGATTTATGTTTCATTTGTTGAAATTTTTCCTGAAGCACAAAATTATTTAGTTGAAGCTCAGGGGCTTACATATGGAGGCTGGCTAGCAGTTGGTGCATTTTTTCTTGGAATAGCAATAATCGCAATTATAGATAAATCCATTCCTTCCTACGAGAATCCACATGAACTTCATACAGTTGAGGAATTCAAAAAACACAGACATAAAAGAGAATGCAAAAAATTAATGAGAATGGGAGTTTTTATTGCATTTGCTTTGGCTATCCATAATTTCCCTGAGGGCTTTGCAACATTTGCTACCGCGCTTGTTGATATTAAGCTTGGAATCGCAATTGCAGTTGCTATAGCTATTCATAATATTCCTGAAGGAATCGCTGTTTCGTTTCCTATTTATTGTGCTACAGGTAAAAAACGAAAAGCATTCGCCTATTCATTTTTATCAGGATTAGCTGAACCTTTAGGCGCATTGTTAGGATATTTTATTTTACTTCCTTTTTTAAGCAATACTGTTTTAGGAATTGTACTTGCAGCAGTAGCAGGCATAATGGTTTTTATTTCTCTTGACGAACTTTTACCAGCTGCTCGTGAATTCGGCGAACCTCATTTAGCAATTTACGGCCTAATAAGCGGTATGGCAATCATGGCAGTTAGTCTACTGCTTTGCGTTTGATGTCTATACGAACTCCATCCCCGGGGATGAGTTCGACATATCTCCTAGCCCTTTTTTCTAATTAGAAGCCATCCAAAATATCCAACTGCTATCAAAACCGGAACAATACTAAGCCACTGCCCCATAGATAAAGGAATGTCATATTCAAGAACATGTCTTTCTTTCCAGAATTCAACTAAAAATCGTGTTGCAAAATATAATCCCACATACAAAAACATAATAAATAATGGCGGAAGCTTTTTGAACCACTTTAAATAAACAACCAACAGTACAGCAAAAATCGCAAAACTTAAACCTGATTCATATAATTGTGATGGATGTCTTGGGAAATCCTCCCCTAATCTTTTAAAAACAACTCCCCATGTTCCATCTGTTGCCCGGCCTACAATTTCAGAATTAAAAAAATTTCCTAACCTAACAAATCCTGTAGCTACAGGAAGCGAAATTGCAATAAAATCCAGATATATTGAAAATCGTTTCTTGTGTACCCAAATCCATAACAAATAAGCAATAAAAACACCAATAGCAGCGCCGTGACTAGCCAAACCACCCTTCCAAATCATCAAAATTTCTAAAGGATTGTTCAAATAATAAGATGCATCATAAAAAAACACATGCCCAAGTCTTGCTCCAATAACCATTCCTATAAATAAATAAAGCACCACACTTTCTAAGTCTTGCAAAGGCAATTTTTCGCGCTTAAAAATCCATCTTAAAACAAAAAATGTAATAACAAGACCAATTACAAACAAAAGACCATACCACCGCAAAGTCAGCGGGCCGATTTCAAGTAAAATTGGTGAGATGTTGTGGTAGAACATTGCAATTATTAAAGTGCGTATAGTATATAATTATAAGTATGAGTTTGCCAAAATTATAATTTTTTGTATAATAATAAGCCTTAATTATTAAATTAGATGTTAAGGCCAGATTTAACAGAAGAAAAAGCACTTGAAGAACTTGGGGAAGTTACCTTTGAACGAAGGGTGGAAATAACCGAGGATTCTGAGGTAACAAAAGCTCTTAGACGATCAAAAGAATTAATTTTTGGTTTATTTGCGAGTGGAGAGATCAAAAAAGCTCCTTTCAATTTTGTTACTGTTACTTCTAAAGTTGGATCTGAAAGAGAACGCGAAATTGCAAGAGATTTTGGATTATTGCAAGTATCATTTTCAAAGGCAAATGCAGATTTATATCAATTGCCTTCTGAAATTTTTTGGATTCAAGGGTACCATGCAAATTTTGTAAATGAAGTATTATTTAATGCAATTGAACATGGAACAGATTTTTGTGAAAGAGGAACTATCGATTTTTTAATAAAAGCAAATAGAGATGCGGTTTTTGCAGTTGTTAAACAACCAACACCTGGAATAACACCTGAACAATTACAGGAATTACTTAGATGTCAGGATATTAATCAGTTATTGTATTTTCCTGAAATACCAGGAGTTGATTGTAAAAGTATAGGTTATGCAAGAGGCAATGGTTTAGCTAAATTAGTTAATCAGCAGAAACCACGTGTATGGTTTGATTTATATACTGAAAAATCACCTGATTTTAGAGTGCTGATTTTAGATACTAAGAAAAAAGCTGAAGCTGATGGCGATTTATAAAGCCTTATACTTGCTTTAAATCCTCAACCAGCTGCTCTAAATCATCCTCGTGCTCAATCTCATCTTTTAATATTTCTAAAGCCATTTCGTAAGTTGTTAAGTCTTTGTCTTTGGTCATGTCAGCTAATGCTTTATAACCTTCGATTGCGCATTGTTCACCTTTAATATTTTGAGCAAGGATTGCTCTGATTGCTGGATCTTCCGGTGCGCTGTAGCCACAATTTGTATGTTTGTACCAATCCTCAGGTTTTAAAATTGGCACCCCTCCAAGCTGAGTAATCCTAACAGCAAGCATATCAGCATGCCTGAGTTCATCAGTTGCGTGTTCAACAAGTTCAGTAACAGCTTCGCCGCGCATTGGTCCTGTGATAATTTTTGAACCTACCCAGTATTGATAGTATGCAAGCCATTCGTCAGCCAGTAATTTGTTTAAAGTGTTGATTAATTCTTTAACATCGAGGTCAAGAATTTCGATTCCTTTTGTGCCCATAGTAAAGTTGTTAATAAAATGCAATTACCAGTATGTCATTATTGAGAAAAAATTCAAGGTGTGTAATGATCTTTTTATGATGGAAAATATTATAATTAAAAAATCAAACCGCAGAACAATATCAATAACTTTGGAAAATAATGGAAGTATAATTGTTAGGGCTCCTGTTTTTCTAAGTCAAAAAAGAATTAATAAATTTATAATTAGCAAAAAGGATTGGGTTAAGCGTAAATTAAAAATGATTAAAGAAAGAAATGAAAAAGCTGAGAGATTCAAAGATTTAGTAGACATTAATAAAGTCAAGCAGTATCGCGAAAAAGCCCGCGGAATTTTAACGCAGCGCACTAATCATTATTCAGAAAAATTCGATCTTCCATATAAAAATATAAAAATTTCGAGCGCTAAAACACGTTGGGGTTCATGCAATCATCAAAACGGACTTAATTTTAACTGGAAAATTCTATTTGCGCCGCCTGAAGTATTAGACTATCTGGTAGCACATGAGCTGGCTCACACAATTCACAAAAATCATCAAAA
>JBHPDK010000003.1:0-74426 GCA_042577965.1 Patescibacteria group bacterium
AATAAAATCGCCGAAGAAGTGTTAACAAATAAAACTGGTAGCCATAAATCAACATTAAAAAAATTCCCAGATCCATTTTTACCATATCAGAAACTCTTTAGTGAATTACTACCAGGAAAATTATTAGAAAGCATAGATCCAGAACAATTAAAAGAATTTCATTATAGGATAGTTGATGATCCTGAAAATCCTTTATTACCATTTAGCACTCTTAGTTCTGGAGAAAAAGAAGTTGTTAAAATAGCTTTCGATTTATTATGGAAAAAAATTAATCATTCTATATTTCTGATAGATGAACCCGAATTACATCTGCATCCAACGTTAACTTTTCGTCTCATCGAAACATTAAAAAAAATGGGGGATGGCACAAATCAATTCATCTTTTTCACTCACTCTGCTGACCTAATTTCAACTTATTATTCAACTGGGAATGTATACTTTATTGACACTACAACAAAAAAAGGAAACCAAGCACATAAACTAAGCGATTTACGTGAAAAACATCCTGATTTAGTTGAACTAATGAGTGAAAACATTGGATTGTTTGCTGTTGGGAAAAAACTTGTTTTTGTAGAAGGTGAAGATGCTAGCTTAGATAGATTAACCTACCACTCTATTGCTCAACAAACCTATCCAAAGCTAAATTTTATTCCAGTTGGCTCAGTTGAAAATGTAATGCTACTCGAAAATACTACTAAACAACTTAATAATAGTTTATTTGGAATTGATTTTTATATGATTAGAGACAGAGATGGATTAAGCGAATCAAAAATTAAGCAATTAGAAACCGGTACTAAATTAAAATGCATTAAACGAAGACATCTTGAAAACTATTTTTTGGACTCTAAAATTTTAGCTAAAGTATCAAATAGATTGTGTTTAGAAAAAAAATGGAGCAATCAAGCTAATATAGATAAGGAGTTAGAACAAATTACAAAAACCACATTTACTGAAGCTCTCTCTCTGATAATAAAAGAATATATTAAAATTAATTCCAATATCCCTGTCCCATCAATAAAGGCAGTACAAGAAAAAAATGCTGAAGAACTAATTGTTGAAGTTATATCCCAAATTCAAGTACAAACTAAAAAAATAGGCGAAGATCTGGATAAATCAAATTTAGAAAGTATTTTTAATAAATTTAAACAAAAACTTGAAAAATCTTTGAGCGATGGAACATGGATTAAAGTTTTCCCTGGCAAAGTATTATTCAGAGAAATTTGTAAAAAAATTGGCGCAAATTGTGATCAAGTACGTGAATGCTATATACAAATAGTATTAGAAGATGAAGAAAAAATCTTTAATGATATAAAAACTATTTTTAAAGCTTTTAGCGCAACTTAATGTTCCTAGCCCACCTACCAGCCGGTTATTTGCTGACTAAAAAACTGCAGAAGCATCATAAAATTGAGAAATATCTTGCTCTTGGCCTTTTTGCGAGTATTCTGCCGGATCTCGATCTCGTATGGTGGGCATTAATCGACAACTCCCAACATTTTCATCATAGTTACTGGATTCACATTCCTTTTTACTGGCTCATCATTGGGCTGATCGCGCTGGCAATTATTAAAATTGCCAAGAGGGATGAGCTGATTATGCCGCTTATTGTGTTTATGGCGGGGATTTTTCTGCATCTGATTCTGGATACTTTTGTTGGAGGAATTAAATGGCTTTATCCTTTTTCGTATGAGAGCATTTTTATTGCCAATGTGCCTGCGGTTTATGATTATTGGGTTTGGAATTTCATCCTCCACTGGACTTTTCTGCTTGAGGTAGTGATATTTGGGTGGGCAGGGGTAAAATGGAGAAAATCGAAACTTGACAAGCGTGCAGCAAAATGTTTTAATTAGTCACCTTGATAAATATATTATGTCTGGACTAGATAATCCTGATAAAGAACCTCAATTAACAGCCCAGCAACTTGCTGGTATGGTTGAAGCTCTTGAAACAGAGTCTGTAGCTGATGTTTTAAAAGAACATGAAGTTGATCCTGATCAATTACGGACAATTTTTTTAAAAACGCTGTTAAGGACTTCTGTTAAACCCATGCATTATAAAGGCCTAGTAAGAACGAGGTTAGATGAAGGCGATCTGTTTCCAAGAACTTTCTTCAGAAATCTTATTAAACGCAGACCAGAATAATTATTATGAAACCTGTAGACTTCACACAAATAAAAAGAGCAGCTGAACTTAAAAAAGCCCAGACTTTGCGAGATGCTGATTTTAATGATGAATTAGCACCCCGAAGAGTACAAAGAATGCATCAACGGTATGCTGTTCAAGATGTATTAATTGCTTCTATTTGCTTAAAAGCAACTCAAACCTTTAGTGGCGATACTGAATCTGCAAAACAACAACTACGACATGCTTTAATTAAATCAAAGGAATTACATAAAAAATAGAATTAGATCCCGTACAGCACCTCATCCAAATAATTCATAAGAGATTTTAAAGGCTGTGCTCCCATAAAAAAATCATCATTAACAACCAATGTTGGTACAGCAGATATTCCAATTTCAACACCATTTGCTTTATTTGCTTCAATTGCATCCATGTGGATTTCATCTGCCATGCATGAATCAAATTGAGCAATATCTAAATCAAATGAAGAAGCATAATCACTAAATGTCTCAGTTGGATCACTCAAATTGCTCCATTCAGTTTGCTTTTCATATAATAGATCATGCATTTCCCAATAAGCATCCTGATCATTTGCGCATCTTGCAGCAAGCGCTGCATCACCAGCATTAGTGTGAAAATTTAAAGGGAAATCTTTTGGTATATAAAGAACATCCCCTACATCAATATAATTTGTTTTTAATTGCTCAAAAGATTCCTCGATTATCTTTTTACAAAATGGACATTCATAATCATTGTAAGCATAGATAGTAATTGGGGCATCAAGGCGGCCAAGGTAGATTTCATTATTGTACTCTTTAACTATCATCGAGCGGTATGTCATTTCAGCTATCTGAGCTCTTGTTTGATATTCCAATGGATCAAAAGGCGCTCCAGGGTCATCGATAAAGCCTTTTTCTAAAGCCAATTCTCCATATGGAACATACCAATAATCCGGATCTTCGGTTGGAGGAAGCTCGTCAGCATATCCATGAATTTCAATTAACATTTTTAAAGCCTCAACTAAAGCTATTTGATTTACTGCTTTAAATTCACTATCAGGGTAGCCTTCAATCCAGCCTTGCTCCAAAGCATAACAAACATATTTTGCGTACCAATCATCAGTTACATCCGAAAAACAATTGTTATAAACTAAAGGGTCAGGCGAAACTCCATTACCTTCAATCAATATTTTTAAAAATTCAGCACGATTAACCTGATTATTTGCCTTAAAAGTCTGATCAGGATACCCGCTAATCACATTATTTTCATATAAATTAATAATTGCGTCGTAATTTTCGTGAGTATCATCAAGGTCTGAAAAAGGCTCTGTGGCCGCAAAAGCAGTTGGAGCTGCGGTTATGATTGCTAAAAAGAGCAAAACAGGCATTAATCGTTTAATCATTGCACTTTGGTTTAAATTGTACTTATGCGCATTATAGCATTTAGTTAAAAAATGGTAGAATGCAAACCACAATTCACTAAATTTTATCATGTCCGACGTCGAAGATTACCTAAATCAGCACGAAATTGAATTCACCCACCACGATCACCCTGCGGTTATGAATTGCGCAGAGGCGCAGGAGCATTGCGGAGATATCCCTGGAATAGCCGGGAAAAACCTTTTTTTGAAAAGTAAAAAGGGTGAAAGAATGTTTTTGGTTGTTATGCCTGCTTCAAAAAAAATGAATATTAAGAAATTTGAGGAAATTGTTGGAGAAAAGGTTAGTTTTGGTTCAGCTGAACTAATGAATGAAAAAATGGAGCTTGATCCTGGTTCGGTATCGCCTTTTGGGCTTATTAATGATGAAGAAGGTGAGGTTGAGCTTTTTATAGATAGAGATATGTATGATGCGGAGATTGTGAGCTTTCATCCAAATGTAAATACTGCGACACTTGAGCTGCGACGTGAAATGTTTTTGAAATTTTTGAAAACTTTAAGGCAAAAGCAGTAAGTGATTGAATTATAAATACTTGACGATTCCTTTACTAAATGGTTAAATTTACCCTTATTTATCAAACCATTTAAATGGAAGCTTGCCCTGAAAAGCCTCGCACTACAAAAGAAAAGCTCTTAACAGGATCAATGATTGCAATTTTCGCTATATCATTAACTGTTGCAGGTGCATGCCAGGTTATGCTTCCAAATGGAAAAACAATGAGTAAATCGGCATATCTTAAAAAGCGCAATCAGGCACGAAAAAAGTGCAAGAATCTATTACCGGAACCTTTAAGAAATAAGAAATTTGAGGAGGTTCATTGCCACCCATGTGCTGAAAAGTTCAGGGCTTGTATTGATGCGGAGTTTAAGTAGTGAGTTCTGGTTCTTCTAATTCTTCAATTGCCTTAATAGCTTTGTTTTTAGCTTCACATTGTATATCGCAGGTTGTCCAGCAAACAGGTGCATCTAATATATCAGCTATTCCTGCTGTATGTTTTGCAACTTCTAAAGGAGATCTAAGGCTAACCTTACTTGTTTTTTCAATATCAGGTCTTGGACAGGCTGCCGGAAGAGTAGCATCCGAGTAATGAATGTAACAAACATCATCAATTTGAACTAATTCGAGATTTGGCATAAAAAAAGTTAAGGGCTTTTAGTATTCGATTTTGAATAATAGAATACTATAAAGAGCTTGTTTGATTTGCATTACAAATAAGCGCTAAATTAGCAACGTTGAATGATTGTTAAAATAATACCTGACAAACCATTTTATCTGGGGTGGGTTTTTTAAACTTCCCCCTTTGCAAAACGCCTAATAACTTCCGGATATAAAAGCTTTTCCTGAGCCTGAACCTTATCTTTCAAACTTTCCGGTGTCTCGTCAGGCGAAACAACAACATCAGCCTGCGCAATAATCGGGCCTTCATCAACACCTTCAGTTACATAATGAATTGTGCAACCACTCTCGGTTTCGTGATTTTCAATAACAGCTTTATGAACATCTAAGTTCATAGCTCCCGGGCCAGCATATTTTTTCATATCAATAGCCGGATGCACATTTATAATTCGGCCTTCAAATTCGCGAACAAACCAAGGCGACAAAATTCGCATATATCCAATAAGGCAAATTAAATCTACACCTTTTTCTTTTAAAATAACTGCTGTTTCTTTGTCGAATTCTTCACGGGATTTTTCTTTTGGATCAATAAATACTGCTTCAAAGCCCTGCTCGCGGGCCCTTTCTAAAGCGTAAGCTGATTTGCGATTACCAACCACTACGCTAAGCTCAATTCCTTCCATTTTCCCTGCTTTCATTTCATCAATGATGGCCTGTAGATCGGTTCCGTTTGTTGAGGCTAAAACCGCAATTCTATACATAAAGCTACCGCGTTAAAAACTTTTTAAAGTCATTATTATAAATACCGTAATAAAGGTCAGATTTCAATCGAATATAGCTTCGGCGAACTTTGGCGTTTGTGAATTTAACCGGAGCTTCGCGGATTATCACAAAAGGCACGCGCTCATCAGATTCTCCCATTAGGATTGTTGCTGCGTCTGCAAGTGAGTCTGCGAGATTGCGGCGGGTAACTTTTAAAGGTTTCCCAAATATATCTTTTTTATTACGGACATCTTCGATTCCTTCAAATCCAAAATGGCCTATTGATATGCCATGGACGCCTACGCGCATTGGGGCGCAGGTTGAATCACTAATAACTACGCCTAAATTACGCAAATTGTGTTTTGTGCGTAATTCTTTTTGTAATCTTTCTGCTTCTTTAAATGGATGCTTTGGCCACAATACTATTTTGCCTTTTGGAGTATTTGATTTGTCGACTCCTGCATTGGGGATAAGATGGCCTTCTTTGAATGTTAAGTTGCAATAATTGGCCTGGAACAGCTTTTTACCCTCTTTTTCTACTATTTTATCGAATTCTTTGCTGTTTGCATCCATTAATCTGCCTTGCGAATAAGCCAAGACCTTTGATGCAATAACTAAAATATCGTTATTTTTTAGAGGTTTTTGGATCAATTTTACAAGGTCATCTTTTGGCTTAATAATGCGAGTTTTGACTGGAATCAACCTCATAGGCAGGATTGTTATTTAAGATGTGTCTATCTGTATGTTTTGACTAATTTGATCCAATTTTATATACTTATATGAAACGCTAGATTAGAAAGTAACGATGAGATCATGCGATACAGGAACCAATTTTTCTTTGACAATCAGAATCCAAATGAAACATAGCAGAAAATGCTGAGTGATTAAAGAGCCTTTAATTGCTTTCGTATTCTGCTCTGTGATGGTCCGGATCCGACTCCCCGGACCGCTCACTTTTGTCTGGTGATACCTTGTCGCCCTCGGGCACCTGAGTCATCACGTAAACAGACGGTCTGTGGCAGGACTAAAAATACTTATAAGCCAAAGCAAAGCAGTCCAAAAAATATATGGGATAGTCTCCATATAAAAAACAAAAATCAAAAAAATTCTCAGCTTCAAATAAATACAAACATTGAATGTTGATAGGATTCGATTTTTGTCCCCTCTAACCGGGGGGCTTTTTTTTGTCTTTAAAAAGATTGACAAAAGTAAAGAAAGGTGATTTAATGATTACCCTTATTATTAAATCAATAAATTATGACAAGAGGGTACCTGGGAGATAGAGTTATTGATCGTCCTCCCTTTGATGAAGATTTAGAAGCTGACTGTTTATATGAATCAGATGAAGAAATTACACGTAGAGAGCTAGAAGATATAAAAAGTGAAGTTCAAGATGCAATTGAGGATGCACTTAAAGGATAATAATAATCTACGTTTTTAAAAAGTCTGCACCTGGCTTATCAACAGTTGGGCCTTTTTCAACTTGTGGCGCAACTTCCGGGGCTTCAACTGCAGCCGGAACCTGCCCTGCCGGAACTGGAACATCAACAGTCTCGCCTTGCGGAGTAACTGCCTGGGCAACTGTTTGAGGTGCAGCTTGAGCAACTGGATGCTGTTCTTTTTCAATCCATTGAGGAATTTTGCCTCCGTTTGCTGCTTTCTGCGCTTTTGCATCTTTATCGTAAACAATAGTTCGAATTGGGAATGGAATTCCAATTCCAACTTTATCAAATTCTATTTTAACCTGAACCGCGAGTGCACTTTGAATTGTGAGCCAGCTTCCGCGTGATTCAACCCATCCACGAACCACCAGATTAATCGAGCTTTCACCAAATTCCATAACCAATACTGCTGGTTTAGGTTCAATTAATATACCCTGAGTATTTTTAAGTGCTTCATAACAGGTTTTAACTGCGAGATTAAGATCACTACCATATTCAACTCCAACTGCTACTTCAATTCGTCTAAAAGGATTTGAAGTATAACTAACAACCTGCTTTGTAAATAATTCCGCATTTGGAACAATCACACGGGTTCCGTCCAGAGCCTGAAGAATAGTCGCACGCGCCTGAATCTCCATAACCTTACCAATTGTTCCGTCGATCTGAATAAAATCACCTATAGTGTATTGCTTTTGAGCAAGCGTAAATACACCTGCTAAAAAGTTAATAATAATATCTTTAAGTGCAAAACCAATTCCAAAACCAGCTGCTGCAATAATTACTGTGAGGTCAATTCCTGCAATATTAAGTGCGATAGTTGCACCAACTATTAATGTAACTGTTGAAGCTGTTCGGCCTGCAAGAATCTGCATTTCTTTATGCTCTTCAAATTTCTGCGACATCTTATTCTCAACGATTCCTTTAATAGCTTTTGCAATAAAAAAGAACAGTATAAATACAATAAAAGCAGCTATAAACGAAGGGATTTTAACTACAAAAAAGTCAAAAAGTCCCTGAAGCTGTGTTTCAGTTTCACCGGCAACGGCTGTGCCGCTAACCTGTGCATGTGCTGTTTTTATTAATGGCCAAATCATAATTTGTTTTTATTTTCATACTATTATACCAAATTTTGGCTTGTTTTTCAATAGCCTAAGGCTAAAATGGAATTATGGACATTTATGGAATTCTTGCACATCCCGCTCATCAGTCGCTTTCACCTGCAATGCACAATGCAGGATTTAAAGCTCTTGGCATAGATGCAGAGTTTAAGGTTTTTGATGTACCTGCTTCTGAACTCGAAAAATTCATGAAATTAATGCGGGAAGAAAAGATAAAAGGGCTTAGCGTAAGCAAGCCTCATAAAGAAAAAGTTGAGTATTATTTAGATGAAGTTGATAAATATGCCCAGGAGATTGGTGCGGTTAACTTTATTTACGAACGCAATAATAAATATTTAGGATCAAATGTTGACTGGATTGGAATAAAAGAGCCAATTGACTCGCTTGGAGGATTTGAGGGTAAAAATGTTGTTATTTTAGGAGCAGGAGGAGCAGCGCGCGCAGCTGTTTTTACTGCAAAAAAGTCGAACGCAGCAAGCATTACAATTTTAAATCGGACCCTCGAGCACGCAAAAACTTTAGCTAATGAATTTGAATGTGAATTTGGTAAATTAGTAAATTTTAAAGGCGCAGATATAATAATTCAGGCTACTTCTGCCGGCTTAAACGATCCTGAAGGGGTAGAGCTGATTCCAAAAGAAAAATTAAATCCAAGTATGCTGATTTTTGAAATGATTTACAGTCCATTAGAAACGCGTCTTATACGAGACGCCCGTGAAGTCGGCGCCCAAACAATCACAGGTGAAAATATGCTTCTGCATCAGGGTTATGCTGCTTTTGAAATCTGGACAGCACAAAAACCTCCGCGAGAAATAATGGAAAAAGCTGTTATTGAGCGCCTTGGTTAGGATCTTCACCTTCAACAGGTGGCTGCTCAGCTGGTGGTTGTTCTGCAGGTGGTTGCTCTACAGGTGGTTGTTCCTGAGGTGGCTGTTCTGCGGGCGCTTGCTCAGCAGGCGACTGCTCAGGTTCTGCAGGCTGTTCGTCTTTGTTTCTCAAAAAATCCACACCTTCTTCATCAACCGGTTCTGGTTCTGCGGTCCTTTCATCAATAACTTCCTGAACTTCTTCAGTAATACCATAATCTTTTGAGTATTCCTGGAAAGTAGCAAGATAATCAGTTCCCCATGTTTTAACAACCCACTGATAAAGCATTCCAACAACTGCAAACATAAATCCAACTGCTCCCCATAAAACAGGAAGAGCCAAAAAGAGTAAAATTGTTGCATTACCAGTTGCTTGATACATCATAATATTAAAAGCGATCGCTAACAAAACTGCGAAAATCGTAGAATAAACTCCTAATAAAGCGTATCTGTAATTCGCAATAATTTCAAAAATAAGAGCACTGGCAAGAACACTAAATACAATTTGAAGTCCTGCAGCGTACGACATAAATTCAAGTCCGATTCCTGTTGAAAACAAATAAATCGGAATCAAAACCAAGAAAACAACAATATTCACTATAAAAAGTTGAAAAAGTGAAGTTGTAACTCTTTGATATTTTCCGCGTCCTGTAAATGAAATAAAAAGCGGCGCAATAAGGTTAGCTGCAAGGGTTGAAGCAAAAATCATGCCCATTAAAATAAATATAAAAAGAGGGCTTAAAGTTGCTCCTTCATCACCTGCTGGCGCTAAAACCGGTGCTACTATCGAAACACTCAAAATATAAATTACAAGCAGAACCACTGTACCAACAATGCCTCCTCCAAGGCCGGCAAGTGTTCTGGTAATTAACGAAAGAAATGTAAATTGAGGAATTTGATTTTCCTGCTGTGTTTGTTCCATATTTATTAATTTTAAACTCTTTTTATTTTACCATAAAACAGCACTAAAAGGAAGATCCCAACAGTAATTGCAATATCAGCAAGATTAAAAACAGGCCAGATCCAAACAGAAATATAATCAATAACAAATTTGTGAATCAAACGATCAGCATAATTACTGATTGCACCCCCTGCAATTGCACCAGTCACAATCAAAACAAACAGTTTTTCAAATTTAAGGTGTTTTAACACCATATAAAATCCAAATACAATAAGAGCCGGCACTAAAAATAATTGCACCAAAAAAGGCAGCTGTAAGCCAAAAGCAACACCTGTGTTCTCACTATAAGTTAACCTAAAAAATCCATCAATAATCGAGATATCATTTATAAGATATTGAACCGCTACTTCTTTAAAAATGCGATCAAGCACAAACACAATAAGTGCAGTTATTACAAAAATTCCAATAGTTTTCGTGAAATTTTTATTCATATCGAAAGTAAGTATACCATGAAATATTGCCTCTCAAACCCTAAGTAGTGTAGTATTAGTTCCCGCAATAATTGGCGAAAATCTATGCAAAAAACGAAATCAGATACTGTGCTTTTAATTATGGCTTTTGCGCTTCTTTTATTTGGAGTTGTGATGATTACCAGTATTGGTGTGCCAAAGTCGATTCAGCTTTCTGCTCCTAATATTTTGTATCCGAACTGCGAACAGGAAGGTGTAAATTGTTATCTTTTGTTTAAAAATCATGTAATAAGAATTATTGTTGGAGTAATAGCTCTGGTGATTTGTGCAAAAATTCCATATAAATTCTGGCGCAAAATTGCTCTGCCTTTTTTCGGATTCATTCTTTTGCTTTTATTAGTAGTTTTGGTTACTGGTAAAGGTTTTGGGACTATCGCAAAGAGTTGGCTTGTTGTTTTCAATACTTCTTTTCAGCCTGCTGAATTTGCCAAACTTGCTCTGATTTTTTATCTGGCCAGGTGGATGGATGAAAAGAACAAAGATGTTGAGAGTTTCCAATATGGATTTATTCCTTTTTGTGTGATTGCAGGGTTACTGGTGCTGCCTGTTATTTTGCAGCCGGATCTGGGATCAACTTTAGTACTTACCATAATAGCTGTTAGTATTTATTTTATAGCCGGAGCACGTGCAAGACATTTACTTTTAGGAGCTTTTGCTGCATTTTTAATTGCTTTGATGGTGATTGCGAATGTAACCCATGTTCGCGAACGTTTTGTAGCATATATAACTTTAGATAAAGATTGTGTTGAAGATTACTGCTGGCAGTCAGAACAGGCAAATATTGCTGTAGGTAGCGGAGGATTCTGGGGCAAAGGTTTAACTCAGGGAGTTCAAAAATCATATTGGCTTCCACAGGCATCAGACGACTTTATTTTTGCTGCATCAGCTGAAGAACTCGGTTTTATTAGAATATTCCTTGTAGTTATTGCATATGTGGTCATAGCATATCGTGGATTTAAAATTGCCAATACAGCACCTGACCGCTTCTCCATGCTGCTGGCCACGGGAATTACAACCTGGATAATAGCTCAGGCCTTTATTAATATAGGTGTAAATACCGGTTTATTACCAGTTACTGGTATTACTCTGCCACTTGTCAGTTACGGAGGCTCATCCATATTATCAACTTTAATAGGTATCGGAATTCTTTTAAATATTTCAAAACACACTACTCCATATGACACACATCGTTTTCACGGGAGGGGGAACAGCAGGCCATATAGTGCCCAATATCGCTCTCATACAGAAACTTAAAAAAAGACATCCTGAAACGGAAATTTTATATATTGGTTCCAAGCACGGACCAGAAGCTAAAATGATTCCTGAAATCGGAGTTAAATTTCGTGGAATAATGACAGGAAAGTTGCGAAGATATTTTTCGTGGCAGAATTTTGTGGATTTTTTCAAAATTCCAATTGGCGTTGTGCAAAGCTATTTTACTTTGCGAAAGTTCAAACCAGCAGCTTTATTTAGTAAAGGCGGTTATGTTGGGATTCCTGTTATTTATGCAGCGAGCTGGCTTAAAATCCCAATTGTTCTGCATGAATCTGATGTACTTCCTGGGCTTGCAAATCGCATGGCAGCTAAAAAGGCCTGCGTTATTTGCATGGCTTTTGATGAATGTAAGGTTAATTTTCCTAAAGATGTACGAAAAGTATTAACTGGTAATCCTGTTCGTGAATTTATTTTAAAAGGCGATCAAGACCAAGGATATAAAATAACAGGATTTAATGGAGGGAAGCCTGTGATTTTAGTTATGGGAGGAAGTCAGGGAGCAAAACATATAAATGAGGCGATAGTAGAAGCATTACCGCATTTAGATGCTCAGGTTGTCCATATAACCGGTAAAGGTAAAAAAGTGCATGATGACACTGATAAATACAAATCTTATGAATATTTAAATGAGGAACTGCCGGATATTTATGCAATTTCAAGAGTTGTGGTTACAAGAGCAGGAGCAAACAGTCTGGCTGAAATTGAAGCACTTGGAATTCCAGCAATTCTAATCCCGCTGGCAAAAGCGCAAAGCAGAGGTGAGCAAAGTTTAAATGCCATTTCTTATCAAAAAATGCATCCTCAGACAATTATTATTAAAGATGAAGAATTAACTTCTGATAAACTTTTACAAAGCCTGTCACAAACTTTAAACACAGAGCCTAAAAAGCACACCCCAAATAACGCTGCAGAAAGAATAATTGAGGTTCTTGAAAAATATGTTGACAGAAACTGACAATCCATTGACTTATATGCCTTTTTAATAATATGATAGGGGTGACTAGGGCGAAAAGGGCGAAGATTTTTATAGAAAAGCAAAATGCTTAAGTTTTTGTGAATTTTTGCAATTATTTAACAAACTTCATATGACTCTTGTGCTAGTAACATCAATCATTGGAATAATCTCAATAGGATTTTGCCTGCTCAATATCAAACTTTTATATAGATATATTAATAAATATCGTTTTGATGAAACCAAATATACCTTACTGTTTAGTTTTTTAAGGCTAAGGTATATCGCTTTGATGTACATATTATTAAGTGTAGGATTCGCAGTTGGCTCATCAATATTTATGTATTACATAATTTTATGATTCCACAGGAAAATCATACAAACCGTCACTTTAAAGGACAGCACAATACTGAAGTTGTGCAGTGCTTTTGCCGAAAGCATTGGATTATTTTAATTAAAGATTTTTTGGGATTTTTTATTTTTCTCGGCTTTCTTATTTTAACATCACTGTTCCTTAAACCAATTTATAACTTCTTTGTACAACAAGATTCTCTAATAATTCACTTAGTGGCTTTTTCAATTGTTGGTCTTTTTACTTTTTATATTCACAGATTCTTTTTAAGATTGATTCGGTACTTTTTGGAAATTATCATTGTTACTAATTATAGAATTGTTGTTCTTAATAAATCTCTATATTTAAAAGATTCAAAAGATGCAACTGATCTACCAAAAATCCAGGATCTCAAAAAACATCAAAATGGTATTTTAAGAAACTTTTTAAAATTTGGGGATATTGAAATTACGCTTTCAGCAACATCAACAACTAAATATTTAAAACATATCCCTAATCCGGATTATCACTTTAGAAAAATAAATTTATTAAAGCGTGAATATATTAAAGAGCGAATTGGATTTAAAAAGCCTAGAAAACAACAGCCAATACAACAAGAAAATCTAAGACACCCCTTCCAAAGAGCACCAATTCCTAGTGAAGAAGCAATTTCTGGATTGTCATAGATTGACCATTGACTATTGACCATTGACCATTGATAATATCAATTGATAAATGTTAAATATCAATTGTTAAATGTCAAATGTTATCTTTGTTATTATCGGTGTTTTAGTACTGCTTATGTTTCTGTTTAGTATCTCAGTGATACATATTCGCGCACTTCGCGATGAAATAAATGTACGTTGGTATAATTTGGTAGATAAGCTTCAGTACAGGCAGGATTTATTTCCAGTTTTAATTGAAACAGCAAGGCTATTTATAACTAAGAATGCTGATGAATTTGAAACAATGGTTAAGGATACCGTTGCTGTGCGGGCGCGGGCAGGCAAAAATACAAAAGCTTCAATGCAAAAAGTTGTTGTTGAGCATGATTTTAGCAGACACTTAAAAGAAATTTTACAATTCAGTGAGCAAATTGATGAGTTAAGAATAAATACTAATTATCTAGAAGTTAAAAAACACTTACACGATATTAGTAAAGATCTTGAGAACTTAGCTACTGATTATAATAAAAAGGTAAGAAATCACAATAAAGTGATAAAAAGGTTTTACAATGCTTTGCCAGCAACATTACTGGGGTATAAGAAAAGGGCGATTTTTGAGTTTGAATAGTGAAGCGAGGCGAAAGCGAAGCGCCAGCGGAGCTCTTTGGAGCGAGGTCTTTTTGGCCGAGCGAAGCGGAAAAAAGGTTTTTTAAAAAAAAGCCTTGACGGTGAGTGCGACCTCACCTATAATGTGAGCGTACACTCACTATTAATTTTTACTATGGTTGAATTTTTAACTGACAAACAAAAAGCTGTTCTTAAATACATTGAAAAGTATCAGCTTAAAAATGGTAAATCCCCAACTATCCGCGAAATGCGTGAAAGGTTTAGTGTTAGTTCAGATAACAGTATTCTTAAACATTTAAAAGCTCTTGAAGAAAAGGGCTACATCCACAAAGATGACACCCCGCGTGGAATCAAAATGCTTGATGAAGTTAAAAAACGTTTAGAAAGTGCTACTTTAAAGTTACCATTATTAGGTCATGTGCCAGCAGGTGGCCCTGTATTAACTGAAGAGTTTATTGATGCATGGTACGATGTCGGGCCTGACATTGCAAAACAAGAAAAAGACACATTTATTCTAAAAGTTAGAGGTGAAAGTATGATTGACGCAGGAATTCATGATGGAGATTTAGTGATTGTGGATAGTGCAAAGCGGGCACGCAATGGTGATGTTGTAGTTGCACTTGTTGATAATCAAAACACTGTTAAAACTTTAGTGCGCAAAGAAGGCAAAACATATCTTAAACCAGAAAATCCTCAATTCGAAGATATTTATCCTGAGGGTGAATTAATTATACAAGGCGTGGTTACTTCATTACTGCGTTTTTACTAGCCCGACCAACCTTCATTTTAAGAAAGCCTAAAAATTGGCAAAAGCCATGCGTATTTTCTTAACTCCAAAAATTATGAACATCAGAATTCAAACAGCACCAAAATTATGGTTCGTACCAATATCAACAAATATGAAAAAAAGAACTCTTCGTCAAAGAGTAAGGCAATGGAAAAAAAACAATAAAAAAAAGAGATATGTTTTGAATGGGCAAATGCCGATATGGTAAAATAGCCATTGATGGAATACAAATTTGTAAAAATCGCTGTTTTCATACCTTCCTCTCATGCGGATGATATTCGCAAAGTATTAAATGAAGCTGGGGCAGGCTGCTTGGAACAATATGACAATTGCTCTTTTTCTACAAAAGGCACAGGCAGATTTAGAGGACTTGAAGGTTCAAATCCTTTTATTGGAGAAGCTGGGAAAATTGAACAAGTTGAAGAAGATAAAATTGAGGTAATTTGTCCTTTTGAAAAATACGAGCAGGTTATAGAAGCAGTTAAAAAAGCTCATCCTTATGAAGAACCTGCTATTGATATTTATCCTTTACTTAATAAGTAATGGAAATGGAAAAGTTGATATAATCTAGCGACTTCGCTATAGTAAAAACCTGCAAAATAGGGTTAACTTTTTTAGCGAAATGTCAACACCGATGATCAAACAATACGAAGAGATCAAAGCAAAGCATAAAGATGCAATTTTGCTCTTTAGGTTGGGAGATTTTTATGAAATGTTTGGCGATGATGCAGTTAAAGCTTCACAAATTTTGGATATCACTTTAACTGCGCGCAACAAAGGTGATGGCAAGATGCCAATGTGCGGAGTTCCTTTTCATGCAATTGAAAATTATATTGCAAAATTAACGCGGAAAGGCTGTAAAGTTGCGATTTGCGATCAGGTTAGTGATCCTAAACTTCCTGGAATTGTTAAGCGTGAAGTTACGCGGGTTATAACTCCTGGAACAACCTTTAATGATTCCGTTTTGGACCGAAAAACGAATAATTATCTTGCAAGTATTACTAAAGGCGAAGCAGGTTTTGGCTTTGCATATGCGGATATTACTACAGGCGACTTTTTTGTGACTGAAATTTCCAATGAAGCAGAACTTATTAATGAAATGACGAAGATTTATCCAGCTGAATGCATTACGAGTGAAGAAAACGATACTTTTACAATGCTTAAAGATAGTTTTGAGCACACAAGTTTCTTTGCTTATGAAAATTTCAAGGATAGTGAAGAAGCTATAAAAGATCAATATAAAGTTCATTCATTAAATGGATTCGGGCTTGAGAATAGGAAAGCAGCGGTTCAGGCTGCGGGATTTCTTCTTTTGTATTTAATCGAAACTCAAAAAAACGATCTAAAACATTTAAGGCAAATAAAATACTATTCAACTAAAGAGTATATGCCTTTGGATGAAGCAACTTTGCGTAATCTGGAACTTTTAACAACTTTAAGAGATCAGGAGAAAGAAGGGTCACTTTTATCAGTTCTTGATGAAACTTTAACTTCAATGGGAGGCCGGATGCTTAGAAAATGGCTTTTAAAACCGCTTCTCAATGAGTCAAAAATTCAAAATCGGTTAGATGCTGTTGATGAATTACTCGGTAATTCAGGATTACTCGATAATTTACGTGAAATCCTAAAAGATATTCTGGATATTGAAAGGATTATTTCGCGTTTAAGCCTTGGGACCGGCAATGCCCGCGATCTGATTGCTTTAAAAAATACAATAAATAAGATTCCTGAAATTAAAAAAGTGCTTGAAAGTGCAAGTTGTGAATTATTAAAAGTTAAATTTGATGATCTTGCTTCGCTCGCTGAATTAATTGAAAAATCAATCGAGCAGGAACCTCCAATAATTTTGCGTGATGGCGGAATGATAAAACAAGGCCATAATCAGGAATTAGATGAACTTAAAAAGATTAGCCGTGAAGGTAAAACTTTTATTAAAGATCTGCAGGAAAAAGAAATTAAACGCACTGGCATAAGTTCGATGAAAGTTAAATATAACAAAGTGTTTGGATATTATATTGAGGTTAGTAAGGCGAATACGCATTTAGTGCCTGAGGATTATATTCGAAAGCAGACTTTGGTTAATGCTGAAAGATATATTACTCCTGAGTTAAAAGAGTATGAAGAAAAGGTTTTGGGGGCTGAGGAAAAAATTGTAGAGCTTGAGTATGAATTATTTCAAAAAGTTCGCATAGAAACAGTTGAACATATTGGTGCAATCCAAAAAAATGCACAAATTTTTGCGTGTTTGGATGTTTTATGCTCGTTTGCTTACATTGCAAAGCTAAATAATTACTGCAAACCAGAAATTAATGAAGATTCCACGATTGAAATTAAGGCTGGACGCCATCCTGTTGTTGAAAAAATGACGTTCTCAGGTGATTTTATTCCAAATGATATCATCGTAGATAATGATTCGAATCGACTTTTATT
This sequence comes from Patescibacteria group bacterium, assembly GCA_042577965.1. Classification (GTDB taxonomy): domain Bacteria; phylum Patescibacteriota; class Gracilibacteria; order UBA1369; family PNNO01; genus JAUVDZ01. The sequence goes on from JBHPDK010000003.1 coordinate 17,363, forward strand.
AATTACAGGTCCGAATATGGGTGGAAAGTCGACAATACTTAGACAAGTTGCATTGACAGTCCTAATGTCGCATATAGGCTGTTTTGTACCTGCTGATAAGGCTAAAATTGGATTAGTGGACAGGATTTTTACGCGAGTTGGAGCAAGCGACAATTTAATTAAAGGTCAGTCTACTTTTATGGTTGAAATGCAGGAAGCAGCAAACATTTTAAACAATGCTACTGAACGAAGCCTGATTATTTTGGATGAAATCGGTCGTGGAACTTCAACTTATGATGGTGTAAGTATTGCATGGGCTATTACCGAGTATATTCATAATACAATCAAAGCTAAAACTTTATTTGCGAGCCATTATCATGAACTTATTGAAGTTGTTCAAAGCCTTCCGCACGCAAAAAACCTAAGCGTGGCAGTTAAAGAAAAAGATGATGGTGTGATTTTCTTATATAAACTTCAGGAAGGCGGAATCGATAGAAGTTATGGTATCGAAGTTGCGAGATTGGCCGGGCTTCCTAATGAAATAATTAAAAAGTCGATTGGAATTTTAAAAGATTTAGAAAGGACAGTGAAAGAGCCAAAGGTTAAGATTGATGAGGATCAGATGGATATGTTTGGGGAACCGCGCATTCCTCAAAATTTAAACAAAATAAAAGAGGAGCTAAACCAGATTGATATAAACGGCTTAACTCCCCTTCAAGCTCTTCAAAAACTTGATGAGCTAAAGAAAAATTCTAATTAGTTTAGTGTCCATGTTCTTTACTCCATCCCTTATAAACGATGTAGTAGAACAGAACGCTTATTGGAGCTAATACAGCAGCAACTATAAAATTGAAAATTAACTGCCAGATAACCAGAGCTTCCATACTTCCTGCTAATGCTCTTGCAATTGGTGTTAATATTACACCCATTACAACTCCTGAAATAATTCCAATAACAAGTCCAAATACAATCAAATATCCGATTAATCTCCAGATGTTTCCTTTTGTAATTTTTAAACTCTTTTCAAGTGCTTCTTTTGTTCCGATTTTTGGATCATCAAATAAAACATAAAAAGAGAACATTGCACGTAATGATCTGTAAATTACAAATACAAATAGTACTAAGAAAACCAATCCAACAATTGGATTAGACATAAATGCCGGAGTGAAATCAAAATCGCCTGATTCAAATCCACTAAAGTCCATTGCTTCCATAGCTGCAAGTCCTTCGGCATCATAACTATCCATAAATTCTGCTAACTCAGCTGGAATTTCAGTACCTTGAGCATTTGCAGTCCCTCCTGCGAATCCAAGTAAAGGTACAAGAATCATAAGTAAAATTAATACCCATGCTAATGAATACCAGAAAACGCGAAGTCCAAGAATTACATAATCCCAAACTCTGCTAAACGCAAATTTTAAACATTCCATAATAGTGATTTTCTGACCACCATAAACAGCAGAAGAAGCTTTAATCATGCCTCCTAAGCTAAGTGCTCCAACAATAATTGAAACAGCAATGTAGAGTAGAAATACAAGGCCCATTAGACTAACAAAAGCCATTAAATCTCCTCCAAAAAGAGCCATTGGAATAGATAGAAGTATTCCTGATGGAATAAGGATTGCGTTGAAAATGATAAGTACAAGCATTGCAGCAACATAAACACCTGAAAAAAGCAAAGGCTTTTTAAAGTAGGTTTTGAAGCTGCCGCCCAGGGCTGTTCCTAGTTTCATAGGAAGGGTTGGTTAGGTATACTTCACTGACTATATATTATTTTTTCTTGTTTTTAAAGTTTTATTGCATTATTTTCTTAAGCACTATGAGCATAATCAAAATCCTACCTGAAAATCTGGTTAATCAAATTGCAGCTGGTGAGGTTGTTGAACGGCCTGCTTCGGTTGTAAAAGAGCTTTTAGAAAACTCTATTGATGCGGGCGCAACGCGAATTACTTTGGAAGTTACTGGCGCTGGAGATGAAATGATTAAAATTACAGATAATGGAAGTGGGATGGATCGTGATGATGCCAGGCTGGCTTTTGAACGTCATGCCACGAGTAAAATTTCTTCAAAAGATGACCTTTTTAATATTTCGAGTCTTGGATTTAGAGGCGAGGCGATTGCAAGTATTGCTTCGGTTAGTCATGTAGTGTTGAAAACTAAAAGACGCGAAGATTCTATTGGTACTTTGATTTCATGTATAGGTGGGGAAATTGAAAAAAATGAGGATGTTAGTTGCAGTGATGGCACTCAAATTGAGATTCGAAATCTTTTTTATAATACTCCGGCACGTAAAAAATATTTAAAAACGCCCTCAACTGAATATCAGCATGTTATAGCGGTTTTTCAAGGCATTACCTTGATGCATCCTGAAGTTCATTTTAAGCTTATTCATAATGAAAAAGCATCGTTTGAGTATCCAAAAGTGGGCGAATTGATTGATCGTGTGCGGGATGTTTTAGGAAAAAATGTTTCTGAAAATCTGCTGCCGATTTTTTATGGAGGAAGCGAAATTCAATTACAGGGATTTATTGGAAAACCTGAACTCAGTCGAAAAGGAAGCAAGCATCAGTATTTGTTTGTGAATGACCGTCATATAAATCATCATTTGTTTAGTTATGCTTTGGCAGAGGCTTATCATTCTTTGTTAATGGATGGAAAAAAGCCATTTTATTTAATTAATATTAAGATTAATCCGGCTTTGATTGATGTAAATGTTCATCCGAGAAAGTTAGAAATTAGATTTCAGAATCAAAATGAATTATTTAAAATTCTTTCGGGAGCAGCAAAAAAAACTTTAGAGAAAAATGTGCTAATGCCCTCATTCAGAGAACATCGCACGCATGAATCCCCATCCGAAAATCAAATAAAAGCAGTTCTGGATTTTACACAAAAAATAACAGGAGGCGCCCCTGAAATTGGTCGTCTTAATAAATATTCATACAAACAGGAAGAGCCAGAAGAGCTTAGCATGAAGCCATTAACTCAAATAGCGAAATCGTATATTTTAGCAGAGAATGAAGAAGGTTTAGTGTTGATTGATCAACATGCAGCGCATGAAAGAGTTCGCTACGAAGAATTAATAAACCAGCTTGAAAAGAAGTCGCCAGAAAAGCAGCAACTTTTACTTCCTTTAGAAATCGAACTGTCTGCTTTAGAAGTTGAAATGTTTGAAAATAATAAAAAGGTTTTTGAGGATTTAGGATTTGAAATTGAAAGCTTTGGTGGAAACACATTTATAATTCACGCTGTGCCATCCCCTATATCAAATGAAAATATTCAAAATATTTTACAAGAGGTTTTAGCTGATTTAAGTGATGACAAATCAACGCGCGCAGTTAAAAATCCACAGGAAAAAGTGCTTGAATACATGGCATGCAGAAGCGCTATAAAATTCGGCAAAGATTTGAGTTATAATGAGATGGTAGAGCTAATTAAACAGGTGGACAAACTAAAACGTCCATATACTTGTCCACATGGCAGGCCATCTATGGTAAAATTGACTTACCATGAATTAGAAAAAATGTTTAAACGGAAATAATTACTCCCTCCCCCACAGCGAAGCAAAGTGCTGATCACCTATTAAAGTTGTTTCGTATTTAATTACATCGCCTTTATCGTACATTATCTCTTCAGGATAAGTGCGGTAATTTACTACACGCGGGTCTGCAATTAAACGTTTAATAAATCGAACGTCATTTAAAAGGCCTGGTTGTTTTTGGACAGTTAAACGGTATTCGTCTGCGACTTCTAAATCTAAATTATATGGAAGTTGATAAGTTAATGTAACTCGCGAAGTGTTTTGAGGCGCTACTTCACTGGTAAAATAAAAATATCCTTTATCAACCGACTCTTCATATCCAACTTTTACATCAGCAAGTTCAACTCCCAAGGCATCTACAAGCTTAGCACCCTCTGGAACATAAATTTTTAAAACTGATTTATTATTGCCGCGGCCAAGGATATTTTGAATCCATTCCGGAATGTCTTCGTAGCCAAATGGTGCTAATTGATCACGCCATTTAAGAATCACTGATGGATCCCATGTGTGCTCGCGCTCGATTGTAACAATATTATTAATTGTGCCTCCTTTTTCAATTAAAGTTTCGTGGGTAATAGTTGTATTTAGATACATATCACTTTTGTTGCCGCCGATATTAATTGAGCTTAAGGCAAAATAATCTTCATCATCTGCGAGACGGGTCATGTTTCCGCTCATTCCGATTTCAGTAAAAAAATGCTGAATATTATCGTCTTTTGACCATCCAAGAACGTTTTTACGCATGATTTCTTTTTGAATAACAGCAATAATGTTTTTAAAATATGCTTCGTCCGTAAGTTTTTCCTGTAGTTTTGGCATTACTCTATCAAGCACTTTTTTAGGTGATGTATCGCCTTCCAGTTTTGATTCAACAATGTAAGTTAGAACCGTGTTGAAGTTTGAGGCGTCGAGCTGAGCATCCAATCCATCAATATCAATTGGGCCTGTAATGCTAAGTAAATCGCCAAGTAAGCTTTGGTTAATTGCAATAACTGTGTCGACCCCTGGGCCGCCCTCTTTTTCTAAGAACCATGCAGCCTGCTTTGCTGAAACCTCGAAATCAGGTGAAAAATTTGAATCGCGCATTCGCCAGTTTGTTGTAAGTTCTGCGATTTCTTCAGGCGCTGGAATATGCTCATTTAGCTGACCATCAAAATCATAAATATCATGAAAATCAGCTTTAGTAATGTAACCGTCATTTACATCAATAATTAAAAAACTGCCTATAAAACCACCTGTTGGACGAGATTCTGTGTTATTTTGAAATAAAATTAAATATCTGTGAGGATAGCGGTCGCCAAGCATCGAAAGAACTGCAGGAACTCTTTTTTGAAGTTCACCTAATACCTGGATGAGCTGATCTAAGCGGTCTTTTATATTGCTTGGTAGAATCAGGTCAGGCGCAGTACTAATTTTATTTTTTGCATCCTGAACGTCTTCGTATGCTAAATTAAATAAATTAAGTGAAGATTTAAGCTTTTCTGTTAATGAAACTTTTGCGCTTACTTCCTGATCTTTTAAAGCATTGTTTTCTAAAAATTGGATTGGAATTTCAGAAAGCCCACTCATGCCCTGTGTAAAATATGAAGCTGCGTCAGACAAATTTTCACCTGCTTCAAGTAAAGCATATGCTGTATCTGCTAAAGTTTCTTTTGCACCAATTTTAGTTTGGGTTCCTAAAAACCAGACTTCTTCTTTGGCTTTTTCAAAGGCAAAACTGGCAGATTCAAAATACTGAACAGCTCCTCCGAAATTAGAATCAACTGCGTCTTTTCCACCTTCAATAAAACTCTCATATCCTGTGAATGCATTTGCGGAAGCTTCTCCTGCAATTGTAAAAATACGGTTACCAACCTGCATTAAATTAAATACAAAAAGCACTAAAACCGCCATCACAATAAAACCAAAATAATTTTTATTAAAGGCGCTACTAAAAAATTTTTTCTCTTCTGGCTGATGAATAATTGTAAAATCCTCTTTTTTCTGCTTCTTTTTCTTTTCTACTTTAAGCTCACGTTTTTTTTCCATATCCAGGATAAGGATTTTATTATGATCTCGCCTTTTAATATCCCTGACAATGGGCATTATTGGATTGTAATGTTAGTAATTGTTGAAATTCCGTCTTTAAAATAGTTTTTTCCGATACTTAAATATTTAAATGGCTCAATATAGGGGTCCATCCATTCAAATCCCTCAACTTTATAATTCTGTAATACATGATCCAAATCAAAAAACATTACTTCATCTGATGTTCTTATTACCGGCTGAATGCTTTCACGGGAAACAGGCCCTGCGTTAAAGCTTTCATTTTTATTTATAAACAAATCAATTGTCTGCTTCATTGAATCGAGCTTTGTTGTAATTATTAATTTATCATCAAGAATCAAATAATAAACTCCCCAAAGCTGAGTGCCAACATTTAAAACGTCAATTATATAACCTTTATATTCTTCCTGGGATTTAGTTATTTCTTCAGGAACAGTTTGAATTTCTTTTGAAATAGTTCCGTCTTCAAGTTCAACTTCAACAACTTTTGGAGATAAAAGTGCGCTTTTTCTTATAAAACTTTCAGCAATAACCTCAATTTTATCTTTATCGCGAAGAGGATCTTTAAGCCCTAAAACGATTGTTGTGGCCTGATCATCGCCTTCACCGTTTACAGCGATCAAATACTCACTTTGCATTAAAGGGTACAGATCTTCCTCTAAATTAATTTCCTCTCCAAAATATTCATTTTTAATAGAACGAAGAGCTCCTTCAAAAATCAAATAAGATACCTCGCCACCAACATTAAATATTTCTGAATATCTGTGAAACTGTTTTTGTAAATTAAGTCCACCAGCGTAAAGTTTTACATCCTGAGGAACCAAATCTAAAAAATGTGCTCTGAATTTACTATCAAAATTTAAAAAGTCACGACCTTCGAGATAATTATCATCAAGCATTGTAAAGCTTTGAACAGCAATATTATTGCTTTCCATTAAAGCAGTTGTGCCATATGCTTTGTAAATTCTTAAAAATGGTTCAAAAGCCAGAAGCTCACGGCCTTTTTCACTCATAAACTGATCATTATACTTTAGAAACTTAATTAGTTTTTCAATATCCACATAAGTAAAAACCAAAGTTGTAATAGGTAAATTCTGGCTAACTTTCTGATACTGCGGTTTTTCAATTAACTTAAGCTCTGAAGTTTTATCAGTATCGATTATTGTTTTTAAAACTTCATCATTATCAGCAACAATCAGATAATTATTTAAGAAAACAAAATTAAAAGTCTGGCTTAATGCGTATCTGTAAATATCAGCACCTTTGTAATTATCTGCAATTAAATAATCTTCCTTACTCTGCAAGCCTCTTGATTCCAGGAACTTCTTTGTTTCACCTTTATCACGTGTTTCAACAAAGAATACAACATCAAATTCGCCATCTGCCTTAGGTTTTTCTAAAAGTGCGGCTCCAACCTGCCTGTTAAGCCATGGTTCCACATCTTCTTCAAAATTAATTTCAAACTTTTCATTAAGTATATTTTGAATTGAAGTTGGATGATAAACTTCAAATTTATTTAAAATACTATAAAATCTTTTAATCTGTTCATGCCTTGGATTCACGTTTATCTGCACTAATCCAATTGTTGAATCTTTTGGAAGCATTGTTGCAAAATCAATTGGCCGAAAAACTCTTGAAACTGTATAAAAAATCACGAATAAAAGCAGAAAAACACCAATTAAACCAATTAAAAGACCAAGGATTCTTCTTTTAAAATTCTCTTTTTGCTGAGGGCTTTTGGGTTCTTTAATTTTTTTCGGTTTTTTTTCTTTAGTTTCCTTTGTACTCATATATATAAATTTATTAAAGTTTGTGTGGATACAATATGGCAAAAATCCTTGTTAAATACAAGAAAATTCTCTAGAATCATGGGTGCTAATTACGATGCAAATTACTCAGTAATCCAGGATTACCCGGTAATCTGCAATTACCCGGTAATTTATTAAATTATGAAAGCTTCAGAGCTCCGGCAAAGATATATCGACTTTTTCGTTAAAAAATATGATCATAAAGAGATAAAAGGTGCGTCTTTGATACCGGAAAATGATCCGACAGTTTTGTTTACTACTGCAGGTATGCATCCTTTAGTTCCTTTTTTATGCGGAGAAAAGCATCCAGCAGGCGTGAGGCTTGTAAATTATCAAAAATGTGTGCGAACTGATGACATTGATGAAGTTGGCGATCTAACTCACTGTACTTTTTTTGAAATGCTCGGAAACTGGAGCCTTGGAGATTATTTTAAAAAGGAAGCGATTGAGATGTCTTATGAATTCCTAACTGAAGAATTGGGATTTGATCCAAAAAAAATTCTGGTTTCATGTTTTGAAGGTGACAACGATGCGCCAAAAGACGAAGAGGCTGCAAAAGTTTGGGAATCATTGGGATTTCATCGGGCTGAAAAAGGTGAATCTTGCAAAGGCAGACTCATTTATTTCTATGGGAAAGAAGAAAACTGGTGGGGTCCAGCTGGATTAACTGGTCCATGCGGCCCTGATACTGAAATTTTTTATGAAACTGATGCAGAAAAATGTTCTGATTGTGATAAAAATGGACCGGCATGCGAATGCGGCAAATATTTTGAAATCTGGAATAATGTTTTTATGCAATATAATAAAAAAGAAGATGGAAGTTTTGAAGAACTGAACCAGAAAAATGTTGATACAGGCCTTGGACTTGAAAGAGTTACAGCTTTATTGCAAGGCGTTAAATCGCATTATGATACTGAGCTTTTTAAAGATGCATTTGAAAAAATTCGTGAACTTGCAGGCAGTAAAGGTAAAGAGATTTCTGAGCGAATAATTGCTGATCATTTGCGCGCAGCAGTATTTATTTTAGGTGATCCTTTTGGAGTTGCTCCTTCAAATACTGATCAGGGATATATTTTAAGACGTTTAATAAGGCGTGCAATCCGCCATGGGAAAAAAATGGGAATTGAAGGCGCTTTTTGCGAAGAGATTGCGAAAATTTACATAAATCTATATAGCCCGGTCTATCCTGAACTTGAGCAATTTAAAGATAAAATCCTTGATGAACTAAAAAAAGAAGAAGAGCAATTCAGCAGAACTTTAATTAAAGGAGAGCGTGAATTTGAAAAAATGCTTCCGAATTTAATGAAAAGCAAAGAGCCTGTTTTGCCAGGCCGACTTGCTTTTAAACTATATGACACTTATGGATTCCCAATTGAGATGACAGAGGAATTGGCTGAAGAAAACGGTTTAAAAGTTGATCGCGAGGGTTTTGATAAAGCCTATGAAAAGCACCAGGAAATGTCACGCGCTGGTGCAAAAGAAAAATTTGCAGGTGGCCTTGCTGATCACAGCGAACAAACAACTAAACTTCACACTGCCACTCACTTGCTGCATCAAGCTTTAAGGCAGGTTTTAGGTGATCATGTTGAACAAAAAGGTTCAAATATTACGGTTGAACGTCTGCGATTTGACTTTACTCATCCGGAAAAAGTCAGTCGCGAACAACTTGATGAAATTGAAGTAATTGTTAATGAGCAAATCGAGAAAGGTCTTGATGTTGAATGCGAAGAAATGAGCACGGATGAAGCAAAATCAAAAGGCGCAATCGGACTTTTTGAATCAAAATACGGAGATAATGTAAAAGTTTATACAGTTGGAGATTTTTCATGTGAAATTTGCGGAGGGCCGCATGTAGAGAACACAAAGGATCTAGGGAAATTCAAAATTAAAAAGGAGCAATCATCAAGTGCGGGTGTGCGCAGAATTAAAGCTACAATTGAATAACAATTAAAATATGGTGAATTCATTACGCTGGGGAGCACGCATTCTTACAATTATATTTATACTTTTTATAAGTATGTTTTCAATTGATGTATTTTTTGAAGGATACTTGTTTCCTGAAGTACTAATTGCATTATTTATGCATATGATCCCATCTTTTTTACTTATTGCTGCACTAATAATCGCCTGGAAATACCCCAAAATCGGTGGAATTATATTTATATTATTTGCACTTTTTACTATATTTTTCTTTAAGACTTGCAAGGAGGTAATAACTTTTTTAATAATTACTTTACCTCCTGCTTTAATAGGTTTACTTTTTTTATATGAATCAATTAGATCAGATACAATCAGAAATAAAAAAACTTCAGGAAAGAAATAACCGGATAAAACTTAAGAAATAATCTCCCCTTCCAAAAGCCATTCTCTCGGGTTCAAAACTTTCACTTTAACTATTTGGCCTGTTAAATCTTCAGAGCTCGTGAAAGTTACTGTTTTAAAATGCTCGCTTCTGCCTTCACATATCCCTTTGCGACATTTTTCAACTAAAACTTCTACTGTTCGGCCTTTAAATTTTTGATTTTGTTCACGTGCAATCTGCTTTAAGACTTCGTTTAATCGATGCCAACGATCTGCTTTGTCTTCGCGCGACACATCATCCGGAAGATTAGAAGATGCAAATGTACCAATTCGGTCAGAATACTTGGAAAGATAGCACATGTCCCAGTGGACATCTTTATAAAGCGAGATTGTATCCTGAAATTGGTCCTGCGTTTCGCTGCAAAATCCAACAATTATATCAGTTGTAATAGCAATATCAGGAATGGCTTTGCGAAGCTTTGCAACAAGCTCTTTATACCACTCAACTGTGTAATTTCTATTCATTTTTTTAAGAATTGCATCATTGCCGGATTGAACAGGGAGGTGAATATACGGCATCAAAGTTTCAAGCTGCGCCATTGCATTAATTAATGCGTCTGATAAATCCTTTGGATGATTTGATGTAAAGCGGAGACGTTTTAAACCGTGAGACTTGAGTTTGTCGATTTGTGTCAAAAGCTCAACAAACGGATTCTCATAATCCTTAAACATATCAGTTTTTTTATCATGATCACTAATGCCATACGAGTTGACATTTTGGCCAAGAAGCGTGATTTCAAGGCATCCACTCTTAACCAGTTTTTCGCATTCCTTTACTATTTCTGAGATTGGTCTAGACTTTTCACGATGTCGACTATATGGAACAATACAATATGTACAAAAATTATCACAACCTGTGCCTATTGGCACAAAAGCCTGTGCCTTATTTGAATAAATCGGATTAATATTAAAATAATTTTCAAGACTACCAGTTAATAATTCTGAACTATGGGTTTCTGGCCAAAGATCTTTAATTAATTTTGGAAGCTTTGGAAGATCTTCAATTCTAAAGACCATATCAATTTCTGTAAGACGTTTTACTAATTTATCTTTTTCCTCAGATTCACGGGTAGATGTCTTTCTAACCATACATCCTGTAATTCCTGCGATTATATGCGGCCGCTCTTTACGAAACTGTGTGATTTTTTTCATTTGTCCTAAAACCTTATCTTCTGCTTTTTGTTTAATGCTGCATGTGTTAAATAAAATTAGATCTGCTCCTTCCATTTGATCGGTTTTATTTAGACCAAGATTTTGAAGCACTGCATCAATCCGCTCTGAATCAGAGTAATTCATCTGGCAGCCTAAAGTTTGAATGTAATAATTTCGCGGCATTTTACTATTTAGGTTTTGTGGAGAAAAACTTACCAGAAAGAACGGGTTTAAGCAAGATTTGCATAATCCCGTTATAAAGGGAAAGCGGGCCCCACGGCCCAAAATAAATTTTAAGCTATAGAGCCCGCTAAGGGGCTGATACACTAGATACCCGAAGGTATCTAAAGCATCAAGGGTATGATTCTAATCACTCCGAAGAGTAAAAAGAATCAAAGTTGTAAATCAGACTCGATAACCGAAGCTATCAAATCATCATTACACTAATATTCTAACACAGATCGTGATGAATGTCAAATAGATTTATGCTGATTTTATCCTACAAACCATTTTTTAGCTCTTCCCCATAAACCTTTTTTCTTTGGCTCTTTTGGTACGTCAGCCATTGCAGGTATTGGTGGTGGCCCAACCTTTGGTGGCCTATCATCTGTCATTGCAACGTATTCAGGAGGAACAACTTCAGTATCTTCTCCACGTGGCACATCAATTACTGATGGTTTTGCATCAGCAGGAATTGGTGGAGCTTTAACTCCAAGTATAGGTTTGATTTCTTTTGGAAGCGGCGCTGAACCATACATTTGAGGAACAGGCGCCATTTCTTTAACTGATCGAATCTGATCTTTAGAAACAGGAATCGATTCAGGATCATCTACTTCATATGATACATAAGGTGGCACGTTGCCGCTTGTACCGCTAGGAACTAAAGCATCTACTGGAATCGGTGGAGGTGTTTGCCGTCTTTTTCTATCCATATCTGCAAGAACTGGCCTTAACTCATCTAAAGGTTGTGAACCGTAATCTGCTGGTTTTAACATTTGTTCTTTAAATATATCTTTACGTCTAATTTGATGAACTCTTGCATCTTTTGGAATCCTTGGAGGTTTTTTAGCAAGCATAGCTCCAAGTACTGATTTTAATTCAGGAACCGGAGCAGAACCAAAGTCTGCTGGTTTTTCAGGAGCAATAGGCTCAGCTGATAAAATATCGCTATCATCAATCTGATGAATTATAGTATCATCAGCATCATCAGGGATTGGTGGTGGAGCAGCTTGAGGTGCCGGCTCAGGTTGAGTTTCAGCAAACATCACATTAGTTGGTGCATCATCAATCGAACCTGTTTTCTTACCCTTAACCAAATCTGGCATTGGGAATGATTTTGCTTTCTTCTTTATTGCTAGTGCAAATCTCACATTAGTTTTTAAAGCTCTTCCATCTTCAAGAGTAAAAGGCACTTCTTCATGAGACAATATATTGTCAGCACTTCTTTCAAGTCCAGTCAGTCCAGGAAATTCCATCAATTCAACTCCTCTTGCAAACAAATCTTTATATTTTTTGTAACTTCTCCCTCTCTTTTTTGATTTCATTACTCTTTCATATTTTGAGAGGAGTCCTCTTGCCTGTCTTGCTCTCCCACGATGACTATCTTGATAATCATTCCAATCCTTAAGCTGAGCAGCTTCTTTTTCTGTTAAGCCTTCCTTTGTTAATGCTTTTGCAACAAGTTTTTTCTCTTTTAATTTATTATAAATAAGCCATCCTTTTTGTAATTTCCCTAATTCTTGCTTGTATGCATATTTGGCTTTATATCTTTGAGCTCTTGGGAGTTTATTTATCATATCTTTAAATGCATTTTGTAAAAATTCTGAATAAGAAACTCCATCCAATTTAAATTTTTTACCTTGCCACATTTGCTTATAGATTCCGTCTGGCAAATTATCAATAGTTTTAGTGTCGATTTGTGCAAATTTTGGATTAGACTGAGCACTTTTTACATTAACTGTCTTTTTAACAGGTTTTGGTGCTGGTGCTGGCTTAACTTTTTTAATCTTTTTTATTGGCTTTGGTCCTGTTAAATCTTTGTCTGCTTTCATAATTTCTTTTGGAGCTTTCATAACAACAACTTTCATAGCCGGCTTCATTGCCGGTTTCATTGCAGGCTTCATGCTTGTTTTCATTGGTGCCTTCATTCCTGGCTCTTTTTTATCTTTTGGAAGATCCTTAATTATCTTTTTTGAAGAATTATCAGTTGTGGATTTTGCTGCAATTTTATCTTTTCCCTTTTTTGAATCCACTTTTTTGGATCCTTTTGGAAACAAAGCAATGCCTAATACTACTACTATTGCAACAACGACACCCCAAACAACTACTTTTACAGTTGTAGTAGTTTTTGGATGCTCTTTTTCCAATTCTTGTATTTTTTCTTTGATTATTGCTTTTTCTGGTGCTCCTAAATCATCAATTGTAGGTGAAGGTGGGATAGTTGTATCTTTAACTCTTACTGTTTCTACATCTGCTGCTGCAGGCACTGGTGCTGGTTCGGTTGCTGGTTTAGGTGCTGGTTCAGGTGCTTTTAGTGCAACACCCTTTACTGGTGGAATAACATTTGTACGCCCTGGTTTAGGCTCTATATCTGATGCTTTCAAAGCCATACCTTTTATAGGTGGAATAACATCAGTGGTTTCATCTGCAGCTGGTTTTGGATCAGACTTTTTTGGCTGAGGTTCTACCAGTTTATCAGGTATCGGCGCATCCGGATCAGTTATTTCGTGTGGTCGTTCAGAATATCCAGTTGGGGAAATAGGTCCGGTTTTTTTTAATTTTGGTGGATCAGGAATATGTTTAGAATCTACCAAGGTCACTTCTCCACTGCCTTCATCATCAGCTGGTTTTGGCTTAGGTTTTGGTTTAAGCTTTTCTAGTGTTACAGGTATACTAAAATGATCAACTTGTGTTATCTCCTCTTCACCGTCAGCAAAATCAGAATCTCCATCTTCCTGAAGAGGCTGTGTTACTTTTGCAGGCTCAGGAATTGCATGACCACCGATACTCCATTTAGATCTTGGGATTGGCAATGGAGTGTAGTCTTCTTCGAAGTCTGTTGATACATGAGCAGCAGCACTTTCACTTTCAGCACCATCAGCAGCTTCTGGTGATTCAGCTGCTTCAGCAGGTTCAGGACTTGGTTGGCTTAAAACCGCACCCATTCCTTGTCTTGTTACTTGTCTTACTCTTTTGGGTTTTTTCTTTATAGAAAGTGAAGTCATAAAATTTGCTTTTTGCTGCGTAAATTCAGTATCCAGAACTTCATTCATAATATTTCTAACCTCAGTTCCAGCAAATTCAATTTTAAGTCTCCTTAAAAAAAAGCAAAAAATATTCATTGAAGTTCCCTCACTAAGATGATTGAAAATCTCTTGATGCAAACCATCATTATCAGCAACAGATTCAAGTAATATGGTTCTTTGCCTAATCTCTTTTTCAGTTAAATCATCAACTGGTGTTTTTAAAATTCTTTCCCATTTTTTAAATAATTCTGATATAAATGGTGATAATTTTTCTCTTATATGATCTGAGTATAATTCTTCTTCTGCCATCATCATTTTTATTCCTGACCTAATAGCTAATAAAACAAAGTCTAAAAAAATTCTTGCGGTTTCATCATCGCCATAAATTGAATCATTAATAAATTGCTCTAAATCAGTCTCAGTTTGCACCCACTCAGGAAACAAATAATCTCTTGCTTTTGAATCTTCAAATAATTTTTTTATTACATTTTTAACAAATGGAGGCAGTCCATTTTTTTTAATTTCTGCATGTGAAAGCTTTTTGTCTAATAAAGCTTTTTCATGACCTAATGCAAGTAAATCAATTGGATCAATTAATTCAACTGTCTGTATTCTCATCTCTTCGTATTCAGAATCTCTATGCTCATAAGAATCCCATTCAATACCTGTATTTGTGCCTGTAAGTTTTTCTGGAGCCATATTTTAAGAAAATTAGGGATATAATATCATTATTTATAAGAGTAGAAAGCCCTGTCTATTACAATTTTTTACACAAAATCAAAAACCCATCCAACTGCCAAACCTGCTTTTGATGAATTATCTGCAGAAGTTACTTTATGCCAATTTAATTCCCTGTCACCATAATCATCAGGATTAGTATAAGAAACCTCAATAAAAGTTAGATCGTTTTCTTTGCCCAGTGCTAACCTAACAACCTGACTTCCTATCTCTCTAGCCTCCTGTTCATTTCTGGCAATTGAAGTACGCATAGCTTTATCAAATATTTGTACAGCACCGAGTGGTTGTAATTTATTTTGAGTTAAACCATTTTTTTCTAATGCTTCATTTAGGGCCTTAAGTGCTTCCATTTGCTCCTTTCCGCTTAAACCTGGGAATAAACCTTTATCAAATGTGATATATATTTCAGGTTGCATTGTATCAAGACTTCTTCTTTCAGTTTGTGAAGGCATCCATTTTTTTATCCATTTTTCCCACGTGGTCTCCTCAACTTCTTCATCTTGACCTTCCCCAGCAAGCATAAATTTTCTTACTCTTTGCAAATCAGGATATTTAAGTCTATCAAGTTCATCATGCTGAAGTCCCTGAAATCCAATATGTACCCCTAGATAAGAACAAAGTGCATGAACAAAGAAATCCGGCTCATTATCTTCAATTTCTTTCCAGATTTCCGGATCAATAACTCCTAAATGAGCTACTTCTTCAAAAGCTTTTTTAAAATTAGCTGCAAACTGTTTATTTTTAAGTAAGGTATTCAGATATTTAGCTGCATCCAATCCAACTTCATAAATATATTTCATAAACCTTTTTACTAATCTAGAAGGTACGTCTCCTTTACAAAGGTGTGCATACCATTCCAGATTTTTCCCAAGTCTAAATACATCTTCACCAAATACAGCCTGAAGCTCCTGAACATCCTCATTTAAAATTGCATCAGCATGAGCTTCTCTATTTTCAAATGCCAATAAATTCATTTGTCCTGGTTTTTTTGCTTCAAGAATAGAAATTAATTTTTCACGAACAAGTTGTTTAAATTTATTAGGAGTATCTTCATCAAAATACTCTTCAGGAATTGCAGGTACTTCTTTTGGCTTTCTAACATATTCAATTTCCTGTTCATTTATAATTCTATGAGCAAGAAGTTTAGCTTGTCGACTTTCAGATATACCCGTTCCAAATGTTTCAGGCATATTATTTGGATTATTAATAGGAAAGGTTTAAAAATTTATCATTTTTATTGGACATTTGTCAATAAATTGACTGTTTGCAGATTATAGCAACTGAAGGACATTGGAAAAGCGGGCCGCGGTAGGAATGTTGTGCGGCCCGGGGATTGGTTGATTGGTGGTACACTCGGGGAATCGAATCAGTCGCGATCCGTGACTTGGCCTAGTGCTCTAGCGTGCTTCTTGCGTGCTAGTGCGCCAGGCTGCTCCTGCGGATTGTGGCCATCTTGGGCTGCTTCTGGGTTCGGGGGCTCGTTCTCACATCCATTGGTAGATACCTCCTACCATGTAAAGGGCGCCCCATTTCTGGGGCCAGACAGGGTTGATCCCGAGAGGGTTTCTTTGTTCCCCCCGGAAAAACAACTATTACTCTTAATAATCCTTTTCCCAAAGGGAACAAATATATATCCAATCTTCCAAAGATCAGTAGAAATACACCATTCGAATAGAAAGCGTATAACATTTTATGACCACAAATATTGTATAGAAAAAGTTGGATTTGTCAAAATCTGGTGTACCACAGTAGGCGACGTTAGAACTAAGCTTCTCCCCCATGATAAATACGTAAAGATTTCTTTGCAGCAACACGTACTTTAGCAGAAGGATCATTTTTTACTAAGGACTGCAACATATCAAAAGGCATTTTGTGGCTACCAGCTGCAACTTCCCTAACTTCAGCGTATGCATCCATTCCAAGTTGAACTATAGTAGTTTTTAATACATTTTTGTGCTTAGCTACAGCTTTTTTCATACTATTTATTTTGCTTTTTATTTCTGTAGGACGGAACCAATTATCTTTATTTGAAGTAAAATCTTTTACAATAAGTCTACTAATATAATCTAATGTTTTCCCTAATGTATTTGGATGTTTAGCTATTTTCAATATATCACTAATAAAGGTGTTTTTATGATTTGCCAAATCATTAAGAATATCAGATGGAGTATTTGCAAATTCGCTAGTAAAGTATGAATGTAAGTAAATACCTACGTATTTTTTTTTATACAAGTATCTTATAGTAGATACCCATGTTTTTCTGCTTTTAATTACATCACCTAAAATGACTAATTTTTTGCTTTTTTTTGCTATAATATCTTTTGCTTTCCCGCAAATATGAGAGAGTTTAGCAAGTAGGTGAGCTTGACAACCTATACGTGCATAAGCTATTTGAGTTTTTTTAGAGGTATGCTTATTTTGTATAACAACAATTTGTACCATCCGATTCTTATCATTTGCTACTCTGTCTATAAGATTTGAATCTTTCGTATTCTTTACAGCTAAAGCTCTTAATACATACATTCTACTTCCTGCTAAAATTTTAAGATTCTTTTCATCTTTTAAATTTATATATCTTCCTAAAAATTTTATTACACTAGATAAATCATTTTCTTTAACAGCTCCTATTGGAGAACTTAATTGTTTAATTTTCTTTTCAACTAACGCAAGCTTTTGTTTATTTAATGTACCAAGTTTTTTTGGTGAAAAAACTATGCCATTGGGCACAAAAAACCATTTAGGTTTATCATAAATAAACCTTCCATAATGTAAAAAACATCGATTGTACAAATTATAAAAATGATTTTTTATTTCGGTTTTTGTTAACAAACACACTTAATTATATCATCTTTTGCGGACTTCGTCAATATGGTGTCCCCAGCAGGAATCGAACCTGCATCTAGAGCTTAGGAGGCCCTCGTTCTATCCATTGAACTATGGGGACTCGCAAAATTTCGTAAAAATCCTCAAACTTATACTGCTTTTAGAACTACAAAATCAGTGCGGTCTTCAGGCAACGCACTTTTATCGGCAACTTCATAAGAATCCTGAACTTCGTGTTCAGTAACTCCCATTTCTTTTAATAGAGGTTCAAGTTCAGCATCGTCTTTATAATACATTGGAATTACAACCCGCGGATCAATTTCTTCAACTGCCTGATGTAATTGTTTTACTGTATATGCTTTTTTTCTTGCAGCTGGAACCATCAAAATATCAACATTTCCAATCTTTCCTAAGATTTCTTCATCAAGTTCCTGTCCAAGTTCGCCTAAATGACAAATCCTCACATCATCAACAAGTAAACTAAATATTACAATTCTTCCTTTATCAGTATCGCCTTCTTCTTTATCTTTTGTGTAAGCTGGGATTGCTACAATTGCAGCTCCTTTAACTTCGTATTCTCCAGGCCAGTTTATAACATCTAAATCCTCTGCTCCTTTTAATAATTTAGCTTTTTCGTGGTAGTCGTCAGTTAATAAAACTGTGTCAGCTTTTAATTCTTTTAATTTATGCTTACCGTCTTCTATAGGATCAACAACAACAGTTGTTTTCTTGCCTTTAATAGTGAATGTGCTTTCGCCATGCCAGGTAATTTCCATAATGTGTCAGTTAAAATGCACGCAAATTGTACTCGAAAATTTACTAAAACGCAAAAGCCTTTAAGTTTCCTTGAAGTTTAGCTGATTTCGCGCTAAGTTATGGCCGGTATTGCAATTTAATTTTCAAACTATGGCAAAACTTAAAAATTTACATGCGCGGCAGGTGCTTGATTCCCGCGGGAATCCAACTGTTGAAGTTGAAGCATACTGCGAAAACAATATGGCACGCGCTATTGTGCCAAGCGGGGCTTCAACTGGAGTTCATGAAGCAGTTGAACTTCGTGATGGAGACAAATCCAAATACATGGGCAAAGGTGTATTAAAAGCAGTTGCAAATGTTAATGATGTTATTAAACCTGAAGCACTTGGACATGATATTTTTGATCAGAAAGGACTCGATCAAAAGTTAATTGATTTGGATGGAACTGAAAACAAAGGCAAACTAGGTGCAAATGCAATTTTAGGTGTTAGCCTGGCTGTTGCACACCTAGCAGCAAAAGAAAAAGGGGGTGCTTTATTCGAGTATCTGAACCCTGATGCAACTTTATTGCCTGTTCCAATGATGAACATTATTAATGGTGGAAAGCACGCTGACAGCGGTTTAGATATTCAGGAATTTATGGTAATGCCGGTTGGTGCGCCTTCATTTTCTGAAGCTCTGCGGATGGGAGCTGAAATCTTCCACAATCTTAAAAAAATCTTAAAAGAAAACAAATTAGCAACAAGTGTTGGAGATGAAGGTGGATTTGCTCCTAATCTTCCAAATAATGCTGCGGCATTTGAATATATTTTAAAAGCAATTGAAAAAGCAGGATACAAGGCCGGCGAAGAAGTAATGCTTGCGATTGATGCTGCTGCTTCAGAATTCTACAACAAAGAAACTGGCAAATATTCGATTGATGGCAAAGAATTAACAAGCGAAGAAGCTGTTGATTACTATGAAGATTTAGTTGGCAAATTCCCATTAATTTCAGTAGAAGACGGCTTAGACGAAGATGACTGGGACGGTTGGACTCTTCTTAATGAGCGAATCGGCAGTAAAATCCAAATTATGGGAGACGACCTTTTAGTTACAAACGTTAAAAGATTAAAAGATGGAATTGAAAAGAAAATCGGGAATTCAATCCTCATAAAACTTAATCAAATAGGCACAATTACAGAAACAATCGAAGCTATAAAAATGGCACACGATGCAAACTGGACAGCGGTTGTATCACACAGAAGCGGGGAAACTGAAGATACAACAATTTCTGACTTTGTAGTTGCAATGGAAACCGGCCAATTAAAAACCGGTTCTTTATGCCGGACAGACAGAATCTGCAAATATAATCAGTTACTGCGAATTGAGGAACAATTAGGTGCTAAAGCACGTTATAAAGGAATAGAAGTATTCACTAATATCCAAAGATAAATGGGCCCAGGATCAATCACAACTTTACGTAAACAACATATAAAAAAGGCTTTCCCTGCACGTGGCACTGATTCTCATAAAGGCCAAAACGGAAAAGTTTTAATAGTTGGTGGAAGCATTGAATATTATGGCGCGCCTTTGCTTAGTGCTCTTGGCGCTTTATATAGCGGTGCTGACTTGGTTTATGTTTATGTGCCGGAATCGAATTTTGATGTTACCCGCAGTTTGTATCCTGATTTTATTGTGCGGAAATTTCCTGGCCAGTATTTAACTCATCAGGGGGTTGCTGAAATTCTGGAAATGTCTAAAAAATGCGACAGTGTTTTAATAGGGCCAGGCATGTACGATCGCGAAGTAACTGTTCGCGCTATTTTAGAATTAATCGAAGCACTTGAAGTGCCAACTGTATTGGATTCAACTGCAATTGAAGTTTTGAAACTGGTAAAAGAAGTGCCATTGAGCCAACCAATTGTGGTGTGCCCTCATAAAAACGAATTCGAAAATTTAACAATGCGTGACATTAAAGATAAAAAGGATATTGAAGATTTAATAAAATTTGTTCGTACAATTGCAACTGAAATGCAGATAAATATTTTACTTAAAAGCCCAACTGATGTAGTGGCTTCGCCAAAAGGAGATGTGGCTTTAAATAAAACCGGTAATGCAGGTTTAACTGTAGGTGGAAGTGGCGATGTTTTAGCAGGTTTGATTGCGTCTTTGATTGCACAGGGCGCTGCGCCTTATGAAGCATGTAAGCTTGCAGCTTACTTACTTGGCTTTACAGGTGATTATTTATATAAACAAAAAGATTACTGCTTTAGCGCGACTGATTTAGCTTTGGAATTACCTTTTACTATTAGGCAGATAATGCAATAAAAAAGGCCCTGGTTTTTCGTCCAGGGCTCAGAGGGGCTATTGCCCCCATTCATTCGTCCACCTCATTGTGGGCCTCCGAGTCAAAATGGTTAAAACCAGTTTTGCTTGGTATGGCACCTCCTATGTTGAGTTGACAGAATGTTATTATTTCATATTTTGTTAATTTTGTCAAGTATAATATTTCATAAAAAAAGGACCCCACATGATTTAGGTGGGGTCCAAGCCATCGACCGCTTCTTAAACCTGGTCATGGTTTACCTCCTCGGGAGGAGTTTGAGGTTGAGGTTTCTAATCAGTTCAGTCGGCACCTCCTGTGCGATGTGGCACGAAAGCCATCACTGTTGCGTCGAACCGCGACAGGATGACAAAAACATAATTCATTATACTTAATTTTAGGATTTTGTCAAGTATATTTTTATGTTATATTATGAAGCATGAAAACTGAAATTATTAAACAAATTTTTACTCGGGAAGGAGGCGCAAGCCATCCCCCTTATGACTCTTTAAATGTACGTTTTGGCATTGGTGATAACGAAGATGATGTTCTTGAAAATCGGCGTCGGATTTGTGAAGAGCTTAGGATTGAAATGGGACAACTTGTTAGTTTGAATCAAGTCCATAGTGATCGACTTTTGTATGTTGATGAATTGGTTCAGGGTGAAATTGATGGATATGACGCTATGATCACTGATGTTAATGAGATTTTCCTTATGATTCAGGTTGCGGATTGTCAGGCAGTTATGATTTGGGACCCTAAAGCTGAGGTTGTTGCAAATGTTCATAATGGATGGAAAGGTTCAGTACAAAATATTGTTGGAAAAACTGTACATAAAATGATTGAGGATTTTGGATGTGAGCCAAAAAATATCAAAGTTGAGGTTTCGCCTTCACTTGGGCCGTGTCATGCTGAGTTTAGTGATCCATATAATGAACTGCCTAAAGAACTACATGAGTTTATTGATGAAAATAATCATGTGGATTTTTGGAAAACCACAGAAAAACAATGTATGGATGAAGGAATTAAGCGAAAAAATATAAAAATCGCGCAAATTTGTACTGTTTGCAATAAAAATAAATATTTTTCGCATAGAGCTGATATAAATAAACAAGGCACAGGAAGATTTGCATCTGTAATCGGAATGAGATAGACTTTGGCTCGTACTTTTTTGGGTTTAATAAATATAAACGTCAAAAAGACAACTACGTGGCTTTTGCTCTTTTACATGCTCGGGGGAACTCATGGACATCTATAATTGGTTCGGAATAATCGGTACAGTATTTATTATTATTGGTGTAATTATGCTGCCATGGTTCAAGGATACAGGTTTTGCTGGCCTGGTTATTATTGGTGGACTATTTATGCAATTCCTGCACGTATTAATAAAATACGACAAGTACAGTTATTCAAATATTATCTCTGGTAGTATCTTCTTCTTTTTTTTAGCGCTCTATGTTTTTATTAAAACTGCAAAAGTGCCTGAAGATGAAAAAACCACTGACAACCCGAGTGAAAGCCACGATGATCAATAGTCCTCGCGGAGCGCATTTGCGCTCCGCGAGGCAATCTTCTAAAATACAAACCATGAACATAGTACTTATAGCAGCAGCAGGTGATAGTAAAAGAATGGATGCTAAAATCCCAAAACTTTTAATGCCTATCCACAAAAAACCGCTTTTATATTATACAATTGCGAATTTTTACGATCATCCAAAAATTGATCAAATTGTGCTTGTGATAAACCGAAAACTAAAGAAGCCTGTTGAAAAATTGGTTAAAACGTACTTTTCTGGTCATTCAAAAAAAATAAAATTTGTTCCTGGTGGTTTAACACGCAGCGAAAGTGTTCTTAATGGCATTCAATATATTTCAAGATATCTGAATCCTAAATCTAAAGATCTTATTTTGGTACATAATGGAGCAAATCCTATAGTTACTCATAAAGAAATCGAAACAGGTATTAAAAAGGCTCAGGCTAAAGGTGTCTGCATTTTGACTCATCCTGTAAAAGAAACATTAAAAGAGGCTGGAAAGCAAAAAATTCACAAAAGTCATGATCGAAATAAATTTAAGCTTGCTCAGACTCCTCAAATTTTTACTTATAAAATTCTTAAAGATTCTCTTAAAAAGGTTGGTACAAAATATATTGATATGACAGATGAAGCGAATCTTGTTGAGGCTGCTGGTTATCATGTTTATCATGTTCCGGCCAGTGATCATAATATTAAAATAACAACTCAAAAAGATTACGAGTTTGTGCGGCATGCTCTTGGTGATTTTCCGCAGGATTATTTGGTTGGAATTGGCCAGGACAGCCATGAATTCGCTAATAATGGCAATTTGATGCTTGGGGGCCTGGAATTCAAAACTGAAAATAAATTAAAAGCAAATTCTGATGGCGATGTGCTGCTGCATGCTTTATGCACAGCTTTATTACAGGCAATCGGTGAAAAATCCTTAGGTGCATTTGCTGATAAATGGTGCAAAGTCCAAAAAATTAAAGATAGTAGAAAATATTTATATAAAATTCTTAAAAAAGTCTCGAAGCATGGATTTGAAATAAATAATATAGGATGCATGCTTGAAGGAAAACGTCCGAATATCGACTTAATATCTCCACAATTAAAAGCAAATCTGGCTCATTTATGCAAAATACCGGAAAGACGAATAGGAATCACTGCCACTTCTGGTGAAAATTTAACTTCGTTTGGAAAAGGAAAAGGATTACAATGTTACTGCATAGTTTCACTGAAAAAACATGATTAAATATGCGTTCGCAAAAGTAAATATAGCGCTTGATATTCTGGGTAAAGATAAAACCGGATATCATCAGATTCAGACAATTTTTGAGCAGCTCCCTTTAATGGATGAAATAATTTTTTCTGTTGATAAAGGTGAGGGTAAATTTAATGTGAGGTTTAGAGGAGAAGAGGCAAAGCTTATTGATCCGGCAAATAACACTGTTATTGATGCAATAAAGGCTCTTAACGAGTTTTGGACTTTTAAAAATGATTATGACATTATTGTTGATAAAAATATTCCGCTTGGAGCAGGCCTTGGAGGAGGAAGTAGTGATGCGGCTGAGATAATTAAGGCTTTGAATGAACGCGAAATTATGAAGCTCTCACCAAATGAAATGCGTGATATTGGCAAGAAAATTGGTATGGATGTACCGTTTTTTATTGAAGGTGAAACAGCTTTTGGTACAAATTATGGGGAAGAAATTAAAATTTTAACTAAGCTTTCGCTTTTTCCTGAGTGGAATAAAAAATATAAAATTTTAGTTATTCCTCAGCTTCGGAATTCAACTGAGAAAATGTATGCGAAGGTTGATTTAGCAAAATGTGGGGCTAACAAGGCGCAAACTGAAAATATTTTAAAAAATATGGAAGCTGACAATCCCGGATCGATATTAGAAGACATGCATAATGATTTTGAAAATTTTGCAAACAGCGGATTTGCGGAAATTAAAGCAAAGTTAACTCAAAATGGCGCAAAGCATGTAATTTTATGTGGAAGTGGCAGTGCTTTGCTTGCCTTATCTAGTAGTCAGTTCGATTTAAAAGCGCTTTCCCAAGTGTTACCGCATCAGCGTATTCTAAGTCTGAGCCGATAGGAAGGCCGCGTGCGATTCTGGTAATTTTAATATCGCGGTCAGCAAAGTGTTTTTGAATGTAAAGTGCTGTTGCTTCGCCTTCTAAGCTTGGATTTGTTGCAAGAATAAGTTCTTTTATTTCTGGATTTTGATCAACCCGGGTAAAAAGGTCAGCAATTTTCAATTGATCAGCAGTGATTCCGTCAATAGGAGAAAGAACACCATGAAGAACATGGTACAGACCTTTATATTTACCTGTTTTTTCAATTGCAATTACGTCCAAAACTTCTTCAACCACACAAATTTTCGAATTTTCACGCGAAGGATCTGTGCAAATTGAACAAGGCGACTCCTCGGTTACATGCCAGCAACTCTCACAAAAAGCGAGCCCTTCTTTTAAATTCAATAATGCTTCTCCAAGAGGTTGAATCCTCTGATGAGGGCTGCGTAAAAGAAAAACCGAGAGCCTTTGAGCTGTTTTAGGGCCTATTCCAGGCAGCCTTGCAAGTTCATCAATGAGTTTTTGAAGTGAAGGAGGTAGCATAAATTAACGTTCTAAATGTTTAAGAAATTCTGCGCGGGTTTTATCATTAGACTTAAAAATGCCTTTTACAGAAGATGTCGTAACTGTAGTATTTTGCTTTTCAACTCCGCGGGCCATCATACACATATGTTTAGCTTCTAAAATAACACCAACACCTTTTGGACTAAGTGCGTCATTTAAAGCATTTGCTATTTGCGAAGTTAAACGTTCCTGATTTTGTAAACGACGTGAATAAATTTCAACAATTCGCGGAATTTTCGAAAGCCCGATTATTTTTCCATTTGGAATGTATCCCACATGAGCTTTGCCAAAAAACGGAATCAAATGATGCTCGCAAGTTGAATAAAACTCGATATCCTTAACCACAATCATCTCGTCATATTTTTCATCATCAAAAATAGTCAGAACATCCTCAGGCTTTTGATTGTAGCCTGAATATAGCTTATCCCAGGCCTTTGCAAATCTATCAGGAGTATCCTCAAGACCTTCGCGATTAGGATCATCGCCAATATGTTTAATAAATTGCTTTGTGAATTCTTTGATTTTGTCCTGATCCATAGTAAAGTTATTTTAGGCAAAGAACATATTAGCATTTTGGTATGAAAATATACACCAAAACCGGAGATAAAGGCAAAACTTCTTTATGCGATGGGGAGAAAGTTAGCAAATCATCGCTTCGCGTGTGTGCTTATGGAGATTTGGATGAGCTCAGCAGTGCGATTGGGTTTGCGATTGCGATTAATAGAGCGCGGGGTGTGAAAAAAGTTTTAGAGAAGGTTCAGCGGGATTTATTTTTAATGGCTTCTCATGTGGCAACATGTAATAAAGATGCGCACGATGTTTTGCCAAAATTTGATTTAACGAAAGTGCGCGAATTAGAGGCTGTGATCGATGATTTTAGCGAGGGGCTGCCAAAATTGCATAAATTTCTCCTCCCAGGAGGAACAAAAGCAGCTTGCGCTATCCACATGGCAAGAACTGTTTGCCGCCGCGCAGAAAGAACATGCGTACAATTAAGCGAACATCAATATTTATACGAACCTGTACTGCCATATTTAAACAGACTTTCAGATATATTATTTGTGCTGGGAAGGGTGGCGAATAAGGGGAAAGATAAATTTGCTTAAAACTTCTCAACTTGGTAAGTAAACACCTCTATTTCTTCATTTTTCCACGTATCCGGGCCTAAACCTGCTTTCATACAGAGGCTAGACAAAAATTGTTCTTTGTCAGGGATATCTTCCCATACCTGAGGCAAATAAGTTGCTTTGTAGACACCCTGTTGAATGACAACACCATCCATTCCAGGGCGGATTTTATCCACAGTGGATTTTTCAGGCAAAGTTAGCACTGATATTTCAATATCTATATCTTCAAATTCATCAACTGTGAGTGATGGAAAGCGGGGATCTCCAAATGCAGCCTCATGTGCATTGCGCTGAACCGCCTCCCACAAAGGGTAAACAGGTTCAATATTCCCAATGCAACCGCGTAAATTGCCTTCAATCTCCAAAGTGACAAAAACACCTCGCTTCTCTTTAAATTCCGATTCATGAAATCTCCAGTCTTTTAATTCTTCAATGTCGAGTTCTGCTGCAATTGTATTATGAGCAAGCTCCTTTAATTTAAATTTTTGTGATTTTTCCATATTTTATTTGGTAAAAGCATAACATCCATAGCCAACAACCCGGCTTTTGTCGCCAGCTGTGTCACCTGAATTTTTATAATCAATCATTTTTCCTTTTAATCCTAATTTATTTACTAAATGAAGCAAAGTAAGAATACCTTTTATACCACATGCTTCAACATTTTGTGCATGCTCAATATCAGCAGACGGGAAGTATTTATTTGCCTGTTCATCCAGTTTAATAGCTTCATCGTAAGTATAAAAATGGCTTAAATCAGAGCTAACAACAATAATCACATCATCCTGCTTTGAGAAATCTTCCAGCTCATTTGCCAAAGCCCGTGTATTAATCTCACCCAAACATAAAGGATATAAAGTGAAATCCTTTATAACTTTTTGCAAAAAAGGCACCTGAACTTCAAGAGAATGCTCCTCAACAAACGGATCCTCATATTCAACTATCAAATCGCTTACAGGCAATTTTTTTACTTGAACATTTCCGAGTGGGGTTTCCCAAATATTAGATTCCGGCACTGCTGCTCCTTTAAAAGGAACAAAATGTGAAGGTCCGAGTAATAAAACTTTCCATTTTTTTGATTGATCAAGCTTTGTAAGGCAGTTATATCCTGCTGCTGCTACAATTCCTGAATAAACGTAACCTGCATGCGGCACAATTATTGCTTTTGGGAGCCTTTTACAAATACAAACCGCATTCAGTTTTAAATATTCCTCTATCATATTTGAAAGAGTCTCTTTATCTTCCGGATAAAAAGCCCCTGCTACAGCTGGTTTTCTTATTTTTTCCATACTCCTGGGATTTTATGGCCACATTTTTTACATTTACCTTTTTCATCAACATCGCATTTTTCACTTACAAGGCCCCATCTGGTAATAATTTCTTCTTCGCATTTAGGGCAGTTTGTGTTTTCACCTTTCATACCTGGAATATTACCAGTATAAACATATTTTAAACCTGCTTTTTTACCAATTTTATATGCGCGCTCCAGAGTTTCAGGAGGAGTAGGCTCAATATCCTGCATTTTATAATGAGGATAAAAAGCTGTTACATGCCATGGGATTTCATCAGAAACACTGGCAACAAACTCAGCAATCTGTGCGAGCTCCTGCTCAGAATCATTTTTGCCTGGTATTACCAGTGTTGTAACCTCAAGCCAAATTCCCATTTCATAAACACTTTTAATATTATCTAAAACAGGCTGCAACTTTCCGCTACAAATTTTTGTATAAAATTCATCGGTGAATCCTTTTAAATCTATATTAATGGCATCGAGATAAGGGTGGATTTTTTTGAGTGCCTCTTTTGACTCAAATCCATTAGAAACAAAAACATTTTTAATACCTTTTTTATGAGCCAGCTTTGCAGTGTCGTATGCATATTCAAAAAAGATAGCTGGTTCATTGTAAGTGTATGCAATTGAAGGAATATCATTTTCCACACAGTATTCAACAATTTTTTCAGGTGGCAGATCCTGGCCCATTTCAGTTATTTCTCCTAATTTTATATTCTGTTTTTTAGGATCTGTTTGCTCCTGTTTAATCAAATGTGGAACCTGTGAAATATCCCAATTCTGGCAAAAAAGGCATCTAAAATTGCATCCAACTGTGCCAATACTAAAAACTTCGGTTCCTGGTAAAAAATGGAATAATGGTTTTTTTTCAATCGGGTCCAAATGCGCTGCAATTGCCTTGCCATAAACCAGCAAATATAAATCCCCGCCTTTATTTTGCCTTACACCACAAATACCAGTAAGACCTTCAGGAATATTGCAGTACCAGTTGCATGCCTGACACTCCACTTTTTTATCTTCCTTTTTTTTATAAAGAATGCACTTATGCATTTTAAGCTTTAATTTTTACAACTTTCCTTTTATTTAACTTCTTGCTAAGAAAAGGCCAAACCATAATATACACAATTCCCGCAAGTCCAAGATATCCAACAATTTCAATCTTCACAGGGAAAATAAAAATAAATGAAACAACTCCAATCACAAATTCAAGAATGAGCGACATAAAACCAAGTGTTTCGCGTGCTTTATAAAACTGCCCAATAATAGCAAGTACAATCAGCCCGATAAATAAAGGCTGCAGTAAAGCCGGATCCAAAAATCCTCCAAGCCCTATAGCAATAAAACCAGGTGTAATTAATGGAGCCCCAAGGCCCAGTAAACCAATAATAATTGCTAAAATATTCCCAATATAAACAAGTGAGCGTTTCATGTGATAAAATTGTTAATTTCACCTTAAGATCATAACATATTTTGTATATTTCTTTTAAGCCCTTTTAATCCTGCACGCTTGAGTGGTGAGCCAGCGAATCGTCGCTTAAATTCTTCTTCGGTCATACTGGCGATTTCTTGAGGATTTAAAGATGGGCCAGCAATATGGTTTGTGAATTCAGGGATTTCAGTTTGCTTTGCGCGGCAATTATGTGGGCACACTTCCTGGCAGATATCGCATCCAAAAGCGCGATCTTTTATATCAACTGTTAGTTCGCCTTTATTTTCAATTGTTTGATACGAAATGCATTTGCGTGCATCAAGCTCGTAAGGCTTGTTCAATGCCTTTGTTGGGCAAGCATTGATACACTTTTCGCAAGAGCCACATTCGCCATGAAAGTCTCGTAAAACTTTAAAAGGTCCGAACTTTAAAGTAGTAATAATCTCAGCCAAAAATATCCATGATCCAAAATCTTTGTTTATTAAAGTGGTGTTCTTTCCAATAAATCCAAGACCTGCCTTAACTGCAAATCCGCGTTCCAATACAGGGCCTGCATCAGAATATAATTTAAAATCCTGTTTTGTTGCGGTTGCTTGCGATTTTTCAATAATAAACTGCCGGATCTTTTTCAATTTTTTTTCAAAAACTTTGTGATAATCCTTTCCAAAAGCATAACGTGCAACTTTACAATCTGCGTTGCCTGCGCCTTTTTGATAATAATTCATTCCTAGGCAAATTATTGACTTAGCTCCAGGTAGAATTTTTTGAGGATCAGTCCGCGCCTGCGAATTTTTTTCCATATATTCCATATCAGCGTCAAAGCCTTGCTGAAGCCAATCTTTTAAATGCTTTGCTTCAGTCGCGAGAGGCTTAGCCGGAATTATTCGAACAAGATCGAAGCCAAGTTTGAGTGCGAAATTTTTAATCTCTTTATGCATGACTTTAAAAATATACAGCAAAAAGGCAGCAAAAACGATAGTGCCCTAAGGCACTAAAGACTCGAATTCTGCAATTTTCTCAGCGGTAGCTTTATATGGATCTCTGATTTCTAATATTTCTTTATAAAAAGATAAAGCCTGAGGATACTCTTCATAGAATTCAAACATTTGAGCAGCTTTATAAATGTATAAAGGATTATTTCTACTATTGTCTTTTGCATGTAAAATAAATTCTTTAGCTTTAGCTGAGTATTCAGTATATTTTTCTTTATTTTCTTGATTTAAATCTGCTAAGCGTGAATTTACCAATCCTATATTTGCTAACACATTTGGATAATTTGAATTTAGAAGTTTTGATAATTCATAATTATAGGCTGCATCTATTAAATAAGTACTTTGCGCTTCATCTGGCATTCTTATTCCTAATTCAAAAAGGAAGTCTCCGTGCCCTTCATAATACTTTGCCATATGCGGCATTAACTCCTGTGAGTTTTCAAAATGCTCAATTGTCTGCTCTAAATCCCCTTTTGCAGCATATGCACTTGCCTGCTTAAAATGATATTCAGCGCGAAGAGAATTTAATGAGTAGTATCCAAAAACAATAAACAAAGCAACTGCTGTAAGTAATATAATAAATTTTAAAATTATATTATTTTTAATCTGAATTTCTTTTTTATCAATTTCAGCATATGAAATTAAAGCTCCAATCAAAGTATAAAAAATAAATAATGTTGTTACTGTTCCAAAACTAATCGAGACCTGAATCAAATAAACCAAAAGTGCTGTTAATAATCCAAATACATAAATACGGTCTTTATCATCAGCCTTTTTCATATATCGAAGTGTGTACACAAACAACATCACGATCATTGCAGCATAAATTAAAAATCCAATAAGACCCTGTGTTGCGAAAATATTCAGATAATCATTATGAGCTGTTTCAGGCGTAATTTGATCCTGTGCATCATCAGGCACTCTGTAGTCGGTTCTGCGATATTTATTATAGATATCTTTATATGATGAAAGCCCGTGACCTAATAATGGTTTATCTTTTATCATTTCAAAACTGCTGAACCACCAGCTTACTCTGTCAGGCACGTTGCCTTGCAAAACAAAAGTTATTGTAGAAGTTGTTCTTTCAACTACGCCTATTTTGCTTATTGGGCCGCTTAATAAAATGCCTAAAATTGCAGCTAAAATTAAACCTGCGATTGTATATTTGAATGTTTTTTTAGATAGCTTTTTCTTTTTAAGAATAAAGATAAGCCAAAATACACCTGCTACCAAAACAGCAAATACACCTCCACGACTTGCAGTTAAAATTAAAGTTAAACCAAGTAGAATTAAGCCAATCCAAAGTACGGTTTTAAATGTGCTCTTTTTTTCATTAAATATCAGGCTCAAAAGAAGCATTAAATTCATACCCAAATATGCTGCTGTGTGATTGCTGTGGCCGATTGTACTAAATACCCTATCCATTGGATTCATTGACCATGGAATAACATTCACAAATAAATTAAAATATTGAAGCAGGCCATATATAGCTATTAAAAAAGATGTAAAAACCGATACCCACATTAAATTTTTAATTTTTTCTTTTGAATTTAAAAAACTAAAAACTATGTATATCCAGAATAAAAGGTTAATTACTGTAAAAATCCCGATAAATCTGCCGTAAGTTCCAAATAAACTTGTATAAACATTAACTGTAACAAAAGTATTAACTATTGAAACACCTGCATAAGCAATTACTAACCAAAAAATTTTTGCGAATCGAATTTTTAACTTTTCATCAAATAAACAGCGCATGCCCCAAAGCAAAATTATCACTAAAGTTATTACTCTAAACAGGTAAAGCTTAGGCGTTGTAAAAACTGAATTAACCTGCGGCAAAAATAAAAGTGGTACTAATATTACTGAAATATAAATTAACCATTCAATACCTTTATCTAAATATTTTTTCATAAATTATTTGAATTAAAATGCACCTTTTCCGGTTATTACAGCCCACACAGTCTTAATTAATATTACTAAATCAAGAAGCAGGGACTGGTTTTGAATATAATAAAAGTCATATTCCATATTCTCATGAAGTGGCAGATCTTTTCTACCTAAAATTTGCCAAAGCCCGGTTAAACCTGGTTTAACCTCTAATCTTTTTCGTTGCCATTTTGAATATTTTTTAACAATAAACGGCATTTCCGGGCGCGGGCCAACTAAAGACATCTCATCTTTTAATACATTTAATAATTGAGGAAGCTCATCCAAACTTGTTTTTCTTAAAAACCGCCCAATTCGTGTAATTCTTTTATCTCCGGGTTTAAATGGAGCAACCTCATACGAACCCACTGCGGTTTTCATGGTTCTGAACTTATATAATTTAAATTCGCGGCCTTCAAGCCCAACCCTTTTGTGAATAAAATGAGCCTTACCTTTTGAATCCAGACGAATCAAAATTACAATTAAAAGCCAAACAGGCGATAATAAAACAATCATTATCAAAGAAGCAAAAATATCAATAAACCTTTTGGTTAAGCGGTATAAAATATTTGGCTTTCGCGGCTTAACATCAATTGAAGGAATCCCTTCAAGTTCACTTATATTAATATTCCCAACTAAAATTTCGTATAAAGATGAAACAAGTTTAAATTTAACATTCAAATTTCCGCACTCTGTCATAAGTTCGAGCATTTTTTCATGCGGCATCATTGGGTCAGAAACATAAACAATATCGATTTTGTGTTTTTTAATAATTTGTGCGAGTTTCTCTAACTTACCGAGTAACTTTACCCGATTCTTGCGCACATTATCATCAACAAATCCAACAATCTGATATCCGAAATCCTTAAATTTCTCTATCTGCTGCGCTAATTTGCGACCCGGCTTACCAGCACCAATAATTAAAATTTTACTAATTCCGCGGCCTTTTTTAATTAAAAATTTTTGATAAACCCGTATAAAATATCGACCCAAATTTAAAAACACTGCACTTGATCCAATAAAAATTAAAACAAATCCACGGGAATAATCATATTTATATAAAAATGAACCAGCCATTAATAAAATTGCTGTCATTAAAATACCTTTTATTACTGCAAAGATTTCACTTGTACTTTCAACCCGGATTTTCTGTTCATAAAGTCCGGAAAAATAAAAAACAATTACCAAAATCAAGAATGCCACAGGCAGAGCTTTCATATAAATTAAAATCGGCTGAATTGGCTCACTATAGGCGTTTCTTAAATAATAAGCACATACAAAACTAATCAGAAAAAATATTAAATCTGAAATAAGAAGTATAATTAAGGACGGTTTTTTTTGATCAATAAGTCGGAGGAAGCTTTGCATATTTTTCTAAATGTTTTGATTTGTAAATAAACCACTTGCGCATATCAAAACGCGTAACTCGTTTACGTTTCATTATTATTTTACGTGATTTCAATGTTTGAGGCAGCATTTTTAAATATTTAAACCAGCCTTTAAGCCAGTGGAGTTTTAAAAAACTTTTTGTGAGTCTTTTTTTTGAAAGAGACCAGAAATCACGAATCATAGTGCCGACAAATTCATTTTTCAATAGCATTAAGCGTTCATTTATTATAAATTGCCTCTTTTCAATTGCTTTGCTTTTTTCAATAGTTGCTTTTTTTCTAGTGTCCCTAAAATGATAGCTAACCATTGAAGGCTGAAAAAAAACCTTCCAACCAAATAAATGCAAACGCCAGCATAAATCAACATCCTCTAAATATAAAAAGAAGTTTTCATCAAAATAATCCCCCATTATTCTTGCATCTTCGAGTGCACTTTTTCGATAAAATCCGCAAATATTCCGAATACTAAAAATTTCCTGAGGATCCTCAAACTGACCTTCATCACGGGCTCCCCTTGCACTTAAAATTTCGCGATCAATATAAGCGTGAACACCAACTGTATCAAAATAAGGTGTTTTACCTGATGTATTAAAATCATATTGATAAACTTTACCCATCATTGCTGCAATATGCCTGTCGTGCTGCATTTTTTTAACTGCCTGTTCAAGGTAATCTTTTTCTAAAATCACATCAGGATTCATTAAAAGAACATATTCGCCGCTACAACATTTAATGCCCTGATTTAAAGCTGGCCCAAAACCAATATTCTTCATATTGCGCACTGTGCTCACCCATTTATAATTTCTTTGAATATGGGCAATACTGCCGTCAAACGAAGCATTATCAATA
Organism: Patescibacteria group bacterium; assembly: GCA_042577965.1. Taxonomy (GTDB): domain Bacteria; phylum Patescibacteriota; class Gracilibacteria; order UBA1369; family PNNO01; genus JAUVDZ01. The sequence continues at coordinate 51,273 of JBHPDK010000003.1, forward strand.
AAAATCACTTCAATATTTGCTGAATTATAAATTGTCTGATGCTGAATGGATTTCAAACAGGCATCCAGGTATTTTTTTGCTTTATACCCGACAATAATTATTGAAATTTCTGGAAGCTGGATTACCATGGCTCAATTTTAACATAAATGCAGGAAGTGAGGTAGCGCCCTCGTTTAAAAGCTCCCTATACAATTTGCTATAATTTTTATATAAATTTGTATATAGCACCTCTGAAGCACCTCTGGATTTATCCAATCCATTTTGTTAATATCGGTGCATGAGTAAACATTATTTTACATCAGAATCCGTTACCAGTGGCCATCCTGACAAAATAGCTGATCAAGTTTCAGATGCAATTTTAGATGCGATTCTGGAACAGGATCCTTATGGACGTGTTGCATGCGAAACACTCGTTACAACAGGCCTTGTTTTTGTTGCAGGTGAAATTACTACTGATTGTTATGTGGAAATTCCTGAAATTGCACGAAAGGTGGTTAAGGATATTGGTTATACAAGGGCAAAATTCGGATTTGACAATGAAACATGCTCAGTAATCAGTTCGATCCATGAACAAAGTAAGGATATTGCTGTTGGTGTAAATAAAAAGCATGTTATTGATAAAAATCTGGGTGCAGGTGATCAGGGAATTATGATTGGATATGCCTGTGATGAAACTCCTGAGCTAATGCCGCTTCCAATTAGTCTTGCTCATAAGCTGGCAATGCGGCTTGAAGAAGTTCGGAAGAAGAAAATCATGCCTTATTTAAGGCCGGATGGAAAAACTCAGGTAACAGTTGAATATTCGGATGGGAAGATTAAGAGAGTTGATCAGGTTGTTGTTTCAGCTCAGCATAATCCAAAAGTTAAACAGCCTGAAATAGCACGCGATATTAAAAAGCATGTTGTTAAGCCGATTTGTGACGGACTTGTTGATAAAAATACGAAATACCATATTAATCCAACTGGTATTTTTACAATTGGAGGGCCAATGGGTGACACAGGACTCACAGGCAGAAAGATAATTGTTGATACATATGGTGGCTCAGCTGCTCATGGCGGCGGATGTTTTAGCGGAAAGGATCCAACTAAGGTTGATAGAAGTGCAACATACATGGCGCGTTATATTGCTAAAAACGTTGTTGCAAGCGGGATTGCGCAAAAATGCGAAATTCAGCTTTCTTATGCGATTGGAGTAACTCATCCGTTATCAATAGAAGTTAAAACTTATGGAACAGGAAAAGTAAGTGACCGTAAAATTGAAAAAATGATTCTTGATAATTTTGATTTAAGCCCTGCCGGAATAATTACTTACCTCAATTTACTCAGGCCGATTTACCAAAAAACTGCTTGTTATGGTCATTTTGGCCGTGAACTTGATGACTTTACCTGGGAAAAAACCAATAAAACTAACGTATTTAAAAAATGACTAATGAAGAATTAATTAAACAGGGTCAAAACAATATGGCTTTGGCTGAAAGCAACATGGGTGCACTTTTAAAAATCCGCGAAAGATTTGAAAAAGAGCGGCCTTTGGAAGGTGTGCGAATCGGAATGGCTTTGCATATAACAAAAGAAACTGCAGCTTTAGTTAAAACTTTGCAGGCAGGAGGCGCTGAGGTAGCAGTTGCTGGCTGCAATCCTTTATCAACTCAGGACGATGTAGCAGAGGCTCTTCGAAGCGAAAACATTAAAGCATATGGCAAAAAAGGCCAGACATCAGAAGAATATTATGATTGCCTTAATAGCGTTTTAGACTTAAAGCCTCATATTACAATTGATGATGGATGCGACCTTGTTACAGAAATCCATACAAAACGAACTGATTTGATGGATGAAATTATTGGTGGATGCGAAGAAACAACAACAGGAATTATCAGGCTCCATTCAATGGTTCGTGATGGCGCTTTAAAATACCCTGTTATTGCAGTTAACGACAACAATACAAAGCATTTAATGGACAACTACTACGGAACCGGGCAATCAACATGGGACGGTATATTAAGAGCTACAAACACGTTAGTTTGCGGCAAAACTGTTGTTATTGCTGGTTACGGCAGCTGCGGTAAAGGTTGTGCAATGCGTGCAAAAGGCATGGGTGCAAATGTAATTGTTACTGAGGTTGATGCATTCCCTGCGCTTCAGGCACATATGGATGGATTCAGGGTAATGGAAATGAAAGACGCTGCGCCTCTTGGCGACATTTTTATAACTGTAACAGGTAATAAGCATGTAATCAGACCTGAGCATGTAAAAGTAATGAAAAAGGGCGCTATACTTGCGAATTCAGGGCATTTTGATATTGAAATTGATGTAAAGGGTATTCGTGAAACAGCAAGCAATACAGAGCAGGTAAGGCCGTTTATGGAGAAGTTTGAGGTTGATGGTCCTGAATATATTTATATTCTTGCAGAAGGCCGATTAATTAACCTTTCAGCAGCTGAGGGGCATCCATCAGATGTTATGTCTATGAGCTTTTGCGGCCAGGTACTTGCATGCGAATATCTGGTTAAGAATAAAGGCAAACTTGATCCCGCAGTTATTCAGCTGCCTGAAGAAATTGACGACGAGATAGCACAGCTTCAACTTGATGTAATGGATGTTAAAATCGATAAACTCACAAAGGAGCAGATTGAATATTTAAACTCTTGGCAAGAAGGTACCAGTTAGTATATAATCAGCACCTAAATAATTTAACAAATAATAATATGAAAAAGTTATTAGCTTTTTTAGTTGCAGCATCGGTTTTATTAGCTGGATGCGGCGGGCCTGAGGATCCAACAACTGATCTAAATGACATTGATGAAACACTGCCGTATTACATTCATTTGATTGGTGATCCTGAATATCATGGTTGGTTTGATAATTTAAAAGAACAACGTGCAAATGCTACGCAAAGCTCAGGGGATATTTTTATTTTTCATAAAGTAGATTCAGCATTTGATTCAAAAGAATTAGTTGCTGATTTAGTAAATAAAAGATCGGATGGTTATGTGAATTTTATTTTTGTAGGACTTGGCCCGAATAATTATGAAGGCGGGACTCAGGAACAGGCAGAACAAAGTTTTAATAAGAATAAACAGTTTGTTAATGAATTGATTGATCTTACTTTATATAATGATGTTGTTCTGTTAGTTAGCAATGGATATCCAAAACCAGCAGATCAGACTGATGAATATTTATTGTGGAATCATGAACAAATGCTTTTATTTTTCAAAGAGCAAATGGAGGCAACCTACAGGGTTTATATGTTTAGTATCAAAAGACCTTTAGGGGATGATGCAGGTGCCTTGATTGATATGACTGATGAAGAAAAATATGGAAGTCTAACAAATGATTTTATTACTTACCTTACTTTAATAAAAAAGCGTATTTAAAAATTATTTTGATATAACAAAAGCCCCGCCTTACGGCGGGGCTTTTTATAAATATCTGTTTTAAACTTTAATTTCGAATTATTATCCGAAGAATAAAGTTGTATCAGATACTCCAGTATCATTAGTTACACCAATATCAAGTATTCCTGTTGCATCAGTATCATCCCACAGGAATGCTGTTGGAACAGGGAGAGGCAATCCATCGTTATCAGCAATAGAAACTGACATTATATCAGGAGAAGTTGCATTGAATGTACATGCAGAAGTATCAGCTGTAACAAGGAAGTCGTCATCATTACCTCCAGATACCTGCAGACCAACATTATTAGTGAAATCTGCAGCCATGAATGTATCAACAACCGGAACAGTTAATGCAGGACCAGGAATTAACCAGGTTTCTTCACGATATAATTCATAACTTCCAGCAGGTGCACAAGTATTAGCTCCTCCACCTGTTGTTGTAAGCAATTCAATGTCATACATTGTCATTGAGTCAGTTCCTTCTACAGAAACATTAAATCCAAGTACTGGATGATTAAGACGAGGACTCTGTAGTAATCCATATAGATCTGGACCAGTAGACAATTCGAAGTTTGTAGTGACCATTGGTTTGTTGTTTCTGATAGTGAAGACTTCAGAACCGCTACCATATACATCAGCTACATAACCTGCACCACCAAGGATGAAGTCATCTGCAAGAGGTAGTGGATAATTAGTATCACCAAGATATCCTCCTCCTAGGAGTATTCCAGATGAAGCACCAACTGCTTCAATATCAATATCGTCATTATTGTAATCAGGAAGAACAGGAAGGGCCAAGGCATTTTCTAATAATTCTACACCCAGATTAACACAGTCTCCAGACATAGCACCTCCACCACCGATACTGTTAGTATCAACAGTTACAGGTAGAATGATTGTTCCGTCTCTTGGAACTCTTACTCTTCTGTCTCCAGCATCATCAAATGCAAATTCTACATCATTTGCTAATGACTGAAGTGAGAAAGAATATTCATCGTCTGCATTCGGATAAGGAATGTTAACTGAAGATATTCCAGAAGCATCACATAGCAATCCAGTAGCATCAATATCATTAGTTAGACGTAATTTTCTGATGTCAATTGGTTCAGCATCAGTTAATTCACGGATTGTGATTTCAGCAACAAGTACACCAGCTGTACCATCAAGAATAATTTCGTCATTTAATGTATCTTCAATAGATACTTCAATTGCACCATTAGCCATAAATGTCATTAATGGAGCTTCGCCATCAGCATATAGACAACCTTGAGATACTGCTGGACAAACATCAATCTGGTTAGTTAATGGAACAGCAGTAGCAAGTAATGCGAATCCAAATTCATCATCAGCAGCAACATCTGAATTAGTTGCTATTCCAAATGATACTTCATCACCAGCATCAGGACTTGAAGTTCCATTAGCACGAGCTAATACTTTTTCAGTTTGTCCGCTTAGTGTATTAAGATTCACATTATTAAATACACCAAGTCCAGCTGAGAATGCAGAATCATCAAGGAAGAATAAGCTTCCTCCGTCTTTGTGATATAGTTCAAGATTTGTGAAGAAATCATCACAAGTTCCAGTAAGAACAACCGTTTCGTCAGTACATGTTAGTTGTATTGTTCTAACAATAAGATCAGAAGCAGTAGTAGCAGTAAGATCGTATCCTACTAAATCAAGTTCTGGTTGATTTCTAACTACTGTTTGATCCCATGGAGCAGAAGAAACTTCAACTGTTAAATGTGGTGGAGCAACTGTCTGCCAGTTACCTACAAGAGGTAATCCAGAGATATCTGCTGCAAGCACCGGATCATCATCAACAGTGTATTCAGCAGTAACACCAACAACAGCGTCACCAAATCCTACTCTGTATTCTGCACCATCAGGAGCACTAGTATCTACATCCATAGTAGCCATAAATGGAGTTGTTCCGGTAGATGGAAGAGTAATAATGTCTTCATAAGTCTGTACGCAAGAAGCAGGAACTGGCCATGCAGTACATGTTCCATTTGCCGGATCTAATGCAGAAGCAGCAATTTTCCATGCTTCAGTACCTGTATCCCATCTCCATACTTTAAGGTCATCTACTTCTCCAGGAAGAAGTGCGTTTCCTTCATAGAATACAGTCATATCATATTCAGTAACATCTACAGCATCACCTGCAGTAGAAGCATTGAATCCTAAGAAGTCGTGGTCTTGTGCATTTGGAGCAACATCACCAACAGTTGGATTGTCAACTGATGTTGAGAATGCAAGACGTCCACCAACGATTTCACGTGGATCTGGTGGCATACTAGCACCATCTTCTTCAACATTTAGACCATAGCCGTGTTGACCTCCGAGAATAAAGATATCAGTGTCTCTCTTAATATCCCAGGCAGCAGTGTTTCCAATACCACCTACAACGTCATTTCTGAAGTCTAAATTCATTACACCTCCGTCAACAACACTTAGACCTGAACCTGTAAAGTCACATCCCCAGTAATCATCTGCCCAATCACAATCAAGTCCTTCAATAGGAGCATTTTCGTAATACCATAGTAGGCTAGCAAAGTCTTCTGGGTCAGCGCTTCCGGTTTGCTTTATTGAAATAAATTGTAAAATACCATCTTCACCATCTACTTCAATTCTAAGACGAGTCATATCAACGTCAGTATCACCAACATTAATATCACCGCCAAAGTCAGTAGTTGTGTAAGTAACTGTACCTACAGTAGCAGAAGAAGTGTACATATATTCACCGCAAGCAGCGAAGCTTCCACCTACATCTACTAATTCACCTGAATTTGCACCATATGCAATTACATCTTCAGGTCCGTTGATACATAGAGCGTTTTCAGAATTTTCCATCGCATCCATGTCACCAACTGATCCTACAAGAAGTTTAGCACCTGGTGGAACCTGAATAGGAGTACCAGCAAGAGCAAAATCAGCTGAGTTTGAATCATTATTTATATTTTTCCTTGAACCTTGTTGCATACCATCAACATAAAGTCTTACTTCATCGAAATCTTGTGGATCACCTAATCCAGTTCGATGAATAGTTAGTCCTTCGATATTGATTGGTTCATCATTTGAAGCTTCAAATCCCCAAACAGTGTAAAGTACACCACTTGCATTTCTTGGGATTAATGAGCTTGCTGGAGTAGAACCATCAACTGAAACTGTTAAAGCACCAGAAGGTCCTACGTAAGTTGTACAATCTGAAGTTGGTTCAGCACCTCTGTGTACTACAGCAATACCTTCAGCACGTACAATGTTTCTTCCTGGTTCTAGGTTCATAGTTCCACCTACACCTTGGAATACACAATTGTCATATGCAATACCAGAAGTTTCGTCATACCAAACTCCTGCTACAACATCATTGAATACATCAGAAGCTAAAGAAGTTCCAAGTAGTCCGTACCCTTCAACTACAACCTTACCTGCTTCTGCACGAAGGATGTTGTCGTTTGGACGAACGTGTCCTGGTGTAGCTGATCCTGGACCGTCACCAGAAACTATTCCAGCTTCTGCTAACGCAGTAATCCATCCACATGCCCAGTGACCTGCATCCAGATCCAAGAAAGTTAGTTCGTCACAAGCAGCTTCTGGGATTCCAGCTCCTGCAGCAGTCATCTTAAAGAATTCTGCTCTTGTAGAGTTGTCACCACCTCTGAAAAAAGCTTGTGTCTCGTCGAGGATCCCGCTATCGAGTCCCCATTGAACGTCGTCAGCGTACCATTCGGTACCGTCGACATCCCCGTAAATATCTACAGCTACTTGAGCACTTGCTGATCCTACCACCATAAAACTGGCGATAATAGCAAGTACCGCGAAAGCTGCGATGTTTTTACGGATTGTTCGTAAAGAAAAATCCATGGCTTTCTAAAGTTAAAAAAATAATTGAAAAAATAAAATCGGTTTGATTTAACGTCTAAACCAAATAAGACGTATATGTTAATGTTGCCAGCCGCTTTAAAAGCAGCAAACAACGGATTGTTGTTATACTTTCTTTCTGCCTGATTTTCAATGAGCGAATATATATAATAAGGTATGTATTTACGTTTATGACACGCAATAAGATTAGGCCCTCTTACGAGAACTCATTAAACTACCGGTTTTTCGCTATATTCAGATGGATTTTAAACAATTGAAAGTGCTTCGTCAATGCTATAAATTCGCTTTTCTCTTTATTCTAAGCGCCTTTTTTGCTATCACATAATAATCTTTTCTTTCCTGCAATTTGGCTTTATCGTCTCTATATTAAGCTTTTTGCACTTCGTTCTAATTCACTAAAAAAAACTACAAATAGTGCATTTTGTTTCGAAAATTGAATTGACAGGCCGGAGCTTTGACGCGTGATTCAAATACGCACCGATGTTTGCGAAGTTTTGCGAAGTATAGATAAATAGTACATTCTAATTTTTGCTAGCTTTTTGCTAGCTTTTTTAGAGTGCATTGGTGTGTAATTTAAAAAATTACCGGGTAATTCCATTTAGCTCGGCACGCTTCGCATGCTGCGCTCCTGGTAGCCCCAAGGGGAATCGAACCCCTGTTTCCGCCGTGAGAGGGCGATGTCCTAACCGCTAGACGATGGGGCCAAGCTGACAATTGACCATTAACCTTTGACTTTTGACCTTTGACTGCACGAGTAATTTAGCCAATATTTGCTTTTATTTCAATATATAATTAATATACCCAAGCAAAATCTATTTACGCTCGCGATTATAATATCCGCTTGCGAGAGACTCATTAACATTCGTCTCTGATGCCAAAAAATTTTTATGAAACTTTAGGAGTTGAAAGAGGAGCCTCTGATCAGGATATAAAACGTGCATATCGAAAAAAAGCACAAAAGTATCATCCTGATAAAAATAAAGGAGATAAAGCTGCTGAAACAAAATTCAAAGAAATAAATGAAGCGTACGAAACTCTCTCTGATAGAAAAAAGAGGTCGTTTTATGATCAATTCGGGCAAACACAGGGGGCAGCAGGGCCAGGAGGAGCTCAGGGATTCGGAGGATTCAATGCTCAGGGATTTGATTTTTCTAACATGGGAGGCGGCTTTGCTGATATTTTTGAAACATTTTTTAGTGGAAGTGCAGGAGGTGCAAGAAGCAGGACAAGTAGAGGAGGCCCTGTTAGAGGTGAAGATATTCAGGCTCAAATCAGAATTAAATTTGAAGAAAGTGTAACAGGAACAGACAGGGAGCTTGAAATAACAAAAGCTGAAAAATGCGAACACTGTAAAGCAAAAGGTGCAGAACCAGGCAGTAAAATTATTACCTGCCCTGTTTGCAGCGGAACAGGTGAAATAAAAGAAGTAAGGCAAACTTTACTAGGCCAAATCGCTACTTCACGAACTTGTGATACCTGTCGTGGTGAAGGAACAACTCCTGAAAAGAAATGCTCTGTTTGCCATGGCACTACGCGCACAAGAAAAAAAGAAAAAGTTAAAGTTAAAATTCCAGCAGGAATTAATGACGATTCAACAATACGTTTAAGCGGCAAAGGTGAAGCAGGTGTTAAAGGCGGGAGATATGGCGATTTATATCTACATATTAATATTGAACCGCATAGAGAATTTGTAAGAAGCGGTGATGATATTCATACTGATCAAAAAATTCATTTAATTCAGGGTGTTTTGGGTGATGAAATTGAAATCCCAACTGTTTATGAAAAAATTAAATTAAAAATTCCATCAGGCACTCAAAGTGGAAAAGTATTTAAAATTAAGGGTTATGGAATGCCGCGATTAAACACAGAACAAAAAGGTGATCATTATTTAAAAATTATTCTGGATGTACCTGCAAAGCTTTCAAAAAAAGAAAAAGAATTGTATGCACAGCTTGCTAATGAAGCTGAATTGGATATTAAAGAAGGCAAAAAAGGGCTATTTGGATAAATTTTTATAAATTCGAATCTTGCCAAATTTTTAAGTATATTATACTATAAGTATTGATCTAAATTAAAAGTATGAATGTGAATCTATCCTGGGATTTATTTATTATTGTATTTTTCGGCCTTATAGTTGCCTACAGTTTAATTATCGGCAGAAATAATAACATTAAAGTTATTCTGGCCACTTATGTTGCAGCGCTTTTTGCAGACGCTGTCGGGAATTTATTTGGAAAAACTTTAGCGCTTTCAGACAACTTTATGAAATTAATGAAACTCTTTTATATAGATTCACCGGAAGATGCGACCGTACTAGTGAAAATATTAATGTTAATTGTGATTATTGTGCTGTTGTCAGTTCGGGGCTCATACAATGTTGATGTAAATAAAGCAGGGCCTCCTGGTGTAAAAGTTGGTATTAATATGTTATTTGGATTTTTAAATGCCTGTTTAATTGTAAGTATTGCACTTATTTTTGTATCTGGATCTTCTTTTATAGTTGGTGACCCTATTGTTACAAGCAGTGCGTTTCAGGATATTTATAGTCAATCAAATATAGCGAGAATTTTAATAGATCAATATAGTGTCTGGTTCATGCTTCCGGCACTGGCTTTTATAGGAATAAGCTTTTTTTCAGAAAAAACAGAAAATTAACTTGCACTTAGAGTTAAGTATTCGTAGAATAGTGAAGCAAATTTATGGGTCATTAGCTCAGTTGGTAGAGCGGCTCCCTTTTAAGGAGAAGGTCACAGGTTCGAATCCTGTATGACCCACCACCAGAGCGCAGCGAGGCTTTAAGCCGAGCGGAGCGGAAATATAACACGCAAATGCGTGTCTTTTTTTTAAAATTACCGGGTAATCCAGGATTACCCGGTAATCGCACATTACTCGGTAATTAAAAACCTATTGCGTGGAATATGAAGAGCCCACCTCAGCCGCAGCAGCAGCTGCATCTTTTTCTTTTAGTAAACTAACTAATCTTTCTATTGCGAATATGAACTCGCCTCTTTCGTTGTCTTGTAAATCAATTCGTAATTGTTCAATTAATGCATCGTTTCTCATGATTGTATTCGAATGCCTGTTAACAAAATCTGATGCAGCTACTAGCCAGATCATTCGGGCATCAAGCGCGAATACTTCACCTCTTACCGCTGGATTATCTGCAAATGTAAATCTTGCTGGCGGGAAGTTGAATCTAACAAGATCAGTTAAGTTTTCACAATCATATTCAGCTGCAAGCTCTCTTACATTCATTTCTGAATCATCAAAATCAGATGCTTCAACTACTTCTCTTGGCAAACACATTTCAGCATCAAGTTCAGTACATGAATACCCCGCAGCCATTGTTCTAATTGCCATTTCCTCTGTTGGGGCATAATCATCAAAACCATTAGCTAAAGCTAATTCTTCCGGTATACATACATCAGCTACAATCTTATTTTTTACTACCATTGGAATATATTGCGCATACCATTCATTTGGATCAGCATCATAGTAATAACTTCCCCATTTTGCTATTGCTGCTTCCAGAATTTGTTCAGGAGTTAAGTTCTCGTCATCTTCTTCACCATGAAACTCCGCAAACCCAACTAATTCTTCCGGTGTGTACATAATTCTGTTTCTTGGGTCATAATCAAATGCATTTACGAATACTTTTAGTATTTCAGCACGAGTTATTTGATCTTCCCATTGTGCCTGCCATTCTCCATCATTACTTGAATCAACCATTAATGATTTATCCAACACTAATCTACCATCAATAATTCCCTTATCGTAAGCTGTATAGAATACATTTGTAATAAAATTCAATGTCTCTTTGTCTATTCTTTTATAATCCGGATGAGCACCAGTTACTCTACGAGGAAGTTCAGGAAAATCAGGTCTCGCGGTTAGTAATTCGCCTGCTTCAAGCCTTAGTTCATTTGTATAAATAGGTATACAAGCTGAAGTAAGTGCGATTTTTACTGTTTCAAATCTGTTTGTTAATTGAAGAGGTCTGATAGTTGTATCGTTTGTTGCATCAGAACTACCATAAAATGAGCCGCTTCCACTGATAATAAATTGATCTTTATCAGTCAGGTATATTCTACTTAAGAAATCCACATAATCCTTGGTCCAGATTTCTTCATTATCTGTATAAAGAACTTCTCTTAAAGGATTAAATTCAAGACATGTTTCCTGAGGTGGACCTGGATGTACTGGCGTAGGTCCGCCTGGAGGTGGTTCAAGTTTACAATGTTTATTACAACCATCACCATCTTGTCTGTTTCCATCATCACATTCTTCATTTGCTTCTACCTTGTTATTACCGCAAGATGAGCCGCCTGGAGGACGACTACCACCCTGAACCTCTACAGAGACTGTAGCAAGGCCTGAAACAGCTCCGTCATTGTCTTCAATTGTATATGTAAAGCTGTCATTACCTACAAAACCACTATCAGGAGTATAAGTTACTTCTCCTGTTTGTGGATCTACTGATACTGTCCCATTTGGTGGCTCATCAACAATAGTTACTGTAGTTGGATCAATTGTTCCATCAGGATCTTCATCATTATTTGGAACATCGATAGTTACATCCTGACCTGCCGGAGTAGTAGCGCTGTCATTATTTGCTACCGGAGGGTCATTAACATCATTTACTCTTATTGAAACAGTTGCAGTATTAGAAGTTGCCGAGTCATCATCATCTACTTCGTATGTAAAGCTGTCTGAACCATTGTAATCAGAATCAGGAGTATAAGTTACAACACCTGTTGCCGGATGTACTGATGTGCTTCCATTATCAACATCATCAAGTATTACTACTGTTGTTGGATCAATTGTTCCGTCTACATCTGTGTCATTTGCAGTTACATCAATATCAACAGGCACATCTTCATCTGTTGTTTCACTATCATCATTTGCTATTGGAGGATCATTTACATCATTTATTGTTATGAAAACTGTTGCTTCGTTTGAAACAGCAGCATCATCATCTTCAATTGTATAAGTAAAGCTGTCACCGCCATGGTAATCTGCATTCGGAGAATAAGTAATCACACCAGTACTTGCATTAATACCAGGAACACCATTTGCCGGAGGGATAACAATAGTTACTGTAGTTAAGTTAAGTGTACCGTCAATATCTGTGTCATTTCCAGGTACATTAATTGGAACAGGAGTGTCTTCATCTGTTGTTGCATTATCATTTACCGCAACCGGAGGATCATTAATTGGATCAACAGTTAATGTAACAGTTGCTGTATTTGAAGTTGCTGAGTCATCATCATTAACTTTATAAGTGAATAAATCTGAACCATTATAGTTTGCATCAGGAGTATAAGTTACAACTCCGGTAGTTGGATCAACATAAAGCGATCCATGAGCAGGATCATCAACAATAACTACGGTTGTTGGATCAACTGTTCCGTCTACATCTGTATCATTTGCAGTTACATCAACATCAACTGGCACATCTTCATCTGTTGTTTCACTATCATCATTTGCTATCGGAGGATCATTTACATCATTTATTGTAATATCTACTGTTGCTTCATTTGAGATATTACCTTCATCATCCCGTATTTTGTATGTAAAAGAATCGCTTCCAAAGAAATCTGCATCTGGTGTATATGTTACAACACCTGTTGTTGGATTAACTGAAACCAAACCATCTGATGGAGGAGTTTCAATTGATACTGTTGTTGGGTCAATTGTACCGTCAGGATCTGTATCATTAGCTGGCACATTTATATCAACAGGAGTATCTTCGTTTGTTGTTTCGCTGTCATCATTTGCTGTTGGAGGATCAACCACAGGCCCTATATTAATTGTTACAGTTGCTGTGTTTGACGTAGCTCCGTCATCATCCTGAATTGTGTATGTAAAGCTGTCTGAGCCATTATAATTCTCGTCTGGAGTATATGTTACAACTCCATTCCCAGGATTCACTGATACCAAGCCATGCGCTGGATCATCTATAATTTGTACAGTTGTCTGATCAACTGTTCCATCGATATCTGTATCATTAACTTTAACATCAATTCCAACTGGAACATCTTCATCAGTTGAAGCAGTGTCATCATTTGCAATTGGAGGATCATTCACGTCATTAATTGTAATATTTACAGTTGCTGTGTTTGATGTAGCTCCGTCATCATCATCAATTGTATATGTGAATAAATCTGAACCATTATAATCAGCATCTGGTGTATAAGTTACTGCTCCAGTAGCTGGATTAACCTCAACAGTACCGTGAGTTGGATCATCCACTATTGCTACTGTTGTTAAATCAACAAATCCATCTATATCTGTATCATTAGAAGGAACATTTATAATAACAGGATCATCTTCATCAGTTGTTCCACTGTCATTATTTGCAATTGGAGGATCATTTACATCATTAATTGTAATAGTTACTGTTGCTGCATTTGAAGTAGCTCCGTCATCATCATCAATTGTATAAGTGAAGCTGTCACCGCCATTGTAATTTAAATCAGGTGTATAAGTAATTTCACCTGTTGTTGGATTAACTGAAACACCGCCATTTGAAGGAGGAGTAGCAATTGCTACAGTTGTTGGATCAACTGTTCCGTCTATATCTGTATCATTCGCTGGAACATCAATTCCAACAGGTGTGTCTTCATCTGTTGTTTCGCTGTCGTCATTTGCAATTGGAGGATCATTTACATCATTAATTGTAATAGTTACTGTTGCTGTATTTGAAGTAGCCGAGTCATCATCATCAATTGTATAAGTAAATATATCTGAACCATTATAATTTAAGTCTGGTGTATATGTTACTGCTCCAGTAGTTGGATTAACTGAAACAGATCCATGAGCAGGATCATCAACAATAGCTACAGTTGTTAGATCAACTGTTCCATCAACATCTGTATCATTCGCTGGAACATCAACTATAACTGGTGTGTCTTCGTCAGTTGAATCACTGTCATTATTTGCAACCGGAGGATCATTTACGTCATTTATTGTGATTGTTACAGTTGCAACATTTGAAATATTTCCATCATTATCATTGACTGTATATGTAAAGCTGTCACTGCCATTGTAATTTAAATCAGGAGTATAAGTTACAACACCTGTTGTTGGATTAACTGATACACCACCGTCTGATGGTAAATCTACAATTGCCACAGTTGCATCATCAATTGTTCCATCAGGGTCTGTATCATTTGCAGGTACATCAATGTCAACAGGTGTGTCTTCGTTTGTTGTTGCACTGTCATCATTTGCAGTTGGAGGATCAACTACAGCACCAATATTAATTGTTACTGTTGCTGTGTTTGAAGTAGCCCCGTCATCATCATCAATTGTATATGTAAAACTGTCGCTGCCATTGTAATTTAAATCAGGTGTATATGTTACTACTCCAGTTGTTGGATTAACTGAAACACCGCCATCAGTTGGATGGTCTACGATGGTTACTGTTGTTAGATCAACTGTCCCATCAATATCTGTATCATTTGCAGGTACATCAATATCAACCGCAACATCCTCATTTGTACTTGCAGTATCATCATTTGCCACAGGAGGATCATTAACATCATTTATTGTGATTGTTACTGTTGCAACATTTGAAGTTGCTCCGTCATTATCATCAATTGTATATGTAAAACTGTCGCTGCCATTGTAATCGGCATCAGGTGTATATGTTACAACTCCTGTAGTTGGATTTACTGAAACACCGCCATCAGTTGGATAATCAACTATTGTTACAGTTGTTGGATCAAGAATTCCATCTACATCTGTATCATTAGCTTTTACAACAATTCCAACCGCTGTATCTTCGTTTGTAGTCGCAGTATCATTATTTGCAACAGGAGGGTCATTTACATCATTTATTGTGATTGTTACTGTTGCAACATTTGAAGTTCCCCCATCATTATCATCAATTGTGTATGTAAAACTGTCGCTGCCATTGTAATTTAAATCCGGTGTATATGTTGCTACTCCAGTTGTTGGATTAACTGAAACGCTGCCATTAGAAGGCAGATCAACAATAATCACTGAAGTTAAATTTAAAGTTCCGTCTGAATCTGTATCATTTGAAGGCACATTAATAAGAACAGGTGTGTCTTCATCTGTAGTTGCACTGTCATCATTTGCTACTGGATCATCATTAACACAGGTTACTGTTACATAAACTGTTGCTTCGTTAGAAGTTGCCGAGTCATTATCATCGATTGTATATGTGAATTCATCACTCCCGCAATATTCTGCATCAGGAGTATAAGTAACGCCTCCTGTACTTGGATTAACTGAAGTTGATCCATTTGTTGGACCACCTGTTACAGTAACAGATGATAGATCTAAAGTTCCATCTATATCATCATCATTTGCAGGTACATCAATTACCACTGAATCATCTTCATCCACAGTTGCAAAATCATCATTTGCAACCGGAGGGTCATTTACATCATTTACTGTAACGGTTACTGTTGCAATATTTGAAGTTGCACCGTCATCATCATCAATTGTGTATGTAAAACTGTCGCTGCCATTAAAATTTAAATCAGGAGTATAAGTTACTTCACCTGTTGTTGGATTAACTGAAACCGATCCATCAGATGGATGAGCAACAATAGCTACTGTAGTTAAATCTAAAGTTCCGTCTGAATCTGAATCGTTTGAAGGTACATTTATTCCTACTGGTGTATCTTCGTCTGTTGTTGCGCTGTCATCATTTGCTGTTGGAGGATCGTTTACATCACTAATTGTGATTGTTACTGTTGCTTCATTCGAAGTATCTGCATCATTATCATCAATTGTGTAAGTAAAAGAATCTAAGCCATTATAACCTGCATTAGGTGTATAAGTCACAACTCCTGTAGTTGGATTTACTGAAGTTGAGCCATTTGAAGGTCCGCCTGTTACAACTACTGTTGTTAAATCTAAAGTTCCGTCTGAATCTGTATCATTTGCAGGCACATCAATAAGAACTGAGGTGTCTTCGTCTGTTGATGCACTATCATCGTTTGCTACCGGAGGATCATTTATATCTATATAAACTGTAACAGTTGCCTGATTTGATACAGCCCCAAGGTTATCTCTAACACTGTATTGGAATGTATCAATACCACTAAAGTCTGTATCAGGAGTATAAGTTACAACTCCGGTTACAGGATCAACCGAAACTGTTCCGTCGCCAGGTAAATCTGTAATTTGCACTGTTGTTGTATCAATTGTGCCGTCAGCATCTGTATCATTTGCCGTTACATCAATATCTACAGCTACATTAAGATCCGTAACTGCAGAATCATCATTTGCAACCGGAATCTCATTGGTCCCATACAAATTACAATCGTCATCATCAATATCTCCATCTTCATCCAAATCAAGTGCCGGGATAATATCCCCATGGTGCTGACTGTGATCATTTCCTCCCAATCCATCTATAGCAGTAGGACTTACTGATAAGTAAGTATAAGGATTAGATGATGAGCCAGTTACATGACAAATATCAATAGCTTCACCACTAGGTGCAGAAAAAGTTGTCATATATAATGCAGAAGCCACTATGACTCCTAAAAAAACCACACTTGCTTTAATGTGCGGATGCCACTTTTTCAATTTAGAAAAGGGACTTTTAGGTGTTGCGTTACCTTTTTTCATTTTGTTTTTGGTTATTTTTTTATTTATTTTTATATCAAACTACGTATATTTTACCATAATTCATTATTTTCGTCAAATAGTAAAATATGTAAATTTATTGTAAAATCCAGCTGAAATTACTAATTTTTTACAATTATGAACAAATGGGACTTGAAATCGCAGTTTTTGGAGGCTGTAAAGGCAAAAGGGGGCTTTGTTAACTGTCATGCACACTTTGATAAAGCTTTTTACATTACTAAAGAAGAACTTGATAAAAGTATGCTGGATATGGAAGCAAAATGGCATATGAGTGATGATATTAAGCGAAACTCAACCCAAGAAGAGGTTGAAGAGAGAATTCGAACTGGGCTTGATATTATGGCTAATCAAGGAGTAAAAGTGTGTGCTTCATTTATTGATGCTTATGATGCTGTTGGTCATAAAAATATTGATGCAGCTAATAAGGTTAAAGAAGAATATAAAGGTAGAGTGGATTTTGTAACAATGACTCAGCCTTTAGGGGGAATGATTGATAAAGAGGCTCGTGATTTATATGAAGCAATCACCGCAAAAGCAGATATTGCCGGAGGCCTACCTTCCCGGGATCGTCCAAATGATGATGAGAACTACGATTTAATGTTTAGTATTGCTAAAAATCTTGACAAAAAGCTTCATGTTCATATTGATCAGGAGAATAATCCAAATGAAAGAGATACTGAAAAACTATTAGATTATGTTGAAAAACATGGATATCAAGGCAAAGTAACAGCTGTTCATGTAATTTCAGTTTCTGCTCAAGAGAAATCATATAGAACTGAAATCTATAAAAGAATGGCAGACAACGGTGTTTCTGTTGTGGTATGCCCAGGAAACGCCCTAGGCATGCGACAATTAGATCAATTTAAAGCACCAGTCCACAATTCAATAGCAAATGTACCTGAAATGCTGGAAGCTGGCTTAACAGTGGGATTAGGAGTAGATAATGTGTTTGATTTCTATCATCCTTTCCTTGATGGTGACTTATGGGTAGAAATGCGAATGTTAATGGAAGGATGCAGATATTATGATTTTGATGAATTAGTAGGAATCGCTTCAGTAAACGGCAGAGCAATACTTGGCAAAACCCAATAAAATATGAAAGAAATCGATCCGCATAAATATTCAGGTCCGATTGAAGATTTAGAAAAGCATCAAAGGATGAATCCTAAACAAAATAACAGCTTAAGAAGAACTATGATGATTTCAATCGGGGTAGCAGTTTTATTATTGATAGGGGGGATTGTTGCATATATGAGCTATTCAGGCGGGAATCCAATTGAAAGCATTGAAGATGATGCAACTGTGTTATTACCTTTTATCCCGGTTTGGTTTGCGATTTTTATTCCTTTAATAATAGGCAGCAAAAAGAAGAAAAATAAATTATCTCAAAACAGACGTATTTTAGTTATATTTTTGGTAATGGGTATGCTTGCGGTAATTGGCCTTACCGGGCTTATTTTTTTTATAGCTGCATCTCGTTAATTTTGACTTTCCAACTTTTTAAACTATTATATGGCCGACCTCTAACCATAAAAAAATGAAAAAAACATTTATTAACATGATGTTAATTTTTTCGATTTTGATTATTTCAAGTACAGCTACTGCAAATGCTCAAACTTTTTCTGACTTGTCACCTGATCATCCAAGTTACAACACAGTTATGAATTTAGTAGCAGCAGGTATTGTTGATGGATATCCCGATGGCACTGTTAAACCAGATCAATACATTGTACGTGCTGAACTTATGAAAATTATTGTAGAAGGAATGAGTCTTTACCCTCATCCACTTGATTACAACAGGTGTTTTGAAGATGTTCAGATTTTGAGTGACTGGTATATAGGTTATGTTTGTTATGCAGAAACAGAAGGATGGATTGTTGGATATCCGGATGGCACTTTTGGACCTGAAAACAATATAAATAATGTTGAAATTTTATCAATGATTTTTAATTCATACGGCTTACAAATGCCTGGGCAGTGGGATTATGATGCCAGGCCATTTACTGATGTACCTGAGGATGAATGGTATTTTAAATATGTCTGGTTCGCAAAAGAAAACGGAATAATTGACAGTGATTCAGACACTTATAATCCAGGAGAAATTGTTACAAGAGCACAGGCTTTTGAAATTCTCGAAAAAACACTAGCATATATTAATGGGCTTTCTGTGCCTACAACAAGCACAATTGATAACATAGCTTTCACTCATCCAAAATCATACCAACTAGAAAGCACAGATGATTTAGGAATGGATTTCGTTGTATATATGAATGAGGATGAAGACGGAATAGGATTTGTTCCTGAATCAGTTTTTGAGGAATTTATGACTGAATTTGATATGGATTGGGAAATGCTCTTTGAGGGAATGGAAGGGCAGATTGTGGATATTAAAGTTAAAGAAGGAAAGGTTGAAAAACTTACTGAATACTACGAGTATGTTGATGACGATCCTTATTATGGAGACACTGAAGGTATGTTTATATTTAAAATCAGCCCAGAAAGCGGCAGTGGAGAAATCTATTATGTTGTTGCTCATTATATTTATGAAACAACCCGATCAGAAATCCTGGAAATGATTAAAACCATTGAAATAAAGTAGTTTTACCAAATTTCGCGTTGAACAGGCAATTTGAATGTCCAGTATTTATTTACTGTAAAATTCCAAATCAGAACAATAAACGTTGTGAATATCTTCGCGAGCATGTACCAGATTCCCACAACACTAATAAAAAAGTACATAAATGAAAGTGTCAACAGAAGTCCGACTAATGAAACCATGAAAAATTTTAAAAACTGTCTTGTATATTTTTGGGAATTATCCTGAAATGTCCAAAATTTATTTAAGGTAAAATTGTTAAATACAGCAATAATAAAAGATATTGTTGCAGCAATAAATACATTGATATGGGCATATTCAACCAATAAATATAATATAGTTAAATCAACTATAGTTCCGGATGCACCAACAATTGAATATTTGATAAATAATTTCATACTTCTATAATAAGTCAGATGATAAAATAATTCCATGAAAGCAAAAGTGCAAGTAATAAAATTTTTAAAAACAGATTTAGGATTTGTAATTTGTGCATTTTTAATCTGGAGAATACTTTTGTTTGCTATTGGATGGGCTGCTAATTTAAGTTTTGATTATGTTTCACTTCCTCACCCTTTTAACGAAGGTAATTTTTTAAGTGTTTGGGCAAATTGGGATGGAGGACATTATATAAATATTGCTTATAATGGATATATTGGGCCAAACCTGACTGCTTTTTTCCCTATGTATCCAATGCTTTTAAGATTTGTTTCATTGATTGTTCAATATTCTGTTATTTCTGGTTTAATTGTTTCTGGAGCTGCGATAGTGATGGCAGGATATTGGTTAATTAAATTAGTTAAGCTGGATTTTTCAGAAAAAATTGCCAGGAACAGCTTTATATTACTTTTACTTTTCCCTACTGCTGTATTTTTAGGAGCAGTTTATTCAGAATCATTATTTTTAATGACAACAATTGGTGCAATTTATTTTGCCCGCAAAAAGAATTGGTGGGCTGTGTTATTTCTTGGATTTGCTGCTGGTCTAACGCGAAATCTAGGAGCCTTTCTGGTGTTCCCTCTTTTATACGAATACTTTATGCAATTTAGATTCAAAATAAGATGGCCAATTTTAGCAGTTGGTTCACCCGGATTCGCAATAGTGTCATACATGGTTTATCTTTGGGCTCAATTTGGAGACCCTCTGTTATTTCTTCATCAGCAGGTAAATTGGGGCAGAAAAATTGTGGTAAATGTCTTTTGGAGATTCCAGGAAGCCTTTAATAGTGCACTTAATTCTATAGAAAAAATTGAATTTATTTGTGTGGTTTTTGCAGTTATTTTGATTATTTTGATGATTAAAAAACTAAGGCCAAGCTACATTATATGGAGCATTATTTTACTTTTAATTCCAGTTATGCAAAACACCTGGATAAGTATGAATCGTTTTGTGCTTGTTATATTTCCGGCTTTTATAATTCTTAGCTTTTTTGGAGACAGATATAAATACTTAAATCACATTTTATATATTCTTTTTGGAGCAGGCCTAATTTACTATACTGCCTTATTTGTGAATTTGGGATGGGCAGGGTAGATTAATATTATGAATAATAAATCATTACTAAAAATTGGATTAGGACTTGGGGTCGGATTAGTAGCAGGCAAACTAATGTATGACTATTCTCAGCTTAATAAAAAGCAGAAAGTAAGAGTGCTTTATAAAAACTGGGCATGGTTTTATGATTCTTTCTTATCACCCTGGAATTATTTTTTAGCAAATGGAGCTGAAAAAGATCTGCATGATTATCTTAAAAAAAACATGAAAAAAAGTTTGGATATTTTGGATGTTGCATGCGGGACCGGAGTGAATTATGCACGAACAAAAAAACTCAAACTTAAAGTGAATTCATATACAGGTATTGATTTAAGCCCGGATATGCTTTCCAGAGCAAAAGAAAAAGCTACTGAAGATAAAAAAACAAAATTTATGATAGCTGACCTTTTCAAACTTGAACCAAAAAAGAAGTTTGATTTAATTTATGCTACCTGGACTTTTTCTCACTTTAAAAAACCAAGTGAAATAGTTAAAAAATACCTTAAATTCCTTAAAAAAGGTGGCAAAATGGTTGTTATTTTTCAGGCAAGACCATCAAGATTCAAATTAATCTCAAATATTACTGATGCGATAATGGGATTTTTTGAAGCCAAACTTGTTCAAGAATCAGAAATCCGAAAAATTCAAAAAAACGCTGTTGTAAGCAAAAAATATGTATCAGGCTATATTCGGATGATGGTTTTAGAAAGATAAATGGTGTGGCAGAGTAGATCACGTTAGAACTAAAGCATTATTAATCCACCCACTTCACATGAAGTGTTCCCCGCCAATTTAAAATTGTAAACATCCATGTAGCTCCAGGTTTAGATGAAAAATGTGGTTCTTTAGCTGGCATGTCCAAAGCACAACCCATTCGAGACCCCTCAATTGCATGGTCCTTAAGGCGTAAATCTAATGGTGTTTTAAGATATGTATAAGCCCATGTATCAAATTTTTCGTTTTTTTGAAGTCTTTTGTATTGCTCAATATCCATTATTTCTACTCCATAGTAATTGGCCATATCGACTGCATTATATATAGTACCTGGAGTGATATGATTCAAATGAGCCAAAGCTTTCACAGCCATTCGATCATAAACAGTTCTTCCAAAACCCGTCCTCCTGTGCGCAGGATTTGCTTCTTTTCTACAAGTCCCAATATCAAATCCATCTTCATCTGAGAAATAAACATCAGGTTCATGCCAATGTTTTTCCATTTTTAAAACTGATTCAAGTGTTCTCTCGTCAGATTTTATTGATCTAACAATTCTATTCCACTTAAGATTTGGATGGCGATGCATATTTGACTCAAATCTCTGTTTGATGCTTTCTAGTAATTTTTCAACTTCTGGTGAATATAAAAACCTAGAAGGTTTTTCATCCAAATCATCAATATTTATCCCAGCAAATTTAACTGCTATCGAATTTATCAATCCCCTTGCAATCGGATCATCCTCGATTTCATATCCATCATTGACCGATGATTTTAAAGAAGCAATCAAAACATCCTGCATATTTTTTGGAAGATGTTCGTAATCATAGTATTCATCAAAGATACCTTCATCTTCTGGTGTGAAATATTTTTCAGACATACCTATTTTGATTAAGAATAAAAATAGGATGTCTAATTTATATCTGATTAAAAAATCCGTCACTTTTTTGACGGAGAAAATTTAAAATGGCTCTATTAAGCCGATTTTCTTAGCTTTAATTCCCGAGCTTTTTGGAAAAAACATTGAATTGAGCACGCTCCGCTTCAGCAACCGTCTTTGATTTTATTAAAACTGAAGTTTGATTATCTATATCTTTGAAATAATTGAAAAGAACATAATCGTCATCATTCGAAAAAATAACAAAATGCCCTTTGTAATCCATATTCATCACATTGATGTGAGTCTTGAATTCTTCTTTATGATCTTTTGTTGAAAAATACTTAGTATTTGGACCAGTAGTTGTGCAAAGTGCAATATTCTTGGCATGTTTTGCGCGATTTTTTTGGAATTTGCTCGCCATCGGGACTCCGCCTATTGTTTGAATAAATCCTTCAAAATCACCAAAATCTAAATTTGCTGAATAATTTCCTTCTGACATAAAGAAATAAGCGTCCACAATCTGATCAAGT
>JBHPDK010000004.1:0-59291 GCA_042577965.1 Patescibacteria group bacterium
GCAAAGGAGAGATTCATTTGAAAAGCGCACTTTAAAGTTAAAAGAGAGTCTTCCAATTATGGAGAACCTGTTAGTTATTAGTGCAAAACAATCAGCTTTATTTTTATGCGATCGCGAAGATCCAAAAGTAGTTTTAATTAAAGAACCGGAATTACTTGAACTTCAAAGGCAGCAATTTGATTATCTCTGGAAGAAATATTCATAATATGTTATCAGTAAAGTGATAATAAGCAAATTACTGATTTGGCTTAAATAAAAGGAATTCCATTTTGCTTACGTGATAATTGAAATTGTTTTAAATTCATTTATTATTATTTGTATATGGATAAAAAATGCACACAATGCGAAGCAGCTTATACGATAAATGATGACGAGCTGAAGTTATATGAAAAATTTCAGATTCCACCTGAGGAACTTTGTTTTAAATGTTCTCATATGGGGCGCTTAGCTTTTAGAAATGAGCGGGTTTTATATAATAGAAAATGTGATTTATCAGGTGATGATATTGTTTCAATTTATGCGCCTGATGCACCTTATAAAGTTTATAGAGCAAAACATTGGTATGGTGATGAGTGGGATGCAATGGATTTCGGTCGCGACTTCGACTTTAACCGGCCTTTTTTTGAACAATTTAAAGAGTTGCAGGCTGAGGTGCCTCGTCTTGCTTTAATAAATATGAAGGCAGAAAATAGTGATTATTGTAATATGACAGTTGGAAATAAAAATTGTTATTTGGTTTTTGGTGGCGACAATAATCAGGATGTTCAATACGGGACTTTATGCATGCATAATAAAGATTCGCTCGATATTGATATAAGTAATAGAAACGAGGTTTGTTATTTTATCGGAGATTCGCATGATTGTTATGGATGCCAGTATACTTTTGATTCCAAGAATTGTTCGAATTGTTATTTTATTAGTGATTGTATTGGTTGTGATGAATGTATTTTATGTACGAATTTGGTGAAAAAAAAGTATTGCATTGGGAATAAGCAGCTATCTAAAGAGGATTATTTTAAGCAAAAACAGGAAATGCTCACTGGAAATCGCACTCGGATGGCTGAAATGTTCAAAATGTTAAAAGAAATGAGAAAATCAAGGATTGTTAAGAATTTTCATGGAGTAAATATTGAAAACTGCACTGGTGATTATATAAATAATTCAAAAAATTGTATAAATTCTTTTAATGTTGATAACAGTGAGGATTTACGAAATGTTATTTTTGGTGTAGAAACCAAAGATTTATTGAATTGTACATATATCGGGCATAAAAGTGAGGTTTGTTATAGTATGATTGGTACTTTTACATGTACGGCTTCAAAATTTAGTTATTTTGTTTTTGACAGTAGCAATGTTGAATATAGTGAACAGATTCTAAGTAGTAATGATGTTTTTGGCTGCAATGGATTAAATCATAAAAAATTCTGCATATTAAATAAACAATATAAAGAGGACGGGTATTACGAAATGCGAGACCTTCTTATTGAACATATGAAAAAAACAGGGGAATGGGGTAAGTTTTTTCCTCCTGATCTTTCATGTTTTGCTTATAATGAGAACACTGCTCATCAATATTTCCCTTTAACCAAAGAGCAGGCACTCGCTTACGGTTATAAATGGCGCGAACCTGATCCAAAAGAATATCAAAAATCAGATTATAAAGTGCCTGAATCTATTGGTGAGGTTGATGATTCAATTGTTGATAAGGTTTTAGCATGCGAGGATTGCTCCCGAAACTATAAAATAAATAAAACTGAGCTTACTTTTTATAAAAGGCAAAATATTCCTGCGCCAAATGAGTGCTCAGAGTGCCGACATCGTGTGCGGCTTGATATGCGAAATCCAGTGCAGCTTTGGGATAGGAATTGTGATGAGTGTTCTGTGGAAGTGAAAACAACTTATTCACCTGAAAGGCCCGAGAAGGTATACTGCGAAAATTGCTATTTACAAAATTTGAAATAAAGATATAATAAAGCTCCTATGCTCTTTATACATATTTGTTAAAAGTATTGTTCTCGAGCACACTCGGGGATAAGCTCGCTACTTTGTTGTTGCTGCTTCGGTGGCACGCAAGTCGGCCCCCCGCCGGGCAATAAAGCCAAGCGTCGTTATCCCCTTCGCCGCAGATCTTCGGATCTGCGGCACTTTTCTGATTTAAAAACAACATATTCACCTGAGAGGCCGGAAAAGGTATACTGCGAGCAGTGTTATCTAAAAGAGGTTGTATGAAGGTTTGCAAAAATTGCAAAGTAAATTTTAAAGTAGATGAGGAAGATGAAAAATTCTTAAAAAAACTTTCTCCAACAATTGGTGATAAGAAAATTCAAATCCCAAAGCCTACTTTTTGCCCTGATTGCAGGCAACAAAGGCGTTTAACTTTTAGAAACGAGCACAATTTATATAAGCGAAAATGTGACTTGTGTAGTAAAGAGATTGTAAGTTGTTTTCATAAAAATGCACCTTGCCCTGTTTATTGTTACGAATGTTGGTGGAGCGATAAATGGGATGCTATAGATTTTGGTCAGGATATTGATTTTTCACGAGGATTTTTTGAGCAGTTTCAGGAATTAAAAAATAAAGTTCCTCAGGTAGCTCTTCAGGCTTCAAATAATGAAAATTCTGATTATGTGAATATGTCAGGTTATAACAAGAATTGTTATCTTTTATTTGCAGCTGAATTTGATGAGGATTGCCTTTATGGAACCCAGGTAATTAAATGCAATGACTGTGTTGATAATTTAAATTGCACTGAGTCTGAGTATTGTTATGAAAATGTGGATATTGCAAAGTGTTACTCGGTGATGTTTAGCCAAAATTCGCGGAATTGTAATGAAAGTATGTTTTTATATGATTGCAGATCGTGTAATAACTGTTTATTTTGCACCAATTTAAGAAATAAAAAATATTATGTTTTTAATAAAGAAGTTAGTAAAGAAGAATACTTCGAAAAGCGAAAAGAAATAATGGAAATGTTAGAAAAAGAAGGTCTTGAAACTTTATTAGAACAATTTAAGAAGTTAAAATCTCAGGCTATATTTAAAAATTTAGAAGTACAGAATAATGAGAATTCATTTGGGAATTATCTTTATGATTCAAAAAATGTAAAGAACTGTTTTGACCTTTCTTATGCGGAGGATTGTCGCTATGTGTATACAGGTTTTCAGGCAAAAGATTTAATGGATGTGTCTCACACAACTGATGCAGAAATTGGTTATGATTCAACAAGTCTTGGTTATAATAGTAATAATATTCTTTTTACTTATCTTTCGTGGGGGTGTGCTGATGGAATGTATTTTGATCACTGTCATACTTCTTCAAATATTTTTGGATGTGTTGGAATTAGGAAGAAAAAACACTGCATTTTAAATAAACAATACTCTCAGGCAGAATACGAAGAGTTGGTAGTAAAATTAATTGATCATATGCGTGAAAAGGGTGAATGGGGCGAATTTTTTCCATCAAAATTATCACCATATGCATATAACGAAACAACTGCTTATATGTATTTTCCTTTAACAAAAGAGCAAGCAGAGGCGCAAGGTTATCGTTGGCTCGATCCTGATTCAACAGAATATCAAAAACCTCACAATGATATTTTAGGATGCGAAGATTGCAAAAAAAATTATAAATTAGTTGCACAGGAAGAAAGTTTTTACAAAAAATTTGGATTACCCACACCTAAAAAATGCCCTTTATGTAGATTAATGCGACGTTTTGAATCCAGACCAAAAAGAAAACTTTTTAATGACAATTGTGATAAATGCGATGCAAAAATCAAAACAACTTATTCACCTGACAGACCAGAAAAGGTATACTGCGAGCAGTGTTATTTAAATGAGATTGTATGACGGATTGCAAGAATTGTAATAATTCATTTGAAGTAGGCGATTTTGATCGGGATTTTTATAAAAAAGTCGATGTTCCTGAGCCGACTTTTTGTCCTGATTGTAGGTTGCAACGAAGGCTTTCATTAAGGAATGAAAGATATCTTTCAAAAAATAAATGCAGTAAATGTAAAAAAGATATTATTACTTTTTTTAGAGAAAAAGAGGAGTTTCCAATATATTGTCATGATTGTTGGTGGGGTGATGACTGGGATCCGTTGAGTTATGGTCAGGATTTTGATTTTTCTCGTCCGTTTTTTGAGCAATTTCATGAATTAATGATGAAGGTTCCAAAAGCAGGACTTTTAGTTTTTGAATGTGAAAATTCAGAGTACAATACACTTCTTGCTTATTGCAAAAATTCATATATGTGCGCGGGAACTTATTATTCAGAGGATGTTTATTACATGACAAAGAGTCAAAAGTGTAAGGATTGTTCGGATGGGCTTACTGTAGATGATTGCGAACTTGTTTATTATAGTGTGAATTCTCAAAATTGTTATAATTGTCATCATTTAATTAATAGCAAGGGGTGCAGCGACTGCGCTTATTTAGATGCTTGTATTGGATGTAAGAATTGTTTTATGTGTAGCGGACTTCGAAACAAAGAATTTAATTTTAAAAATCAACAATATTCAAAAGAAGATTATGAAAAATTAGTAAATGAAAAAATGCAGATTGATCAAAATGAATTAATGAAGGAATTTCAAGATTTTAATCAAACTATTCCAAAAAAATACCAAAATCAGATTAATTGTGAAAACTGTTCGGGGAATTATTTAAAAAATTGCAATAATGTTCATGAAAGTTACGATTGTATAGGCGTGGAAGATTCTAAATATATGTTTGGTAGTGTAAATGTGAATGATAGTATGGATTTGACTAACCATGATGAAAAAGTTGAGCTCTGTTATGAAATATGTACGGGAGGAGATAGGAATGTTAATACCAAATTTAGTTTTTGTCCGGTTGTGAGCCCTGAATGTACTTATGTTTATATTTGTTTAAATATTTCTGATTGTTTTGGATGTGATGGGCTTCACAAAAGGGAGCAATATTGTATTTTAAATAAAAAATATTCAAAAGAAGAATATTTTGAACTTAGAGATAAAATAATAGAGCATATGAAGAAGACAGGTGAGTACGGTGAATTTTTTCCTTCATCTTTATCACTTTATCCTTACAATCACTGCGCTGCGCAGGATTTATTTCCTTTAACCAAAGAGCAAGCTTTAGAACAAGGATATAAGTGGCAGGATAAAGATCCAAAAGAATATCGACCAGCAACATATAAAGTGCCGGCGAGTATAAAAGAAGTACCTGATTCAGTTGTTGATGAAATATTGGCATGTGAAGATTGTGAGAAAAATTATAAAATTCAAACCCAGGAATTATTTTTACATAGAAAGATTGGGGCTCCTTTATCAAAAAAGTGTTCAGATTGCAGACAGTTAGAAATGCAATCATGGAAAAATCCACGAAAGCTTTGGAAGCGGGATTGTGATAAATGTTCAAAGAAAATTCAGTCTACATATTCCACAGACCGTCCAGAAAAGGTATACTGCGAGCAGTGTTATTTAAAAGAGGTAGTATGACGGAAAAAGCTTGTAAAAGCTGTAATAATCAATTCAAAATAGAGAATGAAGATTTAGCATTTCTTGAAACTGTTTCTCCAACTTTTCACAGTAAAAAATTTCAAATTCCTGCGCCATTGCTTTGCCCTAAATGCAGGCAGCAAAGGCGTCTTTTATTTAGAAATGAAAGAGCTTTGTATAAACGAAAATGTGATAAAAGTGGCAAGGATATGGTTTCGATTTATTCTCCCGATAAACCTTATACAGTTTATGATAATGAAGTTTGGTGGGGAGATGATTGGGATCCACTTGATTATGGAAAAGATTTTGATTTTTCAAGGCCTTTTTTTGAGCAGTTTGATGAGCTTTTGAAGGATGTTCCAAAAATGTCGAGGGTGCAGCAGGGTGAAAATGAAAATTCAGAATATACAAACTGCGCTTCTAATAATAAAAACTGTTATTTAATTTTTTCTTCGAATAGTTCTGAAGATTGTATGTATGGAACATGGGTGCAATCTTCAAAAGATTGTCTTGATGGATATGATTTACAGGGTTGTGAGCTGGCATATGAGTGTATAGATTGCTTTAATTGTTATGATATTCAGTATTGTCAAAAACTTTATAATTCAAGTAGGGCTAGGTATTGTTTTGATTGTAGAAATTGTAATAATATTTTTGCTTGTGTTGGATTACGAAATAAAGAATATTTTATTTTAAATAAAAAGGTTTCCAAAGAGGAATTTGAAAATTTAATGCAGAACAATGAAAAAAAAGCTGAGGTTTTAAAAAAGTATAATGATTTGTATTTAAGTGTGCCGCGTATTTATACAATGTATTTAAATTCAGAAAATTTTTCAGGAAACAATGTTGTAAATTGTAAAAATGTTCATTATTGCAATGATGTATTTAATTTAGAAGATTGTAAATATTGTCATAATCTTGAAAATTCGAAAACATGTTATGACATTTGTTATTATGGAATAACTGGGACTAATGAACGTCTTTATGAGGTTGAAGGAAGTGGTCATGGAATTGTGAATGTGCTTTTTTCAAAAATGGTTTGGGGAGGGTGTATTGATATTATGTATAGTTATGAATGTTTTGCTTCAAAAAATCTTTTTGGATGCACAGGATTAAAAAGGGCTCAGTATTGTATTTTAAATAAAAAATATCCAAAAGAAGATTATGAAAAAATTGTTCCAAAAATTATAGAACATATGAAAAAAACAGGAGAATGGGGTGAATATTTTAATCCTTCTATTTCTCCATTTGGATATAATGAAACAGTGGCAAGAGAATTTTTCCCTTTAACTAAAGAAAAGGCTTTAGAAAGAGGATATAAATGGAAGGATAAAGATCCAAAAGAATATCAAAAAGCGCATGGTGATATTCTTGCATGCGAAGATTGTTCAAAAAACTATAAGATTACCCCTCACGAACAATCATTTTATAATAAACAAAGTATACCAATACCTAAAAAATGTCCTGATTGCAGACATATTCAAAGGGTGGCTTTAAGAGGGGCTGGGAAACTGTATGACAGGAAATGCAATGAATGCAGCGCAGATATCCAAACAACATATTCACCTGAGCGGCCAGAAAAGGTATACTGTGAGGCGTGTTATTTGAAAGCCATTGATTAATGAAAAATTGCAAAAATTGCTCGGCAAAGTTTCCAGTTGATGATGAGGATTTGAAATTTTATGAAAAAGTATCACCTGTTTTTAATGGAAAGAAGTATAATTTCCCTGAACCTACGCATTGCCCTTCGTGCAGGCAGCAGCGAAGATATTCTATGCAGAATTTAAGAAATTTATATAAAAGGCAGTGTGATTTTACTAAAAAAACTATAATTTCGAATTTTTCACCTGATAAACCTTATAAAGTTTATGATCAGGAGATTTGGTGGAGTGATAAATGGGATCCTTTAGAATATGGAAGGGATTACGATTTTGCACGACCGTTTTTTGAGCAGTTTAAAGAGCTTGTGTTAGATGTGCCGCAGCTTTGTTTGCAAACAAATTACTTACTTGATGAGAATTCTGACTACACAAACTATGCAGGAAGCGATAAAAACTGCTACATGATTTTTCATGCTGATTATAATCGCGATTGTTATTATGGATATGGAATAAAAAAGTGTGAAAGTTCGATTGATAATTACAATTTATTTAATTCTGAGCTTTGTTATGAATGTATAGACTGTCATAAATGCTATAACCTTTATTATTCGCAGGATTGTACAAGTTGCAGTGATAGTTATTTTTTAAAAGACTGTATTGGATGCAAAAATTGTATTGGATGTAAAAATTTACATCAAAAAGAGTATTATATTTTTAATAAAAAACACTCTAAAGAAGAATATGAACAGTTTTTAAAAGATCTGGATTTAAGTTCGCAGGAAAAAGTAGAAGAATTTAAGAAAAAAGTTGCGGATTTTTACCTCACTCAGCCTGAAAGATTTTTGAAAATGTATAAAACCGAAAATTCTTTCGGGAATAATCTTCATAACTGTAAAAATGTTAAATTTTGTTATGATATAGAGGATATGTTCGATGGCAAATATTGTTGTCAGCTATATAATGGAGCAAAAGATTGCATGGACGTTGACCAATTTGGCTTAAAAATTGAAAGAGTTTATGAGGGTAGCGTGATTGGTTATAATTGTACGTCGATTTCTTTTTGCCATATGTGTAATGAAGAGGTATATGACCTTTTATATTCAATGGATTGTTATCATAGTAGTAATTTATTTGGATGCACAGGAGTCAGACACAAAAAATACTGCATTTTAAATAAACAATATACTAAAGAAGAATATGAAGAGATAATGCCAAAGATAATTGAGCATATGAAGGAGGCGGGTGAATGGGGGGAGTTCTTTCCAATCGAATTATCTCCACAGGCATACAATGAAACACATGCCCAGGATTATTATCCTTTAAAAAAAGAGCAGGCTTTAGAAAAAGGTTACAAATGGAAAGAAAAAGATCCAAAAGAATATCAAAAACCACATGATGATATCCTCGCCTGCAAAGATTGCGGCAAAAATTACAAAATTATTCAGCAGGAGCTTGATTTTTATAAAAAACAGGGGATTGCCGTACCTGCAAAATGCCCTGATTGTAGGCATTATGACAGATTTAATAAAAGGCAACCGCGTTCGCTTTGGGATAGAAAATGTGATAAATGTCAGGCTCAAATTTTCACAACATATTCACCTGAGCGGCCAGAAAAGGTATACTGTGAAGCGTGTTATTTAAATGTACTCGAATAACCCAATCACAATGAAAAAGAAACACTTTTTAATGCCTACAAAGCAAAAGGTTGTGGCAACTTTGATAATTCTTGGTTTTGTTTTTGCTGCTACTTTCTTTCTTGACGTTCTTGGCGAACTAATGGTACCTGCAGATTTACAGAAAATTTTAAATGAAGGTGCATTTATGGAAATGTTCGAAGAAAATCAGGCTGAACTTGTTAATTTAGGTTTAAGAGTTATTCTGCTTAGTGTTTTATTGAATCTGGTTGCTGTTTATCTGGCAGTATGTATTGTATTTGCTTATGTAAAAAAAGACTAAATGGAACAGAAAAAATGTAGACATTGCGGTGTTGATATTGAAGTTACAGATGATGATCTGAAATATCTTGATAAAATCTCTCCAACTTTTGATGGTAAGAAATTTCAGATTCCTCCTTCAACATTGTGTGCAAATTGCGGAGATCAAAGACGATTTTCGCATATTAATCATATTAATCTTTTTAGACGAAAATGTGATGGCACAGGAAAAGATATAATTACAAGTTATCATCCTGACAGTATGTACGCTGTTTATGAAATGCATTATTGGCCTACAGACGCCTGGGATCCGCTCAAGTATGGTAGAGATTTTGATTTTACACGTTCATTTTTTGAACAATTTCATGAGCTTGATAAGGCAGTTCCTCATCAGGCTTTATCGCAGGAGTATGTGCATGATATTAATTCTGAGTATACAAATTTTGCAGGTAAAAATAAGAATTGTTATATGATTTTTGATTCTGACGAGAATGAAGAATGTTTATATTGTTATGGAGTTAATGGATCTACAAATTCAATTGATAATTATCGTGATCAAAAACTGGAACTTTGCTATGAAAATATAGATTGTTTTAATAATTATAATTGTCAGTACTCTTTTTACTCAGATAGTTGTACAGATAGTGCATTTTTATATAATTGCACTTCATGCACAAATTGTCTTTTTTGCGTTAATTTAAGGCAAAAAGAGAACTATATTTTTAATGAAAAAGTTTCAAGAAAAGAATTTGAAAAAATGAAAGAACTTTTAAAAAGTTATAACCATGTTCAGGAATATAAAAAGAAATTTAAGGAATTAGTTCTTCAGTTTCCTCATAAATATATGCATGGTGTTAAAAATGAAAACGTAACTGGTAATAACATTGTTGAATCAAAAAATGCACATTATTGTTTTGACTCAATGAAACTTTGGGATTGTAAAAATTGTTTTCAGACTTTTATGAGTTTAAAAGATTCAATGAATATAAGTGAATGTGGAGAAGGAGAGCTTTTATATGAATGTGTTGTAAATGGTTATAATGCTTTTAATAATCAATTTAGTTATCAGTGTTTTAATCAAAATACCAATATTTATTACTGTAATATGTGTTTTAGATGTAGTGATTGTTTTGGTTGTGTTGGATTATCGCGTAAGCGTTTTTGTATATTCAATAAACAATATACAGAGGAAGAATATCCAAAAATAGTTGCAAAAATTATTGAGCATATGGTTAAAACAAAAGAATGGGGCAAGTTTTTTCCAACAAAATATTCTGCACATGCTTATAATTTATCAACTGCATACAGTTATTATCCATTAACAAAAGAAGAAGTTTTAGCAAAAGGCTGGAAGTGGCAGGATCCTGATAAAAAAGAATACAAACCTCAAATCTGTGAAGTACCAGACAACATTGATGATGTTAAAGAAGATATAATGAAAGAAGTTCTTGCTTGTTCTGATTGTGGCAGGAACTTTAAAATTGTTGCACAGGAATTCATTTTTTTAAAAAAACAGGGAGTTCCTGTTCCAAAAAAATGTTTTAATTGCAGGCACGAAGCAAGAATTAAGCACAGAACTCCAAAAAGATTATGGAAAAGAACATGCATGTGCAATCATTCAGAACATGAAGAACACAGAGGAGGAAATTGTAAAAATGAATTTGAAACAGCTTATGCACCAGAAAGAAAAGAAGTTGTTTATTGTGAAGAGTGTTATTTAAAGGAAGTTATATAAATTGGACAGTTTTAATAATTTGTTATATAATTCAATCCCTTTTAATAATAATTTACTATGCCTCAGGAAAAAACATGTCAAATCTCAGGCAAAAAATTCACAATTACTAACGAAGATATTAAATATTACAAAAAATTAGGTGTGCCTTTACCAACTTTATGCCCTGAAGAAAGAATGCGAAGGCGTTTTACACATAGAAACGAGAAATTTCTTTATAAAAATAAAAGTGCTATGTCGGGTGAGGAGTTAATTACATGTTATCACCCGCAATGTGGTCTTAAAGTTTATTCTTATGATGAGTGGTGGGGTGATAAGTGGGATGCAATTGAATACGGGCGTGAGTTTGACTTCGGGCCGAAGGGCAAGCCATTTTTTGAGCAGTTTGATGAACTTCAAAAAGATGTTCCAGTGCCTGAACTTCATGTGACACGAATCGAAAACTGCCCTTATGTGAATTATGTAGGTGACAGTAAGAATAGTTATATGATTTTTGGTTCGATTTATGCAGAGGATTGTATGTATGGCAGCCCGTATTACTGTAAAGACACTGTTGATACATTTTTAAGTCGTGATTGCGAGCTTTGTTATGAGACAATTACATGTGAGAAGTGCTATTCATGTGCTTATTGCCAAAATTGTGCTAATTCAAACAATCTAACATTTTGTTTTGACTGTCGAAATTGCAGTGATTGTATTGGATGTGTGGGCCTCCGGAGTAAAAAGTTCCATATCTTTAATAAAAAATACTCACAGGAAGAATATAATAAATTAAAATCTGAATTATCTTTATGTAATCCGGAACAACGTAAAATAATTGAAGACAATTTTAATGCATTAAAAAAACAAATGCCGCAAAGATGGATGATTTCGGTTAATACTGAAAACTGCGAAGGAAATTATATTTACGAATCAAAAAACTGTCATGATTGTTTTGATGTTAAAAGAAGCGAAGATTGTTCTTACTCGGCTCAGGTAATTGATATGAAAGATTGCTATGACAACAATTACACAGAAGAAAATGAACTTTGTTATGAATATCTTGGATATTATCGAAATAAAAATTGTGTATACTCAATGACTTGTTATGGAAGCAGTGATCTAAAATATTCTGCATACTGCATGAATTGTAATGATTGTTTTGGATGCATCGGCCTTCGCCATAAAAAATACTGCATTTTTAATAAACAATATACAAAAAAGGAGTATGAAGAGCTTCGCGACAGAATAATTGAACATATGAAAAAATCAGGAGAATGGGGAGAGTTCTTTCCAGCATCGATTTCACCATTTGGATACAATGAAACAGTTGCAAATGAGTATGCTCCTATGACAAAAGAAGAAGCAGTAGGGCGAGGATATAAGTGGAGAGAAGCAGATCCTAAAGAGTTCAAGAAACAGGAAATAGTAGTACCGGAAGATATTAAAGAGGTGCCTGATTCGATTGTAAATGAGATACTCGCGTGCTCTGATTGTGGAAAAAACTATAAAATTATTGCCAAAGAATTAAAGTTTTATCAAAAATTAAACATTCCTATTCCTAAAAAATGTTTTGTTTGCAGACATATGGATAGGCTTGCACTTAGGAATCCAAGAAATTTATGGGAAAGGGATTGTGATAGATGCCACAGTGGTATAAAAACTTCTTTTGATACAAAAAGCCCTGAAAAGGTTTATTGTGAATCCTGCTATTTAAATGATGTTGTATGATCAAATCATGCAAAAAGTGCCAAATAGAATTTCCGATCATCCAGTCCGATCAGAATTTTTTTGAAAAAATGGATCTTCCGAAGCCTAGGCAGTGCCCTGAATGCAGACAGAAAAAAAGACATGCTTTTAGGAACGAACGCAGCTTATATAAGCGAAAATGTGACTTAACTGGAAAAACTACAATTTCTTTTTATCATCCTGATTTACCTTATAAAGTTTATGATCAAAAGGAGTGGTGGAAGGATAATTGGGATCCAACTGAATATGGCCGCGATTTTGATTTTGGGCCGAAGGTCAGAGGATTTTTTGAGCAATTTAATGAGTTAATGCTTGATGCACCTCACATGTCTATGCTTATTTCGCATGGTGAGAATAGTGATTACTGCCCTTATAGTGTTTATTACAAAAATTCTTATATGTGTATTTCTGGTGTTGAGGGTGAAGATATTTATTACAGTTTTTTCACAAACAAATCAAATGACTGCACTGACTGTTATTCAAGTTTTAAGTGCGAAAGATGTTATGAATGCATAAGATGTTCAAATTTAAACACTTCAATTTATTGTAAAGATTGTAAAAATTCTAATGATTTGATGTTTTGTGAGGATTGCGATGGTTGTTCAAATTGCATTGGTTGTTTTGGGCTTAGACATAAGGAATATTACGTTCTTAACGAGAGAGTTTCTAAAGAGAAATATGAAGAAATTGCCACTGAAGCAAGAGAAAATCCAGAAGATACATTAAAAATGTTTGAGCTTCATAAAAAAAAGTTCCCCCAGAGGTCAGTTTTAAATATTAATACTGAAAATTGCACAGGTGATTATTTATTTAATTGCAAAAATTCTCATGATTGTTATTTTTCAGAAGAATTAGAAGACTGTGCATTTTGTTGGAACATCCCTCAAGGTTCAAAAGACAGTATGGATATAATTTTTTCTCCAAAAAGTGAACTCGCATATAATAATATTAGTGCAGTTAATTCTTATAAAAGTGCATGTAATGCTTTTTGTTGGGATATTAAGAATATGTATTATTGTTACCAGTGTTTTTATTCATCAGATTGCTTTGGATGTGTTGGTTTAAAGAATAAAAAGTACTGCATTTTTAATAAACAGTATTCAAAAGATCAGTATTTTGAAATTCGTGATCAATTAATTGCGCATATGAAGAAAACAGAAGAGTGGGGAGAGTTTTTTCCAATTGAAATTTCACCTTTTGCTTATAACGAGACAATTGCTAATGAGTTTTATCCTTTAAGTAAGGAGGAAGTTTTAAAAAATGGATGGAAATGGAGAGAACCTGATCCAAAAGAATTTAAGAAACCATCAGGAGATGTACTTGCATGTAAAGATTGCTCTAAAAATTATAAAATCATTCCTCAGGAAGCAGAATTTTATAAAATCATGAATCTTGATGCGCCTTTAAAATGCCCTGATTGTAGGCATAAAAGGCGTTCAGATAGTTTGAATCCAAGAAAATTATGGAATAAAGAATGCGAAAGGTGTCATCAGGGTACAAAAACTTCATATTCACCAAAAAGGCCAGAAAAAGTATACTGTGAGCAGTGTTATTTGAATGAAGTTGTATGATAAAAAAGTGTCGACAATGCGCGAAGGATTTTGAGATCACAAATGATGATCTTAAATTTTATGAAAAAATGGGAGTTGTACCACCTACTTTATGCCCTATAGATAGAGCTAGGAACAGACTTGCTTTTAGAAATCAAAGAAATCTTTATCGAAGAAAGTGCGATGCAACTGGTAAATCGCTTTTATCAATATATTCTTCTGATGTTCCTTTTCCGGTTTATGACAGAGAATATTGGTATTCGGATAAATGGAATGGTTTAGATTATGGACGCGATTTTGACTTTAACAGGCCCTTTTTTGAACAATTCAGAGAGCTATATTACGAAGTTCCTGCTTCTCATCAATCAGCTATTGGAATAGAAAATTGTGATTATTGTAATAGTCTTGGATATTGCAGAAATTGTTACCTTTCTTTTGGTATGGATTACTGTGAAAGTTGTTACTACATTACAAACGGAGTTAGATGTAAGGATTGTGTGGATTGTTTAGCACTTATTGATAGCGAAGTATGCTACGAATGTGTGCGAATCAGAAATTGTTATAACTTAAAATATAGTCTTAGATGCACAAATTGTTCAGACAGCTACTTTTTAATGGATTGCAGAGGATGTAAAAACTGTATTGGTTGTGTGAATTTAGTAAATAAAGATTTTTTTATTTTTAATAAGAAGGTTTCTAAAGAAGAATTTTCATTATCACCTAAAACAATTAAGCCAGAATTTGAAGAAAAAAAACAAGAATTACAATCGTTAAATGGAATTAATAAATTTAAAAAAGATTTTGAAGAATTTCATGTTAAATTTCCTAAAAAATATTATTTTGGGAATACAAATGAAGGATTTTCAGGTGACGATATTAGAAATTTAAAAAATTCATATAATTGCTATTATAGCGATGAACTAGAGAATTGTAAGCATTGTAATTATGTTTATAATTCAAATAATTGTCAGGATTTCAATATTTTTGGGGACAATTCTTCGTGGATTTACAACTGTTTCGCATCTGGAGAAAATTGTTCACAAAATGCATTTTGTATGCATGTATGGAATGGTTCGAGTAACAATTTTTACTGTAATTTTTTAATTGGAAGTAATAATTGTTTTGGATGTTGCAGTTTGTTTCATAGAAAGTACTGTATTTTAAATAAGCAGTATTCAAAAGAGGAGTTTTTTAAACTTCGCGATAAAATAATTGAACATATGAAGAAGACTGGTGAGTGGGGAGAGTTTTTTCCACCTCAAATTTCTGCTTTGGGGTATAACGAAACCTTAGGTTATGAATATTACCCTTTAACTAAAGAGGAAGTTTTAAAACTTGGCTGGAATTGGAAGGATAAGATAGAGGAAATCCAGGAAATAAAGGGTGAAAAAATAGAGGCTATTAATCTACCGGATAAAATTGATGAAGTGAATGAAGACATTTTGGGGCAGGTAATAATTTGTTCTGTTTCAGGCAGACCATTTATGATTCAAAAACCTGAACTTGAGTTTTATAAAAAGTTTAAAATTCCGCTTCCACAAAGGCATCCTGAGATTAGAAACGCAGATAAATTAAAACTTAGAAATCCATTTATTTTGCATCACAAAATTTGCGATAAAGAGGGCTGCAATAATGAATTTGAAACAACATTTACCCCTGAGATGCCTGAAAAAGTGTACTGCGAGTTTTGTTATCTTAATGAAGTAGTATGATAGAAAAGGAATGCATAAAATGTGCTCAAAAATATACGGTCACAAAAGACGACCTAAAGTTTTATGAAAAAATTTCGCCAACTTTTAATAAAGAAAAGTTTGCGATACCTGAGCCAATTGAGTGCCCTGACTGCAGACAGCAAAAGCGACTTGCATTTAGAAACGAATTTAAACTTTATCACAGAAAATGCGACCTTTGCGAGCAACATTTTGTTTCAATTTATTCTAAAGATAAAGAATTTAAAGTTTATTGTCCTGGTTGCTACTTTAGTGACAAGTGGGATCCAATGGAATACGGCCGAGATTTTAATTTTGACAGGCCGTTTTTTAATCAATTTAAGGAATTGTACGACGAAGTTCCAAAACCTGGCTTAATTGTTTTAGGTGATAATGAAAATTCTGACTACTCGCATGACGCATATCGGCTTAAGAACTGTTATTTAACATTTGATGGTGAACAAGGGAAGGATTGTTTTTATGGAGAAACATTTTCAATTTTAAAAGATTGTTTGGATTTTTTAACATGTTCAAATTCCGAACTTTTATACGAATGTTTGAACTGTAGTGACAGTTATAATTTAAAATATTCAAGATTTTGTACTAATTGTTCTGATAGTTATTTTTTATCTGATTGCGTAGGATGCAAAAATTGTTTTGGATGTGTGAATTTGCATAGAAAAGAGTATTACATTTTTAATGAACCATACACAAAAGAAGAATATTTCAAAAAAATTAAATTTTTAGAGCTTCATAAATATGAAAATCTTCAAAAAACTAAAAAATTCTTTGACGAATTTGTAGAAAAACAGATTAAAAAAAGTTATAGAGGTCAAATGAACGAAAATGTAAGCGGAGATAATATTAACAACAGCAAAAATGCACATTTTTGTTTTGATTCAGCCAATTTAAGAGATTGTAAATATTGTACAAATGTACAATTATCAGCTAATGATTGTTATGATGTTGATATTTGGGGAGATAAAATGTCACGTGTTTATAATTCAGCTGGAATTGGAGCAGGAGTTGAGCAGGTTATTGGAAGTTATTACTGTGGTTTTGATTCAAATAACATTTGTTATTCTATTTTTAGCTGGAAGGGCTGCAGTAATATTTTTGGATGCGTTAATTTGATACACAAATCGAATTGTATTTTTAATAAACAGTATTCAGAAAAAGAATATCAGAAACTTTCAGCAAAAATTGCAAAGCATATGCAACGAACAGGCGAATGGGGACTATTTTTTCCAATTGTGATGTCATCTTTTGGATATAACGAGACAGTTGCACAGCAGTATTATCCTTTGAATAATATCGAAGCCCGTGAAAAAAAATTTAAATGGCAGGATAAAGATTTAAGGGAGTATAAGCCACAAACTTACAGTGTACCTGATGATATTAATGATTTGACTGATGAAATAAAAGAAGAACTTTTAGCATGTGAGGATTGTGCAAGAAATTTTCGGATAATCGAACAGGAACTTTTGTATTATAAAAAACATCAAATACCTATTCCGCATAAATGTTTTTTCTGCAGGCATCAGGATAGATATGCTTTAAGAAATCCTCGAAAGCTCTGGGCCAGAAAATGCGATAAATGTCAGGCTGAAATCAAAACCTCATATTCACCAGATCGGCCTGAGACTATATACTGTGAACCATGTTATTTAAAAGAAGTAGTTTAATATGAAAAGTTGTATAAACTGCCAATCTCAATTTGAAATTCGAGGCTTTGATCGAAATTTTTATAAAAAACTCGATCTAGTTGAGCCTTTAGAATGCCCTGATTGTCGCCAACAAAAGCGCCTTGCATATAGAAACGAAAGAATTCTTTATAAAAGAGATTGTGATAAATGTAATAAGAAAATTGTTTCGACTTTTTCTTCTGATAAATCTTTCCCGGTTTATTGTCAGGAATGTTTTTGGGCAGATGATTGGGACGCAAGTGATTTTAATTCTGAAATAAATTTTGAAAAACCATTTTTTGATCAGTTTTATGATTTAATGCAAAAAGTTCCGCGCTTAGCCATTGTAAATAAGCAATCACAGAATAGTGAATACTGTAATTATTCTTTTGCAAATAAAAACTGCTATTTAACTTTTGGAAATCACTACGAAGAAGATTGTATGTATGGCCA
Organism: Patescibacteria group bacterium; assembly: GCA_042577965.1. Taxonomy (GTDB): domain Bacteria; phylum Patescibacteriota; class Gracilibacteria; order UBA1369; family PNNO01; genus JAUVDZ01. Next base: position 17,872 of record JBHPDK010000004.1, read on the forward strand.
TTATTCTACAAAAAATAAAGATTGTATGGATTATCTTTGGTTTTATGAAAGTGAACTTTCATATGGATGTATTTTTTCAGGAAAATTATATAGAAGTGTGTATTTAGATCATTCTGAGGGCTGCCAGGATTGTTATTTTTCTGTTGATTTAAAAGGGTGTAAGCATTGTTTGTTTTGTTCCAATTTAAGACATAAAGAGTATTATATTTTTAATAAAAAATATTCAAAAGAAGATTATTTTAAGCAGCTTGAGTCATATAATTTTGGAAATTTTAAGAACTTTTCGGAAGCTATTGAAATTTTTAAAACAGAATTTAGAAAAAAATTCCCTGTTAGAGGTGTCTATAAAGTTAATTGTGAAAATTGTGAAGGTAATAACTTAAATAATTGTAAAAATTTGCAAAATTGTTTTGATTGTACTGCTTGTGAAGACTGCGCATATGGTTATCAAATGGATGAAACTTACGATTCAATGGATATGAATTGTATGGGATACGATAAAAGTGAAGTTTGTTATCAGACAATCGGATGTTCAGGTATAAATAATTGTATTACTTGTGATTCATGTTGGCATAATAATGACCTTAATTACTGTAATTTGTGTTTTAACAACAGCAGTGATTTATTTGGATGCATTTCTCTTAATAAAAAGAAGCATTGTATATTAAATAAGCAGTATTCTAAAGAAGAATATGAAAAATTGGTTCCGCAAATTATTGAACATATGAAAAAGACAGGTGAATGGGGAGAATTTTTTCAGATAAAATATTCACCTTTTGCATATAATGAGACAGTTGCGCAGGAATATTTTCCATTAGAGAAAAATGAAGCTTTTAAAAACGGATATAAATGGAAGGAAAAAGATCCAAAAGACTATCAAAAGCAGACTTATGATGTTCCTTTGGATATTAAAGATGTAAAAGAAGATATTATTGGTGAATTATTAGCCTGTGTTGATTGTGCCAAAAATTATAAAATTATTGATAGAGAACTTAAATTTTATAAAAAGCTCAATCTGCCAGTTCCTCGAAAGTGCCCTGATTGCAGGCATTTAGAGAGGATGACTTTAAGGAGTCCAAGAAAACTTTGGGATAGAAAATGTGCGAAATGTGATAAAGATATGAAAGCATCGTATTCTAATGATCGACCTGAGGCAGTTTATTGTCAGGATTGCTATTTACAAGAAGTAGTCTAAATTGTTAGTATACTCCTCCTTGCTCTTAAACATATTATTTTTCGACTTATATCGTTTCCGAGCTAGAATCGGAGGTAAACTTAATCTGTACAAACTGCGTGGGTTTTTCCATCGATCCGATAAGGATCAGAGCCCTCCTCCCGCAATCCGTATCTTGTGAGTGTTACCTCCTTTATGCTGCAGATCAGGTTGAACCGTTTGGGGAAATTCCTCCTCTTAAATGGCGAAATCCTAGATCCTGGTCTGCAGCACCTTTTTATAAAATTTCAGGAGTGATCATAAAATCGATACTCCAATTACCTTCATCGTCTTTAATCAAACAAACAATTCCGCCTTGGTGAAAGTTTACGCACTTTTTTTCTTGGTCGCTGCATAAAAGTAGTGCTGAAAATTTTTGCATAAACGGAAGATGTCCAACAAGCATTAATCCGTCTTCTAATTTTTCTGCCCAAGGTGCAACATCATCCATTGGTTTTAATCCTTCTAACTCGTTGAGTTCGCCTCCGACATGTTTTGCAAAGATTTCAGCGGTTTGTTTAGCGCGAAGTTTCACGCTATGGTACATTTTACTGGCTTTTATACCTGTTTTTTCAGCAAAAGCAGCAACTTTATTGCAATCATCGATACCTTTTTGAGATAAAGGCTGCTCAGGATCGACATTTTCATCAACCTGATTACCATGTTGAACTAGATAGATTTTCATAAATAATTGATTAGGTAATTTTATTATAACAAAAAAATCGCACCTAGAGTGCGATGGTAGTCCCAAGGGGAATCGAACCCCTGTTTCCAGGATGAAAACCTGGTGTCCTAACCACTAGACGATGGGACCTAAATGAACCTTTAATTTCAAACATGCAAGAAAAAGTATATAGATTCGCGCCTGAAAGTCAAAGTGAATTTACGGATAAATAAAGGGAGTACTTTCAGGTTCTTCCATTTGATTAACTTTATCACTGCTTTCAAGATGAATAATTGATTTTGCATCCATAACCTTCATTTTTAGCTCTTTATTTAAGTTTTCAAGCTCTTCGTTTTGCAAAATAAGCTGCGAATGCACATACCCTTTTTGTGCAGAATTAGATGTATTTAACAAAAAAACTATACTTAAGGCCACTGTTATTAAAACAAGTCCGAATAAAAGCGTAACAATTGCTTTGCGTACTTCCTGAGAAAGGGGAGTACGCTTTTTTATCACTTTACTGCCGTATTTTTTTCGCATTAAATCTTCAACCATGTCTAAAATTTAAACTGATTCAATTATTTCGTATTCAACATAAATAACGCCTGAGCCAAGGTGTGCAATAGATTCAAAAGCTGCCTTTGATAAATCAATTACGCGTCCGGTTATATAAGGCCCGCGATCGTTTATTCTAACAACTACTTCATTACCATTCGCTAAATTAGTTACTTTAACAACTGTTCCAAACGGTAATGTGCGATGTGCTGCAGTTAATTCTGCTGCTCTGTATGGTTCGCCTGAAGCTGTTCCGCGTCCTTCAAAAAAGTCTGCATAATAAGAGCCTTTACCAAACATTGCCCCTTGTTTGCTTTTTAAATATCTGTAAACCAGCTCTGCAAATTTTGAACGACTCAATTCACGACCAGGATTAACAGTATTGCTCATTGTAAAATAAACAATTTGCCGTAATTTTCCTTCATTGAAATACTTTGCATACCAGTCATAAATCGAAACATCATAAAAAGGGGCTTCTAAAACTTCCAAAAACTCAAGTCCATCACTTTCCATAACCATTTTATAGCTTTCGGCACGATTAACTACCTGGGTAGGTTTAAAGGTTCCGTCCGGATATCCTCCAATAACTCCCATTTCAACTGCTTTTTTTAAATAAGGATAGTACCATTGCGCTTTAAAAACATCAGTAAAGGTAATAAGTTCCATATTGGTTTTATAATCAATTCCTCCTAAACTGTTTGCTGCAATATAATCTCCGTTAATTAAACTATTTGCTACTAAAATCATTTTTAAAGCCTCAACCCTGTTGATTAAATTGCCTGGTTTAAAACTTCCATCAGCATATCCATTAATAATTCCGCGATCCTTCAAATATTTTAGAGCAACATATTCAGAATGACCTAAATCAACATCATTAAAAACCGCAGTCTCCACAACTTCCTCCAAAACTGGCTCCTCCTGCGCAAAAACACTACTTAAAGGAATAAATAGAAGTATTAATCCGATAAATATTGTATAAAACTTAATATTCATAGGCTAGCCTTTAAGAACAATGGTTACTTGTCTGTGATCAGCTTCACCAATACTTTCTGTAGTAATGTCCTCAAATTCACCGCTATTTAAAAACAAATGCACAACTCTTCTAAAATACGGCGACATGGGCGGTAAAACCTGCGTTTTTCGTGTCTTTCGCGCCATTTCAACTTTGCGTTTTGCTAAGCCTATCACATTGTCTTCCTGCCTTTGTCTGTAATTATCAACATCCACCAAAATATTAAATTCTTTTTTAGTTTGTTCCCATGCTATCACCTTTAATAAATGTTGAAGACCATGAATTGTTTCCCCATGAAATCCAATTAACATACTTGGATCTTCAGTTTCAATATTAATTCTGTATAAATCCATGCCTTTTTGCTTTTCTTTTTCAATAATGATGCTATCAAATGGAGCTTCCAGCTTAATTAACATTTCTTCAAGTGTTTCTTTAAGTACTTTATCGATATCCATTTTTATATATTAATTATATTAAAATATTAATTATCAAACCCGATTATACCTTAGGATTTAGTTTTTTTCTATCACCTTTACCTGCGGCTCGTTTTTCTTCTTTTTTTTGCCAATTTTTTTATTAACATAAAGCTGTTGAGCTATTCCAAATAGGGTTGAAGTTCCCCAATATACACCTACACCTGAAGGAACAGATGCAGTAAATAACGCGATCATAATTGGTAAAATATAAACCATCATCTCTGAAGCCATTTGCATTTCTTTTCCTGGCTGCATACCTTTCTTTTTTTCTAATTTTTTAGATTGTTCCTGCTCTGGTTTTGGCTTCTTTTTAGCTAATGCTAATTTCATTTGCCCGAACTGAAGCGCTGCAACTACCAATGGAAGTACAAACACTTCACGCTGCTGCAAGTTCAGGATTCCTAAAAAGTTACTATCAATTGAACTTAAGTCGAATCCCTGCAATCCTGTGTATAAAAGATGCACATTATCAGGATTCAGACCTGTCTGAATTACATAAAACAGAGCAATTAATATAGGAAGCTGAATTAATAAAGGTAAGCAGCTTCCAAAAGGATTAACTTTATATTCTTTATAAAGCGCAAATGTTTCCTGCGCCAGTTGTTGTTGATTATTTTTGTATTTTTCCTGCAGTTTTTTAATTCTTGGTTGAAGATCCTGAAGCTTTCTTTGAGATTCAAGACCTCTTTGAGAAGGAATAAACAGGATTAAACGCAGAATTAAAGTAAGTAAAATAATTGCTAGACCTAAATTATGGCCCGGAACAATACTTACTATATATATAAGTGAGTTATATATAGGTTGGTACAAGAATGTTTCCCAAACATATCCCCATGTTGATTTGCCGCCAACTGTGAATTCATTTGATTCAAAAGTTGCCTGTTCTCCGTCAATTACAGCATTAACTTCAATTTTATATCTTCCTATTTCATGAAAAAGCGAATAATTCCATGATTTATAATCTAAATTAAGTTCTTCCTGAGGCTGAATTACAAAAGGATCAGTAGTGTTGCATGTTATTTTTGGAGAAGACTCAAGTTGAACCCACTCTCCGTTTTGATATCTAAATACATCCAAAGGCTCACGAGGGCAGTCATTTTCAATTTCAACAGCTCCACTTGTATTGTTTTTTAGCTTTAATGACACTAAATCACCCTGATTATATTCACTATTTAATACAGCTATTCCAATATCATTACCTGCAAGATTAGCTTCAAGGTCGGTGTTTCCGCTGCAGCCTCTAAAAATTAGAAGTAAAGCAATAAAAAAGATTCCAAATAGTATAAACTGCTTTTTCATTATTTTAAATTGTTTAAGAATGTGAAGATTTCGCTAATATTCTGATGAATTCTGTCATAATTGCAAGTCAGAATTTGCTTTAATGGGATTAATGCTATGTCATAATGCTTAGTGTCTTCTGTTAAGGGCTGCTCTTTTTGGATATCTCTTATTGCTTCGTATATCTGACGTCTTTTTTTAACTCTATCAACAGCTCTTTTTGCCAGTTTTCTACTTAATGTTAATGCCCAGCGATGATATTTAGTTTTATTTGGGAGGATTTTAACAATAAAAAGCCCAATCTTTTTGCTCTCAGGCTTATTTAAAAGTTTTTTAACCTTCCACCTTCTTAGGCGATATTGTCGAGCAATCATAAATTAAGTTACTTCAGTTTTTTTATAACTGTAAGCTGTTTTCTGCCTTTTCTTCTTCGGGCATTAAGAACTTTACGGCCGCCTTTTGAGCTCATTCTTGTTAAAAAGCCGTGTTTTCTTAACCGTTTTTTCTTCTTAAGCTTTGCTAGCATTATACTTTTCTTAAATAGCCCGAAGATAATACTGGAAAAAGGTGCTTAAAGTCAATGGATAATGAATAAAGTTGACAAAAAGAAAAAAAAGCCTATTATTAACGCCTTGATTTGATATTTATGCCGGAAAATTCACAGGAACATGTTGATGAAGAAATTACTACTATTCCAAATATAGCGCTTGCAGCGCGAGTGTTATTAGCAAAGCTATTAAAAGATTTTGAAGATGAGAAAGTTATCGATATTGTTACTTTTGAAAAATATGAGTATTTGATGAATTTATTGGAAGATTTTGAGAATGGAAGAAATATACCCGAAGAGCCAGTACGTTTGGCAGAGGATTTTCGTTTTACAATGATGCAATTATTTGATGAACTCCGCTATATAGGGCATACAAAGGACACCCATGAAAGATTTAATCCTAATGTATTAGAAATTGCACGCCAATTTGGAAATTTACAAAATTTAGTTGATAAGCTTGATGAACTAATTAATGCTGGAAAAGAATATAAATTTTATGGGCCGGAAAAAAATGAGATAACTTGTGTGAATCAGGATAGAGAAATTGAAAGCTTAAGAATTAGAATTAAATGGTTAATGATACTTTTAATTGGCGTAGTGTTAGGTTTAGCATCTCTTGCTTACAATTCTTCTGAAAATGTTGAAATCATGCAAAGGATAAAAAAAGAAAATAAGGAACTTAAACAAAAATTGGATTTGTGTCTTGATGATCAGTATAAAGCACAGTGTAGTGACGAAATAAGTTCAAAGGAATAGTCTGATGAACAATTTTTTATTTCATTCAACTTGAACTTGAACAAATTTTGAGTTACATTTGACAGGTAGATTTAAATAGATGTCTAATCTTTTAAAAATGAAACTCAGAAATCAATTTGAATTTCTATTTGTAGGTAAAGAAGAAGGGAGCTTCCTCGAAAATTATGCATATGATTTAGGAGAGGGTGAAGAAGAAGCTGGCCAGCTTTTTGTAACTGTTGAAATTCAAAATAATCCTGCTGACGCAGAGGTAATTGCTGAAACAATTTTTGATTCAGCACGTAAGATATTTTTCTCAGATCTTGAAAAAGGTGCATACGAGAGGTTTGAGGATGCGCTTAAAGAAGTCAATTCTCAAATTACTAAATTTAAGGAAGAAACTGTTTCAAAATTTATCGGAAATCTTCATGTGATTGTTGGAGTAGTAGTAGGGGATGAACTTCATCTTTCACAAACCGGTGATGCTGAAGCTTATTTGGTTCGCAAAAAATATTGCTCAATTATATCAGAAGGCCTTTCTGATCCTAATGCAAAAAATGATGAAACATTTAATAACATTGCAAGCGGAAGTTTAGAACCAGGTGATTTTGTGATTTTTGCAACAACAAGACTTCTAAGATACATTTCTAAGTCAGATTTTATTAATACAGTTAAATCGCAGGATCTTGTTGATTCTTTAGGAGATTTAAAGGATGCACTTACTCCTGAAATTTTAAGTAAAATTGGTGTAATTGGAATGGTTTTTCATGAAGGTTTAAGTGAACTTACTGAAAATGAACGAAAAGGTGTTAGGGAATATCTTGAAGATGAAAAACCTTCGAGAGCAAAGAGAAGTAAAGTAAAACCAAATGCAATTATAGGAGCAGCAAAAGGATTTTTAGATGGTGTACTTCATAATTTCAATAAATTGCTAAAAGGAATGACTTCAAGGCAGATGACTAAAGATAAAATTCTTGCACTTTTAATTATTGTTATTGTTTTACTGACCGCAGTTATCTGGTATGTGAAAAACAGCGGTGCAAACCAAAGAGAAATCGAACGTCTTGATCAGATTTTGGTGCAGGTTCAGGAAGAAATTAATACAGCCTCATTTCGGGGAATAAATAATAAAGACGGAGCATCAACAATACTTGCAGATGCTGAAGCAAAAGCAGTAGAAGTTCTTAATTCAGGGCTACACAGAAGTAAAGCTAATGAGCTTCTTGGTCTGATCCTGGAAGAAAAAGCAAAACTTGATAATATTACTTATGTTACTGATCCAAAAGTGATAGCTGATTTAACAACTAAACGTGATAATGTTAGTGCACTTGGTTTAATTCCTTATAAAACAAGTATTTTTGCATTTGAATATAATGCTTTGTACGAAATTTTACTTGATCAGATAGAAGAACCTCTCACAATAGATGACAATGAAACAGTAATTGATGGTACATGGGATGATGATAATGATGCGCTTGTTTTCTTAACTAAAAACGGAAAAGTAATTACTTATTCAAATGGTCAGTTCCAGTTTATGGATACTGAAGATGGTGAATTTCATAAAGGTATTGCAGTTGATAGCTATAATGGCAGATTATATATGCTTGATAATGAAGGAAAACAAATCTGGAAGTACAGTAAACGCCGTGAGCAGTATTCAGGTGCTGAAAGCTATATAACTGAAGGTGAATTCGGATCTAACTTTATTGATCTGGCTATTGATGGATATATTTATATAGTAACTGATGATGGAAGCATTCTTATGTTTGACAGAGGAGTTCCAACTGACTTTGAAATTGCAAAAGCACCGCTTGATCCTATTGAAACACCTACAAAAATTTATACTGAGCTTGATTTAAATAAAATCTTTATATTAGAAGCAGGTAAAAATCGAGTAATTATGCTTGATAAAGATTTGCAGGCAGGCGGAGCAGTTTATAGCGGCCAATATGTGTTTGATAGCCTTAATGATGTTAGAGATTTATACTATGATAAAGACAGCAACAGGCTTTATCTGCTTGATTCACAAAGATTATTTGAAATAGCACTCTAAAAAAGATAAGAACCAATAAATTCAGCAATTTTAAGCGCAGCTTTAGGTCTGCTTTGTTTTTCCAGAGCCTTTTGATACTTTGAATAGTTTTTTCTTATTTCTGAGATTGTAGGGCGAATTGTTTCTACACCTTTTTTTCTTTTTGGGAGAATTACACCCAGATTATGATTATTAATAAGCTCTGCATTCCCTTCTTCCTGTCCTGGAATAATTTGCGTTATTATCATTGGTTTTTTTGCTGCAATGCATTCCATTACTGTTGCTCCTCCAGCTTTGGTAATAATTAAATCACTGGTTTTCATAAGTGTAGGAGCTTCATCAGTCCATCCAAGAATTTTTACATTTCTTTTTTTATCAAAATGTTTAATTTTAGGTAGTAATTGGTGGTTTCTGCCTGTTACGCAAATAACATTATAATCCCTTTTATCTTTAATTGTTTCTTCAATAATTTGTAAATTCCTTTTGTTGTTTCCTACATTTGCAAAAAGTAGAACTGTAAATAGTTTTGGATTTAATCCTAATTTTTTCAAAACATTTTTTTTGTTTATTGGTTTTGTAAATTCAAGATCAACTGGAAATCCAAATATTTTAATTTTATCTTTTGAAATTCCTGAGTCCATGAGTACTTTTGCAGTATCTTCGTTTGGTACAATGCGAATATCAGCATCTGCAGTTGTCCAGATACTATGAAGTGTAATTGAATCAGTTATTATATTAATAAATTTTTTATTAGGATGTTTTTTCTTCCATATTTTTGCAATTGTATAATCCCAGATAGGATATGTAGAAATAATCGTATCTGGCTCAGTTTCTTTTAATAATTTTTTTAATGCTGTTGAAAGCGCAGGATAATAAAGCTTATTCAGTAATTTTACCTGCCATTTAGTATCATAAAAATCAAAAAAAGCTTTATACATGTAAGGCATATATTTAACAGAGCCATCATATGCTTTTTCACTGGTTTTATGCATAGATTTCATCGCAAGCTTCCAAAAATCAATAACTTTCACATTCACTTTATCGGAATATAGCTTTTCAAGGGCATTTTTAGTGGCAACTGAAGCACTTAAATGTCCTTTTCCCATTTTTGAATACAAAATAAGGATGTTCTTCTTTTTCATGTGGTTTTAAAAAAATCGTTCCTAGTTTAAACTATTTTTACTTAAACATCCAAGGATATTCTTCTTTCACTGCCTCGATTAGGCTTTCCCCTTTATAAATTCCAAGTTCAGTTATAACACCTGTGAACATGTCAGGTGATGTTATTTCAAATGCTGGATTGTAAATTTTTACGCCTTCTGGTGGATCTTCCCATACTTCTTTTGTGTCGCGTTGTTCAATTTCTTCTTCTTCGCCATAAAGAGTTTCTGCATTGAATTTCCATGCGTTTGTACAAGAATACGCATCGATTCTGCTTTCATGTGCTGCTTCTGCTAGCATTTCTGTACCAATTTTATTAATTAGCTTACCTTCAGCTGTAACAGCGTCGCATCCAAATAAAAATAAATCACATTTTCGTAGCATTGACCTACCTGCACTATCCACAAAGTGGGTAACCGGAATGCCTTTTGCAGCTAATTTGGTAGCTGTTTTGCGTCCCTGGAATTTTGGCCTTGTTTCAGTGTTATAAACTTCAAATCTTTTGCCTTCATCCCATGCTTTTTCGATAATTGCACGCGCAGTAGAGGAGTGACAGTGTGTGAAAACCTTCATTCCGTCATGAATTTTTTTAGCACCATATTCTGCGATCTTTTCTTTAGACTTTGCAAAATGCTCTACTGCTTTTTCAGCGATTTTTGGATCATCTTTATAGTTTTCAATACAGAATTTAAGGGCATTTCGGAGGCCCGGCTCAGTTGCACGCGTCGCAACAAGTTCATCATGAGCTTTTTGCAGTTCTTCAGGATCATCGGTTTCTTTTAATTTAAGACCGAACGCCTGAGCAGCTGCAATTGCAATGTTTCTTGCGCCCTGAATTTCAAGGGATTTAATTTTATCGATTATTTCCTGGTATTCCATAAGCATTAATTAATTGTATAAGCTTTAGTTAAAGGCAATTTTTTACAATATTTAACTCTATTTTCATTTTCAGCATAAATAGTAAATAATTTATCACCTTTTTTAACTTTATCTCCAATTTTTTTATGGATATAAACTCCAGCACCACTATCAAGCGGAGCTCCTGCCTGCCTTGCAATAGTTGCAATCAATTTATTTTTAATTGCAGTAACTTTACCATTTTTGCCTGCTTTAACATGGTATTTAAATTCACCGATTTTTGGTAATTTTTTAGCGCCTTGAGCTTTAACAATTTTCATAAACTGATCATAAGCTTTGCCAGATTTTAGAACATTTTTTGCAGTTCTTCGTGCGCTGGATTTGAGACCATGTTTACCAGTTAAATACAACAGTTCAGTAACAAGCATTATTGCTTTCTTTTTTAAATCCTGCGGAGCATCAGGTTCGTTTTTTAGAACTTTAAGAACATCCTGAACTTCAAATAGAGGTCCGATTCCATAACCAATTGGCTCAGCTGCAGAAGTTAAAACAACTTTCATTTTCATTCCTAATAATTTTGCAATTGAAAGGAATCTCTTTTTAAGAGCATTTGCATCTTTTTTGGTTTTAGCTTTACCTTGCGGGCCCCATGGGATATCGATAATTACATTATTTGAAGAAACGCTGTGTTTTTTTGCCATAATTGAAGCAAGCAGCATTCCCTGCGGATCAAGTTTTAATGGATACCTTACTTTGATCAGCTTATCATCAGCAGCAGCTAAATCAACGCCGCCTCCCCAGGTAATAAAACCATTTGTTTTCTTTAAAATTTTATGTAATTTTTTAGCGTCATTTACAACATTTGCAATTACTTCCATTGTGTCAGCTGTGCCTGAAGGGCTTGTAATTGCACGTGAAGAAGTTTTAGGCATGTAATATCCAAGCGCTGTAATCATTGGAACAACAAGCATAGTTGTTCGGTTACCCGGAACCCCTCCAATGCAGTGTTTATCCATTACAATTCTATTTTTAATTTTAATCTGATCACCATATTTAACAATTGAGCGTGTTAAATTTGCTGTTTCTTCATCGCTAAGGCCATTACAAAAACATCCTGAAACAAAATACGTTAATTCAATATCAGAAAGATCATCATTAACAACATCTCTTATAATTGTATCGATTTCATGTTTTTCCAGTTTATGACCTTCAAGTTTTTTCTTAATATATGCATCTGCTTCAGGCTTTGGAGCAGGAAAAATCGTTAATCTATCAGTTGATTTGACCTTTAATTTATCCCATGTTTCAGCAAATAATCCAACTTGATTATCTTTGATATCTTTTTGTTCACTAATATCCAAAATACAGGTTAAATCTCTTCTGCCTATATTTACATCGACTCTGTCAGCCGCTCTTACATCCAATTTTTCAGCAGTTGATTCATTAACAACAACAATATATTTATTGCCGACTCTCATTGGGATTCGAATTGGTTTTAATTTGATCATGGAATTATTTGTTAAGTAATTTTTTTACTTCGCGGGCAATTTGAAGGCCTTCGTTTGTTTTAATAACGAAAACTTTCACTTTACTAATTTTATCATAAATTTGCGATTTTGACTTTTTATTTTTTTGACTGTCTAATCTTACTCCAAAATGTTTCAAATATTTGCAAATATCTCTTCGTAAATACCATGCGTTCTGACCAATGCCTGCAGTAAAAGTTATTGCATCCACACCGTTTAAAGCAGCAGCATAAGCACCTATTTTAAGAGCAATTCTATAAGCTAAAAATTCTAAAGTAAAAAGTGCGCGCTTATTTTTTTGTTTTGCTTTTGCCCAAATATCTCTAACATCATTACTCATTCCACTTACACCCAGAATTCCTGATTTTTTATTTAAAATTACATCGATTTCATCTGTATCAAGGCCCTCTTTTTCCATTAAATAAAAAACAATAGCAGGGTCGATATCTCCACAGCGAGTTCCCATTGGCACACCTTCCAAAGGAGTAAAACCCATTGAAGTATCAACACACTTGCCATCTTTTATTGCGCTTAAACTAGAGCCATTGCCAAGGTGGCAAGTTATGATTTTACCGAGTAATCCGCGATTACCGAGTAATTTATATGTCTCATCAGCAACATATTTGTGTGAAGTTCCGTGAAATCCATAGCGCCTAATACCGAGTTTTTTATAATATTTTTCTGGAATTGCATATGTGAAAGCACGCGCTGGAATTGTTTGATGAAAAGCTGTGTCAAATATTGCTACGTTTGTAACACCTTTTAGTAATTTTTTACATGCTTTGATTCCCTGAAGGTTTGGCGGATTGTGAAGCGGTGCCAAGTCACTCAACTTTTCGATTTCTCGTTCAACGCGCCCAGTAATTAATGTTGCATCATGATATTTTTCACCGCCATGTACGACTCTGTGCCCGATTGCATCAATTTTTACATCTCCGATTATTTTAAGTGCTTCTTTTAATGCCTGTTCGTGATTGTGGATATTTTTTTTGTATTTTGTTTCACCATATTTAACAAAACATGCAGGCTTTCCGAGCCCATCAACGATCCCTCTATATAGCGCTTCAAACTTTTTCGAACTATCAATTAGTTGAAATTTAAGTGACGATGAGCCTGAATTTACTACTAAAATTTTCATGATTTAAATATTCTTTTACATTTAACCCCCTTATCTGCAGCTTCTAAAGTTGTAAAAGCAACAAGATTTGAAATATCTTTATAATGACATCCGCGTGATAAATCATTTATTGGTTTTTTCAGACCTTGCAATAAAGGTCCAATTGCTTTAGCTCCTGCTAATCTTTCAACTAGTTTGTAAGCGATGTTTCCAGCTTCTAAACCAGGGAAGATTAAAATATTTGCATTACCTTTTAAGGAAGATTTTGGAAATTTCTTCTTTGTAACTTCCGGAACCAACGCTGCATCTACCTGCATTTCACCTTCAACAATCAAATCAGGCTTCTCGGCTCTGATCATTGCAGTAGCTTCGCGCACTTTATCTACTTGAGGGTGCCGTGCGCTGCCTGCAGTTGAAAAAGAAAGCATTGCAATTCGCGGTTCCAAACAGAATTTCATAGCTGTTTCTGCTGTATCAATAGCTATATCAGCCAGATCATGAGAATTTGGTTCAATTGTTACAGCTGTATCAGCAAATAATAAAAGGCGTTTTTCTAAAACTAAAAAGAAAACACCTGAAACTTTATGAAATCTCTCTTTGGTTTTAATAATTTGAAGCGCCGGACGAATAGTTTCAGCAGTTGAATAAGTTGTACCGGAAACCATTCCGTCTGCATCTCCCAAATAAACCATCATTGTTCCAAAATAATTAAAATCCTGTACGATTTTCATTGCCTGCTCTTCAGTAATGCCTTTGTGCTTTCTAAGTTCATAAAATTCTTTTGCATATCTTTTTAATACTTTTGGATCTTTATTATTAACAACCTCAACTTTATTCCAATTAATTTTTGCTCCGTATTTTTTTGCTAATTGTTTTAGTTCTTCGGGATCTCCAACTAAAATTGGAAAAGCTGTTTTTTCTTTTAATATGACTTCAGTAGCTTTAAGAACGCGAGGTTCAAATCCTTCAGGCAAAACTATCCTTTTTGGATTTTCTTTCGCTACAGTTTTAACAAATTTTATAAATTTTCGCATTTTTTATTTATTTAAAAAACATTAGTATATTATACCATGAAAAAATCCCTCAGGATAGCCTTGAAACTGCTTATCTACAATAAAAACTTTACTTATTTTTGAAAAGATTTATAAATTTTCGACTGTATTCAAGGAAAGTAAGCCGAAATGTCATACCAATAAGTCTTAATAAATTCATTGGCTTGCTCATTATTTCAATATTTCCATCCTTAATCGCATCTAAAATTGCTTCTTTTGATTTTTCAGGCGCATAAACAAAAGAATAAGTATGATTAAGGAATGCAAGAACATGATTATCAGAAGTTCCGAGTAAAGGTTTGCTATATTTTTTAGCTGCATTTTTAGCTTTTTTATTAAAATCAAACTTTTTAGTATGAAAACTGCTAAATTCAACTGCATCAAACAAATGATGATGTTTTTCAAAGTTATCCTTTAAACTAAGCACTCCTAAAGGGAATGGATGATAAGGATGGGCAGCTATTATTAATGAATCCGGATTATTTTTTCTATACTGCTCAAGTTTTTTAAAATTATGAACATCATTCGCCTCTTTTTTAGCATTGATAATTAAAACATGATTTTTTCTAATACTTTTTTCAATACCTGGAATCAATAAAATACCTTTTTCTCGTGCATATTGTTCAAGTTCATCAGTATGAACGATTTTATTATGGCAGGTAATAGCCAAAACATCGTATCCATGCTCTTTAGCCCGATCAATCAATGCTTTATCACTATGAAACAAGCAATCTTCAGGATCACTTTTTGTATGTGCGTGGAATTGTACTTTATACTTATTCATTATCATTATTTCCGCCAAGAGCACCTGAGATGCCGTCTGCAGTTTCTTTAATATTGCCTACTGTTTCAGAAACCTGGCCTGCGGTTTCAGTTACCGTGTCTACGGTATTTTGCACAGTTTCAACAGTGTTTTCAACGTTTTCTTTCACATCCATTACACTGTTTGTAAGATTACCTGCTGATTTTGTAGCATCATCAGCCAAATCCTGTGCTTCCTGGCATCCTGCAAAAGTAAAAAGCAGAATTCCAATAAATAATACACTTAGTAGTTTTTTCATAAGTTATTTTTTAAATGATTTGAATAAAGATTTAAAATCTCCGTTAAAATTTTCTAAAAATTCGTGCATTTCATTTACATCCTGTTTCGATACTATTGATCTATGTTCCCTTAAAGGATTAATTCCAACTTCAGCTAAAATAACAACGCCGCATTTATTGCATTTTAAAGCAAAAATACCTTCGATTGGTGTTGCTACAACAACACTTATATCTTTGTATCGATATATTTTATTGCAGTTTTTACACGGTAGAGTTTTTTTAAGATGTTGAACAACTTCTTTTAAATTTTCAAAATCCATTTAAATTTATTATGGTAATTTATTCTAGCTATTCTATGCGCTTTTTTCAAGCTTTTCTAAAGCTTTTTTAATGCGCTCTATACATAAATCTTTTCCAATAACCCATGCAACTTCAAAAACTCCAGGAGAGAACTGCTCACCAGTTAATGCAGATCGAAGCGGCCAAAAAACCTGTCCATTTTTCACTTCTAATTCTTCAACCACGCCAATTAATAGTTCTTTGATTTTTTCTTCATCATCAAATGAATCAAAATCTTTAAATTTTTCTAAAATTTTGTTTAAAGATTGTCTGGCCATTTCAAAATCCACTTTCATTTTTTCATGTGTCAAAAGCGCAGCCTCGTAATCAATATCTTCAAAATAAAATTTAAGATAATCATTGATATTTTTGTGATCTCTAAGCACTTTTTCTTCAACTGTAACAAGTGCTTTTCTTAAGGTCTCATCATGTTTTTTATATTCATCTGATAAAGAATTAAAGCACATTGTTTTTAGTTCATCAGTTCTATGTTGAAAGAATTCCTGCGTATTTTTTTGATCATGGAATTTATAAATAAATTCTCCTTTTTTAGTACTTTCAATTTGTACTTTTTGATCGAGTTTTTTTGCAAATTCATGTAATTTTTCATGAAATTTTCGACGATTCCACTGCCAGTTAAACCATTCCAGTTTTTCAAGATCAAAAATAGCACCTGATTTGTGTACTTTTTCAATACTAAAATGCTCAATTAATTCTTCCAGGCTAAAAATTTCATTTTCCTCATCCCCTCCAGGATGCCATCCAAGAAAAGCAATAAAATTAATGATTGCTTCTTTGAGATATCCTTTTTTTATGTAATCTTCAACCGAAACATCACCCTGACGCTTACTAAGTTTGCTGCGATCTTTATTTAAAAGTAGCGGAATATGCGCAAACTGCGGTGGATCCCAATTTAAAGCTTCATATAAAAGTATGTGTTTTGGAGTTGAAGGCAGCCATTCTTCACCTCGAATAACATGCGTTATTTCCATTAAATGGTCATCAATAACATTTGCCAGCTGATAAGTCGGGAAGCCATCAGATTTAAGTAAAACCTGATCATCAAGAGTTTTTGCAGCAAAAGTTACATTCCCTCTAACTAAATCTTTAAATTTAACCAGTTTTTCTAAAGGGATTTTTTGGCGAACAACAAAAGGAATTTTCGTATCGAGATTTTCTTGAATCTCTTCATCTGATAGATAAAGACAATGGCGGTCGTACATTGGAGCTTTCTTTGATTTTTCCTGATGTTCGCGCATTTCTTTAAGTCTTTCTGCTGTGCAAAAGCATCTATATGCATGTTTTTTTTCTAATAATTCTTCAGCATATTTTTGATAAATTTCAGTTCTTTGAGATTGAATATATGGCTCGTGAGGTCCGCCTTTATGTGGACTTTCATCCGGAGTTAAATCAGCCCAGTCCAGCATTTCAATTAAATGCGCAGTTGCACCTTTTATTTCGCGTTTTTGATCTGTATCTTCAATTCTTAAAATAAACTGCCCATTGTCTTTTTTTGCTAATAAATAGCTATATAAAGCGGTTCTTAGGCCGCCAACATGCAGATGTCCGGTTGGAGATGGTGCAAAACGTGTTCGTGTCATTTAAATAAGATTAATTCGCGGATAATAATAGCAGGGGAGTGCGTTTTTGGCAAAGGGAAGGTTGACATTTTATTTCTATGGTTGTAGAATCCGGTACCACCTAGAAATACAGTGATACATCAACTTTGATAGTACGTACTATTTAGGTGTGCTTGTTTGAAATCCCTGTTCATAGATTAAAGGAGTAAATTAGTTATTGAAACAGACCAATCCTCGAATGACCCTACCCAAAGTACGCAGAAGGAGTACTAGAGCTGCTCGCGAAGCTAGTTGGAGTGCAGCCCAGAGCCACTGCAACTCCAAATCTGATCCTGGCTTAGCGATTGAAAACCTAAGTAGTTGGGGAAGTACAGAGTTATTCACAGCCCTCTGTACGATGACCAGTGAAAATGGTGACGTGCATGTGCCCGCAAAGTTTTGCCTTCAGCTTTGCTGTGGCTGGCACAACTGCTCGTATCTGCGAGAGTGCGTACACATGTGTCAGTTAGTAGGAAAGTGTCTGTTGTCGTTATTTCGAAGAACAGGGTGGCTTTAAGGGAAGTAGTTTTTTGTTGGAAAATGCCGCGCATCGCCTCTAAGAAAGGTTGTTAGCGCATTAAATACCCGCAAAATCGGGGTCCAGCAATAAAACAGACCTCTTAGAGTCGGCCCGGGAAGTAGCAATCCCCGGGCCATTTTTTATATAAAATAATTTGACTTTAAGGAAAGCTGTATGTATAAAGGTTCTGGTGTGCTTGGGTTGCGACCGATTCTATCAGAGTGGCGCTGTCCCAGGCAGTCAAACGCGTGCTGTGTTTCAGTGCGCATGATGTAGTTGGGCGGCCGCAAGGCTCGTCCAGATCTCAATGGGCCTTCGGGTCCACAACCGTCCCCCTGGCTGGTGCTGGGGGGACATTTTTTATATACAGACTTCAGACTTGCAATTTTCCCCATTTTATGTTTAAAATAAAATCCAGTATTAATCAAAATCCAAATGCCTCGAACAAGAAAAGTAAAAAGATCTTCAAGATCTAAAAAACCCACAAAAACAACCGCACGAAGAAGAACCACTAAAAAACAGATGAAATTTGAAGTAAAATCCTCTGTAGCAAGAGATATATCAGCAGTTATTTACTTTATATTTGCAGCTGTTACTTTTTTAAGTATTCAGGGATCTTTTGGAATTGTTGGTGAAATTTGGGTAGGAATTCTGCAACCAATTTTAGGATGGGGGATTTATATGATTCCTCCACTCTTTTTACTTATTACTTTAATGCTGTTTTTTGCCAGAAATATCAATTTTGGATTATCGAAAGTTGTTGGGGTAATATTAATGATTATGTCTATTTTGAGTATTGTTCATTTAGCTGTTCCTATTGAAGGTGTTTTAACTGTTGCCCAAAGCGGCCAATATGGAGGATATGTTGGTTTTGTTACTAACTTTTTTATGAGGGAGATGCTGAGCATTGGTAATACTGGTTCAGCTGTTATTTTTGTTGGAGTAGCATTAATTTCAATTTTACTTACTTTTGAAATTTCATTAATTGAAATTGGCAAGTTTTTTAAGCCTGAAATTAAAATTGAAAAAGCACCAGCTAAAAAACGTAGAAAAGATCAAGAAATATCTGCAGAAAATATTGAACTGGCTAGTGACGATGTATTAAAAGCTATATATGGTGGCCGTGATTCAGATATCCGAATAAAAAGAGCTCAACCAGCTAGTGAAGTAGCAGAAGACGAAGATAAATATATTGAGCAGGAAGCAGAAATGAAAAAAACTCCTATTAATAAAGCTGAAAAAGAAGAAGAAATTCCAGAAGATGCAGGAAAGGAAAAGCTTCAGGATTATTCTGACTGGGAATTCCCTTCACTTGATTTATTAGACAGCAGTATTTCAGAAATTGAATCAGATGATGAAGCTTTAAAGAAAAAAGCAGAAATAATCCGAACAAAACTTGAACAATTTGGAATTGAAGTAACAATGCACCAAGTTAATGTTGGTCCAACTGTTATTCAATATACTTTAAAACCTCATGAAGGAGTTAAATTATCAAAAATTACTGCACTTAAAAGTGACCTTGCATTAGCACTTGCAGCGCCTTCTGTTCGTATTGAGGCACCGATTCCAGGCAAAGCTTTGGTTGGAATTGAAGTTCCAAATGAACATAGGGCAATGGTTAGACTTCGGGAAATAATTGAGGCGCCTGACTTTAAAAAGATTGATTCAAATCTTAAATTCCCGCTTGGACGAAATGTTTCTGGTGAGCCAATTATTGCAGATTTAAAGAGCATGCCGCATTTACTTATTGCTGGTGCAACAGGCAGCGGTAAATCTGTTGGAATGAACACTTTATTGACTTCTCTTTTATATCAAAACTCACCACTTGACCTTAAATTAATATTAATTGATCCAAAACAGGTTGAACTTAAGTCCTATAATTCAATTCCGCATCTTTTAACTCCTGTTATTAATGATCCTGAAAAAGCAGCTATAGCTTTAAGATGGTGTGTAGCAGAGATGAATCGCAGATATACAGAATGTGCAGATAAAGGTAAGCGAAATATAACTGATTACAATGCTGATCCTGCAATGGAAGAAAAAATGAGCACAATTGTTGTTGTAATTGATGAATTAGCAGATTTAATGATGGCAGCAGGCAAAGAGGTTGAAGCATCAATTTGTAGAATAGCGCAGATGGCACGTGCAGTTGGAATCCATTTAGTAGTTGCAACTCAAAGACCTTCAGTTGATGTAATCACAGGTCTCATTAAAGCAAACATCCCGGCAAGAATTGCATTTGCAGTTAGTTCGTCAATTGACTCACGTACAATTATTGATGGTATCGGAGCAGAAGATCTTCTTGGTAAAGGTGATATGCTTTATTTGCCAAGTGGAATGAATAAACCAGTTAGAATTCAGGGTATCTATATTTCTTCTGAAGAAATTGAAGCAGTAACAAACAGAGTTAAATTAACAATTGAACCTGATTATGATGACGAAATTATTTCAACAAAAGTAGCAGGTCAAAAACTAAATGGAGTACCAGACAGCAGCTTTGGAAATTCAGATGATGAAATGTACACTCAGGCAATTGAAGTAATTAAACAAAATCGAAAAGCATCAGCGAGCCTTTTACAAAGACGCTTGAAAGTCGGATATGCCAGAGCTGCCAGGCTCTTGGATGAACTTGAAGAGAATGGGGCTATTGGACCACCGAATGGTGCAAAACCACGTGAAATTTATATAGATTAAAATGAGTAAACATATCTTAGTTACCGGCGGTGCAGGCTATATTGGCTCTCACACAGTCCGGCTTTTGCTTAAAGAAGGATACAAAGTTACAGTTTTAGATAATTTGGTAAATGGACATAAAGCATCAGTGCCGGAGGAAGTTGAATTTGTTAATTTGGATCTTTGCGAGAGAGAAGTTTTAACAAAATTTATTGAACATAATGACTTTGATGCAGTTATTCATTTTGCAGCATTTATTGAAGCTGGGCAGTCAATGAAAGAGCCTGAAAAATTCTTTGAAAACAACTGTGTAAACGGAACAAATTTATTGAACGCAATGGTAGCAAATGATTTGAAAAAGATAATTTTCTCTTCTACGGCAGCTGTTTATGGTGATCCTGTAGACGATTCTATAAAAGAGGATCATTCTTTAAATCCTGTTAATCATTACGGCAGAACTAAACTTATTTTTGAAAATATTTTGAAGATGTATGATGAAACTCACAATTTAAAATATATTTCTTTACGATATTTTAATGCTGCAGGTGCAGATCCAAGTGGTGAATTAGGTGAGGATCATGATCCTGAAACTCATTTAATTCCATTAGTTTTAAAAACTGCCCTTGGGCAAAGAAAAGAGATTAAAATTTTTGGAACAGATTACGATACACCTGACGGAACATGTATCCGGGATTACATCCATGTTAATGATTTAGCGCAGGCGCACATACTTGCACTTAAAAAATTATTCGAGATAGGGGAGTCAGATATATTTAATTTAGGAAATGGCAGAGGATTTTCTGTTCAAGAAGTGATTGATGCTGCAGAAAAAATCACAGGTAAAAAAATTAATGCAGTTGATGATGAAAGAAGAGAAGGAGATCCAGCAGTGCTTGTTGCTAATTCAGAAAAAATTAAATCAAAGCTTGGTTGGAATCCAAAACATACCAAAATTGAAGATATTTTAAATTCAGCATGGGCATGGCATTGGAAAAATCCAAATGGATATAATTAAGCGCCGTGGCATTTTTTAAATTTTTTACCACTTCCGCAAGGGCATTGGTCATTTCGACCTACTCCCTGAAATTGAGGGTCAACCTGAGCAGCTGCCATTGGCTGATTAACTGCTGGATTTTCTTCAGTATTAATCATTTTAATGCCAGTACCTCCAATTTGCTTTTTTTGCTGTGCATTTGCCATTGTTCGAATAATATTTGATTGCCCGCCTTCATGACCTGATAGAGTTTCATTAATCTGACCTTCATTAGTTTGAATATTTTTAGGTTGATCAGCCTGCACTACCTGTGCTGGAACCTGCTTTGCAATATCAATTTTAAATATAGTATTAACTGTGTTGCTTTCTACATCATTCATCATCTTTTCAAATGCACTAAATGCTTCGCCTTTATATTCATTTAAAGGATCTCTCTGGCTATAACCGCTTAAAGCTACATTTTCACGTATTCTATTCAAGTTTGAAATATGTTCCATCCAGAATAAATCAGTTAAATGAAGGTAAACACTTCTTTCAATTTTGCGCATTAACTCCGGATCCGGAACCATTTTTTCCATGTCTTCATATTCATCAAAAAAGTATCTTCGAATTCGCTGAATTATATCTTCCTGTTTTATTAAACCCGTTAAATCATCAATATTAAAATCTTTTGAAGGATTCCTGTTTATTGTTCGAACAGTTTCTACAATTTCTTTATAATTCCAGTCTTTAGCTTCGCCTTGTGTATGCATAAGTACAAATCTTTCAATTTCTTTTTCTAAAAGAACAATAATTTCGTTTTTCATATTATCGCTTTCAAGTACTTCTCTTCGATTTTTGTAGATGATTGTTCTTTGGTGGTTAATCACATCATCATATTCAACTAAATGTTTTCTTACATCAAAGTTACGGCCTTCAACTTTTTTCTGTGCACTTTCAATTGATTTGGAAATCATAGGATTTTCAATCGGCATATCATCCGGAACTTTCAGGATATCCATCATTCTCTGAACTCTTTCTCCTCCAAAAAGCCTCATTAATTCATCTTCAGTTGAAACATAAAACTGAGTAGCACCATTATCACCCTGACGACCTGATCTACCTCTGAGCTGGTTATCAATACGCCTTGATTCGTGCCTTTCTGTTCCGATTACATAAAGCCCTCCAAGTTCAGGAATACCTTTGCCCAGCTTAATATCAGTACCACGACCAGCCATATTAGTTGCAATAGTAATTGATTTTGGCTGACCTGCATTTTTAATAATTTCAGCTTCTTTTTCATGAAATTTCGCATTTAAAACATTATGAGGAACGCCGTGAGCTTTTAAAAGTTTGCTCATCACTTCAGATTTTTCAATTGAAATTGTACCAATTAAAACAGGTTGCCCTTTATCGTGAAGTTCTTTGGTTTTCTTTGCTACTGCAATATATTTTGCTTTTTGAGTTTTATAAATTGCGTCAGGTTTATCTTTTCTGACTATTTTTTCATGAGTTGGAATAACTAAAGTATCGAGCCCATAAATTTTGAAAAATTCTTCAGCTTCAGTAGCAGCAGTCCCTGTCATTCCTGCCAGTTTTTTAAATAAGCGAAAATAATTCTGGAAGGTAATTGTAGCCATTGTTTTAGATTCTCTTTTAATCTCAACACCTTCTTTTGCTTCAATTGCCTGATGTAAACCCTGTGAATAACGACGACCTGGCATTAAACGACCTGTGAATTCATCTACAATCATTACTTCGCCGTCCTTAACAACATAATCAATATCTTTTTTAAAAATCGCAGTGGCTTTTAATGCAGATTCAATATGATGAACCTCTAAAAATCCTGCTTCAGTATAAATATTTTCAACTCCAAGCAGGTTTTCCATTTTTTTGATACCTTCTTCACTTAAAGTCGCTGTTCTGGCTTTCTCATCAATATTATAATCCTGATTTTCTTTAAGATTTTTAACTAAATCAAAATATCTTTGATATTTATGAGTTGATTCTTCAGCTGGTGCAGAAATAATTAAAGGAGTTCTAGCTTCATCAATCAAAATCGAATCAACTTCATCCACAATTGCATAATTCAACTGTTTCTGAACAACATTATCAAAATTTGAAGCCATATTATCGCGAAGATAATCAAAACCAAACTCATTATTTGTTCCATAAGTAATATCGCATTCATAAGCCTGTTTTTTCTCATCAGGAGTCTGGCCATGTCTTATTACACCAACTGATAAACCCAAAAATTTATATACTCCGCTCATCCATTCAGCATCACGTTGAGCCAGATAATCATTAACAGTTACAACAAACACACCTTTACCACTAAGAGCATTCAAATAAACCGGCATTGTACAAACGAGTGTTTTACCTTCACCTGTTTTCATTTCAGAAATTTTACCCTGATGCAAAACTACCCCTCCAAGAAGCTGAACATCATATGGGATCATATCCCACTCTGTTTCATTCCCTCTAACATCCCATTTTTTGCCCATTAAACGACGACAAGCTGCTTTTACTAATGCAAATGCTTCAGGCAGTAAATCATCTTCTGTTTCACCTTCTTTTAATCTTTTTTTAAATTCACTGGTTTTATTTACAAAATCTTCATCATTTATAAGTTCTTCAGTAAATTTTTTCTCAAATTCATTAATTTTATCAACAAATGGCTGTATTTTTTTAATGGCTTTTTTATTTTGATCGCCGATTATACGCGAGATTATTTTTTGGAGCATGTTTAAAAATATTTATTAAAATCACTAATCTATTCTACACGTCTTTTGCTGCTTTTCCAGTAAAAACCACTTTAAAAGTTTTGAAGATTATCTTGATATCATTCCATAGCGACCAGTTTTCAATATAGTAAGTATCTAATTTTATTTCTTTTTCAAAATCCAAATCACTTCGGCCGCTAATTTGAGGAAGACCTGTAATTCCTGGTTTAATTGTTAATACAAATTTATGATGCCTGTCGTATTTTTCAACTTCTTCAGGCAAATGTGCACGTGGTCCTACTAAAGACATGTCACCTTTAAGTACATTCCATAATTGTGGAAGCTCATCAATATCCCAATTTCTAATAAATTTTCCTATCCGTGTAACTCTTGGATCATTTTTGATTTTAACCATAGGAGTTCCTTTTCGGGTATTTTCTTCTGCAAGTTCGTCATATCTCATATTATGCGTTTTGGGATGCATTGAGCGGAATTTATGAAAATTAAACAGCTTTCCATGCTCTCCAACTCTTTTAACACGGTTTCCATCATCCAAATATTTAAATATTATTGTGCCTTTGCTATCAATTTTAATTGCAATCGCTGTAATTAATAAAATGGGTGAGAAAATAATCAGCGCAAGCACTGATCCAAAAATATCAAAAATTCTTTTAAGAACTCTGCCCCAACCATCAAGAGGTGTAGGTTTTAAAGAAATAAGAGGAATACCTGACGGGGTAGTTATATCAATATTTGTTCTTTGAACCTGAACAATATCAGGTACAAAATGATACTGAATATGATTTTCACGGCAAAAATTCAAAATATCTTCAGCATGTGCTTTGCTAAGGTCAGATTTTGTCTGAATTATTTCTTCTACATTCTTATTTTGAATTAATTCCTGAAGATTATTTATTTCATCAGCACCAATTGAACCAACAATTTCAAATCTTAAATCGTTTTTAAAAGATTTAGTAAGTTCATCAGTAATTTTATTAAGTCCAACGAATAAAATTCTTCTTTTTCCAAATCCCATTTTTAAAAGTATTCCTTGAAATTTATTAATTATATACCTACCAACAGATATATAAATTATTGTAAGAACAAAGCTGTAAATTAAAACTAAACGCGAAAAAGGGAATTCACGAATAACAAAGTAGTAAGCAATAATTAAAAGAATCCAGATTATTGAAAGCCATATAACCTTGCCGATTTCACGGCTTAATTTATGAGATGTTTTTAATGAATACATCCCATTTATTGCAAAAAGTGCTAGCAAAATAACACCTACCCATCCACTAAACTGAATATAATCATTGATTGGAGGAAATATTGAAAGATCTAAAGGTAAATCTACACCAGGAAGTAAATCAGTAACAGTTCTTAAGTGATATGCTGAAACAAACGCAAGAATAATCATTAATATATCTATCGGTATTCGAAGTATGCCAAATGCAATTTCTGATTTTTTCATACTGGCTGTTAGCTTTTTAGCTGCTGATTAAAGACTTTTTAATAAGCCGAATTTTGTTACATTAATTATTAACAATTAATTATTAATAATTAATATGTGGCCATCTATCTTGACCGGCATTTTGCAATGCGGCTCTTTGCAGTGGACAAAAGTTGGAGCTAAAGGAATATAGCTTATTTCCAGTTTTGCCAACCACCTTGCACCAGGTAGGGTTTACCGAGGATTCCCGGATCTCTCCGGGGCCTTCCCACTTAGTGGGACTTTTCACCTTTCCTTTCTGTCAAAAGACATAAAGTAGTATTGTCTCTGTGGCACTTTCCCTACATCTGCCATTACTGGTAGATGCGGCTGGAGTTACCAGTTACCCTTTCCTTTGGTGTTCGGACTTTCCTCCCACCACTTAAATGTGGTAGGCGACCACAAAAAGGCCTTAATCAGCTTATCTATTATACATATATGCTAAATCTTGGCAAGAAAAACTTGCAACAATTTTAAATTATGCTACAATTGTCTCCTTTAACATATTTTTATATGTTTGAAGACGGTGATACACCGGTCATAATTAAGCCACCTGAAAAGGTGGGTTTTGACCGTACAAAAGTAGTTCTACTTTTATCCTGTATTGCCCGAAGAATTCGCGTAGTAGTTAATATTCCTGATGAAATTCCTTCTTTTGACCCATGTGAAATCCTTGTTCCTTCAAAAGCAGTAGAAGAAGTTATAGAATTAATTAAACAGCAAGGTTACAACGTTATCTAATTAATTGTTTTTCTTATTCTGTTCTTTTAGTTTTTTGTATTCGTGTTGAAAAAATCTAACTGCATTAAGGCACTCGCGGGCTTTTTCATTTTCTGGTTCAATATCAAGAATTTTTCTGAATAAATTAGCAGATCTATCAAACTTTTTACTATTTAAATAACATACTCCCAGATCACTAAGTATAAGTGGATCATTAGGGCTTAAAGCAAGTGATCTTTCTAATAATACAACTCCTCTTTGCCTTTGTCCGTCATGATACAAACTCCAACCTAAACATCTAAGGATTTCTGGATGATTTGGTTCATATCCGTCTGATGTTTCTAAATATTTAATAGATTTTCTAAACTCTCCGGTTGCAGAATATAAAAATCCAAGTAAATAATGTGCATTTGCACTTCTTGTATTTGTTTTAATAGCTCTTTTTAAAGCTTTTTGAGCTTTATCATACTGTCTTAAACTTAAGTAATTGTCTCCAATTTCTTCATATGCTTCTGTACAATTAAGGTCATCATGAAGAAGTTTTTCACAAAGCTTAATAGCTTGCTTATGCTCGCCTTCCATTTTAAGGCGTTCTATTTCTTTAAAAATAACTTTCATGTCTTCCATAATTTTTTTGTTTTTTATTTTTTATTTCAAATCATTATACCCTTTTTTCTACTTAAGATCAAGAGACCTTAAATACTTTTTTAAAGGTTCATTTAAGTCTTTACGTTTTAAAGCATAGTGAAGAGTTGCCTGAATAAATCCTAATGTTTGCCCGGTATCATATCTTTCGCCTTCTAATTCATATCCATATATTTGCTGGGTTTTAATTAATTCTAAAAATCCATCAATTAATCTTACTTCACCATCTTTTGAAGGTCTTGAATCATCCAGAGCTTTAAAAATTTCCGGAGTACAAACATATTTACCTATAATAGCTAAATCCGAAGGAGCGTCTTTTGGTTTAGGTTTTTCAACCATATCTTCTAGTTGATGCGTTCTGCCATCAAATCCGCGTGATTTAATAATTCCGTATTTATCTGTATCTTCTTTTGGAATTTTTTCTAAACCAATAACACTGCAGCTTGTTTTTTCATATACATTTATTAGCTGTTTTAAAGCCGGTATTTTATTGTCAACTAAATCATCACCAAACATCACTGCAAAAGGCTCATCACCTATAACTTCACGTGCGCGCATAATTGCATCACCATCACCGAGTGGAATTGGCTGCCTTACATATATAAATTTTGCTAAAGATGATACTTTGCGAACCATTTCAAGCATGTCTTTTTTACCTTTTTCAGCTAAAGTATGCTCTAGCTCAAAAGAATGATCAAAATGATCTTCAATTGCGCGTTTACCACGGCCAGTAACAATAATTATTTCTTCAATTCCAGCCTCAACTGCTTCTTCAACTAAGTATTGAATAACAGGTTTATCGACAATAGGGAGCATTTCTTTTGGTTGTGCTTTTGTAGCTGGCAAAAAACGTGTCCCGTAACCAGCTGCAGGGAAGACTGCTTTTCGTATTTTTTTAGACATATTGTTTTTAAATTTACATTTTAAGACCTCTGCTTGCGCTCCGGCCTGGGAGTCTTGATCTTAATAACTTTTGATCTTGCTTTCTCAATTTTTGGAATTTCAATCTTTAATACACCATCATTAAAACTCGCACTTATTTTATTACTATCAACAGATGCGGGTAATACTATTGATCTTGAAAAATCCCCCCAAAAACATTCCTGTGTAAAATAATTTTCTTCATCAACTGTTTTTTCGTATTGTCTGTGCCCTTTAACAGTTAAAACATCATCTGATACTGCAACTGACATATCATCTAGCTTAACACCTGCAACAGGCGCTAGAATAACAATGTGTTTATCGGTCTGGTACACATCTAAAGCCAATTGACCTTCAATTGAATCTTCATCGTCATATTGTGATTGAGAAACAACTTTTGGAGTAGTTTTTTTAGACATAGTGTTTAATTACTGCTATTTAGATTTTTTAGATGTAGAGAACATCGTTTTGGTAGGGACTTTAGTTCCCTTAAAGTGAGTAGCAAATTCTTCACCTGACAATGATTCCTTTTTAATTAATTCTTGAGCGATTTTATCTAATAATTTTCTGTGTTTTGAAATAATATCTTTTGCTCTTTTATATGCTGTTTCAATCATTTTCTTTATTTCAGAGTCGATTTTTGCTGCGATTTCTTCTGAATAATTTCTCACATGACCAAAGTCACGGCCAAGGAATACTTCCTGGTTTTGTTCACCGAAAATTACTGGTCCAAGCGGGCTCATTCCAAATTGTGTAACCATTTTTCTTGCAATCTTTGTAGCTCTTTCCAGGTCATTTGAAGCACCTGTGGTCATTTCACCAAATACAAGTTCTTCAGCTACATATCCTCCTAATAAACTAACCATTTCATCTTCAAATTTACTTTTTGGGTATAAGTGTTTGTCTTCTTCAGGAAGGAACCAGGTAACACCCAGAGCCATTCCTCTCGAAATAATTGATATTTTATGAACAGGGTCACAATTTGGCAGTAGATGGCCAATCATTGCATGTCCTGTTTCGTGATATGCAGTAATTTCTTTTTCTTTTTTTGATAAAACCCGTGATTTTCTTTCAGGTCCCATCATTACTTTTTCAATAGATTCCTGTAGCTCTTTCATTCCAATAGATTTTTTATTTAGTTTAGCAGCTAAAATTGCACCTTCATTCATTAAATTTTCTAAATCAGCACCTGAAAAACCAGAAGTCTGACGTGCAAGTCTTTCATAATCAACTGTTTTAGCAATTGGTTTACCACGGGAATGAACAAGTAAAATAGCTTCTCTGTCTTTTATATCAGGCATATCAACAACAATTCGACGATCAAATCTTCCTGGCCTTAAAAGTGCAGGATCAAGTACATCTGGTCTGTTAGTTGCAGCCATTACTATAATATTTGTATCTTTTTCAAAACCATCCATTTCAGTAAGGATTTGATTTAAAGTTTGCTCTCTTTCATCATGGCCTCCTCCAAGCCCGGCACCTCTTTGACGACCTACAGCATCAATTTCATCAATAAATACAATTGCAGGGGCATTGCGCTTTGCTTTTTTAAATAAATCACGTACACGGCTTGCACCAACACCTACAAACATTTCAACAAATTCAGAACCACTTATATTAAAGAACGGAACATTTGCTTCACCAGCAACTGCGCGTGCTAATAATGTTTTACCTGTTCCAGGAGCTCCAACTAAAATTACACCTTTTGGAATTTTTGCACCCATTTGAGTGTATTTACCAGGTTTTTTTAGGAAATCTACTATTTCAACAAGTTCTTCTTTTGCTTCCAGGGCACCTGCTACATCTTCAAATGTAGTTTTGTTCTTTTCTTTATCATGTAAGCGTGCCTTGCTTTTACCAAACGACATTGCCTGATTATTGCTGTTTTGTGCAGATCGCATCATAAAAACAAAGAATCCTATTATTAATA
Organism: Patescibacteria group bacterium; assembly: GCA_042577965.1. Lineage (GTDB taxonomy): Bacteria > Patescibacteriota > Gracilibacteria > UBA1369 > PNNO01 > JAUVDZ01. The sequence continues at coordinate 47,694 of JBHPDK010000004.1, forward strand.
GGAATGGAACTATACTTATTAATATATTAGTCCAAAGTTCTTCACCTTCAGTAGAAACAATTTCAGTATCAATTTTACTTATAATATCTTGTGGAACATTAATAAGGATTTCTCTTAGGGTTTCACCTCTTTCTTTAAATGCATATTCTTGAGTGCCGTCAATTAACTCTATATTTATTCGTTCATTTTTAACTTCAATACCCTTAACCTCTTCATTCATAACCTGAGTTATAAAGGTATTCATTGTAATTTTTTCAACTTTTCCCTCATCAGGATTAAAGATTATTACAATTGCTGTAATTACCAGTGCAACAACCACCAGATAAAAAAAGCTGCTCTTAGGCCTCTGTTTCGGTATTTTAAGTTTTCTATCCATAGCTCTTACAGTTTATCTATTTTTAAAAGGATTTCAAGGCAATGATCAGAACTTTCCTTGTTAGATTTGGAAATCTTGTAATTATCATTAATAGTATAGTTGCCAACAGCAATAATTTCATCGTTTTTATCTGTAATAATAGGGATTTTTGAGCGTTCGTGCTTAGGAATTTTTTTATCAGTAAAAAAGTCCTGTAATTTTTTTGTTCCTTTAAGTCCAAATGGTCTGAATCTGTCGCCATCTAGTTTTCCTCGTACATAAAGGGGAAGTTTGAGTTTTGAGTAGTCAAAATAAATACCTTTTTTTGGAGGAGTTTTTTTAAGTTTGCTTGAAATTTGTCCATATTCGAAATTTATTGTTCCCGGAGTTGGCAATTTTTGCTTCTTAATTGTTTTTGCTTTAGTCTTAGGGATAATTTGAACTGATTTAGAAGTTGTTGTTAAGTATAAATCTTTGCCAAATTCGGCTTTTTTACCTGTTTTTTTGTTTTTAATCAGTTTTAAAGCTTTTTCAATTTGCTTAGAAGTTAGATTTTTTGTTGATCCATAAAGATTTTCATACAGATTAACAAGAATTTCTTTAGTAAAAGCATCATTTTGTGCGCGATTCTTAATTAATCCATTAATTTCATTAATATTCTGGATATTTCTGTTAAAAACATTAATAAGGTCAGGCTGAATTTCTTCAAGTTTAGGAATAACCTCGTGCCTTAATTTGTTTCTGTTGAGCCTTGTATCATTATTTGACTTATCAACTCTGAAATTAATCTTATTTTTCTTTAAAAATTCAAGAATTTCTTTTTTGGATGTATATAAAAGAGGTCTAAAAATATCTTTATTAATTAATTGCATTGATTTTAAGCCTGAAAGGCCGGATCCGCGTAAAAAGTTAAGTAAAAATGTTTCTAAATTATCATTTGCATGATGCGCAGTTAAAATTAACGAGGCACCATGTTTTTGCTTAATTCTGCGTAAAAACTCATATCTTTTCTTTCTTGCAGCTTCTTCAAGGTTTAATGAGTTCTTTTTTGCGTAATTTTTAATATCAAAAGAGGCATTTTCTAATTTGAGATTGTGATTTTTAGCTGTTTTTTGTGCAAATTTTTCGTCTAAATCACTGTCTTTACCTCTTAACTGATGATTAAAGTGTGCCAAAATAATTTCAATACCTTTAATTTCAAGTAATTTATGAAGAAGATAAACTGAGTCAGGACCGCTTGAAAAAGCCAGAACAACTTTAGTGTTTTTAGCAATATTATCTTTAATGATTTGATTTAAGTTATTTTTCATACCATTTTATTAACTGACAATTTAATAATAGCATCAAAATCATCATCTTTTGCAGCTTTATTTCGATTTTCAGCTTTGCACTTTGTACATTTATGAATAATCACATACCCTTTTTTACCATCATGATCTACGGAAATTGGCTCCATTAAGCCCTTGCATTCACTTTTGCGGTCTCCGGGGATTTTTTCATCAACATGCTTGGAATATAAGCAGAATTTGCAGTGATTGCGGCAGCTCCCCTTTAATAAAGGATTATTTTTTTTACAATTCCCGCATGTGAACTCTTCATTTATAAAAATGAAGTTCTTTTTATCCTGCATATTTCAGCTTACGTAATTGATTTTTTAGGCATTTAATAGTATAATATATTGATAAAAAAATAAACACAAAATATCATGAATAAAAAATCACCAATTCTTTTAATCGTAGCCTTTACCGTTCTTTTTGGGGTAGCACTTGGCTTTGGTTATTATTTCTCGCAGGTTAAAGCAGTAGATGCCCAACTTGAATCAACTGACAGAGAAATGGCTCAGGCAGAAAATACCTTAGAAGAGCTTAAAAACAGTGACATTGTTTTAGCTCAAAGAGGTATTAATGCACTTACAGAAATCGAAAAAAATGAAGTTATGTGGTCAAATGTTCTTAATACATTAACCAAAATTGCTCCAACTGAACCTGAACTTAAAAGAAAGATTATAGATTTTCTTTCTTATAGCGGAGGAGAAGACGGAAGACTTACATTTAATGTGCAAACTGCTCCATCCGAAAATGTAAAAACATTACTTGGATATGTGGCTAAGATTATCCAGGTATTCGAAGAAACTCCTGATTTTAGTGCAACTTTTGTACCTTCAATCAGTAGATCAACTACAGATAAAGGTGAAACAACTTTATCTTTTATTCTTAGTGCAAACTACACTCCATCTGAAGCAGCTCAGGCTGAAGAGGAGGAAGAATCTGTTGCTCGTAAATAATTAACTTAAAATAAATTATGAATGCTCAAATAAAACCAAAACAAAAAACAAATACGCAAACTATTGTTGCAATTGTACTTTTAATTGTTTCAGTAGCTTTCGTGTTTTTATTTCTTCTTCCGGAAAAAGACAAACTGGAAAATAGACAAAATGCTTTGCAAACAAAACAAATTGAACTTAATAAACTAAAAGCAGAAATTGTTAGATTTGATGACTTACAACAGTCTTTTGAAGGCGGTGAAGTAACCATGAAAGATGTTCTAAATCTTATTCCGGCAAATATGGAAGAGGATGAGGTTATTAAAATACTTTCAAAACTATCAGAAGAACATGAGGTAGGAATTAATTCACTTAGTTTCGGACAGGTAAAAGGTTCAGATACTGAAGTTAACAAATTAACAATTACTACAAATGTTAGCGGAGGCCATCAGGATCTTATTGAATTTTTAGAGAGTCTGGAAAAAGAAAGCAGAAAATTTAAAGTTAAAACAATAAGTGTTCAAATTTTACAAAACAGACTTGAAAATATGAGTCTTAGCATTGAAGCATATTACCTATAAAAAATTATGGATAATCAAGAAACAAAAAAACAAACAGCTTCGAAAGAGGCAAAATCCTTACTTAAGAATATTTCTAAAAAAGGATTAAAAAAGAAGGAAACTGTTGTTTATGGTCTGTATGACAACAGGAATGCATCTCTTTTTACTAAAATTGATGACTTTTTGATTGATCACACAAGAGTCGGATTAAAAGAAAAAGCATATTTCTTTCATTTACTTGCTGTAATGGTGGATGCAGGAATTCCTGTTTTACAGGCACTTGATGTTTTATCTTCAAAAACAGGAAACCGAAGATTTCAAAGAATAATTAATACATTAAAATATTCAACTTCCACTGGTAATTCACTTTCTGATTCAATGGCGCGTTTTTCTGATGTATTTACTGATTCAGAGCTTGGTGTAATTAAAGCTGGAGAAGCAGCAGGTAATTTAAATAAAATGCTATTCAGGCTTTCTGAACAAACAGAAAGATCTCATGAACTGCAGATTAAATTAGTTACTGCAGCTACTTACCCAATGGTAATACTTTCTGTTTTAATTGGTATTGCCACTGCAATGCTTATCTGGATTATTCCAACTTTAACTGATCTGCTTGTTGATGGCGGACTCAGTGAAGATCAATTCCCGTTTGCAACAAAAGCTTTGCTTGCAATCAGTCATTTTATAACCGGATACTGGTGGGCAATTATATTGGTTGGGATAATTTTATTTGGACTTTATAAAGTATATATCAAAACAGAAGCTGGTAGATTTCAGATAGATTATTTTAAACTCAGAATTCCTATTGTAGGTAATTTAATTAGAAAAGTTTTAGTTTTACGATTTGTAAGTATGCTTGGAATCCTAATGGAAGCAGGCCTCCCTGTTATTAAAACACTACAAATTATCGGGTATTCAATGAATAGTGCTCCATATGAAATAAAAACCTGGGAAGTTATAAAAAAAGTACAGGCAGGTGAAAAAATCTCTAAAAATTTAATGACTTCACCGTTTTTGTTCCCTGAAACTGTTACACAAATGCTGAATATTGGTGAAAGTACTGCAGCAGTTGGAACAATTTCAGAAAAAATTGCAAATCATTATGATAAAGAAATTGATCACAGTTTAAGAAGGCTTACTTCTATTTTCGAACCAATTATGATTCTGATTGTAGGTATTGTTGTTGCTATGCTTGCTCTTGCGATACTTATGCCAATTTTTGATCTAACAAGTGTTGTATAAATGAATATCTTTAAAGAAAAAAAAAAGGGATTTACCCTTATTGAGTTACTGATAGTAATTGCTATAATTGCTGCAATAATTACTATTAGTGTTTCAAGTTACGGGATTGTACGAAGAAAAGTTAAGCTTGATATTGCTGCAAATACAATTGAAAGCATGATTGTTGAAGCACGCGATAAAACAAGATCCGGTTATTATGAAACAAATGGAGATATAGCTGAGGCTATATCTTTATGTTTTGGATTTAGAGCAACACAAGATGAATTTATTGAAAGATTAAAAGCTCCTTATGATCGATTAAGACTTAAAGATGATAAATGTAATAAACTTAAGGCAGAAACTATAGGCCAGCCCAAAGAAGAAGATAATATTGTAATTAAACGAATCAATTTATACGGGGACGCTGATGAAGATGAAATTGATATTTATTTTGCACCTCCTAGAGCTGATGTTGAACTAAACAGAAAAAGTATTCAGCAGGGCAACACAGTTTTAACAATAGTAATAGGTTATAAAAATTCTGATGAAAAAGGAGATAAAAGAGTTGTGGTTTTAAATATGCTGACAGGAAACACTTTTACAGATAAATATAATGAAAAGTATGAATAAAATAAAAACAAAAAAAGCGTTTTCGTTACCTGAAGTAATTATTTCAATTTCTGTGATTGTACTTGTGATTATAACTGCAACTAACCTTTTAGTTACTTCAATGCGTGCAAATACTTCAAATGTAAATAAAATAATTGCATTTAATCTGGCGCAGGAAGCAATTGAAGGATTTAGAAATGTTCGTGATGGTTATTGGATGCATAATCAGTACTGGCGTGGCAGTGAAAAAAATCTTTTTGGAACTGATTTTATTAAAGACGGAAAATATATAATAAAAAAACAACACAATTTAAAAACTCTTAATGACTGCAGTGTGCTTGGGCTCAATGCAAGCAATACTGTAGGAAGTGTAAGTCAGGCTTCACCATGGCAGGTTGAAAAATATAATGATCAAAACAGCATTTTATATTTAAAAGAAGGGGATGTAACGCAGTATACTCATGAGCACACTCAAAATGAAAGTAAATATAAAAGATGGATTGAAGTTTCAACAATTCTTTATGACCTTGTAACTGAAGAAAATGAGGAAAAATTAAAGATTTCACTTACAGCAGTTGTTGAGTGGACCGATAAAGGAAAAACCAGGGAACTTCGTGTTCCAACTATATTAACTGACTGGAAAGCAGGACCGCTTTAATAAATATTTATGAAAATAAATCTTAAAAAACAAAAAGGATTCACTCTAATAGAAGTGCTGATAGCAATATCAATATTCACTGTTTTAATGATTACTGTTTCAAATTCATATATAAATATTGCCAGAGCTCAAAGAGAAGCAAATGCAGTTCGCGAGATTTATTCTGAACTTAGGTATGTTTTTAATTTAATTGGCGAAGAAGCGCGTTCAAAAACAATTGATTATGGATGTCCAAGGCATATCATATTAAATGAAGATGACTTTTTAAGGCCTATTGACCCAGGTGCAACTTCAAATGTGTGTAATGACTTATTAATTGCTCCTGAAGGCTCGTATTTGGCATTAATTAACAGTGAAGCAACGCAGCGTACAATTTTTAAAGTAGAAGATGACGTGTTGTCTTTTTATAAAGAATCAAAAGGCGTTGAAGATAAAGCATGGCAGACTAATCCTGGATTTGAGAATGGTTATGTTGAAATTGAACTTAAAGGAATTAATTTAAAAGCAATGAAGTTTGATATAGCTCCATTGGCTGATCCTTATGATCCGGAAAATATTGGATGCGGTATTGTGCAATTTCAACCTTCTGTAACTGTTTATGCAAATATTGCAGCAGAAAACGAAAGTATAAGTGATTTTACTATGGATCTTCAGACTACTTTTTCTTCAAGGGTTTATAATCAACAAACAAATAATTTATGATAAAACTTTGCGCAAAACAAAAAGGTAGTGCACTAATAATCGCTCTTCTGATAATGGGAGTATTAATAACACTTGCGCTTGGTTTAAGTGACCTTGTTATTCGTGAAGTTAGAATTACATCTGACATAATTAATGCAGGAAAAGCCTTTTATTTTGCTGAAGCAGGAGTTGAAAGCGCACTTTTGGATCTTCATCAAACCCTGCCTGGATATCAAAGAGAAGATGCAATGATTGATGGGGAATTGGTTATTAAGGGCAATACTTTTGATATAAATGAGGATATTGATTACACTTATAGAATTGAAAATCAGACAAATTCAATTCCTTTTATTGATACAAAAATTATTGATAAAGAAATCGCAGAAGGTAAGCCAAAACAGTATATGTACAATGTTCTTGAACTTAATGAAAGTGTAACGATTCCTTTATTTATTCAAAAAGAAGACGCAACAATTCAAAATATTAAAGATTTTAGAGTTGAATATTTTATTGATGCTAAAATTTCACCTGAGTGGACAGATGAAATTGGAAATAATGTAATTGATATGCTTCGATGGAAAATTACAGGAATTAATAGTAGTTCGAAACAGGGGACAGTATGCAGCAAATATTATGATCCTTTTCCAAATAGTTTAACTACTGAATCTGTTGGTGATTATGTTCCGGCTAATATTAATCAAAAAGGTGAAATGCCAAGTTGCCTTGGTACAACTGAAGCAAAATTTACTGATCCAACAAATGGTATTGAATATAAAAATGATTGTGCGAACTTTTGGCCTTGGGCAAGGGAGGCATTTGTATTTGCGCCAGGTCCGGATGGTGTACCTGAAACAATTAAATATACTGTAGATGACGCAAATCCTGTTAGAATTGAAGAATTTTTGGATTGTCATGATACAAATTATTTAACTTTGAGTAATATTTTTAATCCGAGCATACTTTTAGGACTTTCGGATTTTACAAAAAGAAATAATGCAAAAATTTATTACCGATTTTTAGTTCCAAATGAAGATGAAAAAGCAGTACGTGAATTTGCAAAAATAACTTCGGTGGGCACTTTCAATAAATCCAGAAAGCAAATTGAAGCCTTTATTAAGCCGGATAGCTTTATGCCGGTATTCAATTTTTCACTCTACAGAACCCAGGTCGGTGGATCAGGAGACAAACAAAATCCTCAAGGTTATCTTGAAACTTCAGGAGAATAAGGGTTAAATAGAGTCATGGGTAAATATTACGTGACAACCAGTATTCCGTATGCAAATGCTGCTCCGCATATTGGTTTTGCAATGGAGGCAATTGAAGCAGACTTTTTAGCACGGTATCATCGTCAGCTTGGCGATGATGTTTATTTTTTAACAGGGACTGATGAGCATGGAATGAAAATTCATGATACTGCAAAAGAGTTAGGAAGAACTCCGCAGGAACATGTTGATGAAATTGCTGCTAAGAATAAAGAATTAAAAAAGCTTTTAAATTTATCTTATGATGATTTTATTCGCACAACTTCTGATCGTCATAAAAAAGGAGCTCAAAAATTATGGATGAAATTAGTTGAGGCAGGGGATATATATAAAGATAAATACGAAGGATTTTATTGCAAAGGTTGCGAAGCTTATGTAACTGAAAAAGATTTGGAGGATGGCAAGTGTCCAACTCACAAAAAACCTGTTGAGAAATTTTCTGAAGAAAATTATTATTTTAAATTATCAAAATATTCAGACAAAATTGTGCAGTTGGTTGAAAGCGGAGAGCTTAAGGTTGAGCCAGAGTTCAGAAAACGCGAATTTTTAAATTTAGCTAAAGAGGGTTTAAATGATGTTAGTTTTTCGCGCCCTAAAAATAAACTTAGCTGGGGAGTTGAGGTGCCGAATGATCCGGAGCACACAATGTATGTATGGTGCGATGCTTTATCAAACTATATAACTGCGCTCGATTACGAAAATGAGGGTGAATTATTTAAAAAATACTGGCCATGTGACGATCATGTGATTGGAAAAGACATTATTAGATTTCATGTGGGAATCTGGATAGGAATATTACTGTCAGCTGGTCTTAAAATTCCAAAAAGAGTACCGATTCATGGATTTATTGGGTCAGGAGGTCAAAAAATGAGCAAATCTTTAGGTAATGTTATTTCACCTTTTGATGTTGTTGAAAAATATGGGACTGATCCTTTGAGATATTATTTATTACGTGAGATTCCAACAACAGAAGATGGAGATTTTACATACGAAAGGTTTGAAGAAGTATACAATAGCGAGCTAGCAAACAATCTTGGAAATTTAATGAACCGGGTAGTCAAAATGACCGAAAGGTACTTCGATAGCAAGGTTCCAGAGCCTCAAAATTATGACGAGAAGATTGTACAAAATATTAGTACAATGTGGCAAGACTATGGCGGCCACATTGCCGCTTTTGACCTAAAGAAAGCTGTTGAAGAAGTTATTAAAATGATAGACGAAGCAAACAAATATATTGAAGACACAAAACCATGGCAGTTAGCAAAAGAGGACGAAGCAAAACTTGGAACTGTTATGTATAGCCTCCTGGTAGTATTAAAAAATGTAGGATATGCACTATATCCATACATACCTGAAACCTCAGAAAAATTACTTTCAACTTTTGGTATGAATCCACTTGAAAAAAAGAATCTTGAAATTGGACAAACCATCGAAGAGTGTGATCAATTATTCCCAAGACTCGAAAATGATGAAAATTAAGATCCAATAATAAGTTGAAGAACAAATTTTACAATATAGTACGAGAAGATAATTAACACCATTCCAATTATTCCGTATGTAAGAGTATTTTTTGCGTATTCCATTTGCTGTTGATTCCCACGGGAAGTAACATACATAATACCGCCAATCGCTATTACAATTACTGCTACTCCACCAGTTAGCATTAATAATGCACCAGCAAGAATCTGTATAAACGCAGTTATTGGTTCTTCTTCAAAACCACGGCACATTGATGAATTTTCATCCCAGTATTTTTTAATATCATCTTCGTAAATTTTAATAAGAGCTTCTTTTTCTTTTTCAGTTGTTTTAGTTTTTAACTCTGTTTGGATTTCATTGTATAAAGCTTTATCGTGTTTTTGAATACACTCCATTCTGGCAGGACCAGTCAAAGGAACCCCTGGCGCATTTTCAGGCTTTAAATCAGGGTCAATTGCACGCTGCGCAGCAGCTAGCGGCATTGTTGTCACAATAATTATTAATAATATTCCGGTTGTAATCAGTTTTTTAAACATTTTATGGAGAGAAAAAATTAAGTTTTGTAATACCTGTTACAAGTGCCAGCGAGGTAGCACATACAATAAGCGCAATTATAGTATAAGTGAACATTCTTTTTGCTTTTGTTAGTTCTTCATCATTACCCTGCGAAGCAACCATCATAATTCCTGAAACAATCAATCCTACAAAAGTAAGAACATTTGCAAGTACAAGCATATAGAAAATAATTTGAGAAAATATATGCCCAGGTGATCGATCTTCAGGCAATGATGCAATATAATCTGTTGTAGTTGGCTGAGCTGTGAAGTCAGATGTGAATTTATAGAGCAAATCGTCTACATCAGGCTTTATTTCACCTATTGGCTGAGTTTGGGCAAAAGCAGTATTAGATAGTAGATTTACTATCAAAATTAGTGCAGTTATTCCGATTTTTAGGATATTTTTTATTTTCATTATTTTACTTGGCCAATTTGAAAGCCGGTAAAGAATATTAATTGTACTATTGCGAATGAAAGTAAGCTGATACCTAATCCAATTAAAGAAAAATAAATTCCTTTTTTTGCATTTCCATACTTTTCTTCATTCCCAAAAGCAGCTAAAAGTCCAATCGAACTGGCAATAAGTCCAAAAACAGAAGAGGCAATTGCAACTGATACAATTGTTCTTGCAATTCTTGGAAGAAAATTAGTGGTTAAATAAGGGCTGGACTGACTTACTTTTTCTGTGTCTGGCCTTACAAGAGTACTAATTTTAGGAATATCAGGTGGAACAGTTGCTTCTTTTTTACATTCTGTATCACAACCATCTCCTTCAATTTTATTTCCATCATCACACTCTTCTCCTGAATCAAGAGTTTTATTGCCGCAGTTTTCTTTTTTCTTTTGTGCAGCTGCATCTTCTTCTGCTTTTTTCTTTGCTGCCTCAAGTTCAGCTTCACATGTTGTTTTAGCTGCTGTGCTTAATTCAGTAAAAAGGTTTGTATAATTTTCTTTACATTTTGTATCTTTTAATTCCCTTTCTTTGTCAGCTTGTGCTCTGCATGAGTTAAATGCAGTATCATCAGTAATTGATTTACATGAATCATAATGATTTTGATGTTCAGCTGCAGCTGCTTCCTGGCAACTAAGGCTGTCACTTTTTAATTTAGCCAGGGTGCTTGCTTTCTCTGATGTTTTTACTTTTTCATCAATACATTTTGCCATTTCAGCAATAATACCTTTACTTGGATCAAATACATCACAAATACTTTTATTTTGTGTTTCTAAATCAGTAATACAAGTATCAATTTTATTTTGAATAGCAGTGTAACATTCAGAAATAGTCCCATAGGTCGTGCCTTCGAATTTCTTGGTTTTATCACATTCATCCAATGATGTACTTTCAAAAGTTTCACAAAAATTCTTTGCCTGCTGTTTAACTTCAGCCATACAATCCTTATATTCATCTGCAAACACAGGCACACTTAAACTAATAAATATAAAACTTAAAAGTAAAATTGAACCCAATTGTCGAAGTGTTTTAAACAAAGAAGGTCGGGTTAATTGTGTAAAGAATTAATCCTGATAAAAATAGTATTACCAGGCCAAGCAGTGCCTGACTTATTCTGTTTTTTGGTTCATCAATACTTCCGCTTGCGCCTTTTGCCATAATTTCAACTCCGCTTATCACGATAGTTAAGACTGCAACTATCCCAATTGTTCCTGCAGCCCATAAATAAATCATTTTCACATATTGATTTAATAAATTAGTACCTGATGATGCTTCAATTATTTGAACACGCTTACAAGTATAATCACCTGTACCTTCACATTTATCTTTTAATTCACATATTCTCTTACCGCCCTCTGGTTCTGCTGTGCACACTCTAAAGCAATATTTTGCATCAGGGCCACCTAAAGGTTCTTCTAATATTACAATAAATCCTGAAGTATCTGATGCATATTTAGCACATTTATCTTCTTCTGCTGCAAAAACAGTACCCATTATCTGGG
>JBHPDK010000005.1:0-46880 GCA_042577965.1 Patescibacteria group bacterium
TAATAATTCCATCCATTACATTTTGGAGTACTGTATCAGCATAAGTTAATTCTTCACTTTCTACATTTTCTTCATTTTCTGCTAAAGCAAAGGATAAATCTAGTGCTTCCTGGTATCCTTCTGGATCATCAGCATCAAGTAGCTGTTTAATTTGAATAATAGTTTCAGCAGTTGCATCAGTAATTCCAGCCAATTCCAGGTGCTCGGGATTAGTTATATCTAAAACCTGTTGATCTGCAATTTTTAATACATCTGGGTTCATATTTAATTGTTTTAATAAGCAAGAGTTGATTATACTACTATGGTAAATCTTGTCAAGGGTGAAAATTTAAGAAAAATTAGCTGTTGAAGCTTATGCGTAGTAAATGTTATAATTTTTGAAGAATTAACGAAAGAATTAACGCATACTTACCATGCCTCGATCAAAAAAAGAAAAATCAATTGACGGCCCTACCAAATCAAAAGGCAGTAAAGAGATATCTTTAAAAGAAGATAAGGACTTTACAGTGCATCATATTGAAGATGAAGAACTCGAAGATGGGCAACGATATAAGCTTATTGCTAAGCCAAATGAACAGGAAGAAGAAAGACGAATTCCAGCAATTTTTATTATCGGAGTTGTTTTAGGAATTGTTATGACATATATTTTGTTAACTTTTTAAATAAATGGCCAAAGTAAAATATAAACGAATCCTCTTGAAGTTGTCTGGAGAAGTTCTGCAGGGGAGTCGTAATTCTGGCATAGATGCAAAAAGAGTGAATGAACTTGTAAAAGAGATAGCTGAAGTTAAAAAACTGGGTGTTCAGATTGGGATTGTTGTTGGTGGCGGAAATATTTGGCGTTACAGAGATTTTAAAGACACAGGAATTGAAAGAATTATGAGTGATAATATGGGAATGATGGCAACAGTTATGAACGGATCAGCACTTAAAAGTGCTTTTGAAAAAATTGGTATTACAACCCGTGTTTGTTCGGCTTTAAGGGCAGAGCAGGTTGCTGAAAATTATGTTCCACCAAAAGCTCGTCATCATTTAGATAAAGATAGAATAGTTATTTGTGTTGGAGGAACTGGAAATCCTTTTTTCACAACTGATTCTGCTGCTGCACTTCGGGCACTTGAACTTGATTGTGATGTTTTATTAAAAGCTACAAAAGTAGACGGAGTTTATACTGCGGATCCTGTAAAAGATAAAAAAGCTAAAATGTTTGAAAAAATTTCATATAAAAAAGTGATGTCAATGGATCTTAAATTTATGGATCTTGCAGCTGTTTCGCTTTGTAAAGGCGGGGAAATGCCAATTTTGGTTTTTAACCTTAATAAAAAAGGAAACATTAAAAAGGCTGTAATGGGGGAAAAACTCGGAACAATAATTTCTTAACTTTAATAATATGCCTACTCAACCATATTTAAATGCTGCCAAAGAGGAATTTGCAAAATCGATTGAACATTTAAAAAATGAATTTGCAAAACTTCAGATTGGACGTGCTTCAGCTGCTTTAATTGAAGATGTTAAAGTTGAAGCTTACGGCACTACTCAGCCAATTAAAGCTGTAGCGTCAATTTCTATTCCTGATCCAAAAACAATTCAGATTCAACCCTGGGATAAAGGAACCCTTAATCAAATTGATGTTGCTATTCAAAATGCAGGCCTTAATTTAACACCTACAAATGACGGAAATGTTGTAAGAATTAATATTCCACCTTTAACTGAAGAAAGAAGAACAGATTTAACTAAATTAGTTAATAAATTAGCTGAAGACGGTCGCATTTCTGTAAGAACAGCACGGCAAACTGCTCATGAAGCATTTAAAAAACTTGAAACTGATAAAGAGATTTCTGAAGATGATTTTCATTTAGCTAACAAACAATTACAGGAAGAAGTAGATAAAGTAAATAAAGATATTGAAGAGCTCTCTAAAGCAAAAGAAAGCGACATAATGACTGTTTAAACCTACGAATTTTATGGATTTTATTTTATCGGCTATTGCGTTTGTTATTATTTTTTCAGTTATTATTCTGATTCATGAATTTGGTCATTTTTATGTAGCACGAAAATCAGGAGTAAAAGTTGAAGAATTTGGAATTGGCTTGCCGCCCCGCATTTGGGGAAAGAAAAAGAAAGGTATAATTTGGTCTATTAACTGGATTCCTTTTGGAGGTTTTGTGCGACTTTATGGGGAGGATTCTTCTGATCCGAAAGTTTTAAAAGATAAAAAAAGTTTTGCGAGCAAACCTTTACGTAAAAGAATGGCTATCACAATCGCAGGTGTTTTTATGAATTTTGTTTTAGCGATTTTTCTTTTAACTGTTGGTTTTTCAATTGGAATAGAACCTTTGCTTGTTAATTCTGATGATGTTTTAAGTGCAATAAATGATGGAACAATTGAGATAACAAACGGTGCCCGTGTTGAAAATGTTGAAGAAGGAAGCATTGCCTATAATGCAGGGCTAAAATCAAATGACATTATTGTAGATATTAATGGTGAGGGCCTTTTTAATCCTATTGAGCAGCTTACTGTTTTAGAAGAAGCGCCAACTGAGGAAGATATATTTCTTGATGTTTATAGAAACGGGGAAATTAAAAATATCAGAATTGATTCAAACAGAGGTTTAGAAACTTATGGGATAGATTTGCATGGATTAATTTATTTGCCACGTGTTGTAATCAGAGATGTTGCGCTGGAAAGTGAATCTTTTAATGCAGGTCTGCAAACCGGAGACACACTTATTGAGATGAATGGCCAGCCTATTTATTTAGTGTCTGAATATCAGGACATTATTAATAAAGAAAATAAAATTGAATATAAAATAATTAGAAATAGTGAAGAAATAATTATCCCTGTTGAGTTAAATGAACCTGAAAGGGTTATTGTTGCAAGTGTTCTTCCTGATAGTCCGGCATTAAAAGCAGGATTTAGAGAAGGGGATATAATTATTAGTGTTAATGGTCAAAGCATTGTTAAGCCTGAAGATTCAATTGAAGTAACAGGACAAAATAAAGGTAAAGAATTAACTTATAAAATTAAACGTGATGGAGAATATTCAGATATGAATGTGCTTGTTGGGGAAGAAGGAAGAATTGGTGTTGGTATTATTACAATGACATCTTATAAAAATAATCAGTTAAGTTTATATAATGCTGATTTTTTAACTTCAGTTGTAAAAATTAATAAAGTTCAGTATCCGGTTCACAAGGCTTTTACTGAATCTTTTAGAGAAACAGGGAGGCTTGCACTTCTTACTTTGGATATGTTTGGAAATCTTGTTAGGTCAGTTGTAAGCCAGTTAGCAATTCCAGAAGGTGTTGCAGGCCCGGTTGGTATTGCAACTATGACACATCTGTTTGTGCAGGAAGGCTTGCTTGCTTTATTAAGGTTCACTGCTCTTTTATCTTTAAGTTTGGCAGTTATTAATATTATTCCATTTCCTGCTCTTGATGGGGGTAGATTACTATTTCTTTTGGTTGAAGCTATCCGTGGGAAAAGAATTCCAGCTAAATGGGAGGCTGCGATTCATGCACTTGGATTTTTCCTTTTAATAGGTTTAATAATTCTTATTACTTATAGTGATATCCTGAATATCTTTTCATAAAAATTTCATTAAATTTTAATAAAATTAGTTGCACTGGAAATGATATTGGTGCATAACCTCTATTGCTTGCTTGTATATATTGTTATATAGAAGCGAATGAACAACTACATGTTGTGGTGTATAGCCGCTGATCAATCCAATATGTTGGATCAAAAAAGTTGCTCTACATTAGCTTGTATTAATACTTTGTAATGCTAGTATGAGGTCCCAACCACTTCGTTAAGGCTACCCTTGTATTTTTAAAGAGAAAACAGAAATGTCTCATAAAGACCTATGGAGAAACATATTAGTTAGGTTAAAACCGACTATAAAACTTCCTCAGTTTAAAACCTGGTTTACTGATACCGGAATTTTAGAAAGAGATGAAGAATCAATTACAGTTGGTCTTCCAACTCCTTTTGCAAAAAAATGGATTCAAGATAAATATAATCATAAAATTCTTCAGGCAGCACAGGAAGAAGATACAAATATTAAAAAAATCATATATAAAATAAATTCAGCATTAGCAAATGAAGATTCAGCTTTAAAAGTTTCGCTAAGTTCAATTTTAGAAGAAGACGATACAAAGGTTGTTAGAAAAGTTCGAAATAAAAATGAAGTTCATGTTGGTAAAAGAGGATTAAAAAGTAGAAAATTAAGTATTCAGCACACTTTAGATAACTTTATAGTAGGAAAAGACAACAGACTCGCTCACGCAGCATGTCTTGCTGTTTCAAACATGCCTGGGGGTATTTATAATCCGCTGTATGTGTTTTCTGGAGTGGGCTTAGGTAAAACACATCTTTTACAGGCTACAGGTCGTGAGATCTTAAAAGATAATCCTGATGCCCGTGTTATTTATATGACAGCTGAACAATTTACTAATGAAATTATTGAAGCAATTGGTAGCAGAAGAACAAAACAATTTAAAGATAAATACAGAACTGTAGATTGTTTTATTTTGGATGACATTCAGTTTTTAGAAAATAAAGATATGAGTCAGATGGAATTCTTTCATACTTTTAATGATCTTTATGATGCAAATAAACAGTTAATTTTGTCTTCAGATAGCCCTCCAAAAGATTTAAACGGATTTAAAGAACGTTTAAAAGGAAGATTTGGAATGGGAACTGTGGTTGAGATTCTTCCGCCTGATTTTGAAACAAGGCTCGCAATTCTAAAACAGAGATGTCAGGATTTACAGGTTATTATTGATCCTGATGTGCTTGAATGTATTGCTTTTCATGTTGAAGAAAATGTAAGAGATCTTGTTGGAGTTTTAATGCAGGTTATTTCGCACTCAACACTTAATGAAATTTCTCCGAATATTGATTTAGTTTCAGGTATTTTAGAGAAGCAACATAAAATTCAGACTATTCATAATAAAGTTTCAACAAATGCACAAGCCAAAGTTACTTCAATTCAGCAGGTAATTGATACAGTTGCTCATTTTTACAATATTTCAAAAGAAGAAATAGTAGGACCAAAGCGAAAAAAAGAAATTATGATGCCAAGACAGATTTGCATGTATCTTATTAAAAGAGAGCTTGATCATTCATATGAAAAAATTGGAGAAATTTTTAATAATCGGAATCATTCAACAGTTTTACATGCTTACAACATGATTTCAAAAAAGCTAAAAACTGACCCTCGTCTTTTACGTGATGTTAGAGCCATAAAGCAAGATATTGGATTTTAACTGTATAAAAAATTTGTTCATAAATCAATTAATAAACTTTACTTTTATTCATGCGGTTTTTATACTACCTCATGTCTTTTCTAGACCACTTTTTCTATTTTAGTTTTAAACAAATTTACTATGCATAGTAGAACAACTCGTAAACGACCAATTGATTATATTCTTCCATTTTTAATCATGATCTGCGCAGGTGTAATTGTAGTGCTTGCGTTTCAGCTTTTTACATCTATGAATCAGGCTGAAGACGATAGAGATATTTATATGTTCCTGGCAAGAGGAAATGCAAAAATTCTTCCATGGGGATCTGGCGAATGGGAACGTGCTTATAATGGTACAAAGCTTCTTCGCGGTGATTCTTTAAAAACTCAAACAGGGGGAAGGCTTGTAATTGAACTTTTTGATGATCATTTTGTAAGAATGGATGAAAAAACTGAATTAATAATTAGTGAAATTAATAAAAGCGGTGGAGCATATGACATAAATTTGACTTTAAGAGAAGGAAGCATCTGGATTAACAGTAATGACGAATCAGAAGTTCCAGTTAAATTTAGCGCTAAAACAGACCATACAATAATAAAAACAGTTTCTACAATTTACGAAGTTGAACAGGAAGAAAATCAGGAAGTAATCCGCGTAATTAAAGGAACAATCGTTGCTGATATTATGATAAATGAAGATGGAAATCCTAATAAAGTTGAATCTATTCAAATAGGTGTGGGTCAGCAGGCAGTAATAACTTCTGATGATATTAAAGATTATGAGGATAGAAAGAGTCCTTCTGTTATAGATGCACTTTCAGATGATTTTAGAGATAGCGGATTCTATAAATGGAATATGGCTGAAGACAAAAATCCAACAGATTTTTCAATCAAAACCAATGTTTTAGATGACAGCTTTTTTGATAATGAAGAAGAAGAGGAAGAAGAAGGTGAAAGTGATTTAGCTAAGCCAGAAATCACAACTCCCTCTACATTAGATTTCACAACTCCCGAAGAATCATTAACTATAAGAGGCACAACTTCTTTTGAAACAAAAAAGATGATGGTTGATGTTGTTTCAGCAGGTGAAGAAAACACTTATGAACTTAATTTATACGTTCCAGGAGGCACAGAATGGAGTTTTGCAGTATCTAATGAAGCTGGAACTCTAAATTCAGGTTTAAATAATTATTACTTTTATTCACTTGATGAAAACGATTTAAAGAGTAAGAGGTCAAAATTAACTGTAACTTTTGAAGGTGAAGCAAGCGAAGGTGATGAAGCTGATGAGGAGGACGATGAGGAGGAGGAAGAAGTAGATTTAGATTTACCACCACTTGTTGCACCAACAGTTGATACTTATAACAGTGGCACCTCAAATGAAGATGATACTGGTGAAGTAAGAGTTGTTGGACATGTTACCGGAGCAGTTGAAGTAATTGTTGATGGATACAGCTTACAGGCTTTTGAACCAGGTGATACAACGTGGACTTATTTTGCAAAAGAATCATTAGGAAACTTAGAAGACGGTGAAAATACTTATGAAGTTGAAGCAGTTGCTTCAGACGGAACAACAAAATCAACTCAGTTTACAATCATATACAACAAACCAGCTGAGGAAGAACCTGTTGAAGAAGAACCAGTTGAAGAAACTCCTGCAACAGAAGAGCCAGCTACTTAAAATTACTTATTTATAATGGCTAAAAGAATAGAGACAATTGATGATATTACAGATGAGGAATGGGAAGTCCTTGCTGATAGTCCCAATGATCCTGGAATGTTATATCACGGAGTAACAATCTTATTAGAAAGACCCGTATGTGTTTTAGATTTGAATGAATTTGCTGCTGAATTGGAAAGGAGAGTCATAGAAATAAGACAAGCAAGTCAATAATATTACAGATATTTAGCTTTATTCACATTATGCTCGTCATTATTTCGAGCATATATTACTTCGCCTGTGTCGAGAGTTGTTAAATAATACCAGTATTCTGAATCTTCAGGATTCATAGTAGCTTTAATATGCTCAATATCAGGGTTACAAATAGGCCCAGGAGGCATTCCAACGTGCAAACGGGTATTATAAGGCGAATCGAATTCCAGGTCTTCTACATCGATTTTTTTCTTTTTAGTCGCATAAAGAATTGTTGCATCAGCGCCAATGTGCCAGTTTGAATCCAGACGCTTCCATAAAATTCCAGCAACTATTTCAAAATCATCAGGCGTACGAACTTCGCGTTGTAAAATTGAAGCCATAGTAATTGTATCGTGCATTGATCTACCCGATGAATCAGTCGGGGATTTAACAGTTTCGATTTTTTTCTGGAAATTGTCTAATAATAAGGTAATAAAAGCTTCAGAATTAAAATCAAATGTATCAATAAAGTAGGTGTCAGGGTAAAGGTACCCTTCTAAAGGCAAATCGAGTTTAGATTGTACTTCTAGATTTAAAAACCAATAATTTTCATAAGAATCAAAAGCCCTAACTGCATTTTCAAATTCATTATCCTCAATTACATCCATTTCAAATAATTTATCATCAATTTGACTTATTGTAAGGCCTTCCTGAATTGTAATAGTTGCTTCTGAAGAGCCAATTTTTGAAATTTCTTCAAGAATTTTAGGAACATTCATGCTTTTATTAAGATCATAACGCCCTGCAATTATATTTGTGTCAGCTCCGAATAGTCTCACGTAATAATAAAAAGTTGTTTCGTTTCTAATTAAGTCTTTTTCTTTAAGAAGGCTTGCGATTTCTTTAGCAGGCATTCCTTTTTTAATATTTATTGAAAAAGATTCACTACTTGAAAGATCAACAGGTGAATAAATTGTTTTGTAACTATAAACTGCTCCGAAAATAAGAGCACCTATAACTAAAAGTGATAATAATTTTTTCATAATTTAAGTTTTTATTGCATTCCAGGCATTCCCCCGAGCCCCATATCACCCATAACATCTTTCATTTCCTCTGCACCATACTGCTGAGACCTTTTAATTCCTTTGTTTAAAGCTTTCACAAGGTTTTTTTCTAACTTACCCTTGTTTTGAAGTTCTTCATCTTTTATATCAACACGAATAACTTCCTGCTGACCATCAATTGTCACTACAACACCTTCTTCTTCTGCTTCAATATGTGTATTTTGAAGCTTCTTTTTAATTGTTTTTGCTTGTTTTTGAAGTTGATATAAGTCTTTAAATTTATTCATGATTTTAATGATTATAATTACACGAAAAATATGATACAGCCTTCAAGAATGTAAGTAAAGATAGACTTGCTTTTGGCCTAAATATTCGCTAAACTTTGCAAGCAAATTTAATGTTTAATTAAAATATTATGGATACGCTAACTTTAGAAGTAAATTCCCGTGAATCAGGCAGCGCAAGAGCTGTTCGATCTCAGGGTTCAATCCCTTGTAATTTTTATGGAATTGGAAAGGATAATATGAATTTATCTGTTGATTATCAGACTTTTAGAAGAGTTTTTGAAAAGGCAGGTGGGAATACAGTAATTGAGCTTAGTATTGATGGGAAAGACAAAACAAATGTACTTGTACATGATGTTGATCAGGATCCTGTTAGTGATGAATTTACACATATAGATTTTAAATTCGTAGACTTGGACAAAGAAGTTACAACTGATGTTCCACTGATTGCAGTTGGAGAATCAAAAGCTGTACGTGAAATGCAGGGTACACTTATGCAAAATAAAGATGCTCTTACAATTAAATGTATTGCCCGAATTCTTCCACAAACAATTGAATTTGATATTAGCGTGCTTGAAGACTTCCAGTCATCTATTCACGTTGGTGACTTAAAACTTCCTGAAGGAGTTGAGGCAATTGATGATGAAAAATTAACAATTGCAACGGTTGTTGCTGCTCAGGCTGAAGAAGAACCAGAAGAAGTTGAAGGTATTGAAGGCGAAGAAGGTGTTGAAGGTGAAGAAGGTGAAGCTGCAGAAGGTGCGAAAGAAGGTGAAGCTCCAAAAGAAGGGGAAAAGAAAGAAGAAGGTAAAGAAGGTGAACAGGGCGAGAAGAAGGCGAGCTCTAAAGAGAAAAAGTAAGATTTGCGCTCGCGAGAAGTTGTTTGAACGCTTCGCTTCGTTCCGCTGTGGATCGCGAGAGACTCACTAACGATCGTCTCTGATGGATAAAAAAAAGCTTACTAATTATATTATTGCCGGAATAATTGCTCTTGTAGTAATTGTGGTTACAGTGATTTGGTTAACGATTTTTTCGCTTCCCATTGAAAAAGAACCAGGAGATGTTATTGAAAAAGATAATATGTCTGAAGAAACTGATTTAGCAGTGATTGAAGGAGGTCATGAATCTTTAATGGATAGTGTGCAGATTGATGAAGATGAACAGGTGATTGCAGTTATTATTGAGAATCATACAGAAGCACGTAGGCAGCAGGCAGGTTTGTCTGAGGCAAGTTTGGTTATTGAAGCAGAAGCAGAAGGCGGAATTACACGCTTTTTAGCTTTTTACCCTTATCAGAATATTGAAAAAGTAGGGCCTGTTCGTTCAGCTCGTCCTTATTATGTAAGATGGGCTGAGATGTTTAATAGTGCTTTAGCACATGCAGGTGCAAGTGATCTTGGATATAGTGCAATTTATAGTAGCGGCCGTGTTTTGGATTTGGATGGACTGGCTTTAGAAGGGGGCCTTAAATATTTTACCCGCGATTATTTATATTATGCTCCACATAATTTATTTACAAACTTAAGTGAGCTGCGTGAAAAGATGGATGATAGAGGCTGGGAAGAGCCTTTGGAAGATGAAATTTTTAAATTTGGTTCTTCTCTGGATAATCAAAATGGTGTTGATGAGCCGGAATTAGCGGATACAGTTCGAATTTACTATCCTTTCCCTCAATATAATGTTCGTTATGATTTTGATCCTGAGAATAATGTGTATGAAAGGTATCAGGCAGGGGAGAAGCATGTAGATAAGAACACAGGAGATCAAATTATACCTTCAAATGTAGTAGTAATGATTACAAATTACTATCCTACTGATGAAGAAGGCCGTTTATATATGAAAACAGAAGGAAAAGGGGATATGTACCTGTTTAGAAACGGAAAAATTTACCCTGGAACATGGAAACGTTTTACTATTGGAGATGTTTTGAGGTTTTATGGACCTGATGATGAAGAATTAGTATTTGAAAAAGGCTCAACCTGGATTTCAGTTATTAATTATGGTGGTGGACTTCAGTGGGAATAGGAGCCAGGGCAGGTCTCCTATAAGCGCGTTGCCAATTGAGCCTCCTATTCCGGAGGGATTTAACAGCGACTGCAGCGCCAACCTCAGGTGGATTTCTCCTAACGCCCAAGGGTGTTCTAGACAGCAGCTGACTCCCGCTTTTATCCGCTGAGCTTCACACACACACGACTCAGTTTGCGGCGGGACTTCCCGTTATACAAACGGGGAAATTTGGCGTACGAACTTATAAAAGTTGCCCTGGCATAAGGAGGAATGGGATTCGAACCCACGCATACTGGATAGTCGAATTATGACGTCCAGTGCCTTAACCACTTGGCTATCCTCCCAATAGATTTTTACGCATGAGTAAAAGAACTATGGTAAAAAACCATGTAGCTGAATTATACGTAGCTAGTTGCCAGAGTCAATGTTAATTTACTAATTCTTCTAGCAATTTTCTCATTTCATCCTGTTTTAATTCTTTTTCCTGTTTTTGTTTGATTTGAACTGTTTTTTCTTCTTTGTTTTTAAAGTCCAGGCTTACTACAACTTCGTCGCCTGCTTCGATTCCTTGTGGAAGATGTTCTTCAGGCCAAAAGAAAACATTTGAATCATCTTCATTAACAATGCTGCCAAGGACGAACTCAGCGAGTCCGTCCTCAACAGCGATTAATTTTGCTTGTTTTTTATCTGTTTCTTTATCCATTTACTTAAATAATCTGTAATTTTTTTAAGAGATCATTCTACCCCCAAATTACAAGTCCTGCAATTAAAGGTGCAATAATTAGCGAAATAGTGTTGATAACCTTTATCAACGCATTGAGTGCAGGGCCAGCAGTATCCTTATAAGGATCACCCACAGTGTCTCCGACTATAGCTGCTTTGTGTGCATCAGATCCTTTCCCACCATAATGTCCGTCTTCAATATATTTTTTTGCATTATCCCAAGCTCCACCACCAGTCGACATACTAATAGCCATTAAGAATCCAACTACAATTACACCTACAAGCATTCCTCCAAGAGCAAGTGGCCCTAAGAATACTCCAACTAGAATTGGAGCTGAAATAGCTAAAATACCAGGGAAGATCATTTCTTTAAGAGCTGCTTTGGCAACAATATCAACGCATTTTCCGTATTCTGGTAATGCTTTACCTGTCATAATTCCTTTAATTTGTCTGAATTGTCTTCGTACTTCAAGTACAACTTGGTGAGCTGCTTTTCCAACAGATTCCATCATTGAAGAAGCAAAAATGAAAGGTAAAAGTCCTCCAATAAATAATCCTACAAGTACCCAGTGATTATTTAATGAAAATACAAATTCTTCACCGCTTTTTGCGAGTTCTTCGGTGTAGGCTTGGAAAAGTACAAGCGCTGCAAGTGCAGCTGATCCAATCGCATAACCTTTTGTAACAGCTTTTGTAGTGTTTCCAACAGCATCAAGAGCATCAGTTTTTTTACGAACAGCTGGAGGAAGTTTTGCCATTTCAGCAATTCCACCTGCGTTATCTGTAATTGGACCGTACGAATCAGTTGCTATAACTAAGCCAGTAGTTGAAAGCATAGCTACTGCAGCGATTGCAATACCGTATACTCCGTTTTCAGCTGTTGATTGCATTCCAAAGAAGTAAGCAACCAAAATTGCTACAACAATTAATACAACTGGTAAAAATGTACTTTCTAATCCAACTGCGAGTCCAGCAATTAAGTTTGTTCCTGCACCTGTTTCAGATGCTTTTGCAATTTTTCGAACTGGCTTATATTCAGTTGAAGTGTAGTATTCAGTAATAACAGTAATAAATAAAGTTACTAATAAACCAACAACAGCAGCTAAGAAAATCCAAATGTCCCCAATCATATATTGTGTAACAAAATAGAATCCAATAGCTGAAAGAACTCCAGTTACAATCATTCCCTTATATAAAGCTCCCATAATGTTTCTTTTTCTTTTCCCAAGTTTTACAAACCATGTTCCGATGATTGATGCAATAACTGCCACAGCACCTAAAGCAAGCGGGAATTCAATTCCATCAATTCCAAGGGTAGTTGTTAGGGTTGAAGCAGCTAAAATCATTGCTGCAATTAATGTAACTGCATAAGTTTCAAAAAGGTCAGCTCCCATACCTGCACAATCTCCAACATTATCACCTACGTTATCAGCAATTACAGCAGGATTTCTAGGATCATCCTCAGGAATTCCTTTTTCAATTTTTCCTACTAAATCAGCTCCAACATCTGCTGCTTTTGTAAAAATTCCACCACCAACACGAGCAAATAATGAAATTAAAGAAGCACCAAAACCAAATCCAATTAATAAATTTGGAGCATCTCCTTTAGGAACATTTAATACTTCAGTGAAGATAAAATAAAATCCAGCTACACCTAAAAGTGCAAGCCCAACAACAGCAAGACCTGTTACAGCTCCACCGTTAAATGCCACTGCTAAACCTTTTTTAAGGCTGGACTTAGCTGCCTGCGCGGTTCTAACATTTGCACGGACTGAAACGCTCATACCAATGTAGCCTGCAAGTCCTGAAAATACAGCACCTACAAAAAATCCAACAGCAAGTAGTATCCCATTATTATGGTCTCCAGCTGGGATTGTATAGGCAAGTACTAAAAAGACAAGTACAGCAAAAACTAATACTGTTAATGATTGTCTGTGAAGATACGCTGATGCACCTTCCTGAATAGATTTTGCAATTGACCGCATCTTTTGTGAGCCGCTGTCTTGCGAAAGTACATGGACAATAAGCCCAGCCGCATAAATCAAAGAAATTACAGCCACAATAATTGAGATAACACTCACATTAAAAAATTCGTACATGGCAGTTTTTTTGTTAAATAATATTTCTAAAGCCGAAAACCATTTTAGCGGCTTACTGATCAAAAGTGAAGGCTCTCTGAAACAACTAAGATTGCTTAAAGTTGTGTTTTGTTGGACAATTTATTAAAATTAATCTAGTAAAATTAACAATAATAATATGGATCAGCACAAAGAACATCATAATAAACATGAATTTCAGGATGAAATGAAAGATCATTTAGATGATGCTGCTAAGACTTTTCAGGAGGTAACTCATCCAGGTAAATTTGATATTACAAAGGAATTTAAAAATGCTTTTGGAGTGATAAAACTAAATGCAACAAAGATGCACACTGTTTCAGAAAGTAAAAGTGCTTCTTTGGGTGCCTTTTTGTTCATTCTAATTACAATAATTGCTATTAACTTTGGAAATTATCTTGTTTATTTTAGATTTGGTTTAGCAAGAGCAGCATATTCAAACCTTATTATTACTGCATTAATCACTTTAGCTTCTTTAATAATTTCAATTTTTGTTTATGATTTTATTGGGAGCTATTTATTTAAAGGAAAAAAGAGTTTTAGAGAGTTATTTAGAGTTATGGGTTACGGATATTTGATAATGATTGTAAGTTTAGTACCTGTATTAATGTTAGTTGGTTCAATTTGGTATTTAATTATTACTTATAAATCATTAATTAATGTTAAAAAACTTAATCCAACAAATGCTGTAATTACAATGTTATTAACTATTGTTGCTGTTGCAATAATTTTCTTTGTAATTTCATTAATAATTGGAGGAGATTCATTATATTATTACGGATTTAATAGTTACGGTTTGCCTTTATAGTAAGTTTTAGACTTCAAAAAATGGCGATTTTGTGCTATAATTAAATGATTATTTAGAATTTTTAATCATGGCTGAAGGAGAAAATAAAAATGGTCAGGCTGACCCTGCTGAAGATAAAAAAGCAGGAGGTACTGGAAAATCTGCTAATTCGCAGGTAAATGAGCCAAAAAAGAAAAGAAGGCGTCCTAGACGAAGAAAAAAGAAGCCTAGATTGAGCGAGGAGCAAAAGGTGAAAACTGAAGCTGGAGGAGTTTCAGAACAAATAATTGCAGAGGAACCTCCTAAGCCTAAAAAGAAAAGAAGAAGAAGGCCAAGAAAAAGAAAAAAACCAGTAGAACAGGCCGCAGCGCCAGCGGAGGCCTTAAGTAGCGACGAAAGGAGCGAAGAAAAAATGAAAAAATCTGAAAAACCTAAAGAACCAATTGAGGAAGAAGCCCCTGCAAAGGAAGAGGAAGGTGGCATTTTTGATGAAATAGGTGAGGAAGCGCCTGAAGAAGAGGAACTAACTGAAGAAGAACTCCCTGCCGAAGAGGACGAATTAACAATTGAAGAGGAATCAACAGAAGAAGAAGCTCCTGTTGAAGAAGAACTCCCTGTCGAAGAGGACGAATTAACAATTGAAGAGGAATCAACAGAAGAAGAAGCTCCTGTTGAAGAAGAACTCCCTGCCGAAGAGGACGAATTAACAATTGAAGAGGAACCAACAGAAGAAGAAGTTCCTGTTGAAGAAGAGGAATTTACAGCTGAAGAAGATTTAACTGAATCAACTGAAGAAGGGGAAGCAGCATTTCTTGCAGAAGATAAGGGGACAGGAGAAGAAGCCTCAGTAGAAGAGCCTTCAGCTTCTGAATCTGCACCTGAGCCAGTTGAAGCTGCGAAGCCTCCGGAATTACCAGAAGAAATTGCACCTGCTGAACCTGCAAAAGGCCCTGTTGGCTGGGATCAATTAAAGCAGGCTATTAAAAAGGATTACGATGAAACCGGAGAGCAAGTGCAGGAAGGGGTGCCAGTTGTACCTGTGCCTGTTTCGGAAGCAGGTGAGGGCATTGAGGAAGCGCCTGCTGAAAAAGAACCAGAAGCAGCACCTCAGGAAGAACAGCCAATTGAAGAAGTTCAGCCGGAATCCGTTGCAGAAGTTGCACCAGCACCAGCTGCTACTGATGAATTAGCTGCAGATGAGGCAGCTGAAAAGAAAGAAATTGTTAAAATTATTTCTAAATATGCAATTGGCGGTTGCGCTGTAATTGCTATTATTGCGGGAATTTTCTTGTTTAAAATTCCACAGGCAATAATTGGAATGATACAGGATATTGGCAAAGATCAACCTGTTCAGCAGCAAGTTATATCAACAGAAATCCCAACGCAGCCCACAACCAGAACAACTAAACCTGATACTGATGTTAGTAAGTATGAAGAAGGAGTTGGAACTGCAATTTTAACAGGTGAAGATATCCCAAAAATCAAAAGAGTATCTCCATCAGTTATAACATCGTATGAAATAGGTTTTCCTAAAATTGTTGTAGGCCCAAATGATAGAATTGCAACTTATATGTCAGTATTAACAACGCTTCAAAATTCTTTTGCTACAGATATTCATCAGCTTTTGGATAATTCAGCTAATAGATCTCAGGCACTTGAAGTACACTTAAATGAATTGAATACTGCTTTAAAAGATGCAAATGATGCATTTGAGGAAGTTAATGAACAAAAAGATAAAGTAAAAGTGCTTTATAACGAAGTTACAACTAAAAAGAATAAACTTGAAAAAGAATTTTTTGATTCAATGGAAAAACTTGAAAGTACGAATTCAAATTTAATATTAGAAGATTTTATTAATGCTTCACAAAGTCAGATAGAACTTAAAGCAGAGTTTAATGCATTAAGTAAAATTTCAGGTTTATTTGAAACTGCTATGAAAAATATGGATGCAAGAATTAAAGATATCGAGTTAAATAAAAGTGCTTTAGTAAAGGGTGTGAAAGTTATTGATATTAAAGGATCAGATCTGGATCTGATTATCCAGCAAAGTGAGTTGCAGAAGGATTAAATCTTCCATATACAACTTAAGACTGATACATTAAAATTTAAATGTACTAATTTTTAAACTCATATGAACAGGGATCTGAAATCACTATTAAAAAGAGTAAAAGAATATAATGACGCAGTAAATGAAAAGCGCCTTGTGCAGGCATATGAATATGCAAAAAATCAATATGAAGGGCATATGCGTCTTTCTGGTGATCCGGTAATAGTACACGCAGTTGAGACAGCTAAAATTTTAACAACCCAGAAAGTAGATGAAGATACACTGATTGCTGCACTTTTACATGAGATTCCAGGTTATACAAAACTTACTTCTAAAGATATATCTGAAAAATTTGGGCAGAAAGTCGGAGTTTTAATTTCAGCTTATGAAAAAATGGGCGTCCTAAAAAATGCTAAAGAGCAAAGTGAATTGGAAACACTCCGAAAAATGTGCCTTGTAATGGCAAAAGATCTACGCGTTGTTTTAATTAAACTAGCTGACAGGCTTCATAATCTTCAGACATTAGAAGCACTTGATAATGATGAAAGAAAAACAATCGCTAAAGAAACAATGGATATTTTTGTACCAATTGCTTCACGTTTAGGTATTTACAGGCTTAGATCTATTTTAGAGGATTTATGTTTTAAATTTTTAAATGAAAAGGAATACAAAAACATTCAGGATCAATTAAAAGTTTTAGGTAAAAAGAAAAAGAATGTTATTGATGAAATTGTGCAGGTTGTTAAAGATATTCTAAAGGAATTAAAAGTTGAGGCAAAGGTTTCTGGTCGTTTAAAAAATACGTACAGCATATATAAAAAATTAAAGAAAAAAGGCAAAAGTTCGATTGATGAAATTCATGATATTTTTGCTATCAGAATTTTGCTACCTTCAAAGTTTAAAAAAGGCGGAGAAGAGATGATTTCGCATTTATATGAATTAATTGGTCATATACATAATAAATGGAAGCCGATACCAGGAAAGTTTAAGGATTATGTTGGATTCCCTAAGCCAAATGGTTATAAAAGTTTACATACGACTGTGATTGGAATAGCACCACATTCTTTTAAAGAACCTGTTGAGATTCAGATACGCACTGAAAATATGCATGAAGAAGCTGAATATGGTGTTGCTTCTCACTGGCTTTATAAAGAAGCTAAAGGTAATGGTGCTAAGTTAAAATCACATGTTGATTGGATGAAAAATTTAGCAAAACTTAGTGAAGGAGATGTAATGATTAATGAAATCAAAGTTGATATTTTTGAAGATAGAATTTTTATTTTTACACCAAAAGGGGATGTAAAAGATTTACCGCTTGGCTCAACACCCATAGATTTTGCTTATGCAGTACATACTGATGTTGGAGATAAATGTGTAATGGCAAAAGTAAATGGTGAAATAATGCCGCTTAATAATGAACTAAAAAACGGTGATGTTGTTGAAGTAATAACCAGATCAAATAGTAAACCAAAGTTAGAATGGCTTTCTAATATTAAAACTTCAAGTGCAAGGAATAAAATTAAGAGTTTTTTTAATAGTATGGATCAGGATGGAAATTTTAGAGTGGGAAAAGAGTACGTTAATAAAAAATTAGAGAAAATTGGGAAGCCTAAACTTGACCCTAAACTTTCAATTTTAAAGAATTATTCTGGTCAGGTGCTCCCATACAGAAAAAGAGAAGAACTTGTAAGACTTGTTGGAAGCGGCACAATGCTTCCATCACAATTAGTTTGGAAGGTTTACGATTATAATGATGTAATGGGTAAAAGTAACCGAATAAGAAAGGAAGTTAAAACTAAAGTATTAAAAACAAGAGTAACCAAAAAGGGTATTCTTGTTGGAGATCAAAAAGGCCTACCAATTAGATTGGCAAAGTGTTGCAAGCCAAAATATGGGCAGCAAATAAAAGCTTTTGTCACAAGGGGCAGTTCGTTAAGTATTCATAAAGAAAACTGCCGTGTATTAAAATTAAGTGATTCTAAAAGACATATGGATGCAAAATGGTTGGATACATTGTAATTTAGAATGTATGTTCCAAAATTTGCTGAGTGGTTATTTTTAAATTTTCCAAATCTTCTTTGTTCAATTTAAGTTTAGAAATATTCTCATATTTTTCGCTGTGCATGTAATAAATAATTTCTTTAATATTCGTTTTTAGATGCGTTAATTCAATATTTTCAATTTCCTGAATATTTGGCAGAATACCGAGTATTTTACTTACTTTTATTTTAAAAGCTTCATAAATTAATTCTTCTTTATTAAAATTTTCAATTGAAGATAATGTTGTTAATACGAGTTCATAAATTTCTTCTGAATTTTCATTTTCAGATGTATATTTGTTTGCAATTTTAGAAATTAAAGATGCAAAATAGAATTTTTTTAAATCTTCTCTGAATTTTGAATAATTTTTTTGGATCTGGCACTCGGTAATGATTTTATAATGCTCACTTGCATATATTTCTAAATCACAAACATTTAATAAATCCAAATGTCCGGTAAATTTGCTTTTTATTTCTCTGGCTCCTTTTGCAGTTGCACAAATTTTTCCCAAATCCGGAGTTAAAATAGTAACTGCATAATCTTTTTCACCAAGGGATTTTTTTTTAATAATAATCCCTTTTAATTTTTGATTGCGCATGGATCAATCAAGTATTAATTTAGTTCGAAGATACCTGTAAACCGCAATAAAACTACAAATAATCCCAAGTAAAGCAGTTGCACTAAGTTCAATAATAAAGATAGTAAAGAAAGGAATATCCTTAATATAAGCGCTAATATTAATTTCAGCTATATTGATTTGAGTAAAAATAATCCATATCATGAAGGTTGCAATAAGCATTGCAATGATTCCATAAAATAAACCTTCAAATAAAAACGGAAGCCTAATAAAGTTTTTTGTGGCTCCAACCAGTCGCATAATATAAATCTCCCTTTGTCTATTATAAATAGTTAACTGAATTGCATTTGAAACAATAAGTACAGATCCTAAAATAAATACAGCTAAAATCCAAAAAGATATTTGATTTGTTGTTCTTGATAAATTAATTAAATTTTTACTCACTGCTTCCATTGCCTGTGATTTTTCTTCTGACTCACTGGCAACATTTGCAAGTAAATGTCTGTATTTTTCCTGATTTAAAAAGTTCTGAACCATAATATGAAGCTCAGGCCTTGTTGTTTTAATATTTAAACTTGCAGGAAGGGGATTATCCACACCGTACCTGCTTAAAAATTCAGCTGTTTTAGGGTAAGTTTTTGATACAATTTCAAGTGCCTGCGTTTTTGATGTATAACTTACGTCTGTAATTCCTTCCAAAGCCTTCATTTCATTAATCATTTGCTGAACCTGATAGTACTCAGCATCTTGCTGCAAATAAACAACTATATCAACTTTTTGCGTAAGTTCGCTTAAAGCCTGCTGCGCAACAAGATTAATACCAAGCATTATATTAAAAATAAAAATCAAAATCGACATCACTGCAATAGTTGCAAGACTCAAAAATTTATTCCTCCATATATTTGAAAAACTAAGTTTTAAAGCACGAAATAAAGGCTCATGTAAAACAATTTTTGATTTACTGGTTTTTTTCTTAATAGGTTTCTTCTTTTTCTTCATTTTGAACTTTTATTAAAGTGGATTTATATATACCAGGCTTATATGAATCGAGTCTGATAATTTCTGTATCCATTTGCTCTTCTATTAATGCTTTCTGCAATTGATAAGTAAAAACAAACTGATCATAACCAAGTGCAATAACATTTGGTTTAAATTTTTTAATAACACGGTATTTATCATCAGTGTAACCATGAATAACTTTATCTGCAATACCGCTTTCTCTAACTTTTTTTAATCTTTCTCTTTCGTGTTGCTCCGGATATTGACCTTTAACATTTTTTACAGTTAAATCACGTGCAACAGTGGCAATTAAATAGTCACCAAGCTGCTTTGCCTGCTTTAAAAAATGCTCGTGGCCTGCATGAAATACATCAAAAGTGCCAAAAACCATTACTATTTTTTCAGAATTTCCCTGTGTTTCCATTTAAATTCTGTCAGGAATAAATAAATTCAGGTAAATGAGTATACCAAAAATTAAAATAATTAAAACCGCAAAAACAATATTTGTAATAGTGTGCTTTTTTTCTGTAGTTACAAGGCTTAATTTAAAACTGATAAAACCGTAAATAAGAGCAGTTAGAATAAACGGAATCTCTAAAATCTTCTTTGCAGCTACTGCGATTTCAGGCATATATTCATTTAGTAACATCAGATGTGCAAGAATATGTACAAATCCGATGACAAAAAAGAAAATAAGTGCAATTTTCTGAATATTTTTATCTAAACTCATTTATAACAAGCAATTATATCAGCGATATTATACTAAAAGAAATCTTATTAATAAACAGGAACTTTTATGATAAACTTTAGCTCGCATAAAACCAATTATTATGATTTCTGAAGATCAGGTAAGACATGTGGCAAAACTGGCAAGACTAAATTTAACTGACAAAGAAGTAAAAAAATTCTCAGGTCAGTTAGGTGAAGTTTTGGATTATATGAAAATTTTAGAAGAAGCTGATACTTCAAAAGTCGATTCAACTTCTCAGGTAACTGGTTTAACAAATGTTTCACAGTCAGATGAAATAACAAGAAAATGCGAAGGAGATGACCTTTTACAATGTTCGCCTTTGCCAAAAGAAAGGCATCAGATTCGCGTTAAGCCTGCAATAAAAAAATAATATGGATTTATCAAATCTTACAATAGAGCGTGCGCATGAAGGTCTTAAAAATAAGGAATTTTCATGTAAAGAATTAACGCAGGCTCATTTGGATCATGCAAAAAAAGAAAATGAGAAATTCAATTTTATGATTACTGTTACTGAGGAGGAAGCTTTAAAAAAAGCTCAGGAAGTTGATGAAAAAATTGAAAAAGGAGATGATTTAGGGATTTTGGAAGGAATTCCATGTTGTGTTAAAGATTTATTTAATACAAAAGGTATAAAAAGTTCATGCGGTTCAAAGATTTTAAAGGATTTTATACCACCGTACGATGCAACTGCAGTTAAAAAGCTAAAAGATGCAGGCGCAGTATTAATTGGGAAAACAAATCTGGATGAATTCGCGTGCGGGGCATCAACTGAACACAGTTATTTTGGACCTACAAAAAATCCTCATAATCCTGATTATGTACCAGGTGGTTCTTCTGGTGGTAGTGCTGTTTCAGTTGCAACTGATTCCTGCTTATTTGCCCTGGGAACTGACACAGGAGGTTCGATTAGGCAACCAGCTTCTTTTTGCGGAGTAGCAGGTTTAAAAGTTACTTACGGCCGTGTTTCCAGGTCAGGAGTAACTGCAATGGCTTCATCTTTAGATACAATTGGTCCTTTTGCAAAAAATTGTAAGGATTTAGCTTATGTTTTAAAAAATATTGCTGGAACTGATGTAAATGATTCAACAACTCCGCCTGAAAAAGTGCCTGACTACCCAAATTTACTTAAAGGTGATGTTAAAGGTTTAAAAATTGGTATTCCTTTAGAATTTTTTGATGAAAAAGTTGATGAAGAAGTAACAAAATCAGTTAAAAATGCTCTTTTAAAACTTCAGGACCAGGGTGCAGAGCTTGTTGAAGTGAACTTCCCTTCAATAAAATATGCAATTGCTGTTTATTATATTGTTATGCCTGCTGAACTTTCAGCTAATTTGGCGCGTTTTGATGCAATCAGGTATGGAACAAAGCCGGAAACAGAAGGTAAAGATTTAATTGATTATTATTTTAATGCCCGCGGACAGGGTTTTGGTGATGAAATTAAGCGCAGAATTATGATGGGAACATATGTTTTATCTGCGGGTTATTATGATGCATATTATAAAAAAGCACAGAAGGTAAGAACACTCATTATTAATGAAATGAATGATCTGTTTAAGAAAGTTGATGTTCTTGTTGGTCCGACTTCGCCTTTTCCTGCTTTTAAATTAGGCGAAAAGCTTGATGACCCGTTGCAGATGTATTTAGCTGATGCATTTACAGTTCCGGTTAATATAGCAGGAGTTCCTGCATTAAATGTTACTTGCGGAAAAACTCACAAAAAAGGTTTGCCCATTGGTATGCAGATAATCGGCCCTCAGTTTAGTGAGGACTTGCTTTTGAAAGTAGGGCATGTGTATGAGCAAATGCAGTGAAATTTATATTTATAACTATTTCCTCTATTTAACCACTATATATGAAACCACTTGAAGTAATTAGCGCTGTTGATCAGCTGGACGATGGTCAAGTTAAAAAAATTGCAGAAATTATAGCTTCAGATCCAGATTTATCAATAGGTGGGGTAATTACGATGGTAACTAGTAAAGCAATTGCAATTCAGGATGGGGATGCATTTGATAGAGAATTTGCAGATAGACTTCAATCGATTAATTCCTAAATTTTTATATGAATAGATGCTGCCAAGGGCCACAACCAGGGCCTTATACAAGAAGCTTTAAAGAAGGACTTGAGGATAGTCTTCGTATATACGAAGAACATAGAGATAAAACAGAGTCAGAATCAGAAATAGAAACTTGGGAGAAATTAATACAACTAACTAGGGGAGCTATAAAAAATTTGAAAGTAAATATGTCAGCAAGAGAAAGAAATTTAATACATCAAAAAGTATATAGACGTTATTAACCTTACTTAAACTGCCCTGCAAACTCCCACACCATTTTAAAAATGGTTCTTTGTGTTTCTGCAATTTCACTATTTTCAATAATCATTCCAATTAAACCTTCGTTAAATGAAATAATTGAAACTTTATTATCATAAATATTAATTTCATTTGAAAATCCATATTTATTTCGGGGAATTAATCTAATGTTTCTGTAGTATTTTTTGTTTTCTGACTTAACTTTTAAACCTGCTTCATCTAAAGGAGCAATACCTTTTAAATAAATCTTTTTAGATGCACGTTTTTCAACGTATTCCTGATCATACGCAGGCCAGTGAGTTCTTATTTCTTCAGAATTCGCGTAGTTTAATATTTCAGTTTTACTGCTAAGAGTGTCTTGATAGATTGCTTTAATCCCATTAATACCTTCAAAATATCTTATTCTTGGGTGAGGAGTGTCGCCATGAAGTCTTTTTAGTTCAGGAAGTGCTTTTTTAAGATCATCTGTTTTTTGTTTGGTAACTTTATAAATCGTATCAGGCTTAACAGCACTAAAATATTTAATTTTGTTTTTTGTGAAATAATTAACAAAACCTTTTTGAATTAATTTTTCTAATATATCGTAAGTTGTAACCCGGTTTACTCCTGCTTGTTTTGAAATTTGAGAAACAACTGATGAGCCAAGCTCTGTACAGGCTAGATAAATTTTTGATTCTTTATTGGTTAGGCCAAGATTTTTTAAGACATCGATCAACATACATGTCGAGTTAATATTTGTTGTAGAAATTTTCGACAGCAGAATGGTATCATGTTTTTTAATTTATGAAAAGATAGAGCAATAGGGGACTATAAAGTTGTTTCGACAGCTTAAGTAAGCTGTAAAATTTAGTATTGCAAATAAATGTTTTATGAATAGATTTAAGATTGTAATATTATTAATCCCTGTATGAATGGACACTCTAACAAAACAAGAAACAAAAATTCACACAATAAAAGATACAAGACTCAAACTTTCAAAATTGGCACATGACGATCCAAATGCCCTAAAGCAGCAGATTTTAGATATTGTCAAAGAAGAGCAGGTGGAATATGTAAAATGTCAGTTTACTGATTTAACAGGTGTAATTAAGTCTTTAACAATGCCTGTTTCCAAGCTTGAAGATGCTATTGATAACAATGTATGGTTTGATGGATCTTCAATCGATGGTTTTACCAGAATTTTTGAAAGCGATATGTTTTTAAAACTCGACCTTAGCACTTTTGGTGTTATGCCATGGTCAAGAGAGCGCGGCAGAATAACAGCAAGATTTATTTGTGATGTTTATACTCCTGATGGAAATCCTTTTGAAGGAGATCCCCGATATATTCTTAAAAGACAGTTAGAAAGAGCTAAAAAACTTGGCTTAACTTTTAATACAGGCCCTGAACTTGAATTCTTTTTATTTAAAAAAGAAAACGGTGAAATTAAAACTCTGCCACACGATAAAGCCAGTTATTTTGATTTTTCTACTGATTTAGCTGTGGATATTCGAAAAGAAATCACTGATGCTTTAATTGATTTTGATATAGATGTTGAAACTTTGCATCATGAAGTTGCTGAAGGCCAGCATGAGATTAGTTTTACTTATTCTGATGCTTTAACAACTGCTGATAATGCAGCAACATTTAAATTTACTGTTAAAGCAATTGCTCAAAAATACGGTTTACATGCTACTTTTATGCCAAAACCTATTATGGGCCAGAACGGAAGTGGTATGCATGTTCATCAGAGTTTATTTAAAAATGGTGAAAACGCTTTTTATGATGAAAAAAGTCCAATAAAACTTTCAAATCTTGCGCTTCATTATATTGCAGGCCAACTTAAGCATATAAAAGCAATGGCTGCTATTACTAATCCAATAGTAAATTCATATAAACGTTTGGTTCCTGGTTATGAAGCACCAACTTATATTGCATGGGGTAATACAAACCGGTCTGCATTAATCAGAATTCCACGTTATACACCAGGTCGTGAGAAAGCCACACGTATTGAACTTCGAAATCCTGATCCAAGTTGTAATCCGTATCTTGCATTTGCAGTTATGCTTGCAGCAGGTCTGGATGGAATTGAAAATGAAATGCAGGCTCCAGAGCCGGTTAATGAAGATATTTTTACTTTAAATGATGATAAAGCAAAAGAATTAAAAATTGATAACCTGCCATATAATTTATGGGAAGCAACTAAAGAACTTGAAAAAGACGATGTTATTAGAGCAGCGCTGGGAGAACATGCATTTGAATCAATTTATGCAGCTCGAAAAGCTGACTGGTTTAATTACAAAACGTACGTTACCAAATGGGAATACGATAAATACCTAAGTATGTATTAAATACTACAGACTTTATAAACAAATTTCTCTATTGCCAGCATGATTTCTTTTTTATCGTCAGCCAGCACGCGAATTTTACCGGTTTTAATGCCTATATCTATGCGAAGAAGGGAATTATAAATATCTCGCAGAGTCTCAATTGAAAAGTTGGGGCTCTGTTGCATTGTAGTTGAAATTGTATATGGATGTTCTTTAACTTTTGAAATAATATCTGATTTTGCATTGCCGCGATCAACCAAATCTTTTACCTGAATCAGAATTCTAAAGTGCCGCACAATCATAAAAATAATTTTCATAATATCTTCGCCGCTGTCCAGTAAAATGTGAAGAGTTTTTAACGAACCCCTGGCATTACGCTGCGCAATAAAATCAGTAAATTTAAAAATTGAAGTTGTAAGGTTTGGGTGAACCATTTTATCAATAACATCTTTGGTTATTTCATTTGTCAGGCTATAAAGTTTTAATTTATTTAATTCATTTGCAAGATTCCAGAGGTCGCTACCTGCAACCTGTCCTAAATAGTCTGCTAAGCCAAAATTTAGCTTCAAACCAATTTCACCTGCTTTATCTGATATCCATTTTGTTAATTGCGCACCCATTAAAGGCTGATATTCTTCAATCTGGCCAACTTTATTTAATTTTTTATATAAAGATGCCCGTTTGTCAGGTGTTTTTGATTCATAAAAAACAATAATACAGAAGTCAGGCACTTTTTCTTCTAAAATTTCAGCTATTTTCTTTTGTTCATCTTTATTACCTTTCGCTAAAAAGTCATTAACAATTACTAAACGTTTGTCAGCTAAAAAAGGTGCTGACTGAATATCACTTTCAAAGTCAGCAGCTAGCAAACCTTTGCCTTCTAAAGTGGCAATGTTCATGTCTCCTTCGTATTTTTTTTCGAATTGTTCACGCCAGAATTTCAGCTTTTGACTTGCGCTGTACGTGTCTTCTCCAAAAAATAAATGTACGTTCTTTTTAGCCATAATAATTAAGTAGGGGAGTGAATTATAATTAAAAAAGCCCTGCCGATCAAGTCAGCAGGGCTTTTGACTAGGACTTTAAATAATTAGAACACTTCTTGCGTTACATTAACCAACTGATTAAGTAACGGTGGAGTGTTTAGATATACTCTACTATCGAATCTTATTAAGATTGCAGCTTCCTGTTTGCTTGGGTCGCCTGCAAATGTTCTATATTTAAATAAATGCTCGATATCACCATAGATTGATCCATTGTGGATAAATTGTGATCCATTGTATTCAACACCTTCAACACATGCGTTTTCACACATTTGACCACCATTTCCTTCTTCATCTTCCTGAACATAGAATACTCCATTTGTTTGAGTAACATTTGGTTCAACAATAATGTCTCCTCCAATAACTATGACTGCAATAGAAGGAACAGTTCGTGGATCAGTTAGAGTAGCTGGATCATCATATGTTATATTTCCATCAATAATTACATCATGACCAATTACAACAATTGTCTGAGCTCCATCACTGAATTTCCCGCTGATTCTTAAATCGCCGTCATTTTTAACATAAACTTCACTTGTGCTGTTGATTGTATCTAATGTAGAGCTTCCATTTAGTATAGAAGTGCCTAACAGGTTTTTATCATATCTGGCAGACAGCTGAATAGTTCTATTAATATCCTGAGCAATTGCAAATTGAGTTAAGCCAGAAGGGTCAAGAGTAATTTCGCAAACAAGTGATGAAAATCTTTCAATATCTTCATAACCTGGAATTGCTGAAGCTTTTTCTGACTGACATAATCTTTCATTAAATGTCTGAAGCAAGGTTACGCCTTCACCAGTTTTAGGTATATCACCAGGAGGTAAATCAGGAGTTATTAATGGAACCGGTACATTTTCAAATTCAGAACAAGATAATGTATCAATTCCATAATCAAATGGATTTTCCAGGAATACTTCACCACCTGATCGAATGATTAAGAAAGGACAAGGAATAATAACTCTTGCATCATCCTCTCCGTTAAATAATTCATCATCAAAATATGAAGTATTTGGATAAACCTCACCACAATAACCACTATTATAAAGTATATGATTAGGGTCACTACAGTTTTCAGGAGTTACAGTAGATTCAATTCTTCCTCTGTAACTTACAACTACGTCTTTTCTTTCAGGAGCATTTCGAACTAAAACTCCGCCAACACTACCGATATCACCGTCATAGCAAACTTCATCTTCAATTGAGCTTAATTCTGAGCATTCAGGGATTTCACCTTCGCCTTCAACCCATACAGAAGTGCCGTAATTGTCATCATAATAGATTCGGCCGCCCAGTTCATCAAAATCAGGATCATAAGAGTCTTTATCAGGATCAGCAATATAACCCTGAATAAATCCTTCTAATCCGATTGTATCTGTTATTTCTACATCCTGAGGAGCTTCATCTTTTTGATTGTATGTTACTTGGTAATAA
Organism: Patescibacteria group bacterium; assembly: GCA_042577965.1. Lineage (GTDB taxonomy): Bacteria > Patescibacteriota > Gracilibacteria > UBA1369 > PNNO01 > JAUVDZ01. The sequence continues at coordinate 27,595 of JBHPDK010000005.1, forward strand.
ACATATGTATCGCTTGAATTTGCGATTGTTCTGCTTGAGAATCCAGTTATTTCTTTTGTGCTTGATTCTTTTTCAAAATCAGGTGGATTTACTTTTCTGTGAAGTTCTGCAAAACAGTCTTCTTCCCATCCAGGAACCCATACTTCAATAATATTTGCATCACTTACAAAGTTTTCAGTTAAAATAAAGCAGTCATCATCATCAACATCTAATAATTCAGGATTATCGCCAGGTTCTGCTGCCCATACACCAGTAGATTGAATTGGCCAGTTTGTATCAACACAGATTTTATTGTTTCTGCCTCTTTCAAACCAGTCTTTATCAATATCAAAATATTCACATACTTCTTCATCAATACCAGGAAGAACATCGTCACAAAGGTTATTTGGATCATCAATACCTATAGCCTCTGCTCTTAATACATCGCCTGGTAAGAAGCTATATTGATTTGTGTAGTCGTCAAAGTCTAAACATAAAGTATTTGTAGTTACTTCACTAAACTCTGGAGCAGTTTGGCCAGGCCTTTCAACTGTCCACCTTATATCATCGTCGTAACCAATAACAGTTGATTCATAATCAAGTGTTACACAGTATTCAGATCTTTCAAATACATTGAATTCATCATGTAAATCATCTCTGAACTCTAATAGTAAACATTCCCCTTCAACTCCTTCATCCTCTGTAACGAATCCTGAATTACAAACTGCTTCTGCTCCAACAACTTCAATGTCCATTGTACCTTCTGAAGTTGCCCAGAAGCTTACCTGATTGTCAGCCTTTGCATAAACACATCTTTGATTTCCTACATCTGATAAAATGTGGTTTCCGTTTGTAGAATAAAACAGAATATCATGATTACTATAACAATATTTAACTGTTGGAACTTGCCCGTTATCTGTATAAGGCTGACCATCTGTATTAATTAACTCATCTATATTAATAGGTACATTTTGATTTAAAGGCACAGGCCCTGAGGCATCCCCAGGAGTAGTATCAAGGTTTGCACATTCAACTTCTTCTTCATCCGGCTCAAAAATTACACTAAATGAATCCATACATTGCGGGATTGGTAATCCGTTTTGATCTAAAGCCCAAACCTGAACAGTTTCCATTTGCGTGTTTGCATCAGGTCCACCATCCATAACCATTTGTGTTTTGTTTCTTTCAATATCAGACTGTCCTGAATTATCAAAAGTAATAGTTCCGTCACCTGAGAAAACTCTGTAAGTTGAAACAGCTTCATCATCAGCATCTACTGAATATGAAAGGTTTCTATCATTAAATCCATTTTCATTAACATTAATTAGAACCTGACTTGGGTCAGTAATATTTAATGATCTACATTCACCTGGCTGCTCAGGAACTATTTCAAATTCAGTATAAACAAGTACATAGTGCTGTTCAGAAGAATCGAATCTGGTTCTTGGATCTGAATCAGTTACATAATTTGAATTACTATTAATTCCAAGGCCTACATTACTTGTTATGTTTTGTTTTGCAGCAGAGTTATTACTTGCATTTACGATTTCATAAGGCCCGGTGTTTGATTCTCTAAATAAATATAATTCCTCAAGGTTCATTGTAAATCCTCTATTTCCACTTACTGTTACATCAGCCCATACATTTAAAGGGCAGGTATCATCTGCACTTACTGTATATTTAGGATGATGTGATGTTTGTGGTGTATTTGGACTAAATCCTGTTAATCTCATTTTTACATCATGTGCCTCGTATTGATCTGCTGTTCCATTGTTATGCATATATCCCCAAAATCCAACATAATATCTCTCATTAGGATTTGTTCCAAAATTGAAATTATAATTTGTAGCTTGCGGAGCATTAAAATTATAATTTGAAATATTTGCCCATGGTGTGTAATCAGTCCCACCTTGACGAGGGAACTGTCCATTACCATCCGCATGATCAATTTCGATATACATAAATTGTCTCTCATCAAATGGTCTTCCATCCTCAGTTTCCTGATCAATAAATCCATTAAAGGTAGCAAAGCTTGTTCCTGAACCTCCAATAGCACCTGTATAACCATTATTATGGAATGTAGAGCAATTAGGTTTAGGAGAAGGGGATGGATTACCTGATGATCCAAATGCACCTACAGATACAACTGTGAAAATCAGAATAATTGGCACAGCTATGAATCTAAGCACATTTTTTATGGTATTTGTTTTTGTTTTCATTTTTATAGGTTAAATAAATATATTAATTATAAATTAAAGTTCTTCATATTCTTTTGGAGTAACAACTTTTCCTTCTTGACCATTTTCTTCATCAATTCTGCCTGCAACGCCAATTCCAAAGTTTGTATCTTTGTATGATAGCTCTAAATTTCCATCTGAATTATTTAAAAATGATTTTTCCTGATTGAAATTAACTTTACCAGTTCCAGGATTTGAGCTGCTAAAACTAAGTTCTGCTACTAAATTATCTTGTGCTGCAAAAAATTCTTCATTTAGTTCAAAAATTAATGAGCTTCCTAGTTCTCTGTAACTAACACCTTCAGATGAATTAACATTTAAAAGTGAAAGCACATCATTATTATATTCAACGAAAGCTTCGCCATCAGTTGCATCTTTGTAGTTATTAATAAGCACTTCAACTTTAGGTTCATCAACATTAAAGTATGAACTCTGGTCTGGTATAAGCTCTAAACTAGTAGATGCAGAACTAAGGTAGTACCATCCACCAACTGCAATAACAAGTGCAAGAATTGCTACTGCAACGAAAGTGTTTTTGTTTTTTTGTGGTTTATTCATGATTTAGTAAGTTATTTATATAATTAATAATTTTTATAATTGTGAGCCACTATTATCTGTAGGAGTTACATCTCTGCTGCCTGCAGCAGGTGCAGAACCGCCGCCTCCTGTTGGAGCTTGTATTCTGCTAGGAGGCGTTGTTTTCCCACCCCCCGGAGGTGGAATTCTTGGAGGAGGTGGTTCTTTCGGTGGAGGTGTTTTCCGTGGTTTGTAGAACAGCCCAACCATAAGAGTTAAATATGCAGCTCTCTTTCTTTGTGCTCCTTTAACAAGTACGTTTCTTTCTGCATATGCACCTGTCCACGGAACGCTAAGTGATTTTTTAGTTGTAATAAAGAATCTTTGTCTAATAGCCATTGATCCGTTTGCACATTTTAAGTAAGGGCCAGCCATAACTTCAGTCTTCATATGAAATTTAAATTTATTGTATTCTACAGAAGTCTTTCCTGCTAGTTGTGCAGCTCTTACTTTAAGAACCATTTTTCTGAAATCATCAAATGTTTTACTATATTTCGGTTTTTCTAATAATGTTTCAAGCGCTGGTGTTTTCTTTTTTCGTGCAAGGCTGTAAATTTCTGCCATTCTTGAAAAGTTATCTCTTCCAAGTACTTCAATCATAGGTGAAATACCTTTCTTTTCATCGTATAAAGAAATTAACTGTAATGGTAAATCACTGTTTAAGAAGTTTTGTTTCTCTTTTGCATAAGTTAATTTTTCTCTGTTAAGCGGAGAAAGAAGATTCAGTACTAATTGAGCTACTGCTCTTTTCCTTCCTGATAATGCATCTAATCTTAATTGTGTTACACCATACAATTTAAAGAATCTTTTACCAATAGCTGCTGGTGTTGAAGCTCCATATGCTGATGGTAAAGCTTCTCCTTTAAGTTTTTGAGTATAAGACATGATTTTCATATCCCTACTAATTGTTTTTGAAGATTTAAGCATTTCCATCATATGTTTTCGATCTCTCGGTAAAGTTAATGAAAGTACTTCTGCTATCCTCTTAGGAGTAATTGTAGGATCCAGTTTTTTAATTCTATCCCATTCTGCTTTGTGATCAGCTCTCCATATTTTTATATATTGGGCTGTATATTTTTTAAATATTTCCTTTTGTTTTTTCAGCCATCTGTCAGTTCTTGCTCTTAAAGCAGGATCAGTTGGCATTCGACGGAATGCTTCATTTAAAATGATTGCATAAAGCGTACCCTTTTCAAATTCATTTAATACAAGCCCGTCATATTTCTTCCCATAATCAGCCTGAAGTCTTGTATATAATTGTTTCATTTTTGAAGCATCATTTTTTGCTGTAATACTGATTAATAATTTTTTAAAATACAGTTTATTTTTATTGAACCATTCTGGCCCAAATGTTCCTATTTTATTCTTATTTTCTGCTTTCATTGAATAAGTTTCGACTCTAAGAGCTTTATCCATATCTTTGGTTCTTTTTCTGTAATCTCTAAGATTAATAAGAGGAACATTATCAAATTTTTCAAATCTTCTTTTGCTTCCTCTAAATGCTGCAAGAGTCATAACATTTCTTTCGTGCCTTACCATATTTCTTGTATTCTCACCCTCAACAACCTGATAACGTTCTCCTTCTTTTTTATAAAGATATTGGTAGGATTCTTTTCTAATTGCGTCTGTATGTCTGTTTGTACTGGTTTTAAAAGTAATAATATTTAAATTCATCGCACCTTTTGCAATAAATGGGAATTTAATTTTTTTTCGTGTAACCATTAGAGCCTTAACAGCACTTGCAGTTAAAAGTATTCGCTGTGGAGTGCTTTTATTATCTAAAATAAGTCCTTTACTTTTTAGATTTGAATCAATCTGAAATTCCACATTACTTCCTTCAATATTTAAAGGAATTAATTGAATAAAATAACCTGCTTTTTTATTTTTAGGATCTCTTGGTACAAGTTTTGCCTCAATATCAAGCCCTGCCATGATTTTTTTAATTTGTTTAAAACTTGAATCAGCTGAAAGTTCTTCTGTTTTACTGTCCTGAAGTACACCAACACGGGCAAGTCCGGTTCCTCCAATACGTGAATCGTAATAAAGCATTGCGTTTGAACCTTGCATAGTGAAGTCTTTTACAACATGAACTTTCTTTTTAAGTTGTTTTGTAAGATCGCGTTCTGCATCTTTTTCCTGATTAAATTTATTAAATGGTCCAACCTGACTTCTAAATGCAACTATTTCTTCAGTAAAAGGCATTTTGAATGACCCATAAACTCCACCACCTATTCCAACTGGTGTAATTCCTAATCCAAGACCCGCACTTTTTACCCATGGCAGTGATTGTTTTCTTGCTGTTGCATTCATAATCTTTACTCTCATTCTCTCCCATAAGAAATATAAAACTGGTCCAGGACATGGTTTGCCTGTTGATGCAAATTGTCTGTCAGCGTAATGTACCAGCCCTCGTAAATTAGGGTCAGGGTGGTTTCTGATAAGTTGAATTTTTCTTTCGTTATATCCACTAATATCAGTGATTTGTTTATATTTGTTCATAACTTCTTTTTGCTGTTTATTTAAAGCTTTATCAATGTCATAAGTCCAGTATAAAAGTAATGAGATTCCAAATCCTCCTGTGCCCCCACCCATAGCTAAAGCAATACCTATTGAGTGTGGAGATCCTTCAGTTACCACTTGTTCAAATCTGATTGTGCCTCCTCCTCCAACAAATGCACCACTGCTTTTTGTCCAACCCGCACTCATACCTGCGTCAAAAAATATTCTACCTGTGCCAGCTTTAAATGCTGCGCCAATAGCAGTATGAGCTGATACACCTTCTGTTAATCCTGATACTCCTGCACTTGCATATACAATATGGCCATCAGTAGTTTTATAACTTAAAGAAAATCCAATAGTACCACTTGCACTTACTTTACTTTTACACTGCATCATACCTCTCATTGCAGCTTTAAAGTCTGCTTCAACCTGAGGCAGCTGATTTAAAGCTAATCCTTTTTTTCGAAGCTTTTCCTGCATGTATCTTATTTGAGGATTATCAGAATAATACTGTTCTTTCATTTCAACATTTTGTACTGTTTCCAGAAATCTTGCTTCTAAAAATCCAAGCCTTATAAATTTAACTTTTTCCGGAGTTAATTCGCTTATATTTATGCCTTTAATTTTAATCTGCTCCATTATTAAATGTGCATTGTTGTAAATATTCACTGTGTCATCGTATGGTTTGAGAAAATTACATTTGATCCCAAACTGCTTTTCGAATTTTTTTAACATTGCTCCTTTTTTTCCTTTTGGAGTGTTTCGAAGCGTCATTTCTATACCTTTTCCTAAATAATCATTTACAAGCAAAACAAGTCTTCCATGATTTTTTTCAGGTATTCTGTACATACCTGTATCTTCATGTCTTGTAGCAACTTTATTTTTTAAATCCAAAAATCCTCTTCGTTCAACTGCTTCCAGTTCAAAAGGATTATTACCATGTGTTTCTTTATGTAAAGTCGACATTGTTATATATTTCTTTTCTGCCCATTCCCAGTGCCAGAAACGTGACCAATCGCTTGAAACATTATTCTCAACACTTGTTTTTTTCTCACTAAAGATTGCTTTTATAAAATTTAAAGCTTCATGGTGTGCATCAACTTTTCCACGAATTTTTTCCCAGTTTTTAAGTGTACCAGCTTTACCTTTTTCTGCTCTTCCACGCATTTCTAACGCGATTCTTGCCCAGTTGTTAGTTTTTGGAATTTGTGCAAGCACATAATTACCTTTATCCATTTTTTTAATTGCACCTTTTTTTACAAGTGTATCTAAGCCAAAAGTCATAAAAAGAAGCTTTGTTGGAACCGCTTTAAACAGCGCAATATCAGATTTTTTCATCATGCTTTCACCAACTACAGAAATAGCTTCTCTTACCTGTTTGCCAAGCCCTCTAACAACACTATGAGGTATAAGAATATCAATTTGCGTTGAATGATTTTCTTTTGAATGACCTAAATAACTAAGATTATAACTAAAGTATTTTTTAGCTTTTATTTCTTTAAGTTCTGTTTCTGATGCTTTTGGAATGTTTAAAAATACTGTACGTTCCTGTTTAGATCTTTGTGATTCTGCTCCAGCATTTAATGGCTTCATTTTTCTAAGTGCATCGTAAACACGCATTATTCCAACAGCAATTCCTTCAAGTTTTCCAAGAAGTTCATATTCTTTATCTGATAATTCTTTACCTTGTCTCTCATATTCATCATGTTTTTTGGTTAATCGTTTATAGTCTTTCATAAATTTGTCATATCCGCCTGTATAAAGTTTTACAAAATATTTAAAAAAGTCTTTACCCTGAATTTCCCAGTTTGGATCCCAAAATCCACCCCCCTGAATTACAAGTTCCATATATTTTTTTTGATGAGTTGTATTTCCAATATTAAAAGGAGGCTCAGAAAGAATAGGGCTAAGCACATGTGATATCCGATCCCAGTTTTTAAAATCTTCTTTTGTCTGAAGCAGTTTATGCCCGCCAAAACGTTTTTCTTTAAAAACAAAATCACTATATACAGCGAATAAATGGTCTTTTCTTTGTTCACGTTCAAATTCTACTTGTTCTTCAGTTTCTTTTTCAGCAGCTTTTGCAGCTGCTTTAGGTTTTGTTACTACTTTTGGTGCAGCCATTTTTGGTTCTTCTACTACTGCTGGTTTTTTTCTAACTTTAAACTCCAATACTTTAATTCTTCCTCCCTGATATATTGTTGCTCTTTTAGATGTGCCATCAATATAAAAAGAACCTCTCTTTGGATAATAAGTTGCTGTATATCTGCCTCTGCCAGGGTTATAAACCCGAATTCGTAAACTTGAATCAGGATAAGTATTAACCAAACCTAAATTAAAGATATCTTCAATTTTTAATTTAAGTTCATTTTTTCTTCTTTCACGGGAATTTTTACCAAGGAATCGAACAACATAGTAAGAACCTTTGTTTACTAACTTAACTTTCCCTCTGAGTTTATCATTGTCTTTTATTGCTTCATGCAAATTGCCGAATTTATCTTTTAAATCAAGAACATCACCCAACTTTCGATGCTTTGTTCTTGCTACAGCTGTTATTGCTTGTTTTTTTGCTTCAATTTTTTGTTTTAAAGTTGCTACTTTGCTTCTTAGTTCTTCCATTTCAATACTATAGAATGAGCTTTTCCTTAAATCTACTGTTCGAAATTTTTGATTTTTGTTATCAGCAAAATCAACTATCCCACCCGGATTTATAGTCACTTTTAATGGAGCATTCTTTTTAAGTTCCTTTAAATGAGGTTTTATTGCATGAATAAAATTTGCTTTAAACGCGTCAAGGAATATATGACCTTCTTTTTTATTTTTTTTCATTGCATCAGCATCAAACGCAACATTTGATTTAAAAAGAATTTCGTTATAAAGCTCTTCTATGCTGGTTATTCTATTAATTTTAAACTCAGTTTTCCATGTGATATATTTTTCCAGGCCTTTAAAAAATTTATCAGCTTTGTTCTGGTTTTTTTCTATTTCTTCCTGCTGTTTTGCTATTTTATCTCTGATTTTCTTTTTTTCTTTTGGACTAAGATTTTCAGCGCCGCCTTTTACAGCCCCGCCTTTACCGCCGCCTATAAATACGATTTTGCTTTCACAGCCCAGCAAATTCCGGCCTGCGAAATAATTTAATAAATGAAGAAGATTTTTATCAAACATAATATTTGTTTTTAATTTTTATTTATTTCTCTATATTTTATCAAATTTTCGGCTTTTAGTCAATGAATAAGCTTTAGATTTTACCTGTTAATGTTATTAATTTTTTAGTACATTAAATAATGATTAATAATTAAATTTTCAAATGAATCTTCCAACTATAATAGTTAATTTTAAAACATATCAATCTGCAGTTGGCGGGAATGCCCTTAATCTAGCGCAAATTCACGAAAATGTAGCTAAAGAAACAGGCCTTAGTTTTGGTGTTTGTGTACAAGCATCTGATATTAAAAGAGTTGCAGATAAAATTTCAATCCCTGTTTTTGCTCAGCATATTGATCCTGTTGGATACGGATCTAACACAGGGCATATTTTACCTGAAGCAGTAAAGGAAGCAGGAGCATATGGAACACTTTTAAATCATGCAGAAAGGCAGATTTCTATGGAAACATTAGAAAAATCCATTATTCGGGCTAAAGAAGTAGGCCTTTATACTGTAGTTTGTGCTAATTCACCCGAGGCAGGCGCAGAAATTGCTAAATTTGGGCCTGATTTGATTGCTGTTGAGCCTCCTGAGCTTATTGGAGGGGATATTTCAGTATCAAGTGCTCAGCCGGAGGTAATAACGCAGTCAGTTGAGCTTATTGGGAAAGACAAATTATTAGTAGGTGCTGGTGTTAAAACAGGTGAGGATGTAAAAATTGCTATAGAATTAGGTGCTCAGGGCGTTCTTTTAGCATCTGGTGTTACAAAAGCGGATAATCCTGAGTCGGTGCTTAAGGATCTTGCAAATGGCCTTAAATAAATTTATAATCTCTATACCTTAAACACTTATTATTATGCAGATTCAAATAATTGCCCAATCAATTTCATTAGGAGACAATCAAAAGGATTATTTAAATGAAAAAATTAATAATTTAAAGAAATATGATGAAAGAGTTGCTGACGAAGCTACTATAATAAGGGTTGATGTGGCTAAGAATAAAGTAAAATCAGGTAATCAGAAAATTACAACTCAGATAACAATGTACATTCCAAATGCTGTTATTCGAGCTGAAGTTAAAGGTACAACTGTTGAAGAAACCACTGATTTAGCTGTTGAAAAGTTAAAAAAACAGATTGAACGTTACAAAACAAAGAAGCACAGAAGAGATAAAGGTGGTAAATGGATTCCGCAGTCAACATTAGAAAATGTAGCAAAAGAAGGTATGACATTAGAGGAAATTGAAGGAATTGTAAAAAGAAAAAAGGTTGGAGACGTTGAACCAATGCGTGAAGATGAAGCAGTAGAACAAATGGAGCTTTTAGGCCATAGTTTTTATGCATTTGTTAACAGCGATACAGATCTTTTCTCAGTTGTATATAGAAGAGATAATGGGGATTACGGCTTAATTGAGCTGGAAAAAAAGAAGTATTAATAATTATTTTATATGAGTTTTGAATATATCATTTATATCCTACTTTTCGTTGTATGGGGCATCATAGTATATAAAAATTTAAGAGCATCAGTGCTTTTGCTGCCATTATTCTTCCCTTTATATTTAGTTAAATTTAATATTTTAGCTATACCTGTATATTTCGTAGAAGGATTAATTTTAATTTCAGCTGTTCCAATATTTTATAATTTATTAACAGGCCGCTGCGAAGCTTTGAAAAAAGGATTTGGATATAAAATCATGTATTTGTTGAAACTTAAGTTTTTGCCTAAGAAAAAAGGATTTAAAGAGTTTTTAAAATCAGTTTTTTTGCCAATTGTACTATTTTTAATAGCATGCTCAATATCAGCTTTAATTGTAAAAGGTGATTATGCAATGCATGCCCTTGGAATTTTAAAAAGCTGGGTGATTATACCTCTTATTTATTTTTATACTTTATATTCAGTAATAAAAAATAATAAAGATATAAAGTTTACAATGTATGCATATATAGTTTCAGCACTAATTTTGGGATTATGGGGATTATATCAGGCTGCTTCTGGTCAGTACATAACTATAGATGACAGAATTTCAGGGCCTTTTGCATCTGCAAATTATCTTGCAATGTATATTACTCCGGCATTTATTTTTGCTGCTGTAAGGTTTATTCAGACTTTTATGCATTTAAAATTTGCTTCAGCTAACAGGCGGTTTGTTGCTTTTGAAAAAAGAATATATTTAGGTCTATTCGCAGCTTTTCTTTTTGCAGTTCTGGTTTTAACGCAATCTTATGGAGGCATTTTAGGAGCTTTTGTAGCTATTTTTATTTATGTTATTTATCAAAGAATCAAAACACGGGAATTATTAGTAAAAAAATTCTTAAATAAAATAATAGGTTTTGTTTTATTGTTTGTTGTATTAGGAGGCACACTTTCAGTTTCTTTAAACATTGAAAAATTTCAAAACTTAACAAAACTTGATGAACACACTTCAATTTCTACGCGTGTTGAAATTTGGCAGGTAGGGCTCAATTTATTAAAAGAAAATCCGATTTTTGGAATAGGTCTCGGACAATATCAGACTAATTATAATGAAAGAGCAACTGAGATTTTAGGGCACGCACCTTTTGAAGAAGAAAGGCTTCATTCTCATAATTTGTATTTAGAAACATGGCTTAACAGTGGGCTTTTAGGCATAGTAAGTTTTATATGGATTATTGTGTTAGCTTATTTAAGTTTTAAGAAAATTAAGCCAGGCACAAAAAAAGATTTAGCATTAGTAGCTCTGATAATGCTGAGCTATTTACTCATCCATGGTTTAATAGATGTTACTTTTTGGAAAAATGATTTGTCTTTAATATTCTGGCTTATAATGGGTGTAAATTTTTCTTTATTAAAAAATGGAAATTAATTCAATTGTTACAAAAGGAATTGGTTTAGGTGAGCAAATTGGTTTTCCTACTTTAAATTTAAATCCAAAAGATGCTCCGGATGAATTTGGAACTGGTGTTTATAATTGTGAAGTTGAATTTGAAGATGTTATATATAAAGGAGTAATGCATTATGGTCCAAAATCTATAGGAACTGATAATCCGAACAAAACTTTTTTTGAAATTCATGTGTTAAACTTTAATAAAAGTATTAATAATGAAAAGGTAAAGGTCAAAGTGTTGAAAAAAATCCGTGATGTGAGAGAATTCAAAAGTGCTTACGAATTAATTGACCAAATTAATAAAGATATTTCAAATGCTTAGCTTCTTAAAAAAGAAAATATCAGATACAAATCCTTTAAGACTTTTATATCATCAAATAAAAGCAGCATTGGCTGTACTTATATATAGATTCCCTTCAAGGCATTTAAATGTAATTGGTGTTACTGGTACAAATGGCAAAACGACCACTGTAAATTTAATTACTATGATTTTAGAAGAAGCCGGTTATAAAGTTGGCATGGCTTCAACTATCAATTTTCAGATTGGGACTCATAAATGGACAAATATTTCAAAACAAACAACAATGAGTCCGTTTACTTTACAAAAAATGCTCAGGCAAATGGTAAAAGAGAACTGCACACACCTGGTTTTAGAAGTTTCATCACATGCTCTTACTCAATCAAGAGTGATGGGAATTAATTTTGATACAGCTGTTTTTACAAATATAACTGAAGATCATCTTGAATATCATGGAAGCTTTCAGCTTTATTTACAGGCTAAAGGTTCGCTTTTTAGAAAACTTAATCAATCAAGAAGAAAGCCAAATATGCCAAAAGTATCTATATTAAATAGTGATGATCCGCAGTTTGGATATTTTGATCAGTTTATTGTAGATAGAAAATATACATATAGTATTAAAACAGGAACCTGTTATGCCAGTGGAATTAAATTACATGCTTCAGGTTCTTCGTTTATTCTTCATATTCCAAATGATTCAATTAAAATTGATTTGAATTTATCTGGTGTATTTAATATTCATAATGCACTTGCTGCTGCAACAGTTGCACTTGCTAATAATATTAATTTAAAAACTGTAAAAATGGCTTTAGAAAAGGCCCAGGCAGTTCCAGGGCGGCTTGAAGTTATTGAACATGGTCAGCCTTTTTCTGTTATTGTAGATTATGCACATGCACCTGATTCACTTGAAAAACTTCTGGAACTTTATAAAAAATTAACAGTTGGCAAACTTTATATAGTTTTTGGTGCAACCGGTGGTGGAAGAGATAAAGCAAAGCGTCCTAAAATGGGTGGAATCGCAGATAGTCTGGCAGATTATATTATTTTAACAAATGATGATCCTTACGAAGAAGATGAATGGCAGATAATTGAGCAAATTGCAGAAGGGATTAAACGTGAAGAGGGGAATGGATTGTGGAAAATTCCTCACAGGTATGAAGCAATCAAACTTGCTTTAACTTTGGCAACAGGAGGCGACACAGTTGTTATTACAGGTAAAGGTTGCGAAGAAGTTCAGATTATTGGGACAGAAAGAATCCCCTGGGACGATAGAAGTGCAGTTAAAGAAATTTTATCAAGAGAAGTAGAAGTTCAAATTTAATATATGCTTTACGGATTTCTAAACATTTACAAAGAAAAAGGTAAAACATCATTTGATGTTATTAGAGAGCTTCGTAAAAAATTAAATATTAAAAAAATTGGACACACTGGAACTTTAGATCCACTCGCTGAGGGCGTTTTAATAGTTGCAGTTGGGCAGGCTACAAAATTAATTGAATTTATGATGAAAGATGAAAAGGATTACAGTGCTGAAATAATTTTAGGAAAAAACTCCGATACGTATGATGCAGAAGGTAAAATTGAAGATGTGGGTAATCAAAAACCTGATTTTGATAAGGTGCAGGAAGTTGTAGGTACTTTTATTGGTGAAATTGAACAAATTCCACCAAAATATAGTGCTCTTAAAATAAATGGCAAAAAAGCATACGAAATGGCTAGAAATGGCGAAGAATTCGAGATGAAAAGCCGCAAAGTTACTATTAAAAACATTGCGATTATTGATTATAAATATCCATTTCTTGAAATTGATGTAAGTTGTTCGAGCGGTACATATATAAGGTCACTTGCAAATGATATTGGTAAAAAACTTGAAACAGGTGCATATCTAAATGCTTTAAAAAGAACTCGTGTTGGAAATTTTATAATAAAAAATTCTATAAACTTGAAAGAATTCAAAGAATCAGACATTATTCCTGTTGAAGCTGTGAGTTTAAATTATGAATGCATTGAAATTGATGAAAATGATCTGAAAAAATTAAATTTGGGTCAGTTTATTGAAAAAAATGAAATAAAAGATCAAATTGTATGCGCCTTTTATAACAATAAACTTATTGGTATTATTGAAAGGACAAAAAACGGACTATATAAATATAAGAAAAAGTTAAATATATGATTCAGTACCTTGCACCAGCCATATTTTCCTTCGTATTAACTCTAATTTTAGTGCTTTTGGCGCTTAAATTTTTCCCTAAACTTGGTTTATTGGATCGTCCTAATAAATATGGACTTAAAAGAAAGCCCATCCCTTATTATGGAGGGCTCGTATTTATTGTAGTTTTCATAACTGCAACTTTATTGTTTGTTGATATTGATGCCCGCGTTTTAGGTGTTTTAATTGGGGCATTAATGATTGCGGGTGTGAGTTTTATTGATGATTTAAGAGGCTTGAATCCTTGGATTCGTCTTTTCGTTCAATTGCTCGGAGCATTAACTGTAGTTATTTCAGGTATTGGCATTGAATCTATTAGTAATCCATTTGGAGATCCGATAATTCTGGATCAATTTAAATTAAATATACCTTTTGGGGATTCAATTTTAACAATTACACTTTTAGCTGATTTATTCACGATTTTTTGGATTGTTTTAATTGTGAATACAATGAATTTTCTTGATGGCTTAAACGGCCTTGTTAGTGGAGTATCTTTTATTGCAGTTTTAACTTTATTTGTTCTTTCGATAGGTGAACACAACATTGTTGATCAAAGTACTGTAGCAACTTTAACTATTATTGTTGCAATGACAGCTCTTGCATTTTGGTTTTTTGATTTCCATCCTGCAAAAATACTTATGGGTGATACCGGAAGCATGTTTTTAGGATTTATAATTGCTGTTTTTGCTATTTTCGCCGGCGGAAAAATTGCAACTGCCTTTTTAGTACTTGGATTCCCGATTTTAGATGCATTTTGGGTAATCACACGTCGGATTGTACAAGGGAGATCGCCCATGAAAGGGGATTTAAAGCATTTGCATCATCGTTTGATAGAAGTGGGATTAACCGAGCGAAAAGCTTTAATACTTATATATATTTTGTGCGCATTTTTTGGTGGAAGTGCAATATTCCTTGGAACTTCCCAAAAATTATACCTTATTATAGTAATGGGATTTTTAATGCTGATTATGGCTTCAATGATTGTATTTTACGGGCTTAAAAAACTTAAAAACACGAGTTGATTTATTCAAGTAAGAACTATAGAATAAAAATCCAGTAAGTATTTTGCATGTCAGACATTGTTTCAGATATAAAATCCAGGCTTTCAATTGAAGATGTTGTTGCGCAGTATGTTCAGCTAAAGCAGGCTGGTAAGAATTTTAAAGGTTTATGCCCTTTTCATCAGGAAAAGACACCTAGTTTTATGGTGAGCCCTGAAAAGCAGCTTGCGTATTGTTTTGGGTGCCATAAAGGTGGTGATATGATTGCTTTTGTTGAGGAAGTTGAAGGTGTTGAATTTAAAGAAGCAGTTAAAATATTGGCTGATAAATGCGGATTGGACCCTGCTGCCTATTCATTTTCTGAGCAGTCGAAGCATAGTAAGAGTGAAAAAGAGCAGTTATATGAAATTCATAATAAAACTTTGGATTTTTATGTTGATAAGCTTTGGAATACTGAAAAAGGTCAAAAAGTACTGGAATATTTAAGAAAAAGGGGATTAAAAGACGATACAATTAAAGAATTTAAGTTTGGATTTGCTCCTGATTCATTTGAAGATACGCACATGCATTTGGTGAAGCTTGGATATGCCAGAAAAACCATTGCATTAAGCGGAATTGCAGTTGCTAAAGATACAGATTCTAAAAAGGTTTATGACAGGTTTAGAATGCGTCTTATTATTCCAATTTATGATTCTTTGGGAAGAATTGTTGGATTTGGAGGCCGCGCACTTAAAAAAGATGATAATCCTAAGTATTTAAACTCGTCAGATTCACCAATTTATAAGAAAAGTGAGGTTGTTTATGGATATAATTTTGCAAAAGAATTCATTAAAAAAGAAAACAAAGTAATTATCACTGAAGGTTATTTTGATGTAATTATGTCTCATCAGGAGGGGATTAAAACTGCTGTTGCAAGCTCAGGAACAGCACTTACCCAGCAACAAATAAAACTATTTAAAAGATTAACTAAAGATTTAATTTTTTGTTTTGATACAGATAAAGCAGGGATTGAAGCAGCAAAAAGAGGATTTGATTTGGCAATGGCACAGGGAATGAATGTGAATGTAATTCAGGGCCTTGATGCAAAGGATCCAGCAGATTTTATTAATGATCATCCAGGAGAATGGGAGCAGTTTTCTAAAAAAGCAGTACCTTTTATGGATTTTTGTATAAATCAGTCAATAAAAAACTATGATTTATCAACAATCGAAGGAAAAAAACATATTTTAGCTGATTTAATACCATATTTAGACTTATTACCAAGCACTTTTGAAAAAGATCACTATATTAGGGAAATTGCAGCTAAATTAGATACAAAAGAAGTGTTTATTTACGATGCAATGAAGAAATTTAACAAAAAAATACTCACTCCTTCTAAAAAAACTGAAAAAAATGATGAAAAAGTTAATGAAAAAATTAAAGGGATTGAGCTGATTTTTGGGCTCATCTATGAGCATCCTGAGCTTTTCGAGGATTCTTTCAAAGATACTGGTGAAGATTTATTAACAGAAGATGAAAAAAGCATTTACAATACCTTTAAAGATCACTATAATTTGCTTCGAGCAGAAAGTACGAGGAAGGATTTTTTGTCATGCCTTGATGATAAAACAGCAGAAAGATTTAAGGTTATTTCTATGTTTGTAGATGATCTTTATGGCACATTTAGTAAGGATATGCTTGAAAAAGAGTTTAAATTACTGCTCCAGAGCGAAAAAAGGTCAAGAACAGAGCGAAAACAGCGCAATTTATCAATAATGATAAAGCAGGCAGAAGAAAAAGGAGAAAAAGAAGTAGCAAAAGACCTTTTACTACAGCTTAAAAATTTAGTGGGCAATTAAAATACTTACAATATGGCTCGTACCAAAAAATTTATAGTTCAACCTTCTGACGATAAACTTTCTAAATTTCCAGATGCTGTTCGAAAACTCGTAAAAAAGGGACGTGAACAGGGTTTTGTTACACAACAGGAACTTTTAAAAGCAGTTCCGAATGTTGAAGATGATCTTTTATTATTAGATGAAATTTACAGTTTATTTTTAGATTTAGGAATTGATGTGATTGATGTTAAAGATGAAATGATCTGGAAAAACAAAGAAGAAGAAGAGAAGCAGCAAATTAAAGATAAAAAAGAAATTGAACTAAAAGAAATAGCAAATGATTCAATCAGACTTTATTTATGCGAGATAGGAAAAGTACCTTTATTAACAGCTAAAGAAGAAATTGATTTAGCCCGTGCAATTTTAAAAGGAGATCAGACTGCTAAGCAAAAACTTGCAGAAGCTAATTTAAGATTAGTTGTGAGTATTGCAAAAAAATATATTGGCCGCGGACTTTCATTTCTGGATTTAATTCAGGAAGGAAACATTGGTTTATTCAGAGCAGTTGAAAAATTTGATCCAAATAGAGGATTTAAATTTTCTACATATGCAACGTGGTGGATTAGACAGGCTATAACGCGTGCAATTGCTGATCAGGCAAGAACTATCAGGATTCCTGTGCATATGGTTGAAACCATCAATAAATTAACTCATGCGCAGCGAAGATTGGTTCAGGAGCTGGGACGTGAGCCTCTTGTTGAGGAATTAGCTGCTGAAATGGACATGGAAGTTAAAAAAGTACGTCATATTATGAAGATTTCACAGGATATTGTTTCGCTGGAAGCACCTGTGGGAACTGAAGAAGACAGTAAATTAGGAGACTTTATTGAAGATGATGATGCTCTTTCTCCTTCTGACTCAACAAACAGACAAATTATTAAAGAAAATATTCATGAAATGCTTCAGTATCTTTCTCCTCGTGAGAGAAAGATTATTGAAATGCGTTTTGGACTTAAAGACGGAGTTGGTCATACACTTGAAGAAGTTGGTCATGAATTTAGCGTTACAAGAGAAAGAATTAGGCAGATTGAAGCAAAAGTATTACAAAAGCTTAAAGAGCACCCAACCAGCGTTAAAATACGCCCAACTTAAAATACATTTGACCATTAACATTTAACATTTGACAACATGACTGATCCAATTGACGATAAAGTAACTTTAGTGACCAAAGATGGTTATAAAAAATTAACTGAAGAATTAGAAGAATTAAAGAATGTAAAACGTAAAGAAATTGCTGGCAGAATTAAAGAAGCAATTTCATACGGGGATTTATCAGAAAACTCAGAATATGAAGAGGCTAAAAATGAACAGGCTTTTGTAGAAGGAAGAATTTTAGAACTGGAAGATAAAGTTAAACATGCAAAAATAATTGACGATAAGAAAAAGAAATCCGGAAAAACCGTTCAACTTGGTTCGACTATTAAAGTTCAAAACAGATCAAAAAGAAGTTCTAAGCCTCAGGAATTGATTATAGTAGGTTCAACAGAAGCTGATTATGAAAGTAAAATTTCTAATGAGTCTCCAGTAGGAAGTGCTTTATTAGACAAGAGTGTAGGGGAAAGAGTAAAAGTTCATGTGCCTGCAGGGATTGTTGAATATGAAGTATTGAATATTAAGTAGAGTTAATATATGCGAAAAAAAATTATCAAAATTTTCCTCCATATTATAGGAGTAATCCTTTTTGTTTTCGCAACTGCATATGCGCTTTTAGCAGCTTATGGTTATCAAATTGATTTGTTGCATCAGAATATAGTTAAAACAAGTATTATTGATTTAGCATCCGAGTTAAATGATGCAGAAATTTTTGTTGATAATAAGCTGGTTTCAAATAAAGCACCTTATCAGGTTAAAAATATTAAACCTGGTGTGCATAAAATTGAAATAAATAAAGAAAACTTTACTTCGTGGAATAAAAAAGTACTGGTTAGTGAAGATGTTGTAACAAAAGTACATGATATTTTACTATTACCTTTAGATTTAAAATCTTATTTTTTTACAATCAAACTGGATTTTAATTATGATGAGTTTTTAATTAATAAAGATTATTTTATTTTTGTATCAAGGAAAGAAAATCAAATAAATATTCATAAATTAAATGAAAAAAAATTAGAAGAAACAGGAAGACTTAATTTATTATTAGCAGATCGAAATATTTATTTTATTGATGCATACAGATTGGCTATTCAGGATAAAGAAAATGTATTTGTTGTAGATTTAAGAGAAAATAATACTTTAAATATACGGATTCCTGATGAATTTAAAAAATTTAGTATCGCATATACCCCAAATTTAACTGGATATTATTTAAATGATGAAAGTATTTTTAAAGTTGAAATTAATGATGATGGAGTTTTTAATGAAATAACTTCTTTAAAAACTGATGAAAATTGTATTTATAATTTTGAAATTATTTCTTCCTACGATCATGCATTTATAAAATGCGATGCCAATTTATTTGAGGTTATTAGCAATGAATTAAATGTAATTGATGATTCAATAGTTATTAGTCCGAAAATTTCACACGATGGAGTAAATTTAGTTTATTTAAACGAACAAGGTGAGATACTAAAATATAATATTTATTTAAAAGAAAAAGAAT
>JBHPDK010000006.1:0-41893 GCA_042577965.1 Patescibacteria group bacterium
CACCTTATCCAAGCCAAAAATCTCTTTTGCGCGATAACATGTGTCGTATGTGCGGTTTTCGGCCTCCTCCTCTAACATCTGCTCTTTGTTTTACATGTGCAATTGCTACCCTTCGGTTAGCATGCTGACGCACAAGAGCCTGCTGGATTAAATCTCCATTAAAAGGTACTTCAAAATACTGCTTTTTAAGCTCAACTTGTCCTTTCTTATCTCCTGTTTGTGTGTATAAATCCGCTTTCATTATGCAGCGTTAGCTTTAATAAATATTAATCCTTTGTTAGGCCCTGGAATGGCCCCTCTTAAACCAATAAGATTATTTTTAACATCAAGGTATTCAACCTTAACTTTCATTAGTGTTACTTTTTCGTTCCCCATTTGGCCAGGCATCTTTTTACCTTTAGCTACTCTTCCTGGCTTTGCACATGCACCAATAGAACCTGGTTCTCTGTGATGATGTGATCCGTGTGTTTCAGGTCCTCTTGAGAAGTTCCATCTTTTAATCACACCCTGAAATCCTTTACCTTTTGAAATTCCACTTACAATCACTTCTTTTATTTCATTGAATTTATCTAATCCAATGGTGTCTCCTTTTTTATACTCTTCTCCTTCATTTATTCGTACTTCTCTTAATCGAGCGAATTTTTTAGTCTTTTTAGGTTTTGCTAATTTAGAAAAACCAAGGACTATCGCCGGATATCCATCTTTCTCCTGTGTTTTTACCTGGTGAACCTCATTTGGTTCGCACTGTACAAGAGTAATCGGGATCACACGACCGTCGTCTTGAATGACGCGAGTCATACCTAATTTTTTTCCTAATATTCCTAGCATGTTATCTGAAGAGGTTAATGCGGTTTAAAGATCTTTAGTTTTGGCCTTGTTTATGCGGCGCCCTTAAACCGAAAATGTAACATAAAAAAACATGTTGCCGGCCAAGTATAAGCGAGCAACATGTAGAAGTCAATACGTTTTTAGAGGGGATTACACTACTTTACGAAGAGCAGTTTGTATTTTAGTTCTTGTACTTCTATTTTTAACATTTTGATAAGCTTTAGGGCCATCAAATTCTCTGCCATCTAAAGGAATCTTGAAATTATCATACATTGAAGTTACTTTTACACCATGAGGTACCATTATTTTATTAATTTTTGTTTTTAATTTTGTTACTTTAGCATTTAATTGAGCTTGATTATTACCTGCCCTTATTGCTGCAGCATTAGCTTTTTTCTGAATTTTATTGAATTCTAAAATATAAAAGTACTTAGTCTTTTTTTCAGAATATGTAGTTGTAAAATTCCTTTTTTTGAATTCTTTCTTAGTTTCAGGTGCTTTTTTAGCAACTTTTTTTGGAGCAGCTTTCTTTCTTTCTTTACTTATTTCTGCAATGATTGTTTTTCTATTTTTTCTCAAGTACGCGAATAACTGATTAGTATATTTAGGTAAATCAATTTGATTACCTGTTGTTTCATGTTCCATCACATCATCTCTTATACTATGTGTTTTATATCCTTGAGCTTTTAGGCGTGTATCTAAAAAGGATTGACACATTTGTCTTCGTCTTATTCTAACTTCTTTTGTAACTCTTGCATCTCTCTCTTTTGAAGTTTCCCTTGCTTTTTTAGTTTGATTTACTTTATTTCCAAAGGGATCTGTTTTCTTTTTCGGTTTTCCGTCTTTATCTTTAACTACTTTTGTTACGGTTTTTCTTTTTCTGTCCTTTTTTGAAAGTGGCATTAAATATTTTTCACCATACTCTTTATTAAGCCCTATTTTTTTCATAAAGGCTTTTGCATCCTTTTTCATTTCCTCTTTTGGTCGTTCATTTTTTTCAGCTCCACCTCCAGGTCTTTCGTGGTCGTAAACCATTCGCCTTTCAGCAAAGTATAGATTTTCTGAATTTTTCATTTTGTTTTTGTTAATTAAATAAATATTTACCCCTGCATTTTTTTAGGGGCATGTTTTTTAGTTTTTTTCTTATCCATCCATTTTCTTATATCAGAAGCAACTTGCTTCGCTTTTGCACCTTTCATTTCTTTTCCGCCTTTTTTCTTTGGTAGTGCAAGCCAGGCTCTAAGTACATTTTCCTGTCTTTTTGGGTTTGTGAGTTTAAAAAAGCTGCCTCTTTTATCTATATTTTTAAGAGTAACTTTAAAATCCAAAGCCATTTGACGAGTTTTTGCTTCATTGGATTCAGCTCCTCTAAATCCTTCTCTTGGTCCTTTTTTTAAATAAACCAAACGATTTTCATTGAACATTGAATTTTTCATTTTTTATTTTTGTTATTTTCCTATACTATATTATACCCTAAAACAGCCACGTATTACAATACTAAATTAGCCAAATGTCAATTCCTGTGAAAAAAACAGCAACAATCGCAGCGCTTGTAATCCTATTCCTTGTAATAGGGCTTACTGCAATCCTCTGGCATGTGCGCGCAAGCACAGATCAGCTTATTTATAACTATAAAGATATAGAAGAAGTAGAAGAAAGGCCTGCAGCTATTGTTTTTGGCGCTGCAGTTAATCCAAATACACAGCTTCCAAGTGATATTTTGCAGGATAGAATAATTACAGCTGTTGATCTTTATAATAAAGGAAAGGTCGAAAAACTGCTTATGTCAGGCGATAACCGCGTTACTCACTATAATGAGCCAATTGTTATGAAGCGTTTTGGTGAGATTTTGTCAGTTGATGAAGATGATCTTATTATGGATTTTGCAGGTCGCCGCACATACGACACATGTTATCGCGCAAAAGAGATTTTTGGCTTGGATAAGGTGATTTTAGTAACTCAGGAGTATCATTTATATAGAGCTTTATATACCTGCAGGGCTCTTGGACTCGATGTTATTGGAGTTTCTGCCAGCCGCCAGAAATATATAGATCAATCTTTTTATAATTTAAGAGAAATACCAGCTACTTTACTGGCATTCCTTGAAGTTCATATAACTCGTCCAAAGCCTATTTTGGGCGAGAAGATTGAGGTTTTTGAATAACTACTCTTTCCCTTTTGGATTCACGAGCATCTTGATTTCAATATCCACACCTGCCGGAAGCGTTAGGTTCGACAGTGATTCAATAGTTTTTGGAGTGCTTTCACTAATATCAATCAAACGTTTGTGAGTTCTGATTTCAAACTGCTCCCTTGACTTCTTGTGTACAAAAGTCGACTTATTTACAGTGTATTTCTCGATTTTTGTAGGAAGGGGGATAGGGCCATTAATAATTGCACCTGTTTTAATTGCAGTGTCGATGATCAGTTTTGAGCTGTCATCAATGATTTTGTGATCGTAAGCTCTAAGCTTGATTCGGATTTTTTGCTTTGCTGGAGGCATTTGTAAGTGTTGTTAAAAAATACCGGGATATTTGCTTCCCGGCTATTTAAATATAGCTTGTAATCGAATAGGTCCGGGATTTGCCGCTTTGCGGCTCGCACCTTAAAAACAAGGGGCGATATTTGTTGCTACCCTATTCTAGTTAAAATTCAGCTCAAGTCAAGCTTTCTCTTTTTTCCTGGATTTCTTGAAAAACGGAATCACATTTATAATCCTATTGAATATCTGGCT
Source organism: Patescibacteria group bacterium (assembly GCA_042577965.1). GTDB lineage: Bacteria > Patescibacteriota > Gracilibacteria > UBA1369 > PNNO01 > JAUVDZ01. The sequence goes on from JBHPDK010000006.1 coordinate 3,563, forward strand.
GAATATACCCATTAGAACTGCAAAAACACCGGCAATCCAATAACCTGGTATCTCAACAGGCTGAGAATTAAGGTAAACTTCAAATTCATAGTTAAGAGTGAGCCCAGAGTAAGCAGCCCAAAGAATTCCACCTCCAATAATAACACTCATAAAAACGCTAATAATAAATCCCTGCTTCTTAAATAACCTCAAATATAGCATTATAAAGAATCCTAAAAGACTCCCAAATACAGCTGCTACGAGGTATCCGTTGAACATTATGAGCGGGCTTTTATTGAAAATTACATCTATTTGGCTTAAATCACCTATAGATAGAATAACTGTGAACACAATTATAACGCTGATTAAAGCGCATCCAAATAAGCCAATCATAATGGCAAGAAGTTCTTTTGCTATTTTTAGTATAAAACTTTCTGGTTTTTCTTCTACTGTTGGAGCTTTGCCTGTTTCAACTTTGTCCAGTTCCTGAAGTAAATTATCAATGGCTTTAATATCACCAGCTTTAGTTTTTTTTTCTGCTTCAAGTCTTTTAGATCGTTCTTCTTTGATTTTAGTTTCTATTGCTTCATCTTCTCGTTTTTCTTGATCTTCTTCAATTTCCTTAATGCTTTCGAATTCTTCTTCAAAAACAGTAATATATTCAGCCATATCTTCAGGAGATGCAGCCATCATTAATTCAATTCTTTCGTTCCTTTCTTCTTCTGAAATTGTTTTTAAAGCTTCAGAACTTTCAATTAATTGTTCAAGTTTTAATTTAAGTTCATCTGGAGATAAGTCTTGATCCATATTGAAATTCATTATTTATGCACCAGAAGTACCTTTTGTACTTTTTGTTTTATCTGTTTTATCTGGTGGCATTTCATCTTCAAAGTTAGTTCCAAACTCCTCTTTCCATCGCTGTTCAAATGTTTTTTTTGGTACATTAGCTACTACGTTTGGTTTTTGTTTTGGTTTTGGTGTTGCCTTTGGTTTTGCCGTTGTTTTTGCTACTTTTTTTGGTTTAGCTTTTGGTTTCTTTGGAAGCTTAGCAAGTGTTTTTTTTACATTTTTTTTCTTTTTATCCAAAGTCGCTACATCATCACCACGTTTAGGTAAGCTTTTAGTTATGTTAGGTAATGTTTTCGGAAGTTCTACTTTTGGTTTAGGTGCTTTTGGAACTTTCATATTTTTTATTTTAAGAATAAAATTTAGTTTTTACTACTACTATTATACAATAAAATGTTTCAAAAAGCAAGTATTCGGTATGCGAATTTTTCGGGATAGACGCTTTCGCGTCTGAATATGCTAGAATAGCGCCATGAAAAACATGAAAAAAAAGAATAAAATAATTATTATTGGGATTGGTGTTTTGCTTTTTTTAGCAGCTGTCGTTTTTTATATTTGGAGCGGATTTGCTGCGCAGAAGTTAATTAATGAATATAACAGCCGCGAATCTGAAGTTGCAACAGATATAAATGGGGAAGTGATTTATATTTCTTTAAATAAGAATGAATATTATGCAAAGTATATAACTGAGATTCCAAAGGATTTATCTGATAAAATCCTTGAAAAAGAAGATAAATATTATTACTACCATTTTGGTGTAAATCCTATAAGTAGTTTTAAAGTAGTTGCATTAGGCGAAAATAGAGGAGCAAGTACAATAACTCAACAACTATCAAAAATTTTACTTAACAATGAGAGGCAAAGAACTTTATCAAATAAAATTACAGAACTTTTTTATGCTATAGCGCTTGAAGTACATTTAAGCAAAGATGAAATCCTTAAAATGTACTTAAATACGATATTTTTAGGGAACAATGCCCAGGGAGTAGATATGGCCAGCAGGCTTTATTTTGAAAGAAGTCCGGATCAGCTCACACAGGAACAAATCGCTCTGCTTGCAAATACCATTAGTTCTCCTACAAATAATAATCCTTTTAAAAAAATGGATCCAAATGAAGCCGCTTTATTAAAAGAGAATTTTAACAAACATATTTCGAATGATGCCTATTTTGAATATAAAGATGTTCAGGATTCTTCAAATATTTTAATTGATAGCGAACTTACAGCCAAAATTCGTGAAATAATAAACGAAAATTTGATTCCACTTTCTAAAAAAGCTGCTCATCATGCTGCAGTTGTTGTTATTAAATTTCCTGAAAATCACGTAATTGCGGTTGTTGGGTCTCCTGATCCTAATTCGCAATTGCCAGGTGATCAGATAAATATGGCAATAAAGCCAAGGCCGATAGGTTCAACAATTAAGCCGTTTTTGTATGCAAAAGGGTTTTCAGAAGGGCTTAGACCTTATACCCTGGTTGATGATCGCGAATACAAATATACAACTGCGCTTGGTTTTGCTCATTATCCAAAAAATTATGATTATGTTTACAGGGGGATTGTGAGTCTTCATGAAAGTTTATCAAACAGCTTAAATGTGCCTTCTGTTAAGGTTCTTGAATTTATTGGATTAGATGAATTTTATAGATTTTTATTGGATGATTTAGAAATAGAGCCAATTCAGCCATTAGATAATTATCAGTATGGAATTGCTTTAGGTCATCTTGAAATGAGCCTTTATGACCTTGCCAATAAATTCACAATTTTTTCGCAAAAAGGAAAGCTTGCTGATAAACAAGTGGTTGATGAAAAATATATTCAACTTACAAATAAGATTTTAAGTGACAGGTCAACCGGAAGCGACCAATTTGGATTAATTGGAAATCTTCATACTAATTCAAACAATGTTGCGGTTAAAACAGGAACTTCACGGGAATATCATGATAGTTGGACAATAGGTTATACGCCTGACTTTCTTGTAGGAGTTTGGGTAGGGAATGCGAATAATACGCCAATGGATGGTTTAACAGGGCAGGCAGGAGCAGGTGTAATTTGGAATGATGTTATGAGGTTTATGTTAAATTCGCAGTATAGCCTGGAAACGGAGTTTAATTTTGATTTGATTGAGTCTTTTGATTTCGGAGAGACCATAGAATTTGGGCTTGCCTTAGATGATTACGATGAAATAAAAAACTTAATGATTGATGAGTCTTTAATTGTGTATCCTCATGATAATGATGAATATTTATATGTTGAAGGCATGGAAATTACCCTAAGATCGAATGAAGAAGTTAAGTGGCAGGTTAATGATGAAGAAATTGGCACAGGTAAAGTTGTACAATATTACCCTTTAGAAGAAGGTTATTATTCTATTGAAGCTTTAGATGAAGAAGGGGATAAGGAGCAGATTCAAATACTAATATCTACTCCTGAACTATAAACAGATCTCCTTTTGTTCTTCCAAAGTTTTCCGGAAAGTACATTTCGTTTATTACTGCCGGTAAATGATGATATTCACCAGGAATTAACACTCTGACATAGTAATCATATGTGTAAGTTCCTGCAGACAAATGGTCTGTGAATAAAAATAATCTGTCGTCTCTTAATTCTTCAACTCTTGGATAGAATCCACCTCTTCTATAATATTGATTGCCTTTGCCATCTGCTGCTGTTTGTACTTCTGTTGCAAGACTATAATTGATTAATTCAGCTCCTGCTGGTAAATAGTTTTCAATTGCTACAAAGTTTCTGGTTTCAGGAACTATTAATTCAAGTTGACCATGAAGTATGTCTCCGACTTTAGCCTGCGTAACAGGAGTTTCTAATTCTTCATCATCTTCTGCATAATATGTGCGTGTTATTGAGAATCCTTCGTCTCTTGGTGCAATTGTTTCTATTGGCAGATAATATTTAAGAGCCAGGTCATAATAAAAATTATTCTTTTCATTATTATTATTTTCTTTTTCAAATATAAGTGGCAGTACCTTTCCAATTTCAATTTCATTAAGTGGCGCAATAGTTACTGATTCCTGATTTAGTATTGTTTCCGGATTAAACTCGAAGTTAGCGATTTCATTATCATCAAGCGAAATATTTAAAGAGAAATTAGACTTGTTTTCACCCTGCCATACTAAATACTCAGTAAATGCATCAACAACAGAGAGAGTGCTGGCAGTAGAACCCCATGCCCCATCTTTTTCCCTTGAATTTAATAGCCATCTTACAATGTTTCCAAGCATCTTATTATCTCTTTTATCTCTCACAAGAGCTTTTAGAAGCAGAGCAGTGTTTCTCTGGTCAGTTTCGTAGTACGACCAGCTTCTATTCTTCCCGGATGGAAGATAAGCTCCGCGTGCATCAATTCGCATCTTATTTTCAATAACATTAAATACAGTGTTTTTTGCTGAGTTACCAAAAGTATCTTCATTTCCAGCCAGAACAATTGCCAGATGAGAAAGCGCAAGATTATCAAGATCTTCCTGTAATAACTTTTCATCAGAAAGAACTTTTTCTTTTAATCTGGTTGAAACTTGAGAAACCCAATTTGTTCCGTCATTGATTTCATTTAATGCATGAGCCGCGTAAACAATGCTTGAAGCAGATTTATAATCGTTATTATAGTTTATTTCTTTAACTATGTAATTTGCAGCATTTGTGATTCTATCCTGGCTAACATTAAATCCAGCAGACTTTAGGCTCGAAAGCGTTTTGACCATTCTTAATGTTAAATAGAAATTCGATTCCCAATGACCAAAATATCCAAATCCACCATCAGAATTTTGGTTTTCATAGATTCTGGCTAGCCCAAGCGGAACAAGTTCTTCCAATGTATACTGATTTCCATCAAAAATAATCTCTTCGAGCTCAAATTTATCTCCAATATTTTCTAAATCCAGCCCTTTTTGGATTATTGCTATTGCATCTAATTTGCTGGCTATTTGTTCAGTACATCCATATGGGAATTGAAGCAGAGAATTAAGTCCATCAGAAATAAATACAGCCAATGTTGCACTGGTGTTTATTTTTAGTGAACCTCTGTCTTTAACAATATCATCCGGAATAAATATATATTCGCGCTCAGAATCTTCATTTGTATAATTTGCAGTAGCTGTTGCTTCAAAAGTGTTGTTTCTGGTTATTGGGATTTTTTGTTCTACTGTGTCTTCGTAATCATTATTTTTTGCAGAGAGCACAAAAGTATGAGAACCATATTGCGCAGCAGGAGGAGCAGTAACATCAAAGTAAAGTGTTTTGGTTTCTCCACTGCCTAATGAAAGATTCTGCTTTTCTGAGCTGGTTAATTCAAGATCTTCTGAATTAAAACTAACCTCCAGATTTTGTGACGAATCAGTTCGATTAAACACCTTAGCACCCAGTTTAAATTTATCTCCAGGCACTATAAATCTCGGCTTTAAAGGTATCAGCATTACTTCTTTGCCGGTTATTACTTCCTGATAGTCAACACCTAGCTTAGTGTTTTTTGTAACACCAATAGTTTCCAACTGCCATGTTGTTAAATTGTCAGGGAGATCAAAGCTTAATGTTGCTTTGCCGTTTTCGTCAGTTCTTATAACAGCTTGCCAATATGCAGTGTCCAGGAATAATCCCCGCTTTTTCTTGGCATCAACTCCACCGCCACCACCTTTACCTGGTTTAATATCAATTTCCTGTAGAAGATTCTTTAAATTCGCAGAAGTTGATACAGTTAAAGGTATATGTGAATAAAAGAATTGTAATGGATTTTTATGTGGATTTCCTTTTAAAGCCAGCACACTTAAATCTGCAACACTCAAACTGAGTTCAGCTTCAACTGGATTATCATTTACATCTTTTACTTCAAATTCAATATTAACTGTTTCACCAGGAAGGTAATTAGTTTTATCAGGCTTAACTGTTACATTTAGTTCTTTTTCTTCAACATTGATTGAAAAGCCTGTACTACCAAATTTAAGCCCTGGTTCTGTTGAAATAAGAACTACAGAGGCATAAACATTCGGCACGTAATTTTCCATAATTTCAAATTCGTAATTATAGAAACTTTGATTAACATCAACTATCTCATATTCATAAATTTCTCCTCTTTCAATTGCAATTAAGGCTTTTGCTTTAGTTTGGAATGGATTTTTAATCATAAAACTTGCTGTTTCGCCAACATTGACCATTCCTGATTCATTAACAATTTCTAAATTTGTGTCATTTGAAGGCATAACTAATATTGCAGCATCATCACCATAATAAGACCCGGCAGTGTTATAAACATAAATAGTTCTCTTTGATTGAATTTTGTTTCCTTTATTATCAGTTGCAGTAAGCGAAATTTCATAAGAGCCTTCTTCTTCAAGATTAAAAGTTTTTTTCCAATCTCCGCTTCCATTTGTCCCAAAACCAAATTCATCAATTTTGGTCAGTTTTTTCTCTGATCTGTAATAATAACTGCCATCAACCTCTTTTCTTTTAATTGTCTGCCATGTAATTTTATTTATCTCGCCTTTAACATTTCTTACACCAAGTGGCGAACCCTGCGTATCAACTGATTTCACTTTCAAATCAAAATCTTTATTTGCCTGAAGAAAATAATTATCTGTGTTTATTCCAAGGTAGAACTCACCAGCATGAACAATAAACGACTTTTGAGTGCTAATTTGCTGACCATTTGTGTTTTCAGCAGTGATTCTAAGAACAAAAATCTTACTATTAAGGTCATCTTCTTCAAAGAATTTATCAAAATCTAATTTATGAGAAATTATTGCTTCACCATTTTCATTTATCTGCGTTTTTCCGCGTAAAATGTATGTGTCGTTTGTTTCACATTCATACCAGCAATAATACCACTGGGAACCAAACTGAAAGTACTCATCAGTATATTTATCAAAATGATAATCCTGAGTAACAACTGAATAACTAACCTCGCCACCTTCTAATGGAACTCCAAAATAATAGTCTGCATTGATTTTTGTATTAAATGTATCACCAGCTATATACTCTTCTTTATCTGTTTCTGCCTCAAGTTTAAATGCTGCTCCAACATATTCTTCAACATCAAAAAATGCTCTTTGGTTTTTAACATCAATTTTAAATTTACCTAGTGGCGCAGCCGGATCTATTACGTAACTTAAGTTAAATGTTCCAAATTCATTAACTTCAATTTCTTCTGAGTAAACTTCTTTATAATCACTATCAAAAATTGTAACTGGAATTTTTTTATCTTTAAAGATTTCATAATCACCATCATAACCAACTCTATATATTCCTTTAATTTCAACGGTGTCTCCGGGTTTGTAAATTGGCCTGTCTGTATAAATAAAGAGCTTTTCAGCGTTGTATGCTGTCCAACCGGAATTCAAATCTGTCTCGTATTTAGGGATAATTGCACTATCTGAACCACTATTAATGATTGCTCCTGCCGGATTAATAACAACTGAGGTTTCTGCAATTCCTTCAGAGTTTGTAGTTGCTGATTTTGCAAAAACAATATTATCGCTGTCAGTATTTTCTTTTTTATACAAATTGATTGTTGCATCAGAAATTGGCTCTAAACTGGCAATATCTGTTACCCAATACATGTTATTTAAAGAGGATTTTTGATCTGCAGAGAAATTATTTATATCTTCATGATAATTACTTTCAAATGCCTGAATTTCTTTTTCTATTGCGCTTAAATTAGAAATTGAAATCAAAGTATGTTCATGAACTTTTTCTTTTGAATAACTTAAGTAATTTGGATGAGAAAAAGTAACAACATAATGCCCAAGCTTTGACGGGATATAATCCTGCAGCGTAACCTGGAAGTAATTTCTGTCCCAATACTTTGGTTCTAAATCAATTCTTTCAGAATATTCCCACTCACAATCAGTTTGAGAAATTATTGGACTAAGCCAATCCGGCCCATAATTAACAAGTTCAAGCATGTTTTTTGATGAAACCTGACAAATTTCCATATTCACATATTCCATATTTTCTACTGCAAAAGTTAGTTTGGTTTTATCCGGAGTTGTAATTGTGTAATTTTCCTGTAAATTATGAAAATCCAATTCCCGGTTTGGAATATCACCTGAATGGAAATTTATTGTTTTGTCTTGTGTCTGCGAAAAAACGTCTTTAAGCTTTGTTGTGATAGTGTAATCAGTCTGCGGGATTAAGTGGTAGCGAATATTTGTTTGGAATTCATAAGCCTGGCATTCAGGGAAGCTCTCTCTTTTTGGATCAATATAGTAAGATTCTCCCCAGCTATCAAATTTGTATTCAGGATTAACATTTAAATAATCATCAATACTTTCTTCTTCATCTTTCAGATCAGGTTGATGAAGAGGCGTAGACGTGCAAACGATTAATCTATCCACACTTGCACTTTCAGAGCCTTCTTCTTTAATACTTTTAATTTCAAAAGGAGGAAATGAATAAATATCGTAATTAATTGGCTCGAATGTAATTGTTTGCCCGCTTGTATTAACAATCTTATCTAATGAAAGATTTAATTTTTCACTTAATTCAATATCATTTGATTTATATTTAATTCTGATTTTGGATTTATTATCTTCTTTCTCACAATCCTCTTCATCCTCAGAAGAATCACTTGAGTAAATGATGATTTCTTCACCTTCCTCGAGATCATCTTTGCATTCCTGTATATATTTAATTTCAGCTATTTTATCCCCTTTTATATTGCTTCTTCCAATATCAATTTCTTCAAAAAATTCAATGTCAATTGACCCTTCAGGATCAAAAAACGATAATGTTGAATAATTCGATCGTTCTGAAACAGATTGAATATTTTTAACAATATCAGTCACATTAAATTTTGATTCTTTTAGCTCATCCAAATCAATATCACCCTCTTTTGGATAAGCTTTATTGATTAATAAAGTGTAGTTGTTTTTAAAATTCCATAGTTTGCTTCTATCATGTTTATCTTTAGCCTGATATACGTTTAATACTGATTCATCTAAATTTTCTTCATATTTTTTTGTTTCTTTATTCCATTTACTTGTAGTGCCGTATTCAATAACTAAACCAACATCACGGAATTCAGTAGTATTTTGAACAGATATTTCATCTTTAGTGCGCTCAAGATCCACTGGCTGATTAAATGAAATTCGTATTGGATTTGAATAAACTAATTCTCCGGTTGGAACATAATTGTATCTTAAAGGCCTTGTAATAAAAGTGCGCTCTTCTTCTTCAATTTCTATGCCTTCGATAGATTTAAAACCTGCTTTTATTTTTACTGTGTAATTTGATGATCTAATTAATCTCTCTTCTGGAATAAATTGCAAAGTTCGTGTTCCAATCCATTTAAATTTCCCGTTTGTTTCCGGGAATATTTCTACTGGGATCTCTGTATTATCTAATTCATTTAAAGTTGTTAGAGGAACCATTGGGCGTGAAAAAACCAGTGTAATTTTAGAATCTTCGTGAGTTTCGCTTTCTGATGCAGGGAATATATTAACAAGCTTTGGAGGTTCAACAATTTCAAAGAATTCCTTCATATCGCCTTCTTTAGTTGGTACTACAATTTCGTAATAAGTACCAATTTCCAAAGTATCCTTTGGTTTAAAAATATATTTATTCTTATCTGTACTTTCTTCCCATGAACCTTTTATATCCGGATTAAATTTAACACTTTCCGGATCCTTTACAGAAAAATCTTCAGGTATGGTTACGGTAATATCTGCCCCTTGAGAAATTTCGCTATTTACAAGCGAAGAAGGTGCAGCAAATGTTGATTGAGAAACAATACTGCTCAGAAAGAACACCCCCACGACTATTAAAATTAAAATAATCGCCCCTGGGATAATTATTTTCAATTTATTTTTCATAATTAAAATTTTGTTAATGAAGATCGCAAACAGTGTAACTTATTTTTGTGAAAAAATAAAAAAGTACCCCAGACTCGGTCTGTAAAAACAACGCTAAAGCGTACGTACGGGCTCTAGCACACTCCGCTAGCGCTCCGTCGTACTTAATATCCGATTCATGCTTCGCATTCATCGCATATTTAAGCAAAAAAAGCCCCCACCTTTCGGCAGGGGCGACTAGGACTTAAAAATTTTTCTCTTCGTTTTGGTCGCTCTAATCCATAATCTTCGCTACTACTCCAGCTCCAACTGTTCTACCACCTTCACGAATCGCAAATCTTTGACCTTCATCCATTGCAATAGGTGTTCCAAGTTCTACATTCATCTTTACGTTATCACCAGGCATTACCATTTCAACATCTGGTGGAAGCTCAATTGAACCAGTTACGTCTGTAGTTCTAATATAGAATTGAGGTTTGTATCCTTTAAAGAATGGAGTGTGTCTTCCACCTTCTTCTTTAGTTAAGATATAAACTTCAGCTTCGAATTTAGAGTGTGGTTTGATTGTTCCTGGTTTAGCAAGACATTGTCCTCTTTCGATTTCTTCTCTTTCAATACCTCTTAAAAGGATACCAACGTTATCACCAGCTCTACCTTCATCAAGAAGTTTTTTGAACATTTCAACACCAGTAACAACAACTTTTCGGGTATCTTTAATACCAACGATTTCAACTTCTTCGTTAATTTTTACGATACCTCTGTCAATACGTCCTGTTGCAACAGTACCTCTACCTTTAATAGAGAATACATCTTCAATTGGCATTAAGAAATCTTTATCGATTTCACGTTTTGGTTCTGGAATGTAAGAGTCAAGAGTCTTTAATAATTCAACAATAGGTTCTGCATCAGGTCCGTTTGGATCTTCAAGTGCTTTAAGAGCAGAGCCTCTAATAATAGGAACTTCGTCCCCAGGGAATTTATATTTAGTTAGAAGTTCACGTACTTCCATTTCTGCAAGTTCAGCAACTTCTGCATCAGCCTGATCCATTTTGTTTAAGAAAACAACAATGTATGGAACATTAACCTGATGCGCTAGTAGGATGTGTTCACGAGTTTGCGGCATTGGTCCGTCCGCAGCAGATACTACAAGAATTGCGCCATCCATTTGCGCAGCACCTGTAATCATGTTTTTAACGTAGTCAGCATGCCCAGGGCAGTCAACGTGTGCATAGTGACGTGCTTCTGTTTCGTACTCCTGGTGAGAGGTTGCAATTGTGATTCCTCTTTCTTTTTCTTCAGGAGCATTGTCGATCTGATCAAATGCAACAGCAGCGTTCTTACCACCCATTTTTGAAGCAGCAACAGCTGTGATTGCAGCGGTAAGAGTTGTTTTCCCATGATCAACGTGACCAATGGTACCCACATTAACGTGCGGCTTTGATCGATCAAATTTTTCTTGATCAGCCATATTTTTGGGTTATTAAGGATATAAATTATGGTTCAGAGTTTAAATTCTGAACGCTCAAAGATTCTAGCTAACTTGCGTTTTAATTGCAAGGGTTTTTTAATCTTCCAGTTTGGCCCTATTACTAATTTGTTCTCTTAATCTTTCAGCATCCTGAAGAAGTTCATCTTCCATTTGAAGTCTTAATAGTCTTTGTCTTTCTGCTTCTTCTAATGCCGCTTCTTCCCCAGGAGATCTCTCTGTCAGTAAAGGCTTTCCATCAGCACCTATTATCTTCTCAACTTCAGCATCTGCTTCTTTTCCAAATAATAATTCACAACGTCCATCTGGGCCAAATGTATCTTTAAATACGGGCATAAGGTCAATGGTTAAAAGTCAAATGTTTTACTTGCTTCCTGTTCTTTCTGCCACTACTTTTTCTTCAACACTTTTTGGTACTTTTGCGTAATGACCAAATTCCATTGTTGAAGTTGCTCTACCTTGCGTCATTGAACGTAGATCGGTTGTATAACCAAACATTGAACTTAATGGAACTTCACATTTAATAAATTTAACGGGTCCTCTATCACCGGATTCACTAATTTGTCCACGTCTTGAACTTAAGTTACCCATAACATCTCCAAAATATTCTTCAGGAGTAACTACTTCAACATTCATGATTGGTTCTAATAATACTGGATTTGCTTTTTTAGCAGCATTTTGGAAACAAATAGAACCTGCAATCTTAAATGCCATTTCAGATGAATCCACATCATGGTATGAACCATCATAAAGTTCAACTTTGATATCAACCATTGGGTATCCTGCAATAACACCTTTAGTCATTGCCTCCTGAATACCTTTATTTACAGGCTGAATATATTCTTTAGGGATTTTACCTCCTGTAATTTTATCAGAGAATTCGTAACCAGCACCTGGTTCCTGTGGGCCAACTTTGATAAGTACATGACCATACTGACCACGACCACCAGTCTGCTTTGAGTATTTTTCTTCCATTTTAACTTCTTCCTGAATTGTTTCACGGTATGCAACCTGAGGTTTACCTACATTTGCTTCAACTTTAAATTCGCGTTTTAGACGATCAACAAGCACTTCCAAATGAAGTTCACCCATTCCTGAAATAATAGTCTGAGTAGTTTCTTCATCAGTAAATGTCTGGAAAGTTGGATCTTCTTCTGCAAGTTTTTGAAGAGAAAGCCCAAGTTTTTCCTGATCTGATTTAGTTTTTGGTTCGATTGCAATCGAGATAACCGGTTCTGGGAAGTCAATTGATTCAAGAACAATTGGATTTGCATCATCACATAAGGTATTACCTGTCATTGTATTTTTAAGACCTACAGTTGCTGCAATATCTCCTGCATGAACTTCTTTAATTTCTTCACGAGAGTTCGCATGCATCTGCAAGATACGTCCGATTCTTTCTTTTTGACCTGTTGTTGCATTATAAGCATATGATCCAGCTTCCAACTTACCTGAATAAACTCTGAAGAAGCATAATTTACCTACAAACGGATCAGTTGCAATTTTAAATGCAAGTGCTGCAAAAGGCTTACTGTCATCTGCTGGCCGCTCTTCTTCTGCTTCAGTTTTTGGATTCATTCCTTTTATCGGTGGGATGTCGAGTGGAGAAGGCAAGTACCACATAACAGCATCAAGCATAAGCTGAACACCAATGTTTTGAAGTGCAGTACCGCAAAGCACAGGGTAAATTTCGTTTGCTATTGTACCTTTTCTAACAGCTGCTTTAATTTCATCAATTGTGTACTCCTGACCTTCCAGATATTTTTCCATTAGAGCATCATCACATTCAGCTACTTTTTCAATCATTACATTTCTGAATTCTTCTACTTTAACTTTCATATCTTCAGGAATATCTATTTCAACAACATCCTGACCAAATTCTCCTTCAAACTTGTAAGCTTTTTGTTCAATCAGATCAATAACACCTGAAAAAGTGCCTTCAGCACCAATAGGCAGCTGAATAGCAACTGCTTTATCGTTAAGACGTTCATGAATTGAATTTAGAGACATATAAAAGTCAGCTCCCATCTTATCCATTTTATTTATAAAAGCCATTCTTGGAACTTCATATTTATCAGCCTGTCTCCATACTGTTTCTGATTGTGGCTCCACTCCCTGAGATCCATCAAATACAACAACACCACCATCAAGCACTCTTAGCGAACGTTCTACTTCAGCTGTAAAATCAACGTGGCCAGGAGTATCAATAATATTAATTCTTATGTCCTTCCAGAAACATGTAGTAGCAGCAGAAGTGATTGTAATTCCACGCTCTTTTTCCTGTTCCATCCAGTCCATATCAGCTGCACCATCGTGGGTTTCGCCGATTTTATGTTTTTTACCTGTGTAAAATAATATACGTTCAGTAAATGTGGTTTTACCTGCATCAATATGCGCAATAATACCAATATTTCGGAGGTTTCGTAGGTCTTCAGACATGATTTAATAGTTAAGAATAGGCGCCTTAAAGCGCCAGAGGTATTATAGGAACTATGCGGGGAAAGTCAAATAAAAATAGCTTAAGTGAAGGGTGAATTGCTAGGTCTACGAACGAGTTCAGAAATTCGGATTGACGCGAGAAGCGTTCTGAATCCTCGATGTCCTCGAATTGCGCGAACACTACATCCTAAAAATAATACGTCAACTCACTTTCGTAATACAGCCCATTAAGCTATACTTATACTTAGCGATTTTTAAAGTTTAACCATTCTTAACATGAATGCAAAAAAACTGGGAGCTGTTCTGGCGACGCTAGGTATTTTGGCAACTTTTTTAGTAGCCACAAATACTGCAAGCGCAGCTTCGTTCAGTGATGTTCCTACCAATTATGAATACTCAGAAGCAGTTGGATATCTGCAGGATGCCGGCGCTGTTCAGGGCTACTCGGATGGCACTTATAAACCTGCAAACACAATTATTCGTGCTGAATTTGTAAAAATTATTCTTGAAGCAGCTGGCATTGAACCAGGAGGCTCGAATTGTTTCCCGGATGTAACTGACCAGTGGTTTGCGCCTTATGTTTGTAAAGCCAAAGACGAAGGCCTTGTTCAGGGATATCCTGACGGAACTTTTAAACCTGAACGTCCAATAAATTTTATTGAGTCAGGTAAAGTTGTAACTGAAGGCCTCGGGCTCGACCAAAACGATGCTTATCAGGATGCGTGGTTTCATAAGTATGTGAAATCTGTTGAAGGCGAGGAAGCAATTCCACCTTCAGTTGAAACCTTTGACCAATATTTGAGTAGAGGAGAAATGGCTGAAATGGTTTGGCGAGTTGAAACCGATCAAACTGAAGAGTCAGGAGATTATGATGCCTTAAAAGAAAGTACTGAAAATCAACAAATAACAAATGTTGAGTCTTGTCAGGCTCTTGTAGATAAATTTGCTGAATTTGATAATTATTATTATTACGGAATTGAAGAGGAGATGGCTTTAGATATGGCAGTGCCAACTACTGCTGTTATGACTGAAAAAGCAGCTGAGCCAACCTCAGGTGAAGTTCGGACTGGTGGTGGAGGTGGAATTCAAGAATTTTCAACAACGAATGTTCAGGTAGAAGGCGTTGATGAAGCTGATTTTGTTAAAACAGACGGTGAATTTATCTATATTATTAAAGATAATAAAATCCGTGTGGTAAGAGCTTATCATCCAAATGAGATGGAAGAATTATCTGCACTTGAATTTGAAGATGCGAATTTCTGGCCAACTAATATGTATGTTGATGGGGATCGCCTTGTGGTTATTGGGAATTCTTATTATTCATATCCATATCCAATGCGCGATGAACCAATGCTTGAAATTGCTTCTCATCCTTATTACGGAGGCGGCAGAACTGTAGTTTATATTTTTGATATTTCAGACAAGACCAATATTCAGGAGTTTAGAAAAATGACTTTTGAAGGTGATTACAGTCAATCACGAAAAGTTGGTGAAATGGTTTATGTTGTTTTAAACAGGTATGCATTTATGCCTTATGCTGATGTTGAAGATCCAATTGAAATCCTTCCGCAATATTTAGACACTAATGACGAAGTAGCTCAACCACTTGTAGATTGCACAGATATCAAACATATTCCGATTATTGAAGATCCAAATTATTTAATTGTTGTTGGAATTCCTGTTGATGATGCGGATGCTGAGATTGTTCATGAAGTTGTTCTTGGACGAAGTGATAATATTTATGCTTCAACTGAAAATTTATATGTAGCTTCAGCAAACTGGTACTGGAGAAGTGATAATGAAAATACAAATTTGTATAAATTTAGTTTGGGACGTGATGGAATTGAATATCAATCTAAAGGTAAAGCTCCTGGGCATATTTTGAATCAGTTCTCAATGGATGAATATGATGACCACTTTAGAATTGCTACAACACGCGGATTTAGCTGGGATGGAACTTCAGACAACAATGTTTATGTTTTGGATTCAGACATGAATATGGTTGGAAAACTCGAAGGACTTGCTCCAGGTGAGACAATTTATTCAACAAGATTTATTGGAAAGCGTTTATATATGGTGACTTTTAAAAAGATTGATCCATTCTTTGTTATTGATATGGGTAATCATTCTTTCCCTGAAGTTTTAGGTAAATTAAAGATTCCAGGATTCAGTGACTATCTTCACCCTTACGATGAAAATCATGTTTTAGGATTTGGAAAAGAAACAGTTGACCCTGATGAACTTGAAGCAGCAGGCAGAACTATTGATTTTGCATGGTTTCAGGGTATGAAAATGGGATTATTTGATGTAACTGATGTTGAAAATCCGGTTGAGAAATTTAAGGTTGTGATAGGTGACAGAGGAACTGAAAGTCCGCTTTTATATGATCATAAAGCGCTTTTATTTGATCGTGGAAAAAATATAATTGCTTTCCCAGTTAAAATTGCAGAGCTTCCTGAGGAAGTGAAAGATCCGGATATGCCTTCGAATACTTACGGAGATTTTGTATTCCAGGGAGCGCATGTTTACGGACTTGATTTAGTAAATGGATTTGATTTGAAAGCTGAAATTTCGCATTATAGTGAAACCGAAGTAGCAGATAAGGCTGGATACTACTGGTATGGTCCAAAAGATATTGAAAGAGTTTTATATATAGGAGACTTTTTGTACACAGTTTCAAAAGGAATGGTTAAAGCAAATGACATGACAAGCGGGTACAGCGAAGCGAATAGTGTTGAAGTGGGTCCACCGGAAGAGGAATATTATGATTTTATATACTAGAGCGAGCCCGTACGACGAAGTGCGAAAATAATAAAAGGCGCCTCACAAGGTTGGGGCGCTTTTTAAATAGCACTATCGAAATGTAAAGCAAAAAGACAGCAAATTTGATAGTGCACTCTTAATTATCTATCATTCCTAATATGTCATCAGTATCTTCAAGCGCAGAATCAACTATACGTTTCGTTTCAACAATTAGCAGATAAGCTTCAATGAATTTAGCGTCCTGTTCAGGGCCCAGGGATGTATGTAATAATTTTTCTTTATCTTTTTCCATGATTAATGATTAGAGGAAGCGGATTATAACAAAAAAAGAGGCTAGATCCAAATGAATCTGAGCCTCTTTTAGAATTGTTTTGAAAATTTTACTTATGTAGTTGGTCAAGCCATTTTCCAGCTTTATCTTTACCACCAAGCCCGAATGCAAGCCCACCTGCAAGTGCAAGCATAACTACGATTCCAGTGAACAGAATCTGAATTAATTCACTTGCAATGTTTAACTGAGTTAATGCTGCAAGAAGAGCAAAAACCACAATTGACCATTTAGCGAGTACTCCAAGACTCTTAGCTGCGTGTTTTGATAATTTAGCAGCTTGAGCAGATGAGTAAGTAATGCTGTATGCTCCCTTTCCTACAATCATACCAATAGCAAGTATAACAATCGCAACTAATACATTTGGAATGTAAAGAACGATTCTTTCAAGGAACTGCGTAATTTGAGGAATATTCAGGATATCAGCAACAATAATAAGAACAGCAATAATCACAAACCATTTTACGATCTTGCTAATAAGACCAGAAAATGAAAATGGAATACCAACATTTTTTAACTGTTTTGTTACCCCGGCTTTATCCAACAATTTATCAACTTTTGTTAATTTAAGAAGTTTAAGAACGATCTTTTCCAGCACTGTTGCAATAATCAGGCCTATAATCAGTACAACAAGTGCACTTAAGATTTCAGGAATGAATGCCATTACTTTCAGCCAAAGATTATTCAGCGAAGTTAGAATTGCATCCCCAAAATTTTGAATCGATGTAGCCATTTTTTAAAAGGTTATAAGATAGAGTTTACGATGGTTGGGCCCTCTCGACCAAAAAGGCGAATTTAAAGTATTTAAGCAAAATTACTATTATAATACCAGAAAATTATATTTAAGCAAAAAAATTGAGCATAAATTGAAATATTTTTTTAATTATGAGAATATGTTTGAAGTATGATGAAGAAACTGTACAATTTTGTTTCGAAAAATCCCAAAAAGGTACTTATTGCTGCTGCTGTTCTTACTGTTTTCTTTATAGCTTTTCTTTCAAGAGCTTCTGTTCAGTCAAATCTTCATGATTTTTTAGATGATAAATATATAGGTGGATATGATTATATAAAAGAAAATTTTGAAGAACGGGATCTGCTTTCAATAACAATTGAAGCCCAAAATGATCAGGATATCCTTGCAATCCCTTTGCTTCATGAGCAGGATAATTTTTTTAATGAAGTTGAAAATAAGTGGCCTGTTGAGGTAGATAGTCTGACTACAACCCTAAACAAGCATATTGGAAAAAAGAAAAAACCAGACGGATCACCTTTTAGTATCCAAAATATATTTGACCGATATATAGTTAATGATTTTATCGTTAGTTTGTATCAGGAGGATCCTTATGAATTTGAACGACTGGTACGTAAAGGATTATCAAATAAAAATACGATTGATCAGCTTCAGGAACTTAATATTTTTTCGCATTATACAGGAGGAATACCTCAGGGAATGAAATTCGATTTTCCCAAAGCATCATCAATCAGGGCTACAATTACAACAAAAGATAATGTATCACGTGATCAGCGAAGGGAAATGTATTTGGGAATTCGTGATTTGGCAACTGATTATTCTGAAAATTTAAATATTCGTTTGTATGCTATGGAGCTTCTTGAAAAGGATATGGATCAAAGGGTATTAGAAAACAGCCCTTTTGTGATTGGATTTATCATTCTTCTTCTTGCAATAGTTCTTTATATTACTTTCCGTTCAGTTTTCTTTACAGTTGTTCCACTGGTGATTTTGGGTTTAATGATTGTTTGGTCTTTTGGTATGAGTTCAGCATTGGGCGTTACCCGTTTTTCATTTCTTCATATTGTCGCGATACCGCTCCTTTTAGGGCAGTGTATTGATAATCTGATTCATTTTAATGAACGTTTTAAAGAAGAATATGGGAAGCATTCAAAAAGGCAGGCTTTGAAAATTGTATTTACTACAGCAGGTAAAGCTGCAGGATATACTACATTCCTTAATATGGTCGCATTCTCAGCTGATATGGTTGTAACTCCCCTTAAACCGGTTAGTGAATATGCTTTAATAATTGTTCTGGGGCTTGGAATCGCGCTTGTACTTAGTTACATACTTGGTGGGGCGATTTTATTGAAAACAAAGCTTAAAATGGCCCCTCAAAATGCAGAAACAGCTGAAAAGGGGAGCGAACATGCCAAAAAGCTTTTTGACTTTATAAATAAGCGCAAATTAGCAGTTTTAGCAGTTTCTTTTACTCTTTTTGGAGCAATGCTGTTTAGTGTCACCCGTATGGATCTTAATTTCCGTACTTCAAGTTATATGCCGAAAAATTTCCCTACTCATGAGGCATATGAATTTGAAAAGGATAATTTTTCGCTTTATCTTCCTCATTATGTTTTGTTGAAGGGTGATATAGCTACCAATGTAGCTTTGGAAGCAGTTACAAAAATTGAAGAAACATTAAATGAGATTGAGGATGTGGAACACATTCATAATAAAGCAAATACAGAATCAATTAATTATGTACTTGCTAAATTTAAAGAGCAATATTTTCCTGAATCCCTTGGAGAACTTTATTCAGAAATTAAGAAAAGTGACATTATAATAAATCCTGTTGCACTACTCACAGCAAAAGAGGTGGCACAAAAAATTATTCAGGAAGAAGATGGTAAGTTCCCTGCAACTGTTATTAAATTCTGGCCGGCAGAAACAGATTCTTTTAGAATGAAAGCAATTGCTGAAAAAATTGACGAAGCAGCTTTAGAATTTAAAGACGAATTTAATATCGAAGCATCTGGTACATTTTTAGCATATTCAAAAACTCAGGACGATATTATAATTTCATCAACTTTAGCTGCCTGGATAACACTTTTTATAATTATAATTTTACTCTGGATTGTATATAAAAAGCTTAAAACAAGCCTTATTACTGTTATGCCGATATTTTTTGGTGCTGTTTTTGGTCTGGGAATGCTGCCGATTCTTGGAATTGAATTAAATGCTTTAAATGGAACAATCGCTGTACTTGCACTTGGTTTGGGTATTGATTATGCAATTCAGATTATGACCCGTTATCAGGAAGAACTGGATAAGAATGAAACACCTGTTCATGCTATGAGAGAGTGCTTTGCGCATATGGTAGCGCCTTTATGTAAATGCGTTTTATTAACAACTGCTGGTTTGTTTGTACTTATTGGAC
This sequence comes from Patescibacteria group bacterium, assembly GCA_042577965.1. GTDB lineage: Bacteria > Patescibacteriota > Gracilibacteria > UBA1369 > PNNO01 > JAUVDZ01. The sequence goes on from JBHPDK010000006.1 coordinate 23,363, forward strand.
TTTTACCGATTACAGGAAAGTATGGTATTGCAGCAGCGGTTTCGTTATTAACCGGCTATCTTGCGGCAGTATTTGTTATGCCGATTTTTGCTGTGAAGTTTATAAAAAAGAGCCCCGGTAAGTAAACCGGAGCTCTTTATAAGAAAGTCTTTAAAAGTTATTAATTAACTTTTTTAAGTCTGCCTTTTTCATCAAGTTCATAATCTTCAAGTTCACCTTTTTTATCTTTATAAAGACTTGGATGTAATCTAATACCAACGGTACTTTCTTCTTTAATAAGTTTGCCGTCAGGACCTCTGAACTTCCATTTAATCTTTGAATTGCCAGGAACTGAACCAACCTCTTCAACTTTAAAGAGGACAGTTTTTTCTTCGTTAGCAACAAAAGATTGGACACATCCTTCACCTTCAATAATTTCGTATCCTTCAGGAACTTCCATACAAATATCTACTGTCCAGTCTGAATCAGATTCAAAGAAGAATGGATAGTATTCTACTTCGTTTACCCAAACTACAGAAGTAGGTTCATGAACCCAAAGGGCAGAACCTTCTTTTAGTTTACCTTTCATACCCTGAACTACTCCATTAGGATTAACATGTACGATTATGTTTACAAAATCATTTTGAGGGAGATTAACTGTTGGATGACTAGATTGAACAGGTAATCCCATTGGATCAAGCATATCATATGTAGCAGCAACGTAGTATTGACCCTCGTTAGCTAAGAGCATATGGTAAGCATATCTATCATTAGAATAGTATGCGCTACTTGATGTATCTACAGCAGAACAGTTATCAACTACATCTGCTGGATCATTATTCCATTCAAGAGCACATGCTTTTGTATACAATGAAACGTCAGCATTTGATGCTTTGTTCGTACCATTACCACGTTCTCCAACACGTACCATTAATTTTTCCTTATCAGTCTCAAGCGTATCTTCATAGAATAATTTCTTTGCAAGCTTAAGCTCTGCGTCATCAGGATGTTCGTAATTTATTACTTTTATTTCTGGATCTTCACCATCAAAGGTCTTATTTCCAGCAAGTTTCAATCCTATAACATTTTGTAAGTAATCAGCGATGTCTTCTGCAGTACCACCTCTCACTCCTCCAAGGTCAATACCTAATTTGTCAAATGTACTACGAGTAACAATATAAGCTGCACCTGGAAGTGGATTTACTTCTTGTATAAACTGTCCAGCATCCATTGCAAATGATATACTCGAATCTGTTGCATGTTCGCAAGTTACACCAGGGTAATATTCCCCAGCAAAAGGATCACCACCTACTGTTGACTCTCCAATCGTCTGCATAGTACATGTATCTTTTGCTCTACCGGCCTCTGGAATATAAGCATCATGTATCCATGTTACACCATCCCAATTAACACCAGCGTTAAAAGCACCATGTTTACTAATAGTCAATGCATTTGCCATCGTCATATTAAATGCAGAACCTGCAGCAGAATAAAGTGAGCCATATATTTCATTACCAACAAAATATGTGATTACACTTCCAAAAGAAAAAGTACCTCCGCCTGGGCTATCATCGGTAGCATCACCACAAATTGTATCTTTTACAAGAACTTGTGGAAGACCAGCAGTAACATCCACACTTCCATCATAGAATGTTAGAGGATCAGGGTCGAACTGACGTAATGATTCCATAAGTGCTGTATTAGGATCAATACCCAATTCCCGAACACCTGGAGCAGTAACAATTACACAACTACTTGGGCCTTTATCGTTATCATTTAAAACTAATGATGGCGAATTTGGCGATTTATGAGGCGGCCAAAATGCTTCTAAATCATCTGGCTCATCGTTCTGAAATAAAGGAGGTGTTTCAGATTTTACTACATTGCCAATAAGTGCAACATTTGCACCCGACATAAGACCATCAGTAATATCACATATTGATGGATCATTAAGTAATGAATCACATACTTTACTACTCGGATCCCATTCACCTGCAATAACAATACCACTTACTGGTGAATACGCTGTATTATCCTTAATTAGATTAGCATAACAATTTGTATGCTTTAACCGTGACGTCCCGTTGAAAAAATTTCCATATGAATCTTCTTCACCTGCATTTGGGAATTCTGATTCAAGCCATGGAAATTCAGTAACTAGATCGAATCGCGATTGATCAGCATTACTTAAATCGTAGTCTGTATCATTAGAATCAATATTTTTATATCCACATGATATACTAATCGCTGTTGAACCTTCTGGTGCACCTCTATCAGTCATAGCTATTGAAGCACCTCCATCTGGTTGTGGTTTATCGAGAGGAGCAGAATATTCCCCTGAATATTCAAACCGAATTTCATCTCGCCACCTTTCTAATTCAGTGTCTTGACTAAAATGCATTTCATTTCTTTCAATTAGAGATTCTGCACCGTAAGCTGCTACACCCGCTCCTGAAATCCACCCAAGATAATTATCAGATATTGTTACAGTTGTACCTGCTTCACTGGGTTGACGACCATTAGTGTCAGCAAAATATATACCACCAGTTGCTAGACCTTTAATGTTATAATTTGAATTAAGTAAACCTTTAATATCTGAAGGGATTGTTGATTGTGAATGTTCAGCATTTACAATAACACTATCTACAACTTTAAGTTTTCCACCGGTTTTACTTATAGAAGTAAATTGTGGAATACTTACTCCTGCTTGTTCGTTAAATGTACCCCATTTTTTATCAAGATCAATTGCATTATGATCAGTTCTATGCATCATTCCCATCATCAGCACATTATCATATTCAACAATAGATGATTGAGCACTTGATGAATTTGACTGTCCCAATGGAGACCAGATCATTCCACCCACAGATGTAATTTCCTTATAACTGTTACCCCGCATTGTATATAAAGCAGGTCCATTAGGAGCTAAACTAGAAACTGGACCTAAAGCAACCGTTAAACCAAGAGCCATATTAGCTGGGACACCGTCTGCCCGGTCAGCTGTTGGCATAAGAACTGGGGCTTCTATTGTCATTGTTACTGTATCACCACTTACAGTAACATGTGTAGTAGCAAAATCAGCATAACCCAGATCAAATGCATCTAAATGTGCACGCATGTCTTCAGTTTGAGGTCCATATAACTGATTTGGAATTTCTGAAACCACATCAGCATTATAATGAGTTACTCCTAAATCATCACAATCTGTATCTAAAGGATCACATATTGGATTATTACCCACAATACCTGCGCCTGTTTTCTGGTCTTTAAATCCAGCTCCATCTTCATTTTTATGTAGTAGGCCAGGTTCTGTTGCAAAGGCTTCAAAACGTAATAAATCTCTTCCTGCTTCACGTATTTCAGTAACTAAACAACCACCTACACCTAAAGGATCAGTAACTTGAACGCCATCACAATATGCAGTAATTCCTGTACGAGTAAAGGTATATTCTGGTTTTTCTATTTCAGCCAAAGCATATACACCTTTTCCTTGCTCAATATCACGAATGCCAGAAGAAATAGACATTCCATCACTATAAGAAGTAAATGATACTTCAGTAGTAGCATCTGTTGGATCACCACCTAAATGACTTACTGGATACACATCTTCATATCGTACAGAAGTTCCACGTTTATCAGTCCATGCGCCATAAGCCTCAGCCATAGCATTTTTTACAGCACCATCTGGATGGGTAATATCGAAAGCTACCTCATCAGAACCACAACCAGAAGTACATTCTTCAAGAAGACCATCCATAACAATATCATTCTTACTAATTGTTCCAAGTGGATCATCAAATTGTTCAGCAACTTTTGTTTTATGGAATGCATTTAATACTTGAAAATCAGTACCTAATGCAGGGTATTGTACGAAGAAATTATTAAATTCTAAATGATCCAAAGCTTCAGGTATATCATTTCCATTTAAATCATTACAAGCAGTAACAGCAGTATAAGGATCTCCCTGAAGTTGTTCGTCTATATCTGTACATTCAGCAGGAGCAGGACATTCTATTTGTGTTCCAAAATCTTCTAGAGGAATCTGTTCAGCTCCACGATCAATATTGCCAAATTGGTTTGAATGGGTGTATTGATTAGGATCTAAAACATTATCTGGATCACCAAATGGTCCTGAATAGAATTCTGGAGGATCACTAAATTCGATTGATCCTGATGACACTCCAGCCATAAACCAATCACTAACACCATTACCACAAAGAATATCTCCAACCAAAGAGACACCCCTTACATAATTAGTAGATTCAAACTCTTCTCCAAACATCAAACCATAACTAACATTATCCGTATATTCATTACCCGTTGAAGTAAACTGGGAAGCGCCTATTACTGCCCCACCTAATATATTGCCATACATCTGACTCCCTGAAATAGATGTACTAGTATTTTCATAAGCTAACAAACCCACCATTGAATTGGAAGTTATTAAACCATCGATATAAACAGTAGGGTCATTGTCTGAATCATAAGCCTGTCGAATTGAAACATTTATTATATTTGCATAATCTATTGAAGTTCCATTACCTATTACAGTAACATGTTCAATAAGTACGTCTGCCTCAATCATTAATAGCTCTACAAACCCACTAGTAAGCATACTTGATCCATCCACTGTTGTACCACTTAACTTACCGTCATCAGATAAGGAAGTAAAATGTACACCAAAATAGGCATTATCATCTGGTGTAACGGTTAAATTATTTCCAACCAAAGAATAGTCACCATCTATAAGGATACTGCCATTAAAAGACTGATCTGGATCGAGAGTACATACCTTTCCCAATGCATCATATGTGCCGGTACCTATCTGTGCACAAGTAATTTCATCATGGAGAGTTACCACTGTGACGGGGTCAGGCGTTGGACCACATCCGAAGAATGCGACTGCAGTAACCACTGCAATTAATCCACCCAGCAGAATTTATAAAATTTTGTTTTTCTTTTTTGCCATTTTGTTTTTGTGTTAAGAATAATAAGTAAAAAAGAGCTGCCTTATAAAGCAGCTATAACTGAATATATATTAAAGTTAATTGTTGTTTTAGATATAAAACAATCCCTATGTTCTATTATAGGTATTTGAGCTGTTAAATCTTGAAAATAGCTATTCATAAACAGGATTACAATTTTATTTTTATTTTTTATGTTATAATTATACAATAAATAAAAATAAAAGTCAACCCTGAAAATTCATGAATCCCCTAGTCAACCTAGTACCTTGCAAAGTGCGCAAAAGCTTTGTTTGCTGCAGCCATTTTGTGGGTGTCTTCCTTCTTTTTGCATGCTGTGCCCTGGCCTTCTGCTGCCTGCATAAATTCATTTGCAAGCTTTTGGTACATTGCACTGCCTTTTCCTGATCGTGCAGCTGTAATAAGCCATCTAAAAGCAAGGGTAATTTGTCTGTTAGCATTAACCTCACGCGGAATCTGGTAAACAGCTCCACCAATTCTTTTTGGCTTTACTTCCATCTGAGGTTTAACATTATCAATAGCTTTATTAAAAATCTTTCCTGGATCTTCCTTGGTTTTTTCGCTAATAAACTGCATTGAATTATTAAAAATTCTTCTTGCTATGGTTTTTTTACCATCGTGCATAATATAATTTATGAATTTTTCATAAAGTGGGTTTGAACCTTTTGGTGTAAAGTGTGCTCTTTTTTGCATAATGGTTATTTTTTAGGTTTTTTAGATCCGTATTTACTTCGGCCCTGTGCGCGATCCTTAACTCCCTGAGTATCAAGCGAGCCTCTGATAATGTGATAACGAACACCTGGAAGATCTTTTACTCTTCCTCCTCTAATCGTTACAATAGAGTGTTCCTGAAGATTGTGTCCTTCACCAGGTATGTAAGCATTAACTTCCATGCCATTAGTTAGCCTTACTCTTGCCACTTTTCTAAGCGCTGAATTCGGTTTTTTAGGTGTCATTGTAAACACTTTTACGCATACACCACGCTTTTGAGGACAATTAATTTTAACGTTCCTGTTTTTAAGAGTATTAAAAGTAATACTCATTGCTGGTGATTTAGTCTTTTTAACTACTTTCTTTCGTTTTTTTCTTACTAATTGATTTATTGTAGGCATATATTTTTAAATTTAATTGGCGACGGTTAATGTATAGGAATTATTCGAATAATTCAAGTATTTTTTTTGTCTCAGAGGAATTGGCCGACTACATTTCTCCAAGAGATTCCTGTTGTACTGTCTCTTCTTTCTCTTTTTTCGAATAGTGTTTTTCCATTTCTTTTACAAGTTCAGGATTTCTTCTTTTATAGGTTTCTCCTGCAGGAATAAGCTTACCAATAATTACATTTTCTTTAAGGCCTTCTAATTCATCAATACGCTTTGTTGTAGATGCTTCTACAAGTACGCGGATTGTTTCCTGGAAGGAAGCAGCAGAAAGCCAGCTATCTGTGTATAGAGAGATTCTTGTAAGTCCAAGAAGTAATCTTTCTGCTTCTGCTGGGTGTTTCTTCTTTTTCTTAAGATTCTCATTCAACTTTTCAAGTTCAATTGTATCAATAAGTTCACCAGGAAGCATATTGGTGTCTCCTGAATCAAGAATTCTTGATTTAGAAAGCATCTGACGAGCAATAATTTCAATATGCTTATCATTAATAGTCTGACCCTGAGAAGCATAAATACTTTGTACCTCCTGCATTATATAGTTTTGAAGAGTGTAAATATTAGTTAGCTGCATTAATTGACGTAAATCGTAGTGTCCTGATGTAAGAGCCTGCCCTTTAGTAACACCTTGGCCTCCTTTAACAAGAATCATTTTTCCTTGTGGAATTGTATAAATCTTATCAACAACATCATTTGAAATAACTTCAATCATTTCTTTTCCAATGCTTAATACTTTTCCGTCAGTTTCAGCTTTTAGTAGATTCTTTTGCTTTGTTGATTTAGCAAGAACCTGTTTTTCTTTAATTTTATCTCCTTTTTTAACTTCAACTTTCATAAAAGGCCCAAGGCGATATTGCGTAACCAGAGGTTCTTCTGATGTAACAGTTACAGTAGATATTTTACCTTTCTGGCTTATTTTCACTTTTCCATCAATTTCAGCAAGAATTGTCGGAGATTTTGGAGTTCTTGCTTCAAATAACTCTTCAACACGTGTTAAACCTTGCGTGATGTCTTTTCCTTCAGCTACACCACCCATATGGAATGTACGCATTGTAAGCTGTGTACCTGGCTCACCAATACTTTGCGCTGCAATAATTCCAACTGCAGTACCAATATCAACTGTATCGTTTGTACCAAGATCTTTACCATAACATTTAACACAAATTCCATTTGGAGTCTGACATGTCATTACAGATCTAACACTTACTGCATCAACTGTTCCGTCAGTTATAGCTTTTAATTCTGTTTTCCCAATTTCTTTATCTTTTTTAACAAGAACTTCGCCGGTTTTAGTGTCAACAACCTTTTCAGTTAAAACACGTCCATAAATTCTCTTTTCAAAATCTTCACCAATCTGCTCACTTTCTTCCCGGGTAATTCTATGAGCCTGATCAGTCCCACAGTCGTATTCTTTAATAATAATATCCTGTACTGCATCAACCAGACGACGTGTTAAGTAACCAGCTTCAGCTGTTTTAAGCGCTGTATCTGATTTACCTTTACGTCCACCATGTGTCGCAATAAAGTATTCAAGAATTGTAAATCCTTCTTTTAAGTTAGATTTAATTGGGAGCTCAATGGTTTTACCAGCTGGATTTGCAACCAGACCTTTAATTCCGCAGAGCTGTGTAATCTGACCCCAGTTACCTCTAGCGCCTGAATCAATCATGTAGTGAAGGTGATTTTCTTCTTTAATTCCTTTTACCATTTCAGTAGTAATTTCAGATTTAGTTTTAGACCATACCTTAATAGTGTGACTATAACGTTCTTCATCAGTCATAAGCCCCATTTGGTATTGATTTGTAATATTTTTAACAATTTCAGAAGCCTTGTCAATTATTTCTGATTTTTTTTCAGGAACAATCATGTCTGCAGCAGCGATAGAAAGCCCTGATTTTGTAGCAAATTTAAATCCGATTCTTTTAATTTCATCTGCAAATTTAGAAGTTGTTTCATTACCATATTTATTGTAAGAATCGCTTATTAATGAGCTCAAACTACCTTTTTTCATTGTTTCATTTACATAAGGCAGACCCTCAGGAACAGTACTATTAAAGATCATTCTTCCAACAGTTGTTTCAATAATCTCATCTTCGATTCTTGTTTTAATTGGAGCCTGCAAATGAACATATCCTAATCTATGAGCCAAAATAGCTTCATCAATATGAGCAAATACCATGCCTTCTCCTTTTTTACCAGCAGTCATTTTTGTTAAGAAATAACATCCAAGCACCATATCCTGAGTTGGAGTAATAATTGGTTCTCCATGAGATGGTTTAAGTAGATTATTTGCAGATTGAATCAATGATTTTGCTTCTGCCTGTGCCTGTTTAGATAAAGGTACGTGAACCGCCATTTGATCTCCATCAAAATCCGCATTAAACGCGCTACATACCAATGGGTGGATTTGAATCGCTTTACCTTCTATAAGTACCGGTTGGAATGCCTGAATACCTAATCTATGGAGCGTAGGCGCACGGTTTAACAGCACATAATGACCTAAAGTCACTTCGTCCAGGATATCCCAGACTTCTCTTTTATTAGCCTGAATCAGCTTTTCAGCATTTTTAATATTGTGCGCATATCCATCTCTAATAAGGCGTCCGATAACAAATGGCTTAAATAATTCCATTGCCATAAGTTTTGGAATTCCGCATTGATTTAATTTAAGATGCGGTCCAACCACAATTACAGAACGACCGGAATAATCCACACGTTTACCAAGTAAGTTTTGCCTGAATCTACCCTGTTTACCTTTTAACATGTCAGATAAAGATCGAAGTTTTCGTTTATCTCCTGAGTTAAATACAGTCTTACCCTGCCTTGCACTATTGTTTAGTAATGTATCAACAGCTTCCTGAAGCATACGTTTTTCATTTCTGGAAATAACTTCCGGAGCCCCGATTGCAATAAGTCTTTTAAGACGATTATTTCTGTTAATAACACGTCTGTATAAATCATTAAGATCAGAAGCAGCAAATCTTCCACCATCCAGTTGAACCATTGGTCTAAGATCTGGCGGAATAACTGGCAGAACAGTTAGAACCATCCATTCAGGTTTAATTTCAGCCTTTAACAGACTGCCACTAAGTTTAATCCTTTTAATAATTTTCTTTTGTTTTTGGCCAGAAGCTTTTTTAAGTTCAACTTCAAGCTCATCAATTAGTTGTTTTAAATCAATGTTATGAATGATTTCCCTTATTGCTTCAGCACCTGTACTTGCTTTAAATACATGACCGAATTTCATTGAAAGATTTCTATATTCAAGTTCAGAATAAACAGCTCCAACTGAAATACCAGAAAGTTCTTCTTTTGCAACAGCATGCTGCTCATCCAGTTCTTCAATTTTTTTAGCATAATCTTTTTCAATCATTGCGAGTTCACCTTTTTTCTTTTTTTCAGCTTTGCCTTTATCAGTTGCTGCTTTTGCTTCTTCTTTAATTTTCTTTTTATGTTGTTGATATTCAGTTAGAAGCTGCTCTTTTGCTTCTGTTATAGCATCATCATCAGCATGCGTAATAATATATGCAGCAAAGTAAACCACCTGTTCGATTGTTTTAATTGGAAGATCCAGAAGAAGTCCGATTCTACTTGGAGTAGATCTTAAAAACCAGATGTGTGTAACAGGTACTGCTAATTTAATATGAGCCATTCTTTCACGTCTAACTGAGCTTCTTGTTACTTCAACTCCACATTTTTCACAAATTACACCTTTGTATCTAATTCTTTTGTACTTTCCACAATAACATTCCCAGTTTTTGGTTGGGCCGAATATTTTTTCACAGAAAAGACCTTCCCGTTCAGGTTTTTGAGTTCTGTAATTGATTGTCTCAGGTTTTTTTACCTCACCATGAGACCAAGAAAGAATCTCTTCAGGTGATGCAACTGCTATTGAGATTGAATCAAATGTATCTAAACGTGTTGGACGTTGTCCCTGTTGTCTTTGTTGTCCTTGTTGCCTTTGTTGATGTACCATGATTATATAAAGTTAAAAAGTTGTCCTATGAATAGGAAATATAAAATTAAATAAAGAGCTCCTTCCCAATTGTAGAATTTTCGCTCGATCCCAGAGAATGCAAGGAAAATAGTAGCTATAATTAAGAAAGGAACACCAATTGTAAGTACTGCAGGCTGCACAGGAAGTTCTGTAATTAGACCAGCAACTCCCATAATCATAAATCCATTAAAGATATTTGAACCTAAAATGTTTCCAAGTGCTATTTCAAAATTACCTTTTTTAGCAGCAACAATTGATACAAGCAGTTCAGGTAAAGAAGTACCTATTGCTACTGCAGTAATTGCAATTACTGCAGTATCTAAATTTAATAATGCGCCAAGTCCAATAACTGCTTCTATTGCATAATTTGCTGAAAGATAAAGCACAGCAGCAGACACTATTATTATTGGAAAGTACGACCATTTAAATGGTGGTCTTTTTTCACCATCCATAGCTTTCAACATTCCTTTTTCGACTTTTTCTAAAGGTTTTTTTTGCTGAGTTAAGCTGTAAATCAGGTAAATAATAAATCCTAAAATTGAAACAATTGCTTCGATAAAACTGAATTTTCCATCCATTACTGTCAGAACCAAAATTGCGCTGGCTCCAATCAAAAGCGGAAGATCAAGCCTTATAATGCTTCTTTTTATTTCTACTTTTTTTGCAATTATTGTAGTGACACCAACAACCAGTAAAATGTTTGCAATGTTAGAACCAATAACATTACCTGCTACCATACCTGGTTCGCCTTTTATAATTGAGAAAATTGACGTAGCAAGTTCCGGTAGGGAAGTACCGGCACTGATTATCGTTATCCCTATAATAAATTGAGGAACTCCAAGCGATAACCCTAACTTTTCTGAATATTTCACCAGATAATCTGCTGATTTAATCAGAAAGAATAGGGCTACCGCGAATAGTAAAATTGTTGTTATGAGTTCCTGCATAATTGTTTATTAGAGACCTAGGTCTGCTGAAATATCAACTTCAGGTTTTTTCTCCTCTTCTTCTGGAGCCTCTTCAGCTGGTTTTTCTTCTTTTTCAGGCTTATCTTTTTCCGCTTCAGCCGGTTCTTCAGCCGGTTCTTCAGCCGGTTCTTCAGCTGGTTCTTCAGCTGGTTCTTCAGCTTCCTCAGCTGGAGCTTTTTCTTTTTCCTCTTCGCCCTGTTCATCAGCTTCTGGAATATATTCTTCACCTTCTTCACCTTTTGGCCGTTTTTCAAGCATGATCATGTCCTGTGCAACCACTTCAGTTCGGAATTTTTTAACACCTTCAGGAGTATCCCAGCTTCGTGTTTTTAGATAACCTTCAACGTATACCAGTTTCCCTTTTTTAAGGTATTTGCTGCAGATTTCTGCAAGTTTTGCCCATGCCACAATATCGTGGTATTCAGCTAATCCGTGTTTTCCACCGTCCTGGGTTACCCATTCACGGTTTGTTGCGATACAGAATGTTGTTACCATCTGTCCATTCGCTGTTTGTCGCATCTCAGGATCCCTTGTGAGGTTTCCGATCAAGATGACTTTGTTTACACTTCTCATCATTCGTTTGGTTAAAGATTAAGTGTTATCAAATTTTATTATCCTTTTGCTGCTATATCAGCTTCAGTTTCAGCTTCAGAAAGCGCTGCTGCTTGAGTTTCATTAAGATTAACCTGGCTGCCTCCTTCATGAGGAGTAACAATTTGCTCAGTCATTTTCTTTGAAACTTCAGGATCAACTTCTTCTCTGCTTACAGCATCTTCTGATAATGTTTCTGCGCTTGCTTTTTCAGAAATTGAGTACTCTTCTTCACGAAGTGCATCATTTGAAAGATCACTATTCTGAAGATTCACACTCAAACATAAACTTTGTAATTCTTTTACAAGTACATTAAATGATTCCGGAGTTCTTGGTTTTCTGATTTGTTCACCTTTAACAATTGATTCATAAGCTTTTGCTCTTCCGTATACATCATCTGACTTAATTGTAAGCATTTCCTGAAGAGTGTGCGAAGCACCATAAGCTTCAAGTGCCCATACTTCCATTTCACCAAATCTCTGCCCTCCATGCTGAGCTTTACCTCCAAGTGGCTGCTGAGTAACAAGTGAGTATGGACCAACTGATCTTGCATGAATTTTATCTTCAATTAAGTGGCTTAACTTCATGATGTAAGCGATACCAACAGTTGTTTCATGATCAAATGGTTCACCGCTTTGTCCGTCATAAAGCTGGATTTTACCATGTTCAGGTAATCCTGCTTTTTTTAACATATCAGTAATATGTTCTGACTTTGCGCCATTCAGTGCGGGTGTGGCAACTTTCATATCAAGAATTGAAGCTGCCCAACCAAGGTGAGTTTCAAGTATCTGTCCGATATTCATACGACTCGATACACCAAGTGGATTTAAAACAATATCAACAGGTGTTCCATCAGGTAAGAAAGGCATATCTTCCTGCGGTACAATAATTGAAATTACACCTTTATTTCCATGACGTCCTGCTACTTTATCACCAACTGAAATCTTACGTGTCTGAGCAACACTTACCCTGATCTGTCTATTTACACCTGTAGGGAGTTCATCTCCGGTTTTTCTTGTAAACAGTTGTACTCCAACAACTTTACCACCTTCGCCTCCTGGCAGACGTAATGACGTATCTTTTACATCACGCGCTTTATCACCAAAAATTGCTCTTAATAATCTTTCTTCTGCTGTTAATTCAGTTTCACCTTTAGGAGTAATTTTACCTACTAAGATGTTTCCTTCTTTTACATGTGCACCAATTCTAACGACTCCGTCTTCATCTAAATCTTTTAATCTGTTATCTCCAACATTTGGAATGTCACGAGTTACAATTTCAGGTCCGAGTTTTGTATCCCGGACATCCATTGTAAATGTTTCAATGTGTACTGAATCGTATACATTATCTTTTACAAGACGATCAGAAATAATAACCGCATCCTCAAAGTTATAACCCTGCCAAGCCATATAAGCTACTAACAGGTTACGTCCGAGAGCAAGTTCTCCTCCGTCAGTGGAAGCTCCGTCTGCAAGTACGTCTCCTTTTTTTACTTTATCTCCTTTATCTACAACAGCTCTATGGTGAATTGAAGTTGCCTGATTTGATCTGTGATAAACATGAAGAGTATAAGTAGCTTTTTTACCGTTTTTATAAATAACAGTTATTTCATCAGCATCAACATAAGAAATTGTTCCGTCATCCTCTGCAACAAGTACCTGACCTGAAGATTTAGCAGCAAGTTCTTCCATACCGGTTCCAACAATTGGCGCCTGTGGTGTAACAAGCGAAACTGCCTGACGTTGCATGTTTGATCCCATTGAAGCACGTGTATTGTCATCATGCTCCAGAAATGGAATTAATGCAGTTGTGATTGAAATAATCTGTTTAGGTGATACATCAATATGAGTTACATCCTTAGGATGTGCCAGAACAGGTTCTGAATTCTTACGTGCAGCAACACGGTTGTTTAGTAATTCACCTGTTTTTTCATCAATCTTAGTATTTGCCTGTGAAATAGTTAAAGTTTTTTCTTCATCAGCATCAATATAAGAAGAGTTATTAGTAACATAAGCCCTAACAGGAACTTTATCCATTTTAAGCTTTTCAATTGCTTTAGCTGACTTTTCATCAATTTTCGCGCCAGCTTTAACTATTGCTTTTTTAGTCTTAGGATTCACAATATCTTCAGAAGCAGTTCTTCCTGCAAGGTTGCCTGCCTTATTTTTAACTGTGTGAGCAACTTCTCTAAAAGGAGTTTCAATAAATCCATATTCATTAACACGGCCGAATGTAGCCAAATGCACCACAAGCCCAATATTTGGTCCTTCAGGTGTTGCAATCGGGCAGATTCTTCCATAGTGAGAAGTATGCACATCACGAACATCAAATGATGCACGTTCACGTGATAAACCACCAGGACCCATTGCAGAAAGTCTTCTTTTATGAGCAAGTTCTGCCAAAGGATTTGTCTGGTCCATAAACTGCGAAAGCTGTGAGCTCGCAAAGAATTCACGTAGAGCTGCAGTTATTGGACGCGAATTAATTAATTGAGTTGGAGTAACAGTATCTAGGTCCATAACTGTCATTCTGTCTTTTGCGATTCTGTCTGTACGTAATAAACCAACTCTGAATTTATTTTGAACAAGTTCTCCAACCGCTCTAATACGTCTGTTTGATAAGTGATCGATATCATCTGGTCTTAATTCACCATTATTCAACCTGATCAAATATTTTAGGATATAAACAAGATCTTCAACCTGGAATGTATGATTCTCTTTTTTATTCGGAGTTTTTAATTTGAATCTCTTATTTAATTTATATCTTGCAACCGGCCCCATGTCATACTTTCTGTAATCAAAGAACATAGAAGTAATAAGAGCTTTTGCATTTTCAGGAGTAGCAAGGTCTCCAGGACGAATCTTTCTGTAAATACTCTGATAAGCTTCATCAAGAACTTTCGCATTATCTTTTTCAAGAGTCTTTAATATATAATCATGCTCAATATCAACAATTTCGTTTTTAAATAATTCAAGAATGTCTTTGTCTTTATCATGTCCGAACACTCTAAGAAGCTGAGTAATAGGAATTTTACGTTTTCTATCTATCTTAACTGTAATAATGCCTTTTTTGTCAGTTTCAATTTCAAGCCATGCTCCTCTTTTTGGAATGATTTTAGCTGAATGCATTCCAGGAGCAGCTGAATTAGCTGAAAAGAATACACCTGGTGATCTTACGATCTGACTTACAACTACTCTTTCAATTCCATTAATAATAAAAGTACCACGAGGTGTCATTAAAGGGACGCTGCCTAAAAATACATCCTGCTCCTTAATTTCACCGGTTTCTTTATTAATTAACTGAACATGAACTTTTAACGGGGCTTCGTAACTTAAGTTTTTAGATTTTGCTTCTTCTGGTGTGTATTTTGGTTCTCCAATTGAATGCTCTAAAAAGTGTAGTTCAAGTTTTTTACCAGAAAAATCCGCAATAGGTGAGATTTCATCTAAAAGTTCCCTTAAACCCTCCTCCAGGAACCACTTATATGATAGAATTTGAATTTCAATTAATGGTGGAAGTATCTGATCTTTATCTAATTGCGGTGTAAAGTATTTTCTGTCTGCTGTTTTCGTAAGTGGTTTAGAAATCGCTTCAATGTACGGATCCATCGAAAAAGTAACTTCTTTTAGTCTAAGCTTTTTTCGTGGTTTTGGTTTAGCTGCTTTAACAGCTTTGGTTTCGCTTTGCGAAGTAGAGCTTCCTTTGGTTGCTATGGCTTTAGGTTTTTTAGGACCAGCTTTTATAGCAACAACCTTTTTCGGTTTAACAGCTTTAGGCTTAGCTTTTGCCTTAGGTTTTACTTTAGCTTTAACAATTTTTGGCTTGACTTTAGCCTTCAATTGTTTTTTAGTAGGCTTTTTAACAGCCTTCTTTTTTGAAGTTGTCTTTTTAGGCATAATAAAATTGAGTGACGAAATATATTTAGAACAAGGCTGTCTTCCTCAACGCATTCGTAAGCTTTCCGAGTTAATTAAAATGGAAAGCGATCTGACTAGCGCATTTATTTTATTCATTTTCGCCTTGAAGTCAAGCGAATTTTGAAATTTATTCACTCATTTTTGCCTGAGCAAAATACTTGTCGTAATATTTTTTCATTTCAACCAGATGCTTCATTACTTTTTCATCATCTCCTGCATTCAGATATTTTGGATTAACTTTCATTGAAATGGTTCCTGGGAATTTATCCTGCTTTAGCTTAGTCATAAAGCTTTCTAAAGGCAGAATTCCATCATCCGGAAGGTAATATTTTTTAGAACCTTTTACATTTGAAAGGTGAATGTGAACTAAATATTTTTCAAGTGATTTATAAGCTCTCATTAAATCCTGACGTTTAGTTGCGATTCTTGTTGTATCAATACATGCATGTTTGAATTTTTTCATTTCAACTATATTGTTCATTGCATGTTTTGGAATAAACCCAAGAAGCATGTCAGCAGGTGCATTTTCCAGAGCAATTGAAATACCTTCTTTTGCCCTTAGTTTTGGAACTTCACCTTTAAGCCAAGATTGCTGTCTAAAACTAAAAATTTTAGGAGGTTGAACAATAATCACTTTGCTCCCAACAGTTTTTGCAATATCAATAGCTTTTTTTAGACTTTTAGGAGTTGGATCATTAAGCTGAATAGCAAGTACAGGCAATTTGTGCTTACTTGATAGCTTTTTTATATATTCTCCATTTTGGGAATCATAATTGTTCTCTGAGATTTTAATATCCACACCGTCATAACCAGCTTCTTTCGCAAACTGAAAAATACGGTTCATTCCATAGCCTTTAAGCGAATCTGTTGATAATGCTAACATAGTTTTTTATTTATTGTTCGTATTATTTTAACATAAAAAGGGGTGGTTTGGCAATGCCTCGGGGGTTGCGTCGTAAAGAAATTGTATGATACAAGTTGTGGCGAAGGAGGTGTGCCATGAGAATGTGCCACCTGCAGCGGTCCGAGGAGATTTAGCCGATCGCCGAACGGGGGGAGTCGAGCTCTTAAGCCTTTTTCTCAATTTTCTCTTTCCCTCCCATATACGGCCTTAAAACCTCTGGTATAGTAACGCTGCCATCCTTATTTTGATAGTTCTCAAGGATTGCCACAAACATTCGGGGCATTGCTATTCCTGTTCCATTTAGAGTGTAGATATATTCTTTTTTTCCATCCGCATTTTTATAGCGAATTTTAGACCGCCTTGCCTGGTAGTTTGTTGTATTTGAAGCACTTGTTATTTCACGATATTTACCCTGAGTCGGGATCCATGCTTCTAAATCGTATTTTATCGCAGCAGGGTCACCTAAATCGCCTCCGCAAACATTCACAACCTGATACGGAAGCTCAAGCCCCTGAACAATATCCTCTTCAATCTCAACAATCAACGTATGCTCTTCTTTAGATTTTTCTGGATGGCAAAAACTAAACATCTCAATTTTATCAAACTGATGAACACGGATTATTCCATGAGTATCTTTACCGTAACTTCCTGCTTCACGCCTGAAACAAGGTGAAAAAGCACAGTACCTAATTGGCAGATCCGCTTCCTCAAGAATTTCATCATAATGAAGCATACATAACGGCACTTCGCTAGTTCCAATCAAAAATAATTTATCATCATCGCTATTAACTGTGTAAATTTCGTTTTTATCAGCAGGGAAGAATCCGGTTCCAACCATTGCATGTTCGCGAACTAAAGCAGGCGGTAATATTGGTTTGAATCCTTTTGCTGTAATTTTACTTAAAGCATATTGAATTAAAGCAAATTCAAGAAGTACCAGATCGTTTTTAACATAATAAAAACGCGCACCACTAGCCTCTGCTGCTTTTTCCATATCCAGAATATCCAAATCTTTACCAATCGAAATATGATCGCGCGGCTCAAATTCAAACTTTCGCGGCTTACCCCATGTTCGCTCAATCTTATTATCCTCATCATCCTCACCCTCAGGAACCTCATCAAATGGGGGATTAGGCACCTGGATCACCAAAGCGTCGAGAATTTCAACCAAATCTTCAAGTTCCTGCTCTTTAATTTTAAGATTTTCTTTAAGCTGCTTCATTTCAGCAAATAATTCCTCTTTTTCTTTGTCTGATTTTTGAGGAATCTGTTTTGAAACCTCATTCTGATGTGTGCGAAGTTCATCAACATCAGCAATTAAAGTGCGCCTTTCACTATCAAGTTTAACTATGCGGTCGATATCAACATCTTTGCGCTTCTTTAAACAGCCAGCTTTTACAAGATCCGGATTTTCTGAAATGAATTTAAGGTCGAGCATGTATTTTAATTAATGACTACTATTTTATAGCATGCTTTGTGCCAACTATAAAATCAAAAATACTTATAAACATCACCATAATTAATGGGCCGTAAATTATTCCGATTGATCCAAAAGCACTGATGCCGCCGATTAATGAAAAGAAAACGAGAATCGGGTGCATTGAGATTTTTTCATCAACCATTTTTGGTCTTAATACAGCCTGCATACCGATTGCTTCAACAACCACGTAAAATGCTATGAATCCTAAAACTCCCCATACACCAAAAGTGAGGCCTGCGATTATAGTACCAATTAAATAAACTACAATTACTCCAACAGTTGGAATCAACGATAATAATCCTGCTAAGAGGCCCCAAATAACTGCGCCTGGAATTCCAAACAACGAAAATGCAATATATGCAGCAACTCCTGACAAAAATGCTGCAATTAAATATCCGATAAAAACTGTTTTTGAAGTATTATAGAATTTTTCAAACAGTTCTTTGTTTTGAGGACCAGTGAATGGTAAAAGTCCGCGGCATCTTTTAACTAATGCAGATCCATCTCTCAAAAAGAAAAAATAAGTGAAGAAATTCAAAAAGTAGGAGCACAAATG
>JBHPDK010000007.1:0-39337 GCA_042577965.1 Patescibacteria group bacterium
TCTTGTGGTTGTGCTTCGCCTTCAGCGCCAGGAGCAGCACCAGCATCTTTATACATTTGTGCTCCTACTTTTTGAATTTCTTCACTTAAAGCGTCGTAAGCTGGTTGAATTTCGTCGTTTGTAGCTTCCTTGTTTTCGAGGATTTTTTTGAGTTCATCGATTTTTTCTTCAATAGGTTTTTTAATGTCATCGCCAACTTTGTCACCTGCTTCTTTTAGAGTTTTTTCACTTTGAAGAACAAGTGATTCAGCCTTGTTTCTGACTTCAATTCCTTCTTTCTTTTTCTTGTCTTCTTCAGCATATTGCTCAGCTTCTTTTTTCATTCTTTCAATTTCATCCTCTGCGATATTTGAACTGCCGCTAATTGTAATGTGCTGTTCTTTGTTAGTTGCCTTATCTAGGGCTTTAACATCGAGGATTCCATTCGCATCAATATCGAATGTTACTTCAACCTGAGGCACACCCCTGGGCGCTGGTGGAATTCCATCCAGAATAAATCTACCTAAAGATTTATTATCAACTGCCATAGGCCTTTCACCCTGCATAACATGTACTTCTACAGAAGTCTGATTGTCAGCAGCAGTTGAATAAACCTGAGATTTGCTCGTAGGGATTGTTGTGTTTCTTTCAATCATTGGAGTAGCAACATTACCTAAAGTCTCAATTGATAAAGTTAAAGGAGTTACATCCAGGAGCAAGATATCTTTAACATCACCTTGAAGGACACCTCCTTGCAAAGCAGCTCCCATTGCTACAACTTCATCAGGATTTAAACCTTGATGAGGTTCCTTTCCAAAAATTTCCTGAACTTTATCCTGAACAGCTGGCATTCGAGTCATTCCTCCAACTAAAATTACTTCATCGATGTCTGAAGCGTAAGTTTTTGCATCATCCATTGCTTTTCGGCATGGATCCACAGTTGCTTCAATCAAATCAGCAAACAGATCTTCCATTTTAGCTCTGCTCAGTTTTAGATTTAAGTGCTTTGCACCGCTGCTATCAGAAGTAATAAATGGAATATTGATTTCAGTTTCATGCTGCGAACTAAGCTCGATTTTTGCTTTTTCTGCGCCATCTTTTAAACGTTGAAGTGCAATTTTATCTTTGCTTAAATCAACTCCCTGTTCTTTTTTAAATTCTTCTACCAAGTGTTCAATAATAACATGATCAAAATCATCACCACCAAGCTGTGTATTGCCGTTTGTGCTTAGTACCTCAAACTGCTTTTCGCCTTCCACATCATCAATTTCAAGAATCGAAATATCAAAAGTTCCACCTCCAAGATCAAAAACAGCTATTTTCTTTTCTGCTCCTTTTTTATCCATTCCATATGCAAGAGCAGCAGCAGTTGGCTCGTTAATAATTCTTTCAACCTCAAGCCCTGCAATTTTACCTGCATCTTTTGTAGCCTGCCTTTGCGAGTCGTTGAAGTATGCAGGAACAGTAATAACTGCTTTTTCAATTTTTTCACCAAGATATTTTTCAGCATCAGCTTTAAGCTTTTGAAGGATCATTGCTGAAATCTCAGCTGGCCTTCTTTGCTTTCCATCAAGCATCATCTCAACTTCACCTGCTTTACCTTTAACACATTTAAAAGGCATTCTATCGATATCCTTTTTAGCTTCATTATGAAGATGACCAATAAATCTTTTTGAAGAAAAAATAGTATTTTCAGGATTTGTTACTGACTGACGTTTAGCTGCAACACCAACAAGACGTTCATCATCTTTAATTGCAACCATTGAAGGAGTTGTTCTGCCGCCTTCAGCATTTGGAATTACAGTTGGCTCTCCGCCTTCCATTATTGCCATGCAACAATTAGTTGTTCCAAGGTCGATTCCCAGTATTTTTGACATTTTTTAAGTTGTTAATTATATTAATATGATTTTTAGCACTCTCAATTATAGAGTGCTAATTTAATAGCGTCAAGAGTAAATTATGTCCCATCTCCAACTTTTACTTTTGCTGCTCTTAAAGCCTGATCTTCCATCATATATCCACCTTCGAGTTCTTCGGTAATGGTGTCTTTTTCGCCTTTGCCGCTTGCAACTGCTTCATGAAAATTCGGATCAAATTTTTCACCCACAGTCTTCATTTTAGTTATTTTAAATTGTTCCATAATTCCTTCAAATTGTTTAACAATTGCTTCTATTCCTAGTGCCCAGTCATTTTCAGCGAGATCTTCTGGCATGTTTTGCTTTGCTCTTTCAAGGCTGTCAAAAACAGGAAGAATATGCATAAAAACATTTGCAGATGCGAATTTTGCAAAGTGGGATTTTTCTTCTTCCATTCTTTTTTTAGAATTTTGAAGCTCTGCAACTGCGCGCTTTGCAGTATCTGTTAATTCTTCAACCTGAGCTTTTAATTGTTCAATTTCTTCGTTAGTTTGTGTGTTTTCGTCATTCATAAAGTAGTGTTTTTAGATACAAATAGATTTTTGATTTCTTCTAAAATAGCCTTATTAAAAGGATAATTCATTCGAGTCGGTCCTAAGATTCCCATATAACCCTGATGCCCTTCTTTTTCATATTTAGTCACCATAAGTGAGCAACTTTGGATTTGCTCGAGGATATTTTCTTTACCAATATAAGTTTTAATACTGTCATCAACCTCAAGTTTTTCAAGAAGTCTGCGAAAATAATCATCACGTTCAAGAACTTCAATAACCTGACTGGCATTTATGTTATCCATTGCGAATTCAGGCTGTTTTAAAGCATTTGAGAGGCCTAAATAAAAAGTTCTGTCATTATCCGGAGTAGTAGCAAAACTCACATTCCCGGTTGCACGCGCTAAAAGCGAAACAGCGTCATAAATCTGCTCCTTAACTTTTTCAGTATGAAACTGCTCCTGAATCACCTTTAATTTAACTAATGCCTGTTTTTTTGCAGCTTTATAATCCGCGATTTCATCCACATAAAGCCTATAACCTTCATCAGTCGGAACTCGCCCTGCAGAAGTATAAGGCTGATAAATCAGACCTTCTTTTTCAAGACTCGCCATATCATTTCGGATCGTAGCCGGACTAACCTGAAATCTATAGCTGACAAGAATCGTCTTGCTGCCAACTGGCTCAGCAGTCTGAACAAAGTGTTTAACTATTGCGCGAAGGATTTCTGACTTTCTATCCATAAGGGTGGGGTGCGAATTAGCACTTGGTATTGTACAGTGCTAATTTTAAAAGTCAACGTAAGGTTGCAGCTTAGCGGGTAAATTGAATTTGAGGGGGGAATTGAATTTGACAAAAACTATGGATATATCTATATTCAAATCTCATAATAAGAATCATGGAAACTCCAAGGCTAAATAATACGGAATATCCTAAAGATATGCTTGGCTTAAAACTAGCAATAACTAATATAATAGCAATTGCTTCAATAGCTGTGACTTTAGTAATACATGATAGGATGATGAAACCTCAAGCAGAAGATTCAACAAACAATCGCCCAAAAGTTTGCCAAACTAATATTAAGTATCCAGTGATTGCAGCCTCTCTTCCAGAGTATTTACCTTAATCTACATCTTATTCCTAAATATTCTTGACAAAATAACAATAATGTTTTAAAATGAATTCTAAATTTTAATTAAATTATTATGGAAAGCCAAAATTATGAACCATTAACAAGAAAAGAAAAAATAGCTATCCTTCAATTAGGAGGTGCAGTTAGTGCGATTTTGCTTCTGGGTGCAATGGCAGTTGCTACAGTTATGTCTGGTATACCAAAGCCTGGATTCTGCGATTATCCTCAAAACCAAGATACTAAAGAATGTGTTTGTAAAATTGGAAGAAACTCACCTGAACCAGGTGATAGAAGACGTTATAAAGATTATGGTTGTGAAAAGGATGAATGGATTTATCCTTCTCCATCACCACATCTAAGAGATGAAGATCTTGAACATCCATGCTTTACACAAGGATGCACAAGAGGTGAAGCAGAAGCATTAGCTGATGAATATCGAGGCCTTTAATCTTCTACATCTTTTCCCCAATAAGCGCTGCCATATCAACGGTTCGCTCTGAGTACCCCCATTCATTGTCATACCAGGCAATCACTTTTACCATGTCTCCCATAACCATTGTTGATAATCCGTCGATTACAGAAGAGTAGTGTGTTGCCTTGTAGTCAACACTAACCAGAGGCTCATCAGAGATATCCAAAATTCCTTTTAAATCACCCTCAGCTGCATCTTTCAAAATCTTATTAACTTCCTCGGCTGAGGCTTCTTTTTTAGCATTAAACACAAAGTCTACAAGCGAAACAGTAGGTAAAGGCACGCGAATCGCCATTCCATTTAATTTTCCTTCCATTTCTGGATAAACCATTGCAACAGCTTTTGCTGCTCCTGTTGTAGTTGGGATCATTGAGCTCAAAGCCGACCGACTTCGTCTAAAATCTTTACTTGAAGCATCAAGAATGTTTTGTGAAGTAGTAACTGCATGAATTGTTGTAAGTAAACCTTTCTCCACACCTAACGCCTCATTTAAAACCTTAATTACAGGCGCAATACAGTTTGTTGTACACGAAGCATTCGAAATTAACAGATCTTTTTCTGCATGAAGATCACCTTCATTAACTCCCATAACAAGAGTTCTATCAACATCCTTACCTGGTGCAGTAATCAAAACACGCTTAGCACCAGCCTGCAAATGTTTGCTTGCACCCTCCCGATCTCTAAACGCACCAGTTGCTTCAATAGCAATGTCAATTCCATTATCACCATGTTCAAGTTCAAGTGGATCACGAGTGTGATAAACCTTGATTGATTTTCCATCAACTTTCATTTCATTATCATTTACGATTTCAACCTTACCTTCAAAAGGCCCATAAGTTGAATCATATTTTAATAAATGAACAAGCATTTCGATTTTATTTGGATCATTGATCCCTACAACATCAAGCTTGTCGCGTTCGTGATTTATGCGAAAAACTAAACGACCGATTCTTCCGAAGCCGTTTATAAATACCTTAGGTTTCATTTTAAAAGAGTTAGAGTTTGCACGGATAGTAATAGCGCAGTAGAATAGGTGAGGTCAATAACAAATTGCTATGAAAAGGTTGACAGTTAAGGGAGATAAATGGGGAAGTACAGTCGAGGATGAAGTTCTTCGAACTTTAGAGCATGGTGGAATTGTGGTTCATCCAACAGAAACATGCTATGGACTTGCAGTTGATATTTTTAATGAGGATGCTATTCGAAAGCTGTACCAATTAAAGAAAATGCATCAGTTTAAACCTGTTAGTATTGTTGTTGCTGATTTGGAGGATGCAAAGCGCTGGGCTGAAGTTAATGCAAAAGCTGAAGATTTAATGACACGATTCTGGCCTGGGCCTTATACATTTATTGTTAATCGTCATGGTGCTTTGCCCCAGTTTTTTAATAAAGGATTTCAAAAAGTCGGACTTCGAAATCCTGAATATGAAAGTCTGATAAATATTTCCAGACGTCTAGGGCACCCTTTTACAACTACTTCTGCAAATATCTCAGGAAAATCTGAAACATATGCAGTTGAGGATTTTTTCACTCAATATCGAAGCAATCCAATGCCTTTTGAACCGGATTTAATAGTTGATGGAGGATTTATTGGAGTTCAGGAGCCTTCAGCGGTTTATGATTGTGTAGATGAAACTTTAATAAGAGGGGAGATGGATATATAAAAAAAGCCACTCCGTCTCCAGAGTGGCTATATCGGCCGTGCCCCTCGGCCTTGCCGCGCCGCCCCGAGCCATATGCTCGCGGGCTATGTCGCATCCGTCCTAACTAAATGGCATTTAAGCCATCGGTCCTTTCTGTGACTTCGCTTTGCTAGGTCACCTAGGGGTTGCGAGTTACTGACCCGCAGAAGGTTTGTGGGCGTTAACCGTAGTCCATTGATGCCTCCAGGCGTCTGATGGGCTGTGGGTGCGGGGCTGGAAAGCCCCAAAAAAATTGAGCGCGGGCAGCTGCGAAAAACAGCGCCAGCGAAAACAATAGCATTATAGCAAATTATACAAATTTGTCAAGTATAAAAGTAGGTAAAATTAAAGGCTTTGAAAAAAGGTAATTTTTAGAACTGCATACAATAAAAATACGATTATTAAAAGCGCAGATTCTTTTTTCTGAAGCTTTTTCTTATACATAAATAAAATCAATACTAAAATAGTTAAAACGAAGAGTGATGGGATATCAAAGAATATAATTTCTTTACTTATCTGAAGTTCTGAAATTACTGCTGCCGCACCAATTGGTATTAAAGTATCAAATATATTACTGCCAATAAGGTTGCCTATAGCAATCCCATGTGCCTTTTTTCTTATTGCTGATAAAGAAATTGCAAATTCAGGCAGGCTTGTTCCTAAACCTAGTATCAAAATTCCAATTATAGATTGGGATATATTGAATTTGTCACTTAAGGCAACAGCATTGTCTAAAGCAAGGTTTGAGGCGAAGTAAAGAAGTGCAAAACCTCCGATTAATGATAAACCTGCCCATAAAATATGAAGTCTCGGTGGAAGTACAACCTTTTCTTTAAAATTTTCTTCTCTATAGAGCGCCGCTAAATACAAAATATAAATAATAATTAATATTAATCCTTCAATTCTTGATATGTCTCCGTTTAAGCTCACAAGAAAAAGCAAAATTGTAGCTCCAAGCAAAGTTAATCCATCTCTTAACATTTGCCTTCTTGTTAATTTCAGGACGCCGAAAAGTCCAATTATGCCTAGTATTAATCCAATTTGCCCAAAGTTGCTTCCTATTGCATCTCCAACAATAATACCTGATGTTTCTATACCATTTAATCTGTCGAAAGCTCCCTGAATGTTTATAAAAAGTTCAGGTAAATCGCTTCCAAAAGCCAAAATTGTAAGGCCAAGAATTACATGTGAGATTTTATAATGTTCACCAATATTTAAAGCACCTCTTGTAACCAGTTCAGCACCAATTACAAGGCCTATAATCCCAAAAATTAAAAATATAATTTCAGTCATTTGTAGATTTAATACTCAAGCATTTCGTATGTAATTTTTGAATCTACCATTGCACCAAGATAATCTGCTAAAGTTTCATCTTCATATTTCATAATTCTTGTTATCATTTCTGCAATCTGCCCTCTTGTTAAAATGTCATCAAATTTATCAACATCAAGAGGTATCAAATTAGCTTCTGTTGCTTCTTCAACAATCAATCTATACCAGGGATCCCCTGGTTCATAACCAATTCCAAATCCAATAAGTGCAAGTTTTAAAGATTCTACAAAATTAATTTCATTAGCAGGTTTAAAAGACCCATCAGTGTATCCTTCTACAACATATTTAGATAATCCAAAACAAACATATTTTGAATACCACTGACTCGCAGCTACATCAGTAAAACAACCCTGATTATCATATGCTTCAAATTCATTATTATATTTTGCCTCAACTATAATTTTTAAAAGCTCTGCACGATTAATAGTTTGGTCAGGTTTGTAAGATCCATCTTCATAACCTTCGACAATATCATTATTATATACATACCAAATTGCATCTTCATATTTATGACCTGCAATGTCGCGCATTGCTACGTATTCAACTGGCTCAGGTTCAACATACGGCTCTGGCTCCGGCTCTGGAGTTGGATTAAAAGTTTTGCTTGTTGGAGCTACAAAATCCTCCCACATCCATCCTATAAGACCATCTTCAGTTACAAGTTTGTGCCAACCCTCAGTTTTACCAATTACATGCATAACTGAGCCTGTAGGCATGGTTGTAAGGATTTCTGAATCAACACAAGACATACTTAAAAGCCAATTTGGTTTTATATTTTCTACATAAAAATCAGCACTTGAATGTGGAGTGTTTGAACAAACATCTGTTGCAGACGCCAGGGGTGCAATAAAAACACTACTTACAGCAATAACAGCTATTGTAAGTAGTAGGGCAGTGAGCTTTTTCATATTTAGAAGGTTAAAAATAACATCATTAGTTTAGAACGATTTTAGAACAGATTTATTACTCCTGTTATTCCAAGGGTAATTAAAGTTGCCGCAATAATTAATCCTATAAATATGTAGGTAAGAGCTTTGAAGTATTTTATGCCGAAAAGAAAGGCTATTAAGCTGCCGGTCCAGGCTCCGCTACCAGGGAGTGGAATTGAAACAAATATAATAAGGAAGATTGGTCCGTATTTTTCAAGAGCATCTTTGTGTTTGTCATGCGTTCTTTTGTACAATTTATCAAAGAATTTTTTAAAAAACGCAATATGGCGTGATAAAAATTTTGCTATAGGCTCAAGTACCCAAAGTATAAAGAAACAGGGGATTATATTTCCGATAAGTGCATATATAAAAGTAGTCTCAGCAGGTAGGCCCATTACGAATCCTAAAGGAATAGAGCCTCTAAGTTCTGTTATAGGAAGCATTGCAGAAAAGAAAACTATTAATTCAGGGGGAATGTTCAAAAGATTTATACTTATTAAATATTTTACTCTACTAATTGTTTTACCACAGGGGAATACAAATGCCAAGTGTTATTTGTGTATACATTTGTTATACAATATTGCGTCAATTGTTCAACATAATTATATATTTTAATAGATTGGCTTATTTACGGGGCTTGTTGAGTATCGGGTGATCATTTGGAACACAAAACTTATACTAAAAATTGTGTTTTTATTGACAATATGTGCGAAAAACCTTAAATTTAAGCGGTATCCAGACGTTCAAAAAAGTTATACACAACTTGTGCACAACTTTTGAACATCAGGGGAGGTAATAATCAAAGAATGTCGCTTAAACAAACGCATTATGGTCACAATCCTGTTCTTAATAAAGTTGTTGAAAACTACTTACAACTTAAAAAAGGAGACACAGTTATAGATTGTACACTCGGACTCGGAGGTCATAGTGAACTTTTTCTTGAGAAGATAGGCAAAAACGGGACTTTAGTGGCATTTGAACTGGATGAAAAGAACCTGAAAATTGCAAGTAATCGCCTTAAAGATATCAAAAACAAAAACAAAATTCTTTTTATACACAAAAACTTTGCTCATTTAAAAAACGAAGTAGAAGAAAGAGGAATAACCAATGTGAAACTAATTTTCTTTGATTTAGGTCTCTCATCGCCACAGGTTGATGAAGCTGACAGAGGATTCTCATTTATGAAACAGGGGCCACTTGATATGAGATTTGATAAGAATCAGATCCAGACAGCAGAAATGATCCTAAAAGCATATAGCGAAAAGCAACTCGAACAAATCTTCAGGGAGTACGGAGAAGAAAGAATGGCCAGAAAGTACGCAAGAATCATCAAAGAAAACCTACCAATAGAAACAACAACGCAGTTAGCACAGTTAATAGAAAGATACGCACCAAGACCTCCTAAAAAAGGCAAAAAAGTTAGGAAACACCCTGCAACACAAGTATTTCAGGCCTTAAGGATTGCAGTAAATAACGAGATAGAGAGCCTGAAAATCGCATTAACAGACGCAATTAACGTATTAGATTCAGGCGGAAGACTAATCGTAATCTCATATCACTCACTTGAAGACAGAATCGTTAAAAACATAATCAGAACAGAGTCAAAAGAGTGTTTATGTCCGAAGGAAATCCCGATCTGCCAGTGCAATCACAAACCGCAGGTCAAAATCATAACTAAAAAGCCAATCGTACCAGATGAAGAAGAGATCGAAGAGAATCCAAGAGCCAGAAGCGCAAAAATGAGAGTCGCAGAGAAAATCTAAAAATACCTTTATATATAACTACTAACCGAAATGTCACAAGTACTCGCAGTACGCAACACTCTAGCTTTCAGAGAGCGAAAAAAATCTTTTAATCCAGGTAAGCTTAAAACTTTATTGATATTAATGTCGATGGGCTTACTAATAAGCTTTTTGAGCGTGATGATGCTTGTGAATTTCAATCATGTATCAACAAAAGGATACACAATTAAATATTTAGAAGTGCAGCAACAGGGACTTTATGAAGAAAATGAGATTCTTAAAAAGGATTTGCTTGAGAAGAAGGCTTTAACTCAGCTTTCAGTTACAGAAAAAGCGAATTCGATGATCAGACCGAGAGATATTATGTATGTAAGAGGACACACTGCACTTGCTTTAAACGATTCCATTTAGCTGATTATTCAGATAAAGGGTTGCTAAGGTTGGGCAACTAGTAAAAGATCTCCTTAAGGATAGGCTTTCCCTGGGGGGATCTTTTTTTAATCTCCATTTAAAGTTACATTTACTACTTTAAGTGCATTCTTTACGTACTTTTCTCTTTTCCTAACCTGCGACATTCCACTTGAAGGCAATTTGTAAGTGCCATTTAGCTGATGTCTGACTAAATCAAGGCATCTTTCGTAATAATATTTTGCAATTAAAGCATATTTACGCTTAGAAGTATTTTTGAATTCTTTGAACAATTTATCTGCAAGCTGTTGAGTGAATGGATAGTTTTTTGGATTAAGCAGTTGATCATCAGTCTTATTACCACAATCACAAACTCTTTTTATATCTTTTAAGTGCTTTCTCATTTCTTCTTCAGTTAATCGTGTTTTTCCGTTTTTTTCTGATCCGCAGCTTAATTTTGCATCAGTTAAATTTAATTTATTTTCAGCTATTCCGCCCATAACGCCGCCAGCAGTTACAACTCCAACACTTTCAAAGAATTCTCGTCTATTTAGGCCATTTTTTGATGCTTTTTTAATACCTGCATAAGCAACTGCAGCAATTAATCCGCCTGCAATCCCTGCTCCAATTGCTCCTAATCTTCTACGCGTGGTTCTTTGAACAGATTTTGCTCCTTTTGGTGGTTTAAAAGTGCCGTTTTGCTTTTCGTGAATCTTCTTATAAGCAAGTATCTGGAAAACATATTGCGATGCATGGCGTCCGTACTTCGGACTCATGCCTTTTTGCCACTTTTTACCATATTTACCCTTATATTTTCCTGTTTTGCTGTTTGCATTATAGATTTGAGTCAAATAAACGAATAATCCCTGACCACCACCTTTTTTAACCGCATCATCAGCTTCCAACAAAACATGTTTATCATTTTCTATCATATCCATTGCTCTTATCATGTGACCTTCACCTGAATTATATGCATTGATTGTGGCTAAAGATAAAAAGTCGTCTAAATTAATACCAAATTTCTTTTTATATCTTTTTTCAAGATATTTAAAGTTTTTATTTTGCTTTAATGTTTCAACTATTTCTTTAAAATAAGCAATTGCTGCTTTGGTTGCTGCTTTAAAATTACATCTTCTGTCGTATTTGCCAGGTTTTACTAAAGGTTTGCTTCTTGATGGATATTTTTGTGCTGTGTCATACATAAATTGCCATGTTCCAAGAGCTCCGACTGAGCTTCGTAAACAAGGTTTGTAATTGCTTTCCTGCATTGGTAAAAACGGCAGGATCCCTTTAAGCATATTTGGTAGTCTCGATGCTTTGCATTGTTCAATAACATAATCTAAACGCGATCTTTTATCACCAATATCAGCAGGTGCAGAGGCATATCTGCGTATAATTGCTTTATAATTGTTGTATCTGCTTCTTGTGACGTGCCTGTCTATGGATTTCCCTAAATCTGCTGAGTCAATTGCAAAAGTTCTTTCTGCTTCAGTTTCATCTTTGTTATAAACATATTCTGCTGCTTTTGCTGTTGGGATGCCAATGGCAACGCCAATTACTGCTTTAAGAAATTGTCCTCTGCTGCTACCAAGAATATCAGGATTTCCATGAACAGCATTTTCTGCTGATTCTACCTGACTGCTGAAATAAGTCCGATTTATATTTTCTCGTGTATTCATATAAATTTAAAAATAGAGTAGATTATAGCAAATTATTTGATTTTGTCAAATATAATAATAATGATTGCTCGCTCAAGTTTTTTCCGGTATATTTTTATCCGGCTTTTCGTTTCAAAATTAACCTAAAAATTATGTCTGATGTTCCAGCTTTTAGCGCAGAAGTAAACCCAAACGCGCGCAAACTTACCGGAGGGTACACACTTTCAAATCTTAGACAACTTTTAAAGGTTGCTGATGATAATAACTTTGGAATTCCTGCTTGTAATGTTCGTCATGCTGATATTGCTCACGCTATTTTGGATGCTGCATGGGAACTACATTCTCCGATGATTCTTGAGATTGCTGAGAGTGAATCTGGTTACTGCCCTATGCAGCCTGATATGCTTTCGGATATTGTGCATGATGCAATTGAAGAACGAATTGAAAAATATGGCTACAGTGTGCCGATTTGTCTTCATCATGATCATATTCAAAAAGATGTTGATGGATGTGTTCAAAAATCAATTGATGCTGGATTTTCTTCTGTTGAAGTTGATTTATCTAAATTAGATTTAAGAGAAAATATTAAAAAATGTTATGAGGTAGCTGAAAAAGTTCATCCTTTAGGTATAAGTTTAGAAGTTGAAGACGGAGAAATTGGAGCAGCAGGAGCTTTGGCTGACCCTGATGTAGAAAAAAATATTGAAAAGTATTTTACTAAAGTTGAAACAGCCGTACAATTGGTTGAAGCTGTTAAACCTGAAGCTTTAGCGTTTTTTGTAGGGAATGGTCATGGTGTTTATTTAAAAGAGCCTACTCTCGGATATGAAAGAATTAAAGAAATTTGTGACAGGATAAGAGCAATGGATTGTTATGGAGTGCTTCACGGAGGCAGTGGAATTAGTCCGGATATGTTCCAGAAAGCAGTTGATGCAGGTGCACGTAAATTCAATTATGCAACTGCACTTCAAAATATCTGGTTTAAACACTTCCCGGACAGCTTAACGCAGGAAATGAAAAAGACTGCAGAAGAAGATGGCAGACCATTTAGAAAAGTTCTTTATAAATTTGTAGATGAAGTTGAAAAGTTAGACAGAACAGAAGCTAAAAACGAAATGAGAGAACATATGAAGATGATGCTTGCAGAAGCATTTAATGCTGCAAATAGAGCAGAACTTTATTGACATTTGACTATTGACCTTTAACCTTTGATAAATATGAATACTTCTTTAGATAAACACCTTCGTGATAGTAAAATTGATCACGATTTAAGACATTTAATTGTTAAAATCGCAAATACATCCAAATATATTCATCATGCAATGCAAACAGGTGATTTAGGCCTTGCAGGAACTTCGAATATGTATGGCGAAGCTCAGTTAACACTTGATGTTCTGTCGAATCAGATTTTTGTTAAAGAACTTGAGGATTCGCATTATACTGCTTGCCTTGCTTCAGAAGAAATGGATGAAGAATGTAAGATCCCTGATGATAAAAAAGGCCCTTATACAGTTGTTTTTGATCCTCTGGATGGTTCTTCGTTAGTAAATGCGAATCTTTCAATTGGTAGTATTTTTGGAATTTATAAGGGTGATAAAATTATTGGAATGAAAGGAGATGATCAGGTTGCTGCTTTGATTGTTATTTATGGACCACGTGTAACTATGCTTTATACAACAAAAAATGGTGTTCATGAATTTATTTTAAATGCTGTTGGAGAATTTATTTTATCTAAAGAGAATATTAAAGTTGAAAAAGATGCAAAGAACTTTGCTCCTGGTAATTTAAGGGCAGTTGCTACAGAAAAAAAGTATATGAAACTTGTACAGGATTATATGGATAAACAATATACGCTTAGATATTCAGGTGGAATGGTGCCTGATATTAACCATATTTTCATGAAAGAGCAAGGAATATTTACATACCCTGGATATCATGAAAAACCAGATGGAAAACTCAGGCTTTTATATGAATGCGCTCCTATGGCTCTCCTTATGGAGGAAGCTGGAGGTCGTGCCACTAACGGTAAAAAGCGAATTTTAAATATTGAAGTTGAGTCGCTTGATCAAAGAACACCAATTTTTATTGGAAGCGAAAATGAAGTGAAAAAAGTTGAAAAAATGCTTGCTTAAAAAGTAATTTTGTAAAAAAATATTATCTTCCCCGTTGTATAAATGTAGGGGGAAGGAACTATAATTGTATTTTATGTCAGAATATAGTGAAAAAGAATTGGAGGGATTAGTCAGGAAAAGCCAAAAAGGCGATGCTGATGCTTTTGCTGAGCTTTATGAATTTTTTGTTACTCCAATTTACAGATACATTTTTTATAAAGTTAAAAAAGAAGATGTTGAGGATTTAACTGAAACATTATTTTTAAAAGCCTGGGAAAATATCCGAAAGTATAAAAAAAGGAGGAATAAAAGTTTTAAAGCATGGATATTTAGAATCGCTCATAATCTGGTTGTTGATCATTATAGGTTAACCCGTGAACACGGTAGTTTGGATCCAAGACTTAAAGATACAACAAGAGAAGCAGATCCTGTTGAAATTGCAGATAATTCTTTAAATAATGAAAATTTAAAGTTAGCTATTGGAAAACTAAAAAAGAATTATCAGCAAATTGTTCTTCTTAAGTTTATTAATGAATTATCAAATGAAGAAATAAGCAGAGTTTTAAAAAAGAGTGAGGGAAGTGTTCGGATTTTGCAATTCAGAGCTTTAAAAGCCCTAAGGCACATAATGGATGAAATGGGTATTAAAAATATTGAGTAACAAAATTATGAATTATTCGTTTATATAAGCGCTAAACATGAAAAAGATGGAGATCGACAATTTGGAAAAATTAGGTAAGGCAATAAAGGGGCTAAAAAAGCCTGCTCTTGATGTTGTTAAAAAGACGCATATTAAAGAAAGTATATTAACTTCAATTGAAAAAGGACATAAAACGCAGCTTTATCCTTCATTGCAAAAATTAAAACTTCTAATTTCAAAAATAGCTGGCACTACAAAACCTAATTCAGTTTTTAGAGCTAAATTAAAAGAAACAATATATGCTTTTGCAAAACAGAAAGCTCCTTCATTAGCATGGCAATGGCAAAAAGTATTTGCATCA
Source organism: Patescibacteria group bacterium (assembly GCA_042577965.1). Lineage (GTDB taxonomy): Bacteria > Patescibacteriota > Gracilibacteria > UBA1369 > PNNO01 > JAUVDZ01. The sequence continues at coordinate 14,854 of JBHPDK010000007.1, forward strand.
GTTTTAGTTGCAGTAATTACATTATCAATTGCAACAGTTTATGTTTCAGATATTCCTATTACAAAAGCAGCAACGTACACAACGCTGGTTGAAATAACAGGTCATGTGAATATTGTTCGTGAAGGCGAGGTAATTGAAGCTGAAGAACATATGTTGCTGCAGCAGGGAGATATAATAGTAACCGGCCCACAAAGTACAGCAATAATAAGATATATTGATGATAGTGTAAGTAGATTGTCACCTAGTTCAGAATTAAAAATTATAAAATTATTTCAGGATCAAGTAAACGCATCAAAGACTGAAGTTGAAATAGAATTAACACAGGGAAGAGTATGGAATCAGGTTGTAAATATTGTTGGTGATGAATCTTCGTTTCAAGTTGATACAAATGAAATGACTGCCAATGTATCTGCAAAAGCCTCTTTTGATATTAGCGCTGATGAAAGCTATGAAACAAAGGTTTCTGTTTTTGAAAATAAAGTGGAAGTTAGCTTAGTTGATGAAAAACATGAAACAGTACAGCTTGTATTAGAAGGATATGCACTTGAAACTGATCATAAAGAGTCGCAAATAGAAAAAATTACAATTAATTCAGGAGATGACGCAGACTGGGTTGCTTCAAATATTGAAAAAGATAAAGCATATAAAAAAGAAGTTGAAGAAGAAGATATAGAGGCATCAAAAAATGAAGCAGGGCTTACATCTGAAAATCCTTTTTATACAGCAAAGAAAATAAATGAATCAACAAAACTTTTATTAACTACAGATACAGAAGATAATGCTAAATTAAAAATCGATATTGCTATTACACGCTTGAATGAAGCAACTGTTTATATAAATAGTGATAAAAGCAGGGATGCCGATCTTTTACTTAAAGAGTTTAACGCTTTAGTTCAGGAAGTATCTGATGCAATCAGATCTTCAGATGAAGTAAAGCAGTACTTTGAGAATGCTCTGGCGGAAGAAGTAAAAGATTTAACAGTTGTAATGCCTGATTCTTCGCTTTATATAGTTAAAGAAGCAGTAAGGGAGGCTAAAATTATAACTGCAACAAACGATCAGGAAAAGAAAGGTGTATTATTGGATGAAGCAGAGGATAAACTTATTGAAGCCAAAGAGTTAATTAAAGATGAAAAACAGGATATTGCTGAAATAACTTTAATTGAAGTTCAGGAAGAAGTGATTGATGTTACTTATGATGATGTTGATAGTGAAGAAGAGGGCGTGATTGAAGAGCATGAAGAAGTGATATCTGCTGCTAAAGTATTAATTGAAGTTGTTGAAGAAGAAGAAAGTAATGATGAAATTGCCAGATTAGCTGAAGTTACACATGATCTACTTGAAAATGATATTGAAGATGCATTTATGAATCCTGAATTGGCAAATGATGTAATTAACGATAAAGTAGAGGAATATATTTATGAAAAACCAAATCCTGTAGTTTCAGATAGTGCAGTTATTTTAGACCTTTAGCACAGCGTTAGAAGCTAATTGATAAAAGCGCCAGGATTAAACCGAGCATGGCGAATATTGCACCTACAATCCAAAAACGCATAACAACTTTACTTTCAGGCCATCCAATATATTCATAATGGTGGTGCAGGGGAGCAACTTTAAATACCTTCTTTTTGAATACTTTTTTAGAAAAAATCTGAATAATGATTGAAAGAGTTTCAATTACAAAAATAAATCCAATTAAAATAAGTGCAATAAAAGAATCAGTCATCATTGCTATTACACCAAGCGTGGCCCCCAGCGAAAGGGAGCCTGTATCACCCATATAAAATTTGGCGGGGGGAATGTTATGCCATAAAAATCCTAAATTTGCACCAGTTAAAACAGCGCAGAATGCAGATAAAATAAGTAATCCTTTTGCAAATGCGATTATACTAAACGAAGCAAAAGCAATTACCAAAAGGCCACCAGCAAGCCCATCCAGGCCATCTGTGAAATTTACTGCATTTGAAGTTGCAATAATAACGAGCATAAACAAAGGTATATACCAAAGGCCAATAAAAATATCCCCATATCCAGGAAAATGAAACTGGTCGTATCCTAATTTAAAGTAAAACCAAAGGCCACCAAGTAAGGCGAAAAGTGTAAGCCAGAAAAATTTTGGTTTAATATTAATGCCTTTGGATTTTCCATATCCTCTTATATTAAAATAATCATCAATAGCACCAAGGCACGCAACTGCTACAAGTGTAGCAATAGGAAGCCAGGTTTCTTTTCTGTTTAATAAAGAACTGTTAATAAGCCCTAAAGCAGAAAGCGCACGGCTGCCAAGTACAATTAATAGTGCAGTACCCCAGATTAAAATTCCTCCCATTGTTGGTGTGCCAGCTTTGTTTTTGTGAAGTTCATGGTATCTGCTTGCTTTTTCACCTGTTGATGCGATTTCACGAATCTGTTTAGAGATTTTGTATTTTTTAAGTACAAATAAAAATGGTTTTGCCAGAATCATTGAAACAACAAAAGCTGCAGTGAATGAAAAAAATATAAGTATTAAATGTCTAATAACTATATCAAGATCAAAAATAATCGTCATTTGTTTTTAATTACCAGATATATGATCTAAAGGCCCATGTGGCCAGCATTTTTGTCTCTTCAAATCTTGCAGGACTGTCTAATACTACTGTGATAATTTTATTCCCTTTGTCATTTTCGATTATCGATACAAAGCATAACCCTGCTGCCTGGGTATGTCCAGTTTTTAGCCCTAAAACCTTTAAAAAACTGCCTAAAAGTTTGTTTGTGCTTTCAAGATCATGAGACTGCTCACCATTTATTGAAGAAATTGTAGTAGATTTTGTTCTTACAGCATCTCTTACAAAAGGCTTTCTGTAAGCGTATCTGGCTAATTGTGATAAGTCACGCACTGTTGAATAATTTTCAAGTGAATCAAATCCAATTGGATTTGCAAAATGTGTACTAAAAAGTTTTAATTCTTTTGCTTTTGCATTCATTTTTTCCACAAAAGTCTGTTCATCTCCTCCTACGTGCTCTGCTACTGCAGTAGCTGCATCGTTTCCTGAATGAATTAAAGAAGCTTTTAGCAAACTTGAGAGTGTTATTTTTTCACCTGAATAAAGCCAGACCTTAGAACCTTCTGTTAATGCTGCTCTGTTACTTACTATTACTGATTCATTTAAATTATTTTCTTCTAAAGCAACAATTATTGTCATTAATTTTGTAATACTCGCTATTTGAAGTTTTTTATTTGCATTTTTTTCCCATAAAATTTCACCACTATCAAAATCAACAATAATTGCACTCTGAGCTTCAATAATTGGTTCAACTGCTATTTGTTTTTTAATAGGGATCATAGAAACAGGCAGAGTCTCTTCATAACTAATCTGAGGTTGATGGATTTTAGGCGTGGTTTGCATTGCCTCCTGACCAGGAGCACCTAAAGTAACTGTTGCATATAAATTAAGAAAGCTTGTTAGCATATGTCAGTTGTGTCTTTAATTATTTTGTAGGTTCCTTTTTTTAGGTTACCTAATTTAAGCTTACCAATTCGTAAGCGGTACAAGTATATAACTTTATTGCCTAAATATTCAAACATTCTTTTAATTTGTCGCTTGCGCCCTTCATGCAAAGTAATGTTTAGCTTATTTTCTTTATGATTGGTGATTTTACAGGGCGCTGTTTTTTTGCTGTTTAGTATTATGCCTTTTTCGAGTTTTTGGATTTGTTCGCGCGAAATTTGTTGTTTGAGTTCAACTAAATACTCTTTTTCGTGTTCGAATTTAGGATGAGTTAGTTTATACGCGAGGTCGCCATCATTAGTTAGTAAGAGGAGCCCTTCGGTGTCTTTATCCAGCCTGCCAATAGGGAAGAGATCAGTATAAGGAATAAGATCCATTACTGTTTTTTTAGCGTGAGGATCTTTTTTGGTAGTTATGTAACCAGCTGGTTTATTCAGCATTATAGTAATTCTTTTTTCTAAAGGTTTAATAAGCTCCCCATTAACCTCAATTCTGTCTTTTTCAGGATTAATGTTTTGCCCGATTTTAGCTGTTTTATTATTTACTGAAATTCGGCCTTTATTAATAAGCGTTTCTGCTGTGCGCCTTGAATAATCAGTATTTAAAGCTACAAAACGCGCAACACGCATTTTACTCGGTTGTTGCTTCTTCTTCATCAGTTGTTTCTTCGTCTGCTCCATCGTCAGTAGGGTAGTATAGATAGAATATATCATCAGGTTTTGAATCTGCGTAATTTTCACCTAATTCTAAAATTAAATTTGCGTCACTTACATATTGAGATTCAAAATAAATTTCTGGAATCTCATTTGTTATGTTTCCTGGAATTAATTGCTTAATAAAGTATAGAGCATCCGGAGCTTTTGGTTCGCGAGGTACTTCTTCTTCTGTACCAACAGGCTGAGATTTAAAATAAAGGTTTGTTGTGTCTATTTCCTGATTTCTGGCATTTCCGTATCTAATAACATCAAAGCAGAGTCTTTGTAGCATAGCTTTAGCTTCCCCAGCAAGGCCAGGTGTTTTAGTACCATTTAATATTTGTATCTGAACAGGATTTTTATTTAATTCCGGATAGTGGAAAATTAAATCAACATATTGATGAATAAAACTATAGTCGTTTCCAATCGGTACAAGCACATAAGCTCCGCCAAATAAATCTCTTTCTGGTACATATAAAAAGCCACCGCACATAGTAGGGTCATCAGTCATTACTCTTGAAACAAGATTTTCCTGATTAAAATCCTGCGAAATTTTAGCTAATTCAATTATATGCCTTATTGAAAGATTTGTTTCGATGTGGCTATTTACAGCTCCGTATAAATCACTTATTTTGCCTGGATTTAAAAGAATATTTTTAGTCATTGCTTTATTCTTTATTGCAAAAAGAAGTTTTTGCTGACGCTTTGATCTGTCGAAGTCACTGGTTGTTTTTCGGCTTCTTGCATACTTAAGTGCTGTATCTCCATCTAATTCCTGTTGCCCGGCTGGAAGGTAAAAAGTTTCGTATTGAATTGTTCCTTCTTTTGGATAGTATGGATCATTAATTTCTTCATCAATATAAATATCAACTCCTCCCAGGCTATCAACTATATCTTTAAAGCCCTGAAAATCTATTCGTACATAATAATGGATATCAACTCCGCTAATTTCTTCGACAGCTTCTTTAACTAATTTAATTCCAGTTGCAGAATCAAAATTATGCTTACCAAGCTCGTATATTCTGTTAATTCTTGCACCATCGCCTAATTCTTCAATATTCACATAAAAATCACGTGGAATTGAAAGCATAGGCACAAGCTTATTTTTCTGATCAATGCTTGCAAGGATAATTGTGTCAGTTAAATCAGCACCATCATGGTCTCCGCCGCCTGTACCTAATAAAAGAACATTAGTGTTACCATATACATCTGTTTGCAGAGGTTCTCCGAAAATTCCAATTACATTTATTAAACCTATTCGTGAAATTACAGCACTGCATCCATATAAAAACAAAACAAAAACAATAATAATTGAGATAACTAAACCAAAATTGGTTTTTTGCTTTGCTTTTTCAATAGTTTTATTATGTTTGAAAATATGCCCGACTTTAGCAAGTAAATTTTTTAAAATACTTTTTCTTCTATATCTAATTTTTCTTGTTTTAAAATTCATAATTTATTCTGTATATAGCACTGTTACGTATAAGTTGCTCCAATCATCCATCTTTACTCCAATTCCTGCTTTTTTCCATTGAATAAGTTCTATGTCGCTATCTTTCATTAATTTATTAAAAAGTAAATCCAAGGTTCCTTCTTTTAATATGTAAGCTCTTCCTTCATTTGTGATTCCTCTGCTTTGAACTACTTCAATGAGGTTTATACCAGATGGAGCTGTAAAAGAAAAGAAGTTTTGATTGATCATATCCTGTGACCAATCTCTTGCAATATCAACAAGAGTGGAATTTATTGTTATAGCAGTGCTTCTTGTATTATTTATTTTATCAAGTAGCTGATTTTCAAAATTAATAAGGTCACCTTCACTCCATATATGATGAGAAAATTCTTCAACAACAATTAAATCACCTTCCCCATCAAGAGTTATACCAAGCCCCAACTGGTCCCAATCAGGATTTAATATATTTCCACGGTGAATAGCACTTCGCATTAATGCCTGATGTGCAAAAAAAATACTTGGAGCGTGTGCCAGATTTTCACCTACATCAGTTCTTATGCCCATATCTATTCTTCTGGAATCAGGTGTTCCTCCATCTATATCAATATGTGAAAAGAAATCATATTGAGTTATTTCATCAGAATATACCTGGGCTAATTGATTTAAATCAGATCTTAAAGATACAGCTTGTAATCCATGAACTGCTCTTTCAACATTAATATAATTCAGCAGTTCGTTCCTTGTTGCATCTAGATTTAGTTCGTGGATTTCTTCAAAAGGGTCCTGAAGATCAAAAAAGTCGGGTATAAGCGGAATAATATCCCCTATATACACAGGTATATTTAAAACCGCACTACCGCTCTGATTATTTATCTCTAAAATATATACTCCGTTTGAAACAGGATTATACGCAAAACTAAAAATTGAACCTGCTGAAATAACATCATTACCATAATATTGTAACAAAGCAGCAGTAGTATTAATTGTAAAATGATCAATTAATCCATTTGGTGTTATTACAGCACCATCTGTGAAAATATTTTCCTGAGTGGTTCCTGAAACACTTATAGTTTGTTTTGAAGGAAGCAGTTCAGGTATGTTCGTATAACTTATAGATTCGTCAATAGATAACTGGTAGTGGTGAGTTACTGCTTCAAAACTATAGTCTGAGCTTTGATTCCATTTTGTTTCGAGTTCAAGCGGTTCTAAAGAAGAGGCCTTTGCCCCGTAAACACGCCATTTAACATTCCCTTCCTCAAAATTTTTAAAATCTTTATAAAAGATATCCAAATCATTTTCATCCCGCACAAAATAAGAATGAACAGTATCATCCTGATAAAAATAAACTCTAAACACATTATTATTAGTATTGTTCCAGTCAACTGTTGTAGCGTCATTTACAAAATTAATATCAAGACCATCAGGCTTTTCTGCGTTAGTACTTTCACCTTCAGGAGGTATTCCATCAAGAATTGTAACAGGTGTAATATTACTTTCCCCCTGAATACCAGGGATTATACCTAACTGATATGTGCCGGGATCCCTAAATACAATAGGAATTTTAAATCTGTCTCCATTAATTTCACCTATGTGATGTATGAAATTATTATTTATTGTGCTTTCATTCTTAGCTAAAAAAGCAAAAATTTCATTATATGATCCACCATTGGTAATTTCGCCTTCAATAACATAAACCTCATCCAAATAAAAAGTATTGGGAAGGGGTGCATCAAGACGAATATTATCAAAATATGTTGGATTTATAGTTGTATAACTCGATGGTGTTTCTACTTCTTTAATTTCTTCAATTTTATCTTCAGCTGTGAAATATGGCCTGTATAGAATTACTTTTTGAACAATGCTTCTATATACAATTTCTGCCATATAAGCCCTTGTAATCTCTTTACTAGGTTCTAAATAATCAATTTCTTCAAATAAAAGTTCGTTTTCTTTTGCAAAATAAACATAAGGAGAATACCAGCTGAATCTGTATGTATCTTTATATGCAGCCTGCGGCACTTCTGCCAAAGCAAGCATATCCCACTGCTGAACTTCTCCTAAAATTTTAAGTGCTTCAACCTTATTAATAGGATTTAAAGGCCTGAATGTGCCATCAGGATAACCCTGAATCCATCCTTCATCTTTTGCTTTCCTTATATAAGGTATATACCACTGATTTTCATCAACATCACTAAAACCAGTTGGATTATCACTATCCAAAGGTACATTTGTGCCTTCAATAACGATTTTTAAGTATTCAACACGATTTATTAAATTATCAGGTCTAAAAGTATTGTCTTCGTAGCCCTGCACAACTTCGTTGGATTGAAGAAAAGAAATAGCATCACTTTGAGGATGAGTATAAGGAACGTCAATAAAAGTAGATGCATTCGCGGCAGGGATCGCAACAAGAAGCGAAAAAATGGCACTTAAAATCAGAATTTTTGAAGCTTTGATTTTCATAAACACGTGAATTTATCATACTCTTTTCATGTATTAAAAGAAAGATAAATATGCTTTACACACGTAGGGCTTTTCATTACAATTTGCTTTAGTTAATCTTTAACCAATTTATATATGAAAGTAATTTCGAAAGCTCTTCTTGTTAGTCTTGCTATTGGGCTGCTTGCTTTTGCCGGCGGTTGTGCTGAAGAAGGGTTACCAGCAGGTATGTCACCTGGAGATGTAATTACCAAGGCTCTTCTCAATCCAACCGAGTTTAACCAGGCTCTATTTGAAATGAAAGCTAAGGCTGATCTTGCAGGAGAAGTAGAAGGTGAACAAAATTCTTTAAATGGAGATTTTGATTTGTCTGGTAGTTCAAATTCTGACACAGGTGAAATGTCTGTAACCATGACTTTAGATGCTGTTATGAATGAAGAAAGTGTTAAAGCTAATTTAGAAATTAGAGCAACACAGGATGGTGTGTTTATTAAAATCGGCAAAATTGATTTGTCAGATGCAGAAATGCAGGAATTAGTTGAATTATTCCTGGAAGACTTTTTAGGTAAATGGGTAAAACTAACTTTTATGACAGCAGAAGAATTAACTGAGTCAGGATATGCTGAAATAGATTATAAAGAAGGAGACCCACTTCCATTTAAAAATATTGAATATAAAGGAAGAGTTAATATTTTAGGTCTTGAAAGTTATCACTTTACAGCTGAAGTAGATGAAGATTTAGTTTTGGGAATGATGCAAGGTGCTGATACAGCTGAAGCTAAAGAATTCTTTGAAGCTGCTGAAATCACTGGTGATGTATATGTAGCAGTAGAAGAAATGGTTCTAACTGGTTTTGGAGGAACTATGACTATGAATGATCCTGAAATGAATGGAACAGTTGAAATGTCAGTTATGGTTAATCCAACAAAATCTGCAACTGTTACTACTCCTGATCATGAAAAAGAATTCACTGAAGAAGATATGATGGGTCTTATGTTTGGCGGAGCTATGATGGCTGATCCTTCGGTTTTTGATTCTTCAATGATGGAGTTTGATGAGTCTATGATGGATGAAGAAGGTGAAATGATGAGTGATGAGGAATTTGAGGCAATAATGAAAGAATTTGAAACTGAAGTTCAGTAGAATTGAAGTTTAATTAATTAGCCCTCTTTCGGTCGCGGAAGGGGGCTTTTTATTTATTGGTTTTCCATGTTTGTTCAAACTGGTCTGCAAACTGGTTTACCATGTCAGAATTTGCAATTTCAACACCATAATTTTCTGTTGTTGATAAAATAAAAACCCTGTGAGGGCCTATGCATTGAAGGGGTTTTATTGGAGGTATTGCATTTAATTCATTTACTGAAGTGATATGGTATTTTTCAATAGAATTTTGATTGGTTTTAATTATATTTATTGATGGATATTTATTTAAATACAGCGGAATGTATTTAGTAAAGAATTTATGATTCTTTTTTGATTCAGTAGCCCAAATCCAAAGCTTATTTTCTTTTAGAATTTCATTAAATACTTTCTCAAGCCCGTCTTTACCTGCGTATGACTTAACATTTGGAATTAATTGATATGGATTAACAAGTGATTCAAACTCAGGGATTTTATCATCTATCGCAGATTTATAATGTGTTAAAATTCTTTTTTTATCATCTATATATGTAAGAAGACAACGTGGCCCCAGAGCATTAAAGTATTTGATATTGTTTTTTTCAAACTGCAGTACCAGGCCTTTATTTATAAGAGATTCCAAAACAGTATAAGTTGTACATCTGTTAAATTCAGCATATTTAGCAATTGTACTGGCTGGATTTGTACCAATTTTAAGTGTTACTAGATAAGCTTTTGATTCTTTTTCAGTAAGACCTATATGTTGCAAAAGTTTAATTAAGCGATACATTTATAATTTTGTCAAATATTAATCAAGATATATATTTAAATACAAGTTTGACTTTTTGTAAAGTAAGTGGTGTTGTTATAAATTCCCAACAGGGGCAGATGAAAAGTTTAGAATTTGTTTAGAAAAAGTTTAAATTTAAGTTCTATACTTACTGACATGAAAAGCTTTTATATTAAAATTTCAATCATTTCTTTTTTGGCTGCGATCTTTATATTTGAGAAATATAATATAGATTTCTGGTGGGTCATAGTAGGTTCAATTTGTGTATTTTTTTTAATAATAATTTTAAATAAAAAAATTGCTTTTTCTCTTCTCCTGTCAGGATTTTCTATTATTAGTTTGTTTAATGTTTTTTTTATTAGGATTTGTAAGAATGTATTTTGTTCATCCAAATATAAATGAAGAGTCAATTCATTTTTATCAACATGAGGAAATTTATAGGGAAATTGAAGGAGTAATAGTAGAAAATCCTGACAGGAGAAGAGAAAAAGCAAATTATATTTTAGATGCTCAGCGTTTATTTATTAATGAGAGATGGATTGAAGTTCAAGGCCGGATTCTTTTTAGCATGGATTTATATCCTGAATTTCAATACGGGGATAAAGTAAAAATTAAAGGAAAGATCGTTGAACCAATGGAATTTGATACTTTTTCATATAAAAATTATCTGTCGCTTTTTAAAGTATATTCGGTTATGTACTATCCAAGAGTTGAAATGATTAGTCGGAATAACGGTAATATGTTTTTTGCAGGGCTTTTTAAAATGAAAAAGAATTTTGAAGGGCAGCTAAACAAACTTGTGCCTGAGCCAATGGCAAGTTTTGAAGCAGGCCTTTTAACTGGTTCACGAAAAGGCATTCCAGATGATTTAATGCAGAATTTTAATTTAACTGGATTAACTCATATTATTGCGATTTCAGGCTATAATATTTCGTTAATAATTGTTTTAGTTGCATCTTTGTTTAAAAATGTTTCACGTAATAAAAAAATACCAATAATTATCGGTATAATAGTTGTTTTTACTTTATTTGTCGGTGCTTCAGCAGCAGTTGTAAGGGCTTCAATAATGGGAGTTATTGCAGTAATTGCTTTGTGGTTTGGCAGGCAGTCACAGGTAATGAACGCGCTTTTAATGTCTGCTTTTGTTATGGTTATTTGGAATCCACTTACTTTAATTTATGATGTTGGATTTCAACTTTCTTTTTTAGCAACAATGGGCCTTATTTTAACTGGGAATCATTTAGAAAAATTATTTAAATTTTTACCTGATAGTTTTGGACTTCGTGAAGCATTTGCAATGACTTTTAGTGCACAGATTTTTGCTTTACCAGTAATTATTCTGAATTTTAAAAGATTTTCATTAATTTCACCTGTTGCGAATGTGCTTGTTGTGCCTTTTATTCCTTTTGCCATGTTATTTGGATTTTTAGGAGTAGTAACAAGTTATGTTTTTTTTGATTTGGGATTTATTTTGATATTCCCTGCGTGGCTTGTATTAAAATATATAGTAAAAATAACTCAGATACTGGCAAATCTTCCTTTGGCGTCTTTTGAAATGCCATGGTTTTCAATCTTTCACTTTTTAGGATACTACTTACTTTGCCTTGTGCTTGCCTATCTCATATACCCAAATTTTCGAAATACCGTTCGCTTTGTCTGAAGCCCGGGTATAAGTTGGTACCCAGTTACCAATATGAAAAGCATAAGAAGTAACTTTTGCTCCTTTTTTTAATTCTCTTTCAAATTTTGGAATAAATTTTTCAAGAGTTTCAGGAAGCATATATGCAACTATATGGTCTGCATCCGACAAATCATGATTTCTAAAATCACCATATCTTATTTTTGCTTTTGATCTCCAAAAAGGCTGGCACACTTTTGCAATAAAATAAACAATAGGCGACAGCTCAAAACCAACTGCCTCTGCACCATAATCTTTATTAGCCATATGGCAAAAGCGCCCGTCTCCGCAGCCAATATCAATAACTTTTTGGCCTTTTTTAATTTTAGCAGTTTTTAGCATTTCTTTAACTGATCGCATTGGAGTCGGAACAAACGGCGCTCCTGAAACCAAAGCTACTATTGTTGGAACAATTAAAAACATAAATGCTAAAAGATGAAAAATATTAAATGACCGCGGCATTGTTATTAGCACAGCCATTAAAGCCAGACCACTTGCCAATATGAATGCGCCAAAGTCTAAAATTTTAAATTTTGTAAAAGTAGAGCGTTGGGATTTTTGTTTCTTCATTTTTTGGGATTACTTTAACAGGCTTTAAACCTTTTATTTTAAAAGTGTTACTAATAATACGTGTGCCTTTTTTACATTCTTTTTTTATTTTTTTTGCTAACTTTTGAAGCTCTTTTGGCATTAAATAGCAAAATATTACATCAGCATTTTTTAAATTTTCTCTAAAAAAATTTTTAAAATGGATTTTAGCTTTGGAATTACTTACGAGTTTTCTTAAAACTGCCATTAAGTAAATGAGTGGTGCAATTTCATAACCAATCGCATTAACTTTTTTTTGTTTTTCAGCTTCAATCAACATTCTGGCGTCTCCACAGCCAAGATCTAAAAATGTTTCACCTTTTTTAATTTTGGCTTCTTTTAGAATTTTTTGCATTACTCTTTTTTTTGTTGGCACATAAGGCACCCTAAGAATTATGCTCACAAGTGCAGTGGCAACATATAGAAAAGTAATTGCTATAATTAGTAAGTATAAAAGAGTCATTTTGTTTTTTTAAGTTCCCTTTATTTTAGCATATTTTTGGCATAAAATAAAGCTAAGAGCCTTAAATAATTTAACAATTTTGCCATGGATTTTTTTGATTTAATTCACAAGCGACAATCTGTTCGTTCTTTTACTGATGAAAAAATTTCTGATGATGATATTATTAAAATTCTTGAAGCTGCAATAAAAGCACCATCCGCTGGAAATCTTCAGGCATTTGAAATCTATGTTGTGAAAGATAAAGAAAAAAAGCTGGAACTTTCCGTTGCTGCTCTTGATCAGGATTCTATTAAAGAAGCGTCTCATTGTATTGTATTTTGTGCGCATCCTGAACTATCAAAAAGTAAGTATGATGAGATGGGTGAAAAAGTCTATTGCATTGAAGACACCACAATTGCCTGTGCATATGCGCAGCTTGCTGCAGCTAACCTTGGATACGGAAGTGTATGGGTAGGTGCGATTGAAGAAGATAAATTAAGAAAAGTTTTAAGTTTAGATGAATCATTGGTGCCTGTTTCAATTCTTCCAATTGGCATTCCAAATGAGGAACCTGATTCTAAGCCCCGCCGCGATTTTAATGACATAGTTCATAACCTTTAAATTATGATTGATTCATATAAATTCGGCTCAATAACAATTGATGGCAAGAATTACCAGCATGATGTGATTGTTTATAAAGATAAAGTTTTAGAATGGTGGCGAAACCAAGGCCACAACGTTGACCTTGAAGACATTAAAAAGATCCCTGAAGGTATTGATATATTTGTTATGGGTAATGGAGCAAGCGGAGTTTGCAAGTTTCCTGAAGAAACCAAAAGAGCCTTAGAGAAAAAGGGGATTAAAGTAATTGTTGAGATGACAGGGGATGCATATCAAACCTACAACAAATTAGCAGAACAAGGCAAAAACGTTGCTGCAGGCTTTCATTTAACCTGCTAGCCAGCCTGAGCCTGCTGTTCCAGTTCGCTATCAATTAAATCTGACGCAGCAGTAATAACCGCTTCTGCATCTTCTTTTTTCATCCCTTTAACACGTTTTGCAATATCTTGTGCAGCAGACATTTTACGTTTATCAAGGGACTTTTTAGCTTCATCGATTCTGAGTTCGCGGCCTGTATCCTCATCAACCAGCTTAATATTTGAAAGATTTTCATCTCTTTTAAGATTTCGCATTTTTTCTTTGTATGTTCTAATGTCTGCTTTCTCTCTTTTTCCTAATTTGCCCAAATCAACCTGTTCAACATCAGTAACTCTACCTTCTTTATCAAGCATCTGTTTACCACCACTTTCTTCATAAAGTTTTCTTTGTACTTCGCGATCAAGAGAGCTATCACGTAAATGCTTCGTTTGCCTTCCAGTATCTTCAACTCCACGATTTCTTCTAATTAATTCATCTTGATCTTCAAGAATCATTTGGGAAAGCTTAATTTGATCAATTTCTTCCTGAACTGAGCTCATATTTATTTCTCTTAAAACCGCATCCTGAATTTCTGTGTCCATTAAAGTATCAAGTGTATCAACTTCTTCTTTAAGTTCCTTTAATTTCTTTAAACTATATGCATTTTCAGGATGAAGTTTAAGTACTGATTTATGTTTATCTAAAGCCCTTTCAAACTCGGCTCTGGCTTCAAATTCATCTGCTTCTTTATGCAATTCTGATACGATTTCTTCAATATCACTGCTTTCAAGTGACTTTGGAGCTTTTTTCTCTTTTTCTGCTTTTTCCTGTTCTTCCTCGGTTTCTTTTTCTTCCTTTGCTTTTAGTTTTGTATCAAAAAGTTCTGCTTCTTTTAATATTTGGAGCCTTGCCTTGTGACCTCTTTTATAAAAACTTGCGAATTTCTTTTTAGTTTCATCATCAAGCTTTTCAAAATCTTCAACCAAGTCACGTCTTACCTTCATAGCATATAAAATATTTCTGCATAATTGATTGCGTCCGTTTAAATTAGTTTCTGTATAAATTTTTTCGTATCTTCCTTTGGTTTTTTCGTTTATTGCTTTGTCTTTTTCACCTTCATCCAAAACACGATTAAATGTTTCTAATAGCTTAAGTTCAACCGTCATATTTTTTAGAAGTGCTTCTTTTTCTTCAAATCTTTGCTTCTCCCACTGCTTTTCAGTATATGTATCAAATTTTCGGATTTCTTTAAATTTTGGATCTTTATAATCTTTAGTTAATTTTTGTTCTACTTTTATTGATTTTGGAAGCTGCTCAAGCCACATTGCTTTTTCAGAAACATCTTTAAGCCGCAAAAAGTCTACAATAGCAAACTTTCTTGAGTTTTGTGACATAACATCAACAGGAGTGCTATTAATTTTCTTTAAGTATTCCTGCTCGATTTTAACATCCAGCTTATCAAGAAATTCCTGCTTACCTTTTAAGCCAACTTTAAAGAATTTGGCATCATTTTGATGTTTTGCAGGGATTTTTTCATAAAGATCAACAAGTGTCTTACGAGGCGCAACAACCTCATCTTTGTATCTTTTAATCCAATCAGCCTGCTCCTGAAGAGTAAGATCTTCAAATTCTGCAATGTATTGATCAGGATCATGAAAAAGCTTTTTATCGTTTTCAATAAGCCCTTTATATGTTCGTATATTTTCTTCAATTTTATCAAGCTGTTTAACCTTATCTTTCATTTCATCTTTTTCCATTTTATAAACTTCTTTCTTTTTAAATCTTGTGAGAAGCTGTCGTCTCATATCAAGTAATTCATCTATTTCTGTATCAATTTCTCCAAGTGCTTTCATTTTTTCTTCATATGACATCTGCTTGTTAAAAGATTCAACCTTATTTTTTGCACTTTTTGTTGTAAAAGCTGCTTCTTCATTATCCATTATTTTTTGCGTATGCGTATCTACCATTCTTTTAATTTCAGTCTGCTGTTTTTCAAATTCTTTTGCCATTTCCTGCATTTCTTCAGCTGAGATAGCCTTTGTTTTTGCTTCTTCAAGCTTTTTGGTCCACATCGCCTTATCAGCATCAGTTAAAACATCACTGGTATCAAGGCGTGATCTTAATTTAGATTGTTCAAGCATTACTTTTTGAGCTTCTCTGGTGTCCCTATATGTTTCATTTTTAAGACCCTCGGCTGCAACATCAGCATCTTCGCTTTGTTCAGGGCTTTTCTGGACTTTGAAGGCCAGTTTTGATTCAGCAAAAAAAAGCTTACTCATTAGGGTCATTTTAATCATGTGCGGCTATTATATTGAACAAGCAGAAAATCCGCAAGACAAACAAAGCATGCATCCTTCAGCAATTTGAAGCTGAGTTTGGCACTCAGGACATATTTTGCCTTCCATAATCTCATGTTTTGTAAGAACCTTTGGCCCTACTGCAACTGCGGTGTTGCCAATTGTTTTTTGTTCTCTTGCTGGCTGAATTGGCGGAAGAGTAAATTCTTCTGCAGAGCTTCCTTCGTCAGAATAAGATGCAGAAATCTGAGTTTGATTAGATTGTTCAGTTTCTGGCTTGGGTTCGGGATTCATTGAAGGAAGGCTTACTTCCTGTGCATGCGCAGCTTCTTTAATAGTTCCGTTTTCCCTTTGTTGAGGGATTTCAGGTTGTGGCTCAGGAGCTTCGACCTGCGCTTTGGTCGCTTTTTCTTCTTCGTTCGCTGACGCTCGCTCCATAGAGCTCCTTTCAGTCGCTCTTTCAGTCGCTTTACTATTAACCTTCCCTATATTAAGAACTTGCCCTTCACGACTCTTATCTCTGTAAATAGTTACACCTTTGCAACCAAGCTTAAATGCGAGTTTATATGTTTCTTCAATATCTTTAATTTGCGCTTCAGTAGGGAAGTTAATTGTTTTTGAAACAGATGAATCAACATGTTTTTGGAATGCAGCCTGCATTCTGATATGCCACTCAGGCGCAATATCCTGAGCAGTAACAAAAACATCTTTTATATCCTGTGGGATTTCATCAAATCCCTGAATTGAACCTACTTTTGCTATTTCTCTCATTAAATCTTTAGAGAAAATTCCTTCTTCTTTAGCTGTTTTTTCAAAATATTTATTTGTATAGATAAGTTCAGTGCCATCCATTACATTTTTAATAAATGAGATAGCAAAGTTTGGTTCAAGTCCGCCTGAAGCTTCAGCAAGCATTCCAATTGTTCCTGTTGGAGCAACTGTAGTAACACATGCGTTTCTCATTTTAATTCCGTTTTGTTCATGAACGCTGCCTTCCCATGCCGGGAATGTTCCACGAACTTCAGCTAATATTTGAGATTTTTTTCGTGCTTCTGAGTCAATAAAATTCATTAATTTTTCACCGAATGCCACACCTTCCTCACTGTCATATCTAATACCCAGCTGATAACAAACATCTGCAAATCCCATTAATCCAAGCCCGATTTTTCTTGTTTTACGGGTCATTTCCGCAATTTTTTCAATAGGATAATGATTTACATCAATTACATTATCTAAAAACTGAGTTGCTAAATGCACAACTTCCCGAAGTCTTTCCCAGTCAAGGTCAGAATTATCTTCTAATACAAATTTATTAACATTGATAGAACCCAAATTGCAGCTCTCGTAACCCATAAGTGGTTGCTCGCCGCATGGATTTGTAGCTTCAATATCACCTAATTGAGGACACATATTGTGTCTGTTAATTTCATCAATAAAAATTAAACCAGGATCCCCATTCTTCCATGCATTAGATAAAATGATATCCCAAATCATACGTGCTTTTAGTGACTTAACCGGTTGCCCGTCTCTTGGATTTAAAAGGTCGTATTCTCCGTCTTTATCAAGTGCTTCCATGAATTTATCTGTAACTGCTACAGAAATATTAAAATTTTGAAGAGTTTTCATGTCAGCTTTCATTTGAATAAAGTCTAAAATATCCGGATGATCAATTCTGAGTATTCCCATATTTGCTCCACGACGCTTGCCACCCTGTTTAATTACATCAGTTGCAGCATCAAATACTTTCATAAATGAAACAGGCCCTGATGAAACACCAGTTGTAGAGTGAACAATATCATTTGATGGTCTTAGTCTTGTGAATGAAAAACCAGTGCCTCCACCACTTTTGTGAATTAAAGCTGCATCTTTCAAGGTTGTGAAAATTCCTTCCATAGAATCTTCAACAGGAAGTACAAAACAAGCTGAAAGTTGACCGAGTTCAGTACCTGCATTCATTAAAGTAGGGGAATTTGGCATAAATTCGAGCTCTTTCATCATATTAAAGAATTTTTCTTCAATTTCCTGTACATTCCCGTTGTAGTTTTCTTCTGCTTTTGCTATAGATCCAGCAACTCTTTTTAATAAATCTTCAGGAGTTTCAATTGTATTGCCTTGTTCATCTTTTAACAGGTACCTTTTTTCTAATACTTTTAAAGCATTAGTTGAAAAGTTTAAAGAATCATCAACTTTACCTTTACCTAAAATTGCTTCTTTTTCATCTCTTTCATCAGCTCTTTTCTGCCTCCATAATATATATGCTTTAGCAGTTTTGGCATGCCCACCTTCAATTAATATTTTTTCCACTAAATCTTGAATCTGTTCAACAGTTGGGATTTCATCATCATTTTTAAAGAAAACTTCGAGTACTGCTGATACCTGATTTGAAATTTTCTGCGCTTCTTCAATATTGCTACCTCCTACAGATTGTGCAGCTTTCCAAACGGCTTGTGTAATTCTGTCTTGATCAAAATCAACAATGCGGCCGTCTCTTTTTTGGATTTTCATGATTGGGGACATAACTATAGATTTTTAGAGAGTAAAGAATACAACAGAGGTTTTTTTTAAACCTCTATATATACAGAACCGCAAGAAAAGCTTAGAGCTAAATTTTGGTTGGGCACTAATTCATAATGTGAGCGCATGAATGAATTAGCATTTCGAATATATTACTGCTAAGGCCCTAATGCAATATAAAAATTAAAGATTAAGTTGCATAAATTAAGTATATGTAGTGTATATTAATTTAGAGGCATACCACATGTGGCGTCCAGAGTATTTTGAAGATTAGAAAAGGTAGGAGTGTATTAGAAGTGAAAGTATATATAGTGATATGTATAAAATAGTTGTTCGACAGCTGGATGTCGAGGCTTGTTTTTTCTCTATTTGATAAGGAAAATTCAAGAATTTATAAAAATCCAGAAAGCTAAACAATCAATTATAAATGGGTCAAGAAATTGGAATTTTTGTTTTAAAATAAACGAAAAGAATGATTTTGTACTAATTAACAACAAATATTCCTGTGACGCTTTACTTTTTTATAAAAATATTGTATAATTAATATATAAAATCTAAACAAATATTATTATGGCTAGACCTGAAATTCCAAAAAGAAGAGAGATAAAAAAGCCTCTTACAAAAAAGCAAAAAGAAGCGATTGAAGCTGCTAAAAAAGCTAAAGAAGCTAAAGAAATAAAAGAAGCAAAAAAACTAGGCCGTGAACTTTGTGCTGATTATCATACAAGGCTTGATAAGGCAGGAGGATATTTTAGTGGTAAAGCAATGGTTATTGCTAATGAACTTCTTCCTAAGTTTTTAAATTTTTTAAAAAAATACAAGGATGTACTTCCTAAAATGAAATCTTTTAAATTTGTTATAGAACACAGAACTGAATATTTAAAATTAATGTCAAAACTAAGTAAAAGAGATTTAATTAAGGCTTTTATGGGTAAATTTAAACCAACAGCTACTCAAACAGGAATACTTACAACTGATATTGCACAATTAGAAAAACTAGCACAAAAAAGTCCTGAATTTCAAAAATTAACTGAAGATGATTTCAAGTCATCTATACTAGCACTTAGTTCTACAAAAAAAGGCTTGGAAAAACTACTTAAACGTAAAAATGAATACAAGAAAACGGATGCTATTAAAATACTACAGCCTTCTTCAAAAGTAGGAAAAAGAGATGCTAGAGTAGATGACCTGGTAGCTGCTGGTAATTTTCTTAAAGGTGTGAAGATTTTAAAAAATAATCTATCAAGGCTTAGGAGAAAAAGGTTTGTTTTAAAGAAAAAGGCAGTTCCGGAAAAACCTAAAGCAAAACCTAAATCTAAAAAGAAAAAAACTTAAACTCTAAAGTGCTTTAGCGATTCTTTTACCAAACTTACCAGAGCTCTTTGGTCCGTTTGCTGTAATTATTTTTCCATCAACCTCCACTTTGCTGCCAGTATATTCAACTCCACAATCTTCAAGATCTTTAGCTGAACCTTCCCAGCAGGTAGCCTTTTTGTCGCGCAAAACACCGGCATTTCCTAAAATTATCGGAGCAATACAAATTGCAGCTACAATCTTACCGTCTTCATAATATTTACTAGCTAAATCCAGGGCAGTTTGATTCTCAAAATATACTTTGGCACCGCCTCCTCCTACAAAAACAATTGCATCAAATTCATCACCAACCTCTGGCAGCATCATATCAACCTGAACTTCGCGTTTATCAATACCACTGACCGCAGGATTAGAGATAGATGCAACTGAAACATCAACACCTTTCTTTTCAAGAGAATCACGCGTGTCAAAATACTCCTCGTCTCTAAAATTTTCAGGAGCAATTATCATTATTACTTTTTTTGAGCCTAAATCCATAATAAAGTGATTAATTTTAACTGTTATTATTTTACGGTATGTGTTTGAAGGGAACAACTTTACCTCTTTGCCTGATTGTATTAGTATGGTATAATATAAGCAGTTAATTTATTAATTATGACTGATAAAGAAACACCAAAACATAGACCATCATTAAGGCAAAAAATATTACAAATTGCAGCTGATCTTATTGCTAAACCTGATAAAATTGCTATCGAAAGATCTGAGGATTTAGTTGAGCAATGTAAAATCAGAGAATATTTAAAGCAGGATGGTAAATATCTTGATGTTGGAACTGGTCTTGGTCATATTGTTGAAGAAGTTGTAAACGATGAAGATGGGAAAAATGTTACGTTTCTTGCATTGGATCCTATATGGAAACCTTTGAAAAGGTTAATGAAGCTCATGAAAAAAGGTTATGCTGATAAAGCTTTATTTATGAAAGCTGAGGGTGGACATTTACCTGTGAAACCTCATTCATTAGATGGTGCTTCTTTATTTTTTGTTATGCATCATATTCCACCTGAGGATCAGGAAAAGATTATGGAAGAAATAAAACTCGTGTGTAAGGATGATGCGACGCTATTTTTAACTGAAGATGTTCCTGAAAATGAAGATGAAGCAGAAAGAAATGCAACATGGGATCGCCGAATGAATTTTGAACCAAAAGGTGAAAAACATTATTACAAAAATAATCAGGAATGGTTGGATTATTTTGATCAGCACGGATTTGAACTTGTGGAAAATATTTATTGGGATGAAGAATCTCCGAAAAAAAAGGAAGGATTAATTAGGCATAGAAGTTATATATTAAAAAGGAAAAGTCAGGTTAAAGAAATTGTTAAAGAAGGGGTATGAGGCTGCGTTCAGCAGCTGCTTTAAGAAAGAATTGAAAAAACATTAGAAGAATAAAATTTCAATATTTGTTTATAAGACTTTAATTAAGTATAATTACTTTTAGCTTAATAAACTGTTTTTCATGCCTGAAACAAAATCCAAAAAGAATTATGAATTTAAATTTCCAAAAGATTTTTTGTGGGGATCTGCTTCGTCTGCTCATCAGGTTGAAGGGGGCAATATGTTTAATGACTGGTGGGCATGGGAGCAGCAAGGAAGGATTTTGAATAAGCAGGTTTCTAATGATGCATGCAATCATTACGAAATGTACAAGGAAGATTTTACAATGATGCAAAAAATGCATCATAACGCACACAGACTTTCAATTGAATGGAGCAGAATTGAGCAGACTGAAGGGAATTTTAATATTCATGTAATAGAGCATTATAAAAAAGTACTTACGGATTTAAGAGAAAAAGGCATTAAGCCGGTTGTTACTTTATGGCATTTTACTTTGCCGCACTGGTTTGCAAAGCAGGGTGGATTTTTAAATCCAAAAGGCAGGCTTATTTTTAACCGTTATGTTAAACGAATTGTTGATGAGCTTGGTGATCTTGTTGATACATGGATAACTATTAATGAGCCTTTTGTTTATGCTAATTTTAGTTATTATGAGGGCACCTGGCCCCCAGGGCAAAAAAGTTTTTTTAAGATGCTTAAAGTTTTAAAAGAACTTCTGCATGTTCATATTGATGCTTATCAGATTATTAATGAAGTATATAAAGAGAGAGGCTGGCGAAAGCCAATGGTTGGTTTTGCAAAAAGTTTTATCTGGTTTGATCCATATAAAAGAAAGAGTATTCTTAGCTGGATTTTATCTGAAACATATCGTTATTTGTATAATAAATTATATTTCAGGCCTTTTTATAGTGGCAGATATCCTTTACTTCTTGGTTATAGGAAAATTCATGATGCTAAAAAAAGCCTGGATTTTATAGGAATTAATTATTATTTTAGATGTGAATGCAGGTTTCAGATATGGAAAAATCCAATGCATTTAAAATTACAGCCTTCTGCTAGTTCAGAAAAAACCCTTTTTAACTGGGAAGTTTTTCCGGATGGTCTATATTATTTAACCAAATTGATTCATAGAAAATTGAAAATTCCGGTTTTAATTACAGAAAATGGTATTTCAACTTTAGATGATGCTCAGAGAACTTCTTTTATTATCAGGCATTTGGATGCAATAAATCGTGCAATGCGTGAGGGTGCGCAGGTAATGGGTTATTTGTACTGGTCTTTTCTGGATAATTTTGAATGGGCTGAAGGTTATACTCAGCCATTTGGTTTGGTTGCATTCAATCATCGTACTTTTGAAAGAATTCCAAAAACTTCATCTCAGGTTTATTCAGAGATTTGCAAGAGTAGCTGTGTAACTGATGCTATGGTTAAGAAGTACGCAAAGAATATTCGAGACAGAGTATTACATTAACGAATATATAAATCATTAATAAATGAATGAATTTTGGACATTAACAGCTAAATATTTATTTTTATTTTTAATAATTCTTGTTCTTTCTGCGCTTGAAGTTCAGATAGAAGGTAAATTCGGATGGACAAAAAAACTTCCCACCTGGAGAATAAAGTCCAAGTTTTTTGGCTATTTTATGGGAGGA
This sequence comes from Patescibacteria group bacterium, assembly GCA_042577965.1. GTDB lineage: Bacteria > Patescibacteriota > Gracilibacteria > UBA1369 > PNNO01 > JAUVDZ01. The sequence goes on from JBHPDK010000007.1 coordinate 37,645, forward strand.
AAGGAATTAACAGGTTATCTTTTTTATTTGCTCCTTTTTATAATTCTATTTTTACATTTACCGTTTTTTTATGGTGTTCCCTGGACTTTTTCTGCTGAAATTGAAGTGATTGTTCTTTTCTTTCTTTTTTCTGTTTTTTGGGATTTATTATGGTTTGTTTTAAATCCTTATTATGGAATTAAAAGATTAAAGAAATCTAATGTATGGTGGCATAAAGATTGGATCTTTGGTCTACCTTTGGATTATCCGCGCGGAATTGTAGTTGCTTTAATATTCGCTTTTTTGGATTATCCGCTTGGTATTACAAAATGGGGGCTTGCTTTAAGTGTTTTTGTTTTAGGAACATTAATGGTAATTGCAATAAACGAAATTGATCGAAAAAGGCCTGCATATAAAAAGCGCCATGAATATTTTTTCAAAGAGGAATAAATTGAACTAAACATTCCTGTAAACTTTTTTTCCGGTTGTTGAATCTTTATCAATATTCCAGTGCCAGGTTTCTGCATGGTAATTTGTGCCTAAAAAGTGAGAAGCCTGTAATGTTTTATCAAGAAATTGGCGCGCTCTTATAGCTTTTTTATCTTTTGAACTAAGTCCTTTTAAATTACCTGCCAAGGCTTTTGCATGCCTTTTTTTGTATTGACTGAATTTATGCATTGTAATTCTTTTTTTGCCTTTCCAAATAGCAATATCAACAGCACCACCAGTATTGTGATGTGATTTGCCGGGCCGGGCTACATATCTGGCATTTAACGCTGTTGCTAGTTTTTTGATATATGCTTCAGAGGCATTTGGATATTTTTGGCGCATCATTCTCATTCTTTTAGAAAGCCCCCAAAACCATAATTTTTTCTGGCGTGCTGTACTTCTGTGAGCTGAAGTAATATAAACTTTATATCCTGAAAGTTCTGCGTATCTTTTAAACAATGCCCATCTTAAAGCAGCTGCTGAACGCAGCCTCATACCCCTTCTTTCACCTGGAACTTTAACAATTGGATCATTTGCTCTGAATAAGATTGTATCCCTTAAATTCCAGAGATATAATCTGTCGGTTATTTTCATTATTTTATCCCATTGTTTGTAAAATTGTTTTTCTAACTGATTTTTAGGAACAAATTTACCTCTTGGAACTGTTCGTGCAGCTTTGAGCCTTTTGCCTTTGTCATATGAATTATCAATTAAATTCCAATATTCATTTACAGCTTTTTTATCTTTTGGATTAGGAGGCACAAATCCATATTTTTTTCTGTAAAATGTCTGATCCTGTTTGCTTATTCTTCGAGTGCTTTTACCAAATTTATAAGAACTTGCTGTTTTTTTGTATTTCGCGAGTTCCTGAGCAGTTAATACTTTTACTACTTCAACTTCAGTATCATGAAAAATAGGAGCATAACTTCCATCAGCAAAATAAAAATTCCCATTTAAACCACGACGAGTTGCTAATCCGTTACGTCCTTTTCCTCTTGCACTAAACTGCTTAATTTTTACCTGTTTTATTTCTGGTTGATGTTTAAAAAGAGTTTTCATGCCGTAATGGTCCTCTGCATCTTCATTTTTATAAAAATTTATTTTTATTTTGTCTTTTTGTTTGAATTTGTATCCGTAATCAATGTTTTTTGCACCTTTTGCTGTTATTAATTTTGCAAATACTCTTGCGCCAGTGCCTTTAACAAGATCTTCTGCTTTTTTAAGC
>JBHPDK010000008.1:0-37805 GCA_042577965.1 Patescibacteria group bacterium
CCGCTATTGCCGCTATCACCGCCACTATTGCCGCTATCGCCGCCACTATTGCCGCTATTGCCACCGCTATTGCCACCATCACCACCGCCATTTCCGTTACCACCGGTAACTGAAACATATAGGTCAGAAAAAGATCCATTTTCAAAATAGTGAAAACAGACCGCTGATGTTAATAATGAGAGAAGAAAAACAAGCAATATTATTTTTGATTGTTTTTTTTGTTTTTGAGTCATGTTTGTTTTAGTTATAAAATAAAATTTTTATTTATATTAATAATTTATAGCAACCGATTCATAAAACTTTAGTTTATACTTCATCACATTTATTATTATAACATTTTTAAGACTATTTGTCAATTTTGATTGGAATCAATTTTTGTCTGGCTCTGTGCGGCGTCACTATGCGTACTTGCTAGTCCGGGGGCCGTAGGTCAAACCGCGCTATCAAGCACACTCCGTCGTACTTGCTAGTCCGGCTCACTGCGTTCACCGCGCTATCAAGCAGCGAAGTTCAAACTATGTGTTTCCAAAAAAAACTCCAAGCTATATAATTTAGGCACAAATTTAATCTATCTTATGCCTAAATGTAAAAACTGTAGTATAGATTTTTCAATAACCGAGAAAGATAAGGATTTTTACAAAAAAATCGATGTTCCAGAGCCAACATGGTGCCCTCATTGCAGAGAAATGCGCAGAATGGCATGGTGTAATGAATGGGCTTTGTATCAGGATAAATGCGGACTTTGTAATAAATCAGTAATTGGGCAATTCCCTGCAAGTGATCCTAGAACTCAATACTGTGTTGAATGTTGGTGGGGTGATAATTGGAATCCTGTTGATTATGGCCGTGATATTGATTGGGATAGATCATTTTTTGAACAATTACATGAGCTTGAGATAGATACTCCACATTGTTGTGTATCAACAGATATTAAAAATATTAATAGCGAATACACTCATCATGCTGGTCAGGAAAAAAACTGCTATATGATATTTCATGCTACTTTTGCAGAAGATTGCTATTATGGATATGGAATAAAAAAAGCTAAAGACTGCACGGATGTTCATTATTGTCATGAATCAGAACTTTGCTATGAATGTACTGATGTAAAAGGTTGTCATAGTCTGGCCTGGAGTCAGGATTGTTTTGATTGTTCTTCGAGTTATTTTTTAAGAGATTGTATTGGTTGTATGGATTGTGTTTTGTGTACAGGGCTTCGAAATAAAAAGTACTGTTTTAAAAATGAACAATTAAGCAAAGAAGAATATGAAAAAAAATTAGCTGAGATTGATCTATCATCTTTTAAAGAACTTCAAAAATATCTAAAAGAGTTTAAGGAACTTCAAAAAAAACATACATACAGATATTTAGCTGAAAATATGAATGAAAATTCTTTAGGTGACCATTTATATAAAGCAAAAAACTGCGAATTTTGTTTTGATTCAAGCGATATTGAAGATTCTAAATATTGTACTCAAATGCAACTTGGAGTTAAAGATTGTTATGATATTTATCAATTCGGAGTTAATGTTGAGTTAGGATATGAATGTGCAATGACTGGAACAAATTCATATAATGTTCATTTTTGTTATTTATGTTTATGGCAGGTTTCTGATTTATTATATTCTATTGAGACATACAGCAGCAAAGATTGTTTTGGATGTGTTGGACTTAAAAAAAACAAGTATTGCATATTAAATAAACAATATTCAGAAGAGCAGTATTTTGAATTAAAGAAAAAACTTATTGAAAAAATGAAGCGCGACGAAGAATTTGGAGAATTTCTACCAATAAAATACAGTCTTACTCCTTATAATGTTTCAACTGCTCAAAATTGGTATCCTAAAACAAAAGAAGAAGTTCTTGAAAAAGGCTGGCCATGGCAAGATGACTTACCAGGTACTTTTGGCAAAGAAACTTTTACTGAAATTCCAGATAATATAAAAGATGTACCAGAAAATATTATTAATGAAGTTCTTGCATGCGAAGATTGCGGAAAAAATTATAAAATTATTCCTCAAGAGTTAGAGTATTATAAAAGGCATAGATATCCGCTACCTCAAAAATGCTTTGAGTGTAGAAGAAAAACACGAATGAACTTACGTAATCCAAGAAACTTTTGGCAACGAAACTGTGATAAATGTAATAAAGAAATCTTTTCAACATATTCACCTGATCGGGAAGAAACTGTATACTGTAAAAAATGCTATTTAGAAAAAATTTATTAAAGTTATATAATTCTAAAGTAAATTTAATCCAAAAAGGTTTGAAAAAAAGAAATTTAAAAAAACTTAAGTGGTTCAAGAGATTAACATTTGTAAAAAATATTGTTTTTGATGCGCAGGATTTAAAACAAAAAGGATCACGCTTTCAAATTGTTAAATTTAAGCCAGGAACAAAAATCGATTCTCACTATCATAAAAAAGTATATGAAATTTTCTACATACGTGATGGAAAAGGTATTTTAAAAATAAACAGTCGTAAACATAAACTTCAAAAAGACGACATCTTTTTATGCGAACCAGGAGACAAACATTCTTTTGAAAATACAGGCAAAAAAGATCTTACAATCTTAGTATTTAAAACAAATGAAACAACAAAAGCTCCAAATAAAGATATTCATTGGGGATAATTGATTTTTGGATTAGCACGTCAGGCGAAGTTCGAACTATTTTTTAGGCTTGCATTCTAATTTATAATTTGATACTATATACCTACACCATAGGTATAGGTATTATAAATTAACAAATAAATCATGGCACACAACACTGAAAAAGTAACTGTAGCAATGAAAAAAGCAAAAAGTTTAACTGAAAAAGTTATTCAAATGCTTGAAAATGACAAATATTGCATTGATGTAATTCAACAAAATCTGGCTATCATTGGTCTATTAAGGTCAGCTAACCTGACTTTGCTTGAAGGGCACATTGGTCACTGTGTAAAAAATGCTGCAAAAGAAAAAAACTCAAAACGATTAGATGAAATGATGAAGGAATTACTCCTTGTTATGAACACAGCTCAAAAAAAATAACTTAATAATTATGAATCCAACAATACATATAAAAGGGATGCATTGCACAAGTTGTGAGATCATTCTGGAAAAAGAACTAATTAAAGTAGATAGTATTTCAAAGTGCGAGATATCTCATCGCAAAGGAACACTTAATGTTGAATGTGAAGGAAAAGTGCCTTATAAAGAAATTAAAAAAGTGGTACAGCGATGTGGCTACCATATTGTTAAACAAGACGAAGAAAAGTTTGAAAAAAAGAAAAAAAGTTTTGATGATTATGCTCAAATACTAATAATTTTCTTTGGAGTTGCTGCAATTGCATATATTCTTCAAAAACTTGAAATCACCAGATTTTTCCCTGAATTTGGAGCTAATTCCGGAGTTCTAATTGCTTTGTTATTAGGAATAGTAGCTTCTCTATCAACTTGTCTTATTTTAGTAGGTGGAATAGTTTTAAGTTTCGGGAACATGTATCAGGTTAAAGAGGACGCAAAACATCCCTGGATTTCAAGATCATTACCTCATATCTATTTTCATATTGGTCGTATAGTCGGTTTTGCAATTTTAGGTGGGATTTTAGGATTAATTGGCAGCAAAATAAATTATTCACTTTCGTTTACAGGTTACCTTACGATAATTGTAGCAATTATAATGTTATATATTGGTCTTCAAATAATTGGAGTACTACCTAGCATTACCAAACTCGGCTTTCATTTGCCAAAAGGTTTATCAAAAAAAATCCATTCTTTACAGGAAAAGAATCACCCATTAACACCTATGCTGATTGGTGTTCTTACATTTTTGTTACCATGCGGATTCACACAATCAATGCAGGTTGCAGCTATTGCTTCAGGAAGCTTTGTTACAGGAGCCCTAATAATGGGTGTATTTGCGATTGGAACTTTCCCTGCTTTATTTTCATTAGGACTGGGTTCTTCATATGCAAAAAAGAGTAAATTTAGTTTTGTAAATAAAATAATCGGTGTAATTGTGATTTTCTTTTCAATTTATTCACTTAACTCAGGATTAGTTCTTGCAGGTTCAAACTTCACATTAGATTTTTGGAATACAGGAGGAACAGGTGTTGAATCATCAATTGAAGAAGGAGTACAAGTAATTAAAATGGATGTTGACTGGACATTTAAACCCAATGAATTTGTTATTAAAAAAGGTGTACCCGTTAGATGGGAGATTGAAGGTGTTAACGTTTCTGGTTGTTCAAACGAAATTGCTATACCAAGGTTGAATATGAGTAAAAAAATTGAAAAAGGCATAAATATTATTGAGTTTACACCTGAAGAAACAGGCACTATTCCATTTACCTGTTGGATGGGAATGCTTGGCGGAAAATTTATAGTTGTTGAATAAAATTTATTATTTAATCATACATATTATGAAAAAAATCGTTCTAATGCTATCAATCGTCTTTGTTTTACTTTTCACAATGACAGGTTGCTTATTTAACCAAAATAATACAAGTGAAGGCCAGGCATCTGTAACATCTTCAGATGCATCAAAAAACTTTGAAGGCACAATTGGTGACTTTATTGAAATTGAAAATGGAAAAGTAACATTAGCTGCAAATAAAGTTGATGACGGTAAAGCTCATTTTTACAATACAACTCTTGACGATGGGGATCCTGTTTACTTTTTTGTAGTTAAAAGCCCGGATGGGAATTTTAGAGCTGCAGCAAATGGATGCCAGGTATGTGGTGATGCTTTACAGGGATTTCATCAAGAAGGAGATTCTATGGTTTGTAATACTTGTGGAAATAGTTATCCTCTTAATAAGATTGCAACAGAAAAAGGTGGATGTAATCCTGCGCCAATAAATCCTAATTTAGAAGTTGTTGATGGGAATATTACAATTTCTATGTCAGAATTAGAAAGTATTAAACAATTCTTTAACTAATTTTAATATATGAAAACAGTAAATTTAAAAATAACAGGCATGACCTGCGGAAGTTGTGCTAAATTAAGCGAAAATGCCATTCTTGAAGTTCAGGGTGTTAAAGATGCACGGGTAAATATAGCAAACAATAAAGCTCAGGTAGAATTTGATGAAAAAGCCACAAGTGTTGAGGAAATAATTAAAGCAATTGAGAAAGCTGGCTACGGTGCTTTTGAAATCACAGGTAAAGAACCTGATATGGGCAAAGAAACTGCAAAAGAAGTAAAAACTGCGCGTAATAGATTTATTGGTGCTGCAATCTTTACTTTGCCTGTTTTTAGTATGATGATTTGGCCAGAGTTACTGCCAATGTGGCTTTATGCTGCGCTCACCGCAATCGTAGTATTTGTATTTGGTTTTCATTTTCACAAAAATGCAGCAAAAAAACTGATGCATTTTACATCAAATATGGATAGCTTGGTCTCGTTAGGTACGCTATCTTCATTTTTTTATAGTATTTGGGCAATGTTTAAAGGCCACCATGTTTATTTTGAAGCAGCAGCAGCCATAATCACTTTAATTAATCTTGGTAAATGGCTTGAAGCAATTAGCAAAGGTAAAGCAAGTAATGCTCTTAAAAAACTTTTAGAATTAGGAGCAAAAAATGCTCGTGTTATTAGAAATGACAAAGAAATTGAAATCCCTTTAGAAGAAGTCAAAGTTGGAGATATTTTACATGTAAAAGCAGGTGAAAAAATCCCTTTGGATGGAAAAATTATTTCAGGAGAAGCTTCACTTGATGAAAGCATGTTAACAGGTGAAAGTATTCCTGTAGATAAAAAAGAAGGCGACTCGGTTTTTGGAGCTACAATTAACGAAAATGGGAATTTGAAAATCAAAGTTACCAAGATTAAAGAAGACACTGTTCTTTCTCAAATTATTCAAATGGTAGAAGAAGCTCAGATGTCTAAAGCTCCAATCCAAAAGCTGGCTGATAAAATCGCAAGTATTTTTGTACCTGGTGTAATAATTATTGCAATTATTACATTTACTATATGGATGTTTTTTACTTCTAGTATTGAAACAAGCATTTTACCTGCAGTTGCTGTTCTTGTTATTGCGTGTCCATGTGCGCTTGGGCTTGCAACTCCAACTGCTATTATGGTTGGAACCGGAGTTGGCGCAAAAAATGGCATTCTTATTAAAAATGGTGAAACATTAGAAAAATCTAATAAAATTGATGTTGTGGTTTTTGATAAAACAGGAACTTTAACTGAAGGTAAGCCAAAAGTCACAGATCTTATCCCCTTTGATTTTCCTGAAGAAAAACTTTTAAAAATTTCATATAGTCTTTCAAAGATGTCTAATCATCCTCTATCACAAGCAATTGTAAAATTTGGAGAAAAAAAGAATTCACCAAAAGCAGAACTTTTTGAGTTTAAAGAAATTGGAGGAAAAGGTATTACTGCAAACTGCAAAGAACATAAAACTAAACTAAGTTTAGGTAACGAAAAAATTATTATAGAAAATAATATTGAAATAAACGAGAATCATAAAAAAACTGTAACCAAACTTTCAGAAGAAGGAAAAACCCCAATCTATGTTTCTCATGGTGATAAATTAATAGGGATTCTTGGCTTAATGGATACTATTAAAGAAGATTCAAAAAAAGCTGTTGAATCATTAGAATCAATGGGTATTGAAATAATAATGATTACAGGAGACAACAAAGTAACAGCACAAGCTATTGCAAAAGAGCTGGGTATAAAAAATGTTATTGCTGAAGTTTTACCTGAACATAAGGCAAAAGAAACTAAAAAATTACAAGACGAAGGTAAAAAAGTTGCTTTTGTTGGAGATGGAATTAATGATGCCCCTGCATTAGCTCAGTCAGATTTAGGAATAGCACTCGGAACAGGCACAGATGTAGCTATAGAGACCGGGAATATAGTAATTATGCAAGGATCACCTGAAAAAGTGTATACTGCAATTAAACTTTCGCAACGAACATTTTCTGCAATTAAACAAAACTTATTCTGGGCCTTTATTTATAATATAATAGGTATACCAATTGCAGGTTTTGGTCTATTAAGTCCTGTATTTGCCAGCTTTGCCATGTCTATGAGCTCTGTATCAGTTGTTACAAACAGCTTAAGAATAAAACGCTTTAAACAATAGATTAAACAAGCCTCAAATCTAAATTTAGCTCTCCATAATTGATGTGAATACAACTTTCAGGATAAGTTTTTATAATTACTACTTACTTTTGCACCAAAGTGGGTGAAGAAGCATTTTTAATCCCAATAGAATCAAAAATAATGGCCACCATGTTAAAAATGTGAACTCTATTACACCAAGTGTGCCAAGCAAAAAAAGTATACCTAGAACAAGGAGTGCTAATCCTTTGAACCAAGGATTGCAATGTTCATGATGCATTTTCATAGTTTTTGGATGTTAAAAAAATATCAATTCTAATTATAGCACTTCCGGATATCTGCAAACAAATAATTAAAATATTTTTGTTTGGCTCCACTTAGGCGTACGAAGTTCGAACCATCTCTTTAAGCAACGAATCCAAAATAGGCAAATATCAAACCAAGAATAATTGCAATAATACCCCACAGTTTCTCGTTTTTTGACACTCGCTTTGCCATAGCAAACATAGTTTTAGGCAAGGCAAGTAGCAAAACACCTTCAATCAAAGCAATCCAACCAATAATTGTTACAAGAACAGTCCAGTCCTTTACCCAAATATTGTGGTAAGTAACCAAAGCAACTCCAACGATCACTGCAACATAACTTGTAGTTAGTGAAAGCCCAGGTGATCTTTTAAAACTATCAACTAAATCCTTCCCGTTTAATTGACCAATAAGCAGTGCGAATCCGAGAGGAATGTAAATTAATGCTACAACTTTTGCTACAAAAATTGAAAGTTCCATTTAATTAGGATTATTAAGTATTTATTAAATTATACCATAGAACGAAATATAGCTTAAACAAACCTCAAATCTTATTTGGCTCCGCATGGCATACGAAGTTCGAACTGGATTTTGTATAAATTGTTACTATACATTACACTATTAATTAGTTATTTAATTTATCTTTTTAAAGTGAATTTAACACCACCATCAAAATCAAAAAGTGAAATTATTAAAAATTTACCTGGCTTTGAAGCTAAATCCTTTGATGAGTTAAAAATTAGAACTCTTAAAGCTTTTGAAAAAATTTGGAGTAAAAAAACCGTTAAAGAAGTTCTTGCAGAGTATATTCATATGAAAATAATTACTACTAGTAACCGTGATTATAAAAAGAAAAGTCTTGCTACTAGTTCTCCAAAACAGTATGAACATGCATTCAAATCATTTTTGGAATTTGGAATAGATAGGGGTAAAATTTTGAGAAAAATTTTAAAATCTAAGGGAGTAAAGTTTACTAAAAATGGAACAATAGATAATTCTGCATTAAACCCAGATTTAAAAAAATACATTCAAGAGCAGATTCAAAATAACAAAATTGAACCTGGTTTTATAATGAATCAACCTTTAGATAAAGTTGCAAAACGAGAATTTCAACAAACTCAATATCAATATGAATTACTACCATATATTATGAAATTGCCTGCATTCCAGGCAATTATTAAAAAACTCGAAGCTAAAGTAGGTAAAAAAGTCTTCCTATTTCCTGGAACTATTCAAAATATGAAATTTGGAAAAGATAAATTCTTTGTTTTTGATATCGATTTTTGTACTCGTGTTAAATCTACTAAACATGACTCCCATAGGCATGAAGAATATAGAAATTTTCATTATCCATTTTAGATATCAACTGCTATAACAAAGGGGAAAGTACAAATTCTAGTTAGAAGCCATAAGAATGATAAAGATGTAGTACTTTTAAAGGAGACTTTTGAACTAAGTAGATTTAAAAATTACACTAAATTATTTGATTATATTTCAAAAAAGATAGTCAAACAGAAGATTATTGATAAAATGCCTTAGTGTAAAAATGGCTTAAATAAGCCATAAATTTTTGATTGGCTCCGCACAGCATACGAAGTTCGAACCAAAATAGTAAATCAACTTATTTCTCAAGCCTATTGACAAATATATACTTTTTATGTATTATATATTCTAATTTTTATTTATGGATATTAGTAAATACATAGAAAAATCGTTATCTGAATTAGGCCTTTCACAAGGCGAAGCTAAGCTATACATAAAAATCCTTCAATCTAATGGATATGCTGATGCTTCTTATTTAATTAAGGCAACAAAATATAGCTCTGCTGGTGTTTATAAACTAATCGATTCTCTTATTGATAAAGGATTTATAGTTCCAAGCAAAGATAGACCAACTGTTTTTACAGCTGTTCTTTTAGATAGTATTGCTAAAAAATTTGCTGTTAAAGGAAGAAAATTAGGAAGAATAGCGAATAAATTTATGGAACTAGGTAAACTTTCAAATGCTCCAATTGATACTAATATTTATGAAGAAAACGATTTAAATGACTTTTATCTTAATATCCCATATAAAATTGATGATTTTATTTGGTGTATTGGTTCTTTTGAAGCTGTTGTTACTTTTTTTGGTTTGGATATTGAGAAAGAATTTATTAAAACAAGAGTTAAAAAAGGTAAATTTGCAGATGCTGTTATTTTTGATAACTCAAAGTACTCAGAAGAACGAGCAAATAGAGATAATTTGGAAAAAAGAGAAACAAGAATCATTGCACATAATGATTATCCTTTAGAATTTAGTTACCTTTTTGGAAACACAATTCTGGATTTTTATAAAGATGCTGATGGCAAAGTAAAAGTACTTAAAAGCGATAATCCAGCGAGAGCTAAAGGAAGATTAATTCAATATCAACAACTATGGAATTCTACTAATCAGTAGAAAACTCCAAGTATAATTATCCCCTATTTTAAGCCCTTAATTAAACATAGGTTTTTTTATTTTGCATAAAAATAAACAAATCTCAAATTTGGATTAAAGTCAATATCCTTACTATTAATCCAAATTACTATGAGAAAAAAAGAATTACTAAAATCAAAGACCGCAAAAGAAAGAGATTTAAGTGCGATGATAGAAGCACATCTAAATTATAAAGATGGAATTCGGCCGGAATATCTTGAACATGTAATTGTAGTAGCCTTAAAGGAATTGCAGTCTGATACGAAAGCATTAGTAAAAGCTACTTTAGATAAAGAAAAATCAGAGGAGCATGTTTCTTTTGCTGAAGCAACAAAAATTCTTGGAAAAACCTTTGATTTAACCGAAGCAAGAGATAATGCAATGAAAGCTCATAAAAGATGGGGATATATTGATAAGTTGATAAGTATGAGAAAAATCAAGAGTCACGAAGAATATATGAAACTGTTTGATCAAGTAAGTATAAACAAGAAAGATTTAATGCAAGTTAAAGAGTTGATTAAAGATGGAATTGAAATTATTCCAATTTTTGATGCAGAATTATTACTGCCTCATGAATTAGTAGATGCTCTAAATATAGATGTTATTAGCTATACTTGCGATGATTTAGATGAAATCAAACAAATAAATCCAGATCACGTTCCTGAGTTATATAGTTTTACATATGAATTTGACGGTACTGAAAACAATTGGCCGGACGTGGGTTTTGGGGATGTTTGTGGTGAACAAAAATTTGCATTAATAAAAGCTTATCATAGAACTAATCCATTACAACCAACTGGTTCTCGAATATTATTTACATCTAATGTTAAATTTGGAAATTCTTACATGTCACCGATAAAAGTGTTACAAGAAATCTCAAAGAATGATGAAAAAAGACTGGATCTATGCGGTAATATTCTTCGAATGAAAAGCTTACATGACAGTATGCTAAAAGAAAAACATAAAGATGTTGATTTAGAGATGATGGATTTAGAGACTATATATGAATATGATTTTGCTCTAAATGAAAGTGATATTGATGAAGCAATTGTACATGTATCGAAAGATGGGAGTATATTTTTAAACAAGCGATCTTCTTCTTGTCGCGCTTCTGATACTCAAATCTTCATAAGTCCAGATTATATACTTCCTGATGGAAAAGTTGTTTATATCCGATTTTGTACTGAATACTCTAATAGAGGTACACGAATAGATGGTATTCTTCAAATTGGACTATTTGCTTATGATCCTTTTGAAAAAAGACAGTATATGCACCACCCTATTACGCTTGGATAAAAATTGATTTGCGGCTTACTTAAACCGTAAATCTAATTCTGCACGAGTTACATAATTTCCTGGTTTAAATGATTCATCCGAATAGCCTTCAGAAACACCCCATTCAACTAATTTAGCTACATCGTCAAAAAACCAATCTGTTGAACGTACATCACTAATAAATCTAAACATAGTTAAAAAACGTGATCTAGAAGCGTACGAAGTTCGAACTAATTCAATTTCATTTTAATTCATTAAAGGTTCATTTTCAAGTTCATACATCAATTCTTCTAATTCTAGAGTAAGCTCTTGCCACTCTTCATATCCCTTCAAACAGTTCTCTTCAATCTCGGACTCAGCAACATTACAAAAAGAAGTATCATTATAGTGTATAGCCAGATTAGTATAGCAAGAAGGATAGGTGCAAGCATTTGCATCTTTATATGTTTTTGCATATTCAAATATGCACGATTCCTGTTGATATATAGGTAACGCAGTATGAACTAAAAAAATACTACTATCTACATAACCTCCATAAGTTGCTTCGATAGGTAGTTTTTTACAAACTTGAGGATCTTCTCGTTCAATTGCAAGATCAAGTACGCGTTCATATTCTTTAATTGCTTCATCAACATCTGAGTAAGTTAAAAGGTCTTCATGTACTTTGAATCCTGTTTTACAACTTGCCAATAACAATATGCATAGCAATAATAAATATTTTTTCATATTTGAATTATAACATATGTCGAAATATCGGCTCAAGCAAGCCGCATATCTTTGTTTGGCTCCCCAGAATTGACGCTATCCGAACTTGGTTCACTAAAAAAGACCTCATAGAATACTCATAAGTTGTTCTCTTTTATTATTACCTCTATGTCTCTATCTTTTAGAATAATTTTATGGTATAATTATATGATACGAATTGTTCTTTAATAATAAGATTTATGATTTAGGGAGAAATAAGTAAACGACTTTCTTTCGTTTTTTTGTTTCTCCCTGAACAAACACATATATTACATATGTAATCAATGCTGCTTCGGCACCATTGAAATTGGCTCTTTTCTAACTTTGTTAGAAAAACTTTACGGTTTTGATACGTACCAATACGGGCAACTGATCTGAATCTGCCCTTGAATCGTTGCAGTTGCTGGCAGAGTGTGTTGGACCCATGCGTATCTTCAAGTGTTATCCCTTGATCGCCAACAGAACTACCTTGTGTAGTCTCATGGTTTCGTTTCCCCTTCTACTTTGTAGATTGGTTGAGGCGTTTAGATCATTTGTGGTTAACCACCTTAGTGTCTTGGATTGCCTTCGGGCTTCCAGACCCGTCATATTAATATTACTGTGTTCTGTTCAGGGAGTTTTTTTAAACGAAGTTCGAACCAATTTTTGCTAATTGGTAACACAAACTATATAATTTATATAAGATAAATAATTTACAAATTATGCTTCCTTTTGAATTATTTCTAGTAATTATCATTACAGTAGTGATTTTTGTACTTTTTGCTACTGAAAAATTCCCTGTTGATGTAGTTGCGCTACTTATTATTGTCGTCCTTATGTTAACAGGCCTTATAACACCTGAAGAGGCCGTCTCAGGCTTTGCTAATACAGCTACTATTACCGTACTTGCGATGTTTATTATTTCAGATGGAATTCAACGGAGTGGTGTTGTGCATCTTTTAGGTGAAAAAATACTCCAAATTACAAAAACATACTTTCATCAACTGCTGGCAATATCTGGAATAAGTACATTAGGAGGCTTAATTAATAATACTCCATCGGTTTCAATACTTGCTCCAATGGTAATGGATATATCAAGAAAGACTAAAACTTATGCAACTCAACTCTTAATTCCACTTTCATTTATTTCAATGGCAGCTGGCACCTTAACTCTTATTGGATCTAGTTCAAACATATTAGCGAATAATATATATGTAAGAGCTGGCAATGCTCCACTAAATTTATTTGAAATCTCTAAACTAGGAATATTTATTTTCTTAATTGTAGTCGTATATTTTCTAACAATTGGAAAATTCTTACTACCCAAAAGAAAGGGTCATACAGATATCACAGACCCTTATACAAAAATGAAATACAATGCTGATGCTATTTTACCTCCTGAATCTTCTTTGATTGGTAATAAAATAAAACAAAGCAAATTAAAAGATTATGGAATCGAGGTATTCAGTATCACACGAAGCGGTAAAATTTACAGAAGGGATTTAGAAGATTACACAATTGAAGCTGATGACGTACTAGCTGTTTATGGGAGCAGACTTAAAATTTTACAAGCAGATAGTGAAGGGCTTATAAAGCTTGAATCAGGTGTAAAGCATGTTGAGACAGGAGAAAGCCTTGTAATTGATCAATTCATGGTAGCTGAAGGATCATCCTTAGTACATCAAACAATAAATTCTATTGGTTTTACAGATAGATTTAATGCAAGTGTGCTAGCCCTTAAAAGGGCTGACAAAAAAATTAAAACAAGCATAGACACAGTACAGCTTAAATTTACTGATATTTTATTAGTTAAAGCACCACCTCAAACTATAGATATAATGAAATTAAGTAATGAGTTTATTTATATAGGGGAAGTAGCTGGACCTCATAGGTTAAGTAAAATGAAATTTGCTGTTGGGATATTTTTGCTTATTATTCTTTTAGCAGCTTTTCAAATTATACCAATTATGTCAGCTGCTTTGTTAGGAGTTCTTTTAATGGCATTAACCAGAGTTGTGACCTTGAAAGAAGCGTATAGTGCGGTTAATTGGCAAATTATTTTCTTGTTAGCTGGAGTTATACCTCTTGGAATTGCACTTCAAAAAACCGGAGCTGTTGAGCTAATTACGAATTATATTGTTTCATTTTCAGAATTCACACATCCACTTGTTATATTAGGTATATTTTATTTTATAACTAGCTTATTAACTCAAGTCATTTCAAACAATGCAGCGATAATTTTACTGGCACCTATCGCACTTGTCTCAGCGGGGGAACTTGGTTTAAATCCTGTTCCATTTTTAATAGTTGTTATGTTTGCAGCTTCAACAGCTTATTTAACACCTATAGGATATCAGACTAATACAATGGTCTATCAAATTGGTAATTATAAATTTACTGATTTTACGAAGGTCGGCTTGCCACTTAATATAATTCTTTTATTTGCAACAACTTTACTTGCAGCTTGGATTTGGGGATTATAAATACCTACCAATATTGCCTAAAATTAAAATTACTTTATAATGAAATCCCTAAAAAGTAATTTATTATATATGGCTGAAAATAGTAAAAAATTACTAAAAGACTATAATGAAAAAATTACTCAATATAATGAGTTCTTAAACTTTGCTACAGATTATATTAAGAGCTGTTTAGATAAAGAAGGATTTAGTTCTGTTTTAATTCATTCAAGAATTAAAACTAAAAAAAATTTTACATCAAAAATCAATAGACCTGAAAGTAAATATGCTGAGTTTGAAGAAATTACTGATATTGCCGGAATTAGGATTATTTCTTATTTTGAAAATCAAATTGATAATATAGCTAAAGTAATTGAAAAATATTTTGTTATTGATTCAGTAAATTCTGACAATATTAAATATAGATACGATTATAAATCATTTGGTTACCTTTCTCTTCATTATATTTGCCAGCTTCCCAATAAGATAGTTAAAAAAGGTAATAATCAAAAATTTGTAAATCTTAAAATTGAAATCCAAATAAGATCCTTGCTTCAACATGCATGGGCAGAAATTGAACATGATCTTGGTTATAAATCCAAAGTAGGTGTCCCAATGATAATTAAAAGAAGATTTGCAAGATTAGCTAGTATCTTAGAATTAGCAGATCAAGAGTTCAATGAAATATCTAATGTAGTTAAAAATTATGAAAAATTAGTTTTCAACGATCCAGTCAGAAAACAAAAGGGATTGTTGTTAGATAAATTGTCTATTGAATCTTATATTACAGATAGTGAATTAGTGGATTCAATTGATAAAAAAATTGCAAAAAAATTATCAAACTCCATACTCCAAAGAGATCTTATTGATGTCACGTATATTATAAAAATGTTTAGTTATCTGGATATAATTACTATCATTGAAATTGATAAGCGGCTTAGAGCTTTGAAAAATAGAATTATAGATTTCACAGAAATATATGTTAAATATCTAAGTATAACGAGAAGATCGAAAAAAATTGAACTAACAGTATCAAAGGGCTACTGTTTATTCTTCTTGGGTTATTTACTTCTATTAGAAAGAAAGGAAACTGACCTGCAAAAAATTCATAATCTAAGTAAATTTTTCATTACTTATGACAATTTTGACGAAAATGAAGCTAAGAGAAAAGCAAGAGCTATGGTGGATTTATTTAAAAAATGTAGTTAAGAGAATAATTAAATGCCCCGAAATTATCCGAGGCATTTAATGCTTTTAGTTACTAATAATGATCTTTACTGTAGTTTTGTTCGTCTGCATCATCGTCGTATAAATCACAAAAACATTCACACTTTGGGGAGTCGCATATTTTACAAATCATGCATTCTCCGCCACATGAGCATACAGTTTTCATGATTGTTGGGTTACTTTTTTTTAGCCTTTGCTTTTGCTTTTGCTTTTACTTTTGTTTTTGTTGTCTTTTTCTTTGTTCCTTTTTTACCTGCCATAGCTATTTTGGTTAACAAATATGACGAACTAATTATCTTCTTTTTTTACAAAAACACAATAGGTAAAAATTGGCTTATTTAAAACAATTTTGAACATAGACATCTCATATTAATTATGGTAGATTTCTTTCGTTATTTAATTATCGTCTTATGCAAATATATTTGCTTTCAAGCAAGAAAGATCACAAAGCATATGGTAACAAAAGAATTAAAGATGAAGCCCTCAAAATGGGTTACAAATTCAAGTTTCTTGACCCACTTAAATTTGAACTTGTAATAGGTACAGACGGAAAAGAGAGCCTGTACTATAATGAAAAATCCCTTAAAATACCTGATGTGTTTATTCCAAGGCATAATACAACATATTTCGCTCATATGATCACACGTTATTATGAGCAAAGTGATGCCTTTGTTTTAAATACCTCTTTCGCGCGCCAAATTGCAAAAGATAAACTACTTGCACTTCAATTTCTTGCTCAAAATAGTATTCCAATCCCAAAGACAATACTGGCAAAATTTCCTTTAAATATTTCATTTATCGAGAAACATCTTTCATACCCTCTAGTTGTAAAGAAAACCGAAGGAAGCCAAGGAAAAGGAATCATACTTTCTGATAATAGAGATCAACTTGAAGACTTAATTGAATTACTTGAAGCTACTGTAGATAATGCAAAATTAAACCTTATTTTACAAGAATTTATTTCAGAAAAAAAAGGAAAAGATATTAGGGTATTCGTTATTGGAGGAAGAGCTATAGGAGCAATGCTTCGAACTGGGAAAGAAGGTGATTTTAAAGCTAACTATTCAAGCGGCGGAACCGTGGAAAGTTTTAAATTAACACCCGAAGTTGAATGGCTTGCTGTTGAATCTGCAAGGATTTTAGGTTTAGATTTAGCTGGTGTAGATATCTTATTCGGTAAAGAAGGTTATAAAATTTGCGAAGTAAACGCTTCTCCAGGTTTTCAAGGATTTGAAAAAGCAAATGGTATAAATGTTGCAAAAGAAATCTTAAACTATTTGACTGTTAGACTTGGGGAAAAATCATAATTAGTTCGGATAGCGTACAGTCTGAGGTATAACAAAAAACGAAATCCGAACGGATTTATGGCTTAAACTAAAGCAAAAGTCGATGTAAAAAATTTGGCTCTCGGGGGCGGATTCGAACCGCCAACCCTCTGATTAACAGTCAGATGCTCTACCATTGAGCTACCCGAGAACGTGGGTGTAAGGATTGTGATCATCTAGAGATCAAGAACTACTATAAATAAATTGTAACTATTTTTCAACCATTTTTAGCTTAAATATCTCTCTTCCAACAATTTGATCACTCCTGAAATATAAAAGTGCGCCTCTATCTGTTGAAAGTCTTGGCCATTTTTCAATATTGTAACCTAAATTTGCTAAATTCTTGTTAAACATTGGTAAAAAATAATTTCCTGACCTTCCTCTATAAAAAGGCACAGCTAAAACAACATTGCTCCCCTCTTTCAAAATACCTTTTAATGATTCTAAAGCTCCGATTATTATTGACTCGATCTCTTTGAAATTCGCCTTCATCTCTTTTTCAGCAGGTAATTTTGATTGAGGAGGACCTAGATAAACTTCAGACACCACGCAGCCAGGCAAAATCGAAAAATCCCCTCCTGAAAGCTCCGTTGCATCCTTTAAAAACAAATCATAACTTCGTTCAACTTCAAAATGCTTCCCAAGCCACTGCAAATTTTGCTCACTATCTTTAATTGCCTTTTCACTTATATCGCTTCCAATAACTTTTTTGCCCATTAATAAGCCTTCCATAAGAACAGTTCCACTTCCGCAAAAAGGATCATATAAAACGCATTCACCTTCACCAGAACAGGCAAGATTAATCATGATCTGTGCAAGTTTTGGAGGAAGCATTCCACTTTTTGAATCGCGGGCCGGTCTTTCGTAGTCGCGATAAGAATATTTTTTAAAATTCTGAACCGCTATACAATAACCAAGCAAAAATTTTCCATCAAACTTTACTAAATTTAAATCACTCTTTTTTATATCAAGTTTTTCTTCAAAAATAACAACACTTTTAATGTTCTGATTTGGCTTATTTAAAAAGCGTGCGCCTCTTTTCTCTTCTTTAAGTCCGCGTTTTAAATTATTTAGAATTTTTTTATGTTTTGTTAAGAATTGTTTATTAAAATTAAACAAACTAAGTGCAAATTTAATCTTTTGATTCTCTAACTTAAGCAAATGATCAATAAATTTTTTCTCAACCTCACCAAAATCCGAGCATTCATCAAAAAACTTAACAATTTTAATTGTACCGCCAAGACGCGCCAAAACATCCGCAGAAAGTTCTTCTTCAAACTCATTAATCCAAACCTGACCTTCTGCAGTTTTGCCTTCACATCCAAAAACGCTCTGCAATTCAGCAACCGAGAGCCGCCACTTCCTACCTAATATAAATCCATATTTATGCATATCAAACCAATTACAATTACAAAAAAACAATTAGCACGTACAACTATAACAGCTCTTACTATAATTGCATCCTTAATTTTTGGATATTTCTCGGGATTTCTTCATCATTTATATCTAACTCGTGAGCCAATAGAAATAGTTGGGGAAATAAATCCAGGTGGTTGTAAATAGAAATCTGTTTAAATCGATTGCTTCATATAGTACACTGCTCATGCTTAAATTATTAACTTAAAGAAGTATGGCAATGTCACTTAACAAGGTTCAGTTAATCGGGAACCTTACACGCGATCCAGAGATGCGGCAAATTCCTGGAGGACAAGTTGTTAGCAGTTTTGGACTAGCAACAAATTTATCATGGACTGATCAGTCAGGTCAGCGTCAGGATAAAGCAGAATTTCATAATATTGTTGCATGGAGAAAACTTGGTGAAATTTGCGGCCAGTATCTAAAAAAAGGTAGCAAATGTTACATTGAAGGACGAATTCAAACACGAAGTTGGGAAGCTGAAGATGGAAGCAAAAGATACAAAACTGAAATCGTAGCAGACAACATGATTATGCTAGACAAAAAAGGTGACGCTGTTACTGGCGGAATGCAGGCTGATCATGCTGGAATGGATAATGCACCGGCTCCGGAACCAATGGAAGCTGCTCCAGCGCCAACTGCAGAACCAGCAGCTGTTCCTGCAGCTGAAACGGCTCCTGCTGCACCTGCAACTGAAGCAGATAAAAAAGAAGACGAGGTCACAGTAGATGACCTTCCTTTTTAAAAAATCGCGTAAAAATACACATTCAAGGCGAATAAACTTTTTTGTTCGCCTTTTAAAATTTTTAAAAAAGTTTACTTGCAGTTAACATGTAAAATGTTATATTTTACTCTGGTAATAACATAAAAAACCATGAAAAGACTATTTCCAATATTATTTTTAATTTCTGCGATACTAATATTCAATTCCTGCTCGGATCAGTCTGCACCCAACACTGATGATTTACAGGCCAGTGTTCTACAAATCCAAAATTAT
Organism: Patescibacteria group bacterium; assembly: GCA_042577965.1. GTDB lineage: Bacteria > Patescibacteriota > Gracilibacteria > UBA1369 > PNNO01 > JAUVDZ01. The sequence continues at coordinate 19,239 of JBHPDK010000008.1, forward strand.
GAAATTGCAGCTAAAACAGTTGGCGAAAAAATGAAAAACGGTGATGATTTTCACTTAATTGATGTTAGAACTGTTGAAGAAAATGATGAAAGTCAAATTATTGGTTCAAAATTAATGACCCTGGATCAATTAAACTTTTATATTGTTCTTGATGCAGACATTTCTTTTGATGATGAAATAGTTGTTTACTGCAGATCAGGCAACAGAAGCAAAACTGCTTACGATATATTAACCCAAATGGGTTATAAAAATGTTAAAAGTATGGCTGGAGGTATTAAAGAATGGAAAAGTTTAGGGTATAATACATGCAGCAAGTTAGATAACACTTGTTAAACCATGAAAAATTGGTACAAACCACTTAAAAAATTCCTTCTTGCAGTAATAATCGTGTTAGTTGCAATGATTATTTATCTCTGCGGAATTGTATTTACTGAACAGAACTACGAATGGTTCTTGGCATTAAACAAGCCTACTTTTCAACCAGCGTCATGGGTATTTATGCTTGTTTGGGCTATTTTGTTTATTTTTATTGCAGCTTCAGCAATAATCGTGCTTTTTGGTCCAAAAAAGAGTTTAAAAAAATGTGAATTTACAATTATCCTTTTTGTTTTTAATGCAATTTTTAATGCTATTTTTAATTTAGTTTTCTTTGGATTCCACAGTATAGTCGGAGCTTTGATTATACTGCCTTTCTTTTTAGCCTCGGTTTTCCTTCTTATATGGTGTGTTTATAATACAAATAAAATTGCTGCATATCTTTTAGTCCCATATGCGTTATGGGCAATTTATGCAACAATTTTAATGGTGAATGTTTTCTTTATTAATTAGCTTTTCCCTCCTCTTTTTTTCATTACTTCATCCTGTTTTTTAAAATCTTTTATTTGTTGTAATAAACTATCCTGTTCACTAACAGAAAGCTGGGATCTTTTAATTAATTTTTGCATTGTTTCGAATTCAGTTTCTGTAATTTCACCATCTTCCATCATTTTAAACATTTCTTCTTTTAATGAAGCAGGTAGCCCCCCAAACTTTTCATTAACAATTTGCTTTTGAACATCAACCATATATCCTTCGATTCTATGCATTAATAAGTGATAAGCACTATCATCGATTTTTCCTGACTTAAGCTCGTTATCAACGATATCTTTTAATCTGTATAATTCTGCTTCGCATCTTTTTGCTTTCATTTTATATTCGCTGTAAGTGTCATCAATCTGGTTCATGTATTTTGAAATAGATTTTTGCTTACGTTTAGCAGCAAAAGTAAAGCCTGATGCAGCAATTAGAATCGCAATAATAGTTAAAATTATTGCTAAATTATTCCAAATCCATTTTCCAAATTCAAATGATCTTCCATTAGTGTTCTGGCTTTTTAATTTTTCAATTTGCTGATCTGTTAATTCAGGTTTTGCATCGTCTCTTGGTCTGTCTGGTTCCGTTGGTTCTGGTTCTGGCTCAAACATTGGTGCAGCAGGATCAAAATAAACATCTTCTGTGTTACTGCATCCTCTTCTGTCATCTGTTGTTATGACACAAATTCTGTAATAATTATCACCAAAAGGAATATCTTCGTGCATATATCCGGTTCTGTTCACATCTTCAAAATAATCAAGCTCAGGATCAATCGGATAATAAGGTGCATCATAAACCTGAGAATGCATTATTTTGTACCATAAAAAATCATATCCATTATATTTAGTCCATTTTAATGCTACTTGCCCTTGTTCTAAAATTTCAGCTTCAAGTGAAATGCTTATATTTGGATCATCCCAATATGGATCCTCAGGCTCATCAAAAGGAAAAGGTTCTAATGGTTCAAATGGAATCCCTTCCAATGGAATGAATTCGATTTCAAGTTCTCCTAGATCAGGCTCAATTGGATAAAAAGGTTCAGCTTCAAAGTACATCGGATCCTGCGCAAAAGCTGTACTGCTAAAAGCAATAAAACTTAATATAAAAATTGATAGTAATTTCTTCATAATTAGGTTATTAATTGTTATCGGGTCTATTATAATGATTTACCCAAATATTAAAACGTTAAATTTTGAACAAGGTTACGAAAAAAACTCTGGTATTTCCAACGACTATTAAAGCCCTGCATGCATTTATTTACGGTTTATTTAGTTTATATCTGCCAATCTACTTAATGAGTAAAGGATTTTCAGGTTATCATGTTGGGATTTTTATTGGACTTGCTAACTTGATATCAATTATTAGTACACTTCCAACAGGAGTGGCGAATGATAGAATTCGATCTAAAAAAATAATTTTATATGCACTTATTTTAAGTATTGTTTATTTTACCGGCTTATTAACAGTTACTAATGCATTTATACTAGGTTTTGCATTTATTTTAGGAGGACTTGGCAAGAATTTATTCACTCTTTCAATTGATTCACTTGCCTTTAGGGTTGTTGATCCAGCCAAATCTTCAAAACAAATTGGTAAATATCTGGGAATTGTTACATTTTTATCAGTTATAGGAATTGCCATAGGCGGAAATGTAATTAACACATTTGGTTTTGAAGTAACAATTATTGCAATAATTGTTTTATTTATAATTACAGCCATAGGATCATTATTTCTTCCAATTACACAAACTTTTAAATTTAAATTATTTGAATATAAACGCGATATTTTTAAAAAAGAGGTGCTGTTTTTTATGCTTATAGTTTTTTTATTTAGTTTGCATTATGGAGCTGAGATGACTTCTTATACTTTATTTCTAAAACATAATTTTAGTTTAGATTTAGGAACAATGGGATTATATATGGCATCAGCAATAGTGCTTTTAGCTATAGCTGAAATTTATTTTGGAAGAAAAGTACAAAAAGGTATGGATCCTAAACATGTATTTTATTTTGGATTATTAGTTTCTGGTATTGGTCATGTTTTATTTTCTATTCAAAGTGATGTTTGGATATCATTTATATTCAGATGTATTCATGAAATTGGTGACGGAGCCATGATTTTTAGTATTTTTTATGGAATTGTTAAAATTTTTAATATCGAAAGAATTGGCGGGAATTCAAGTATAGTCTCATTAACTTCAATTCTTGGAATTTCTGTAGCTTCATTTATTTTTGGACCTTTAGGTGAACATTATGGGTATTATTTACCATTACTTATCACTGGAGGAACTTCAATTTTAGCATTCCTGTTATTATTCTACTTCAATAAAAAAGTATTGCTTAAAAGAGCTTAAAAGTACTAAACTGGCGTTGTATTTTAAAGAAACGATTATGCATATTGGGCTAACCGGCTACCTTGCCTGCGGCAAAGGAGAGCTTGCTAAAATCCTTCAAAATAAAGATTTTGAATATATTTCATTATCAAATGTTGTACGTGAAGAAGCAACAGAGCAAGGATTAGAGCACACCCGCGAAAATTTACAAAAAATCGGCAATGAACTTAGAGAAAAAAATGGAGCAACCTATTTTGCCAGCAAAATACGCGAAGAAGTTGAAAAAAATCCTGACAAAAACTATGTAATTGATGGAATCAGGAATCCAATGGAAGTAAAAGAATTAAAAGTTTTGCCAGACTTTTATTTAGTTGGAATAAGTTCAAAGCCTGAAACAATAGTAGATCGAGTACTTTCACGTGCCCGCAAAGGCGATTCAGTAAGTGAAGAAGATATTTTAGCAAAACTTGATATAGAAAAAGGCAAAGGCCAGCCTGCAGACGGCCAACAAGTCGCAAAGTGCCTGGAAATGGTTAATTTTTTAGTAGTAAACGAAGGTGAATTAAAAGAACTTGAAGCAAAAATCGATCATTTTTTAGGAATTCTATCAGAAGATAAAAGACCAAGCTTTGACGAAGTATTTATGGGCAATGCAGTTAACTGGGCTCAAAGATCGACTTGTTTAAGACGAAAAGTCGGCTCTGTAATTTCAAAAGACAATCAACAATTAACAGCCGGATACAATGGTGCACCTCGCACAATGAAACACTGCAAAGAACTCGGTGGCTGCCTCCGGGAAAAAATGGGAATCCCTTCTGGCCAGCGCCACGAAATATGTCGCGGAACACACGCAGAACAAAATGCGATTACCCAAGCAGCAAAATTTGGCATAAACATCGAAGGCGGAGTACTTTACTGCAACACCCATCCATGCAGCATTTGTACAAAAATGATTATAAATGCAGGTATAACAAAAGTAGTTTACGACTCTGACTACGACGATGCACTCTCAAAAGAAATGCTTGGTGAGCAAACTGCTTTAGAATTAGTTAGGTTTGAAGGGCTTAGGAGTCTTTAGGTTTATCCCAGCTTAAAACGATATCAACATCCTCTGATGTTCGAGGTAAGTCATCTTCGTCTATTTCCTCTTCTTCATCCTCATCTAACATTTGCAATATTCTATATGTTCTCCAATCTTCACACTTCGCCCTTGCTTCCCTGAATTTTGGATTATAAATATTCATGATTCTATTTTACCATAAAGACTCCTGTTCATCCGGCACTTCTTTTTTCTTTTCACGCATCACCCTTTCCTGCTCTTTTTTCTCCACAAATTCTTCTGGAATATCCGCCAAAAATCTCGAAGGCTCCATTTCATGCTTATCTCCAAAAAAACTTCGTTCATTTGCATGAATTATATGAAGTTCTTCCTGCGCGCGCGTCATTCCAACATAAAAAAGTCTTCGTTCTTCTTCTTCGTTAACTTCGTCTTCATTAAATTGATAAGGTGTGAGGCCTTCTGAAGCACCTGCAATAAAAACAATTGGGAATTCAAGACCTTTTGATGCATGCATTGTTAATAAAGTAACCGCGTCTTTGGTTTGATCATAGACGTCTTTATCCTGCATTAAAGCAGTTTCATCAATAAATGCTTTTAGGCCTTCAAATGGGGGCGTGTCATCGAATTGCAAACTGAATCCTATTAATTCAAACACATGGTCCTGACGTTTTTTATCTTTATAAGTTTCAAAATATGTAATTTTATGAAGAACAAATTTAATTAAATCAGAAAGTTTATTTTCGCTAGCATATTTTCTGAAATTTTCATGCATTCGAATAAATTCGCCTAAAGATTTTTTGAGATCATTAGTGAGTGAAAGTGTGTCGAGTTCAAGGCAGGACTGATAAAAAGGAATCTCGTAAACAGTTGAATAGTTAATAATTTTTTCAATTGTTGAATCACCTACTCCTTTTGCGAACTTTTTAATAGTTCTTTTCATTGAAGTTTCATCATTTGGATCATAAATGCACCTTAAATAACTTAAAATATCTTTAATTTCTGTTCGGTCATAAAAAGGAATCGCTCCTACCATTTGATAAGGAATACCAGCTTTTAAAAATGCATCTTCAATTGCTTTGCCCTGCAAATGAGTCCTGTATAAAACTGCAAAATCACTAAATTTTCGAGCGTCATCATTATCTTCAATGTTTTTTAAATCCTTTGACTGACGCGAAATACCACCCATTTTTATATCTATTGTCTGCAAAATATAATCTGTTTCTGCCCGGTCATTATTTGCCTCAACAATTTTCACCAAAGCACCATCCTCTTTAATTGAATTTAAATCTCTTTGCATTCTTTCATCATTTTTTTCAATAACTTTATCTGATGCATTTATTATTTGAGGAGTGCTACGATAATTTTTATCAAGTTTAACAAGTTTTACATTTTCAAAATCCTCCCCAAACTGTAAAAAATTCTGAACATTCGCACCTCTGAATGCATAAATTGCCTGATCACTATCACCGATCACACAAATATTTTTATCGCGGCTAGCAATTAATTTAATTAATTCGTATTGGGCTTTATTTGTATCCTGATATTCATCAACTGAAATATATTTGAACGGAAGTGCGTTTAAAACTTCATCATGTTTTCGTAAAAGTTTAACTGTTTTAATAATTAAGTCGTCAAAATCCACAGCATTTTTGCTGCGCATTGCTCCTTCATAATTTCTAAACACTTCCTGAAGTTCAAGCGGCGCTTCCAAAGGCGAAATAAAATCATTTTTAAGTTTTGAAATTCTTTTTAATAAATCCGACAAAGCCTTCTTCTTAGCGCCTTTTATTGTATCTTGTAATAATTCAATTTGGTCAGTTGGGTCATAAATCTTAAAATTCTTTTCAAGACCAATTTTAAATGCATAATTTCGCAGAATTGTTAAACAAAGTGAATGAAAAGTTCCGACAAAAGGTAATTCATCGCCTTCAATTAATTCACTTAATCTTTCTCGCATTTCATTTGCTGCTTTTTTTGTAAAAGTTATAAGTAAAATCTCTTTTGGATCGATCCCCTTCTCCTGAATCATATATAAAGTACGATAAATAATCGTACGGGTTTTGCCACTACCTGGACCTGCTGCGATAAGCAAAGGTCCATCAATGGTTTGGGCCGCATCCAGCTGCTGCTCATTTAAAATTTCAGAATAATTGTATTTGAGGCTGCTTTTCATATTTATCATTGTCTTTAAAAATACTAATCTTTCCGAATTCGCCGTCGAAGCCAGGTTTTACATATACATTTCCTTCGCGAACTCTTTTTATCCCTTCCACTATAAATAAATCTGTTTCTTTTTCAATGTCTTTTAATGGGGCCTCGAGTAAAATGTACATTTCATTACCTATTTTCGTAATTAAATTGTGATATTCATTCATTACTTTTTTAGAATTTACTCCAACTTTATATGCTTCACTAATAATTTCGTATAAAGGTATCGAATATTTAAATGGGAATGCACGTTTATGCTCCCCTCCTTTTACACGGTCAGCTAATTCAGACACTCTGTGCATTGTTCCTAAAATTAGCGGCTTACCGCATTCAGGGCAGTTTAAATCATTTTTTATAGATTCCTGTGGATTGCAACTATATTCGCAAACACGATGTCCATCATAATGATATTTGCCTTCTTCAGGGAAGAATTCAATTGTTCCTAAAAACTTTTTACCATTCCCCTCTTTAATTGCATTAAACATTTCATCATAACTAAGTTCACAATCAAAAACATTTAATTCACGGGCAAGCTTTATTGGAGAATGCGCATCTGAATTTGAGATCAAAGTAACATTATCAAGTTTTGAAAGCCGCCAATTCATAGGAGGATCGCTCGAAAGGCCAGTTTCAACAGCAAAAATCTTATCGCTAAGTTCATCAAAACATTCTTCAATAGAATCAAAGCCTGTTTTTGAACCAAACATTGCAAAATGAGGAGTCCAGATATGCGCTGGTACCACATAACATCTATCGCTAACTCCCAAACAAATCTCCAACAGTTTTTTACTATCAAGGCCAAGGATTGGCCGGCCATCTGATTTTAAATTCCCAATTTTTTGAAGTTCTGAGTTAATTTTTGAAGCTTCCTTAAGCGAAGGTGCAAAAACAATGTTATGAACTTTTCTGCATTTCTCGCCTTTTGAATAAATTGAGCTAATTTCAACGCTAAGTAAAAATCTAACCTCAGCTTTGCACGAAACCGGCACTTCTTTATCAATTTCGCGCGCTATTGAGTCTTTTAATTTATACAAACCATCCTCTGCTGGCTCCAATTTATCACTTAATTCAACAAACCACTCAGGATGAGTAAAATCACCAGTCCCAATTACCCTAATCCCTTTAAGTTGCGCCCACTTATACAAATTCTCAAGGTCCATTTGCTTGCTTGTAGCCCTTGAATACTTTGAATGAATATGTAGATCTGCAAAAAAAGGCATACTATAGTTTAAAAATATCTATATATTTATATTTAATTGGCAAAATTCTGTCTTTATCAAACTCTACCTCTACTTTATATAAAGAAAGATTATGCATTTCTAACTGCCTAATCTCTTTTTCAGTGTCATTTGTAAACCATTTTCCTAATAAAGCTCTGTAAACCATTCCATGGGCAACAATTAAAATAGGATCATCATCAACTTCCTCACAAATTTCATGAATTGCTTTTTCAACTCTCTTAAAAAGATCATTTTTTGATTCACCTCCTGGAGGAGCCTGCCCAAATTCATAAAAAGGCCTTCTGAATTTATCCCACTCTTCAATTTTTGCATGCGCACTCCATGCTCCAAAATCCATTTCTTTTAAATCTTCTTTGGAATTAATAGGTAAATTTAAATGTTCGTTAATATACTGGGCAGTTTCTTTTGCTCGTGCCAAAGGAGAATGCACAATATTTTTTAATTCAAACTGTTTAAAAATATGTGCCATTTTTTTAACTTCATCTCTGCCTTCTTTAGATAAAGGAGTATCAACATCCCCCTGAATAATGCCAATTTTATTATATTGAGACTGAGAATGCCTTAATAAATAAAGTGTCTTTTTTTCCATTTAATTATGATTAAGTGCGACAAAATATTAACACATATTGCAATTATATTCGAAATTTAGTATGTTAAGTAACCAATAAATTGCAAATATGTCAGATTTAATAAATCGAATAGAAAGAGATGATCAAAGATACCTGGATTCAGCCCTTGAATTAGCTGAAGCTTATTATGAAAGAAAAATTAAAGAGGACCAAGAAAACCCTGAAGAAGAAAGAGAAGGAATAGTTCGTCCTATAAATTTAGAAACAAGAATAATGACTGCTGCTATTTTGAGTAGTCAATATCTTACTGGATTCAACAGAAAAGCTATTGCGGAATTAATCCTTAAACTTAGGGAAACAATTCCAGGTGATTATTTTGATATGAATGAAATAGAAGATCAATTAAAAGAATTTGTAGCAAAGAAAAAAGATTTATTCGATATCTTCAAAGAAGTCTTACAACAACTCTCTACATTTAAATTATATAAGTATCCTGAAGTAATTGCTGCGGTTACAAATATTAATCAATTAATCTACGATATTTTAAAAAGTATTTTAGAAGGGGATTTCAGAGCTGATGCACTTACATCATTAGATGAAGTAATTGATGATACAAGAAATAAAAAATTCAAAGTTGCAGCTGAAGCTGTATTGGAAAAAATCTCAGAAACTCTTTCGCTAATTGCAAAACTCAAAGGTGTTAGAATGCTTTATACTAATCCTGATCCTGATAATGACACGTTGAAAACATTTAGCTATACAATAAAAAATAATGACGATGATGTTAACAAAGATAACGAAGAAGACAATGAAAATGAAGTATTACTTGAAAATCCATATAAAAATGTAAAATGGGAACCTTATAAAGATAAAGATTTAAAAGTTGACTATATAATTGAACCTACAGACGATGGTTGTAAGTTAACATTTAAATTATGTTTTGGTGACGATGAATTCGGTTATTTGGAATATGATCTGGAAAGCAAAGAAGTGCATCCTCTAATTTTTGCTAAAAGTGCATGTATGAGTGCAATGGTTGATACTTTTTTAAATACAAGACTTCAATATGAAATTAAAAAATTAATTGCAGCAAAAAAACGGGAAATTTTAAAAAAACACGACTATAGGGATTGGCCAACTATTTGTACAGAATTATGTAAATATTTAAGTAAAGTGATTGGAAAACCTCTTGCTTTTAGTTGCGAAAGAAGTCCTTATGAAGATAAATCCTATTCTGTTTTAGTTGATGGTGATAGGACAAATACAGAAGCTGACATGTTCAAATTTATAAGAGAAACTCTTGATGAAGAGGGTGAAATACATGACCTTGAAATTGAAATGGCTGATGGGAAAAGAAGAATTGGTGGAGTAGTTGTAAGCGCAAATGACGAAACAAGAAGAGGAATTATTAATGATGCTCTGAGCTTTTTTGAAAGTACTATTATGGCAAGAGAAGAAAAACGAATTGATATAAGTGCAAATTTAGGTTCATTAATTGCAGATCTTTGGCTTGAAGATGATATTGAAGAAGATCCGCAAAGACACGATGTAGTTGTTCTCTACTCAGATATTGATGATTTCAGTAAAACCCTTAGGGAATTAGCTAAGGATGGAAAAGACCATATTATGGGGCAAATATTAGGTTTATTCTTTGCCAGATCAAAACTAGAATTAGAAAGAAAATATAAAATTGTTGTTGATAAAGTAGTTGGTGACGAGATCATCATATTAATAGGGCCCCCATATAGAAAAGATGGAACTGATGCTTTTGGAAATAAAACTCCTGATTTTGTTCAGCACATAGAATTAGCATATGATTTAAAAGTTGAACTTCAAAGTTTATTAACTAGAATTTGCATAGAAGTTTGCGAAGAAGAGGATTATCCTGTTTTAGATTTAAAATTTGGGTACGGATGTGGAATTGTAAAAAATGATCTTGTTGGAATTTTTGGTGATCTTGTTACACCTGGAGCAGGAGCGGACTATACAATTATTGGTAATCAAATGAACACAACCGCCCGTGTTGCTGATGAATCAGATGCTGATGAGTTTTTAATGCCTTACGATTCATTTAAAGAATATCAGGAATTAGGAGGTGCAAAATTGGTTATTGATGGTGAACCACTTGAATTTGACGCACAGGGTATCGGAATGACCAAATTTGTCAAAGTAAATAAAAAATGATATAATAATACGAAAACTAAAATAAAAAATAAATGATCGAAACATTTTTAGAATTTGTTGTTATAGTACTCGAAGTTATTGGCGTAACTATTATTATAATTGGTGTACTTAAAGTACTTTATGTTTTTGGAAGGTGCTTTATTAAACGAATTGCAGTTCGTCCTTTAATGACAGAAATTAGAATCGACCTTAGTAATTATTTAATTTTAAGTTTAGAAATTATTATTGGACGCGATATTATTGAAACTTTTTTACAGCCTTCAATAAACGATATTATTATTCTTGCAGTGTTAGTTGCTCTTCGAACTTTGTTAGCATTTTTCCTTAATTATGAAATGAGGCACATGCCAAAGCCTCAACTTCCTAAACTTTTGGATGAAAACGTTCAAAAATAATTAAGTTTAGAGTTTCCAATCCTCTAAATTTTTCAAAGCATCGCCAAATTTTGGCATGCCTAAGCGGCCTCCCAAAAATTTACATTTCATTCCTGCGCAAACATTTGCAAACATCATATTTTTCTTAAAATCCCATTCCTGCAAAATTCCATATAAAAATGCACCATGAAAAACATCTCCTGCGCCAGTCGTATCAACAACCGGACCAACATCATATTCAGGAATCGAAGTACACTGTTTATCCCCTTTTTGCAGTCCGCAAGCACCATATTTACCTAAAGTCACAATTGCAATTTCAGCGCCCATTTCAATAAAATCATTTAAAGCTTTTTCGTAATCCTGGCCGAATTTTGCTTCAACAAAACTTCGCGAAACAATTAAATAATCTGCATATTTAACAAATTCTTCTGAATGAGGAGTGTGAGGTTCTGAATCAATACAAATTTTTACTCCCTGATCTTTAGCAAACTTCACAAGCTCAAGATTAGCTTCTGGAAAATGCGCATCAGAATGCACTATTTTTGCATTTTTAATCAGCTCATAATTTTCATCACAAATCACAAATTCTTCCAAATCTCCACGGTCAGCAATTATGGTTCGACTGCCTTTGTCTTTTTCTATAATAATTGAAGATAAAGCTGGTGCCCTGCCTTCCTGAACTACCATACATCCTGTTTCAACACCTTCCTCTTTTAAAGAATCTATTGCAAACTGCCCAACAGGCCCTTTTCCCACTGTCCCGATCATGCCGGTTTTTGCACCAAGTCTAGCCAAACATGCAATTGCATTAGCTGCCTGACCACCGCCCTGTATCGAAGATTTAATTGGTATAACTTTTTGATCTTTTTCAGGAAATTTTTCAACTATATTTAGATGATCCACAGTTGCACCGCCAATTCCAATAACATCAAATTGATTCATAGTTAGATTTTAACTTAACAATATGATATATTCAATGTCGTAAATAATTTTCTCTAAAACCACACAAAAATGGACAATAATATTATCTTTGTTCTGCAGATTCTTGCAGGGCTCACTTTCATTCTGATTGCATTCAGGATTGGATTTCACTGGTTACTCGCTTTAATAGCTGTACAAGCGGTTTTGATGAACATTTTTGTTCTTAAAATGATGAACCTTTTTTCGTGGGAAGTAACAGGCGGTAACGTTTTATATGCTTCAATATTTTTAGGAACTGATATTATTTGTGAACATTTAGGTGATAAAAAAGCGCGCCAGGCAGTGTGGCTTGGATTTTTTGCCTCTTTATTCTTTATAGTAATGTCTCAGTTTTTAATGTGGTATACGCCTTCGGTTTTGGATGAAGGTGCATTTTTACATAATACTCTATCTACAATTTTCACATTAGCTCCAAGAATTGTAATAGCTTCAATGTTGTCATATTTGATTTCTCAACATTTGGATATCTTCTTATTTAATAAGATTAAAAAATGGACTAAAGGAAAGCACCTATGGCTTAGAAATAATGGATCAACTTTAGTTTCTCAATTAGTAGATTCAGTATTTTTTACATTTGTAGGTTTATACGGAATTGTAGCAAATGCTGAAAATTTCTGGCAGATAGTTATATTCACATATTTGATAAAAGCCCTTGTAGCATTACTAGATACACCATTTATATATCTATCAAAACTAAAAGCATTCAAGCCTAAAAAAGCCGATACCATATAGGAATTTATTTCATTTTCTTTTTTAGAATTCGAAGACCATGAGCTGAAATCTTCATCTTTTCCCACTTTCCTGTTTGAGGATTAAATACTTTTTTCTTCATTATATTTGGCAGAAATCTTCGCTTTGTTTTGCGATTTGAATGACTCACATTATTACCTGCAGAAGGTCTCTTTCCTGTAATTTTGCAAACTTTTGACATCTTTTTAATTTAAGTGCCTTTGTATTCTACTTAAGTTAGAAAAAATTGCAAGCGAAGTATTGTTTTTTTGCCCAAAATATGCTAATATATTATGAAACTTAAATAAAAATAAACATGGCAAATATTGCAGATCCGGATAAAAACTTAGATGAAGACAAAGGCGGTAAAGGTAAAGAAACACCTTTTGAAGCTCTGCATCCTGACGTTGCTACTAGACGTAAAGACGTTCAGCAACAATCAGAAGGGGTGGTTATGTATCAATCACCGGAATTTAATATAATTAATAGGCTTAATGAAGCAATTTTGGAAGCTGTAGATGCAGGTAATATAGAAGAAGCACAAAGATTACAAAAAGAAAAAACTAGTTATGATGTATCAATGGTTAAAAACTGTAAGAAAGCTAATACTGCAACACGTAAAAGATTTGTAAAAAAACAAAGAGCAGAATCTGCTGATGATCAAGAAATACTTTCTAATAAAAGAAGAGAAAAAATTGATGAATATGCTCCTGTTGTTAAAAACTGGATTATAAACACAAGTGAAGGTGCTGCAAGAGGAGGATTTAAACTTACAAAAGGATTCGCAAGCAGTATTGGATTTGTATTAAAAGAAGCTATTAGTATAAGCGCTGATGCAGTAAAAGAAATCGGAGATGCTGTAGTTCACATAGTAAAGACAAAAAGAGACAAACTAGATTCTAACAGATCAATTTAATTATGAATAAAAAAGAATTTTTACAATCAGAAATAAAACATATTTTAGATATTCTAAAACTATTTCCTCCAGAGGAAAATGAGCAATATTTAGAAGCTGCTTCAAAATTAAACGAAGAAGAGCTTGTAAAAGTCCTCAAAATCCTATATAAAGTTGAGCAGGAATATTTTGAGCTTATCCAAAAGGATACTCATCATATGGAAGACCTATTACAATCACTTAAACCTGCTCATGAGTAATCGAAGCTCATCAAAACAACATGGTCTGCATAATGTGCATGAACAAAGGCCAAAAAGCAAACTTCGCAAACGCAGAAACAAGGCAAAAGCGCGCGAAAGAAGGCTTAAAATGCAAGAAGGAAAATAAGCTTTATTAATTAATAAAGTTCATTGTATGGCTTTTTTAAAACGAAAAAAAGGACGAAGACGTGTAAAGGCATCTAAAAACAGTAAGATTCAGGAAATTAGATCTCCTTATGCTCACAGGAAGATGCAGTCTTTAAAAAAACTGCCTAAAAAAGCTAAAAAAACTAAGTATTCAGGTGAATTAAAGGTGCGATATAAAAATCAGTTTCCTTTAAAAAAATGGCTGATAATTGGAGGAAGCATTTTATTGATACTGATTTTCCTTTATCTAACTGCTTTTACTAACTTCTTTCAAATCAAAAATTGGAAAATATACGGCGACAATATTATTCAGGAAAACTCAAAATTTGAAGAATTTTTAGCAGTTCACAAAGGCAAAAATCTGGTTTTTCTAAATACAGGTGAAATTGAGCAGCATATAAAAAATCAATATCCTGAAATTGAAAATCTGCGCATAAAAAAGGCATATCCCGACACACTTGTAATGGAATATTTAAACTTTCCTGAGGCTGCTAATCTATTAAATTTAGTTGAAGATAACCAGAGAAAATTTATTATTAATGAAATTGGACTTTTGGTTCAGCAGGATTATGAAAATCCTAATCTTCCATACATTAAATTAAATACTGAAAAACCGCTTGAATTAGGGCAATATGCATTACAGCGTGAAAATTTGGAGTATATTTTAGATGCAATTTATGATTATGAAGAAATTTTTGGGATGAAGGTGTTGGATGCTGAATTTAAATCGCGTGAAAGAGAGATCCATTTGAAGACTGAAAGGGAATTTACAATTTGGTTAGACATAAATTTAACACTTCAGGAACAGTATAGTAGACTAAAAAATGTTTTAAACAAGCTAAATATCTATACTGATTCGCTTACTTATATTGATCTTAGAATTTCAAGTGTCAGTGGTGATAAAGTGATTTTTAGAAGGCGCTAGATTGATCTTTGACTATTGACTTTTAACAATTGACTATTTATCCTGTTAATTGTCAAATGTTAATTGTTAAATGTTTAATTTATGATTTGGGCTCTTATTGGAGTTTTGGTAGGAATCATTATTGGTTTTGCGGTAAATATACCAATACCAATTGAATTAACCAGATATACAGCAGTAGTAAGTATTGGTATTCTGGATGCTATTTTCGGTGCGATCAGAGCTGAGGTAACAAAAGATAATTATGACGCGATTATATTTTTAACAGGGCTTTTCTTTAATGTTGTACTTGCGATAGCAATCACGTATTTAGGTGATAAACTCGGACTTGATTTATATTTAGCAGCTACTGTTGTGTTTACATTCAGAATTTTCTCTAATGTTGGAATCACAAGAAGGGCTCTTCTTCAAAACTATATGCAAAAGAGAAAACAGAAAAAAGCATTTTAGTACTGCGAAAAATTTGATATAATATATGCCTAATAAAATTTAACAAAAATAAAATGGCTAAAGCTTCTAAAATTGCCTTACTTCAAGAGATGCTCGAAAACGCTGAATCTTCTATACGGTCAGCAAAATCGCTTCTTACTGAACTTGGGCTGAAAAAATCAGATTTAAAAGAAAAATACGAAAAATCTGCTGAAGAACTTACCACTTCTGATTCTCCTGAAGGGAAAATCGTTGAAGGTGTATTTAATGGTCAGGAAATGATTGGTCCTGATAAAAGAAATTACCCGGTGCCTGCAAACTATGCAAGTAAATCTAAATTAATACCTGGGGATGTTCTTAAGTTGACTATTCAGGACGATGGATCGTTTATTTATAAACAAATCGGACCTGCTGAGAGAAGAAAGATTGTTGGTACTTTAACTCAGGAAGATGGTCAGTTTAAAGTAATGTGTCAGGGTAAAGTTTATAAAGTTTTACTTGCTTCTGTTACTTATTTCAGAGCTGAGATTGGCGATAAAGTTACTTTAATTGTTCCTGAACATGAAGATAGTGAATGGGGTGCAATTGAAAATGTACTTCCGCAGGATGAAGAACATGAAGAAGGAGAAGTAGATCTTAATAAATTCTAAAAATATGGCTTTCTCATGGGATAAAGTAAAGAGGCCAATTCTTGCACTTGCTCCTATGGAAGGTTATACGGATTCTGCTTTCAGGCAACTTATTAAAGAGTATACTCCGGAGGTTGTTTGTTTTAGTGAATTTACTTCAGCTGACGCGCTTAAATATAAAAGTAAAAAATCCATAAAAAAAATAGGATTTGAAAAGAGCGAAAAACCTTTAATTGTTCAGCTTTTTGGCAAACATCCTGATCATTTTAAAGAAGCTATTAAATATGTTGAAAATATGGGGGCTGATGGTATTGATATTAATATGGGATGTCCTGCACGGAATGTAATTAATTCGCAGCATGGATCTGCTTTGCTAAAAAATCCGGATCTGGCTGCTGAAATTGTAAAATCAGTGGTTGATAACACAAAATTGCCGGTTTCAGTTAAAATGCGTATTGGTTTTAGCAAATATGAGCAGCAGGCGTTTGTTGATTTTTGCCTTAATTTGGAGGAATCCGGGGCTAAATCTTTGACTATCCATGGCCGTACAACTAAACAAGGCTACAGTGGTCAGGCTGACTGGGATCCAATATATAAAATTAAAAAATTAGTTAAAATTACTGTTATTGGGAATGGTGACATTACTTCGCCTGAAATTGCCTTAGAAAAGCTAAAAAATCTTGATGGAATAATGGTTGGAAGAGCAACTTTTGGCAATCCTTTAATAATGAATGATATTTACGCGAAACTCCATCCAAAATACAAAAAACTGAAAAAAAGGCCGAATTGGATAGAAATTGCAAAAAAACATATAATTTTAAGTGTTGAAACAAAAGGAGAAACCCGCGCAATGTTTGAAATGAGAAAACATTTAGCTGCTTACATAAAAGGCTTTAAAAATGCCGCAAAGTACAGAAGCAGACTTGTGAGAGTTGAGTCTCAAAAACAGGCTCTGGAATTGCTTGAAGAAATTAAAGAAAATTCCCTTTAATAAGCCCCTCTGAGGTTGATTTAGAAGCAATATTATGATATAATAATATGAATTTAATAAATTTGCCTGAAATGGACCTAAAATTATCAAAAATCTTTCGGACAGCTATTCAGTACAAAGCTTCTGACATCTATATAACTACTGGCTCTAAGCCAATACTTAGAATCAATGGAGATTTAATTAGAATTGAAGAGCATGAACCATTTTCCAAAAAAATGGCTGAAGAATTTTTACTGGAAATAATGACAGATGAGCAAAAAAGACACTTTGCAAAAAAGCTGGATCTTGACTTTTCAATTGATTTGGAAGGAATTGCACGTTTTAGGGTGAATACGTTTGTTCAGAGAAAAGGAATCGGATCTATATTCCGAGTTATTCCAAATAAGATTTATACAATGGATGAGCTTAACCTCCCTGAACAGCTTAAAAAAATTCCTCAATTCCATAATGGTCTTGTGATTGTTACTGGGCCTACAAGTTCAGGTAAATCAACTACCCTATCTGCCATTGTGAATGAGATTAATTTAAATATGTCTAAGCATATTATTACAATTGAAGATCCGATTGAATTTATTCATGAATCTCAAAAATCTGTAATTGATCAAAGAGAAGTTGGAACGCACACTTTAAGCTTCCAACGTGCACTTAAAGCTTCTTTGCGTGAAGATCCGGATGTAATTTTAATTGGTGAAATGCGTGATTTAGAAACAATTTCATTAGCAATTACTGCAGCTGAAACAGGCCATTTGGTACTTGGAACACTTCATACAAGTGGAGCTGCCGAATCAATTGATCGTATTATTGATGCCTTTCCTTCTAGTCAGCAAAATCAAATCAGAGCGCAGCTTGGTGAAGCACTTAAAGCTGTTGTGTGGCAAAATCTTTTAAAAACAAAAGACCGAAAAGGCAGAATTGGAGCTTTTGAAATATTATTTGGAAATCATGCAGTTGCAAATATGATAAGAAAAGGAAACACACATCAAATTGATTCAATAATTGAAACAAGCACTCAGGAAGGCATGCAGACAATGAAAAAATCTTTACAGGATCTTATGGAAGCTGACCTGGTGGACGAAGATGAAGCGCTATCTTACATGCCAAGAGAAATTGACGAAACCCAAACACCAACACAATAAAAAATAATTCTGGAGACAGATGCAAAAGAAAAATAAAAAAAAACTGTTAATTAAATTAATAAGCCTGTCATTGGTTCTTTTTTTAAATAGCGGGATTTTAGGGAATGTAGCGAAAGCTGCTGAAGTGGTGATAGATGAAACTTGTTATTTTGAATATTACGATGATCAAACCAAATATGATGCATTGGGTTTAGGCTGTGAACAATGCATTGTTAATACTCAAAACCTAATAGATGCTGATAAGGCAAATTGTAAAGATACTTTAGATCAAGACACTCAAGCTTGTGATACTGACGATATTTTAGCAAGTTATTGTGATACATTAAGCGGAAGTCAACAAACAGCATGCAAAGCATGTGCTAATAAAGAACCAGGCCCTGACAGAGACAGTTGTAAGGGTAATTATGATACATCTAAATATACTAGTGATTATTTTAGTAATTGTAAAAAAGAACATCAGGAAACATATGATAAATGTGTAAAAGATAGTACAGCCGAAACTTATCGCAAATGTAATGTATGTAAGGAAAAACTTGAGGCAGCTGCTGCTGGGGCTTGTAAAGACTTTACTGAGTTTGTTGATGAGATCAAAGCAGAAGTTAAAAATGATTACGATGCAAAATATTTA
>JBHPDK010000009.1:0-36029 GCA_042577965.1 Patescibacteria group bacterium
CGGTAAAGGATTCTGGAATTGGATAAAAGCATATCTTAAAGACTCATTCACCTGGAAAAGTTTAGGTTATCTTTTCATCAAATTCCCATTAGGTATAATCTCCTTTACAGTACTAGTCACACTCCTTTCAGTTTCAATAAGCTTAATTGGGACTCCTGTTATATATTACCTTAGTGATATTGGCATAATTCAGGGAACTTTTTGTTTCGGACCAAACAACATTTGCTTTTTAAATAGTTATTTTGCAGCAATTATTATAGGGATTGTTGGAGTATTTTCATTGTTTGTAACCATGCACGCTCTAAATGGCCTCGCACATATTTCTGGCCTGCTGGCAAAATCCATGTTAGAGAAGAAGAAATAATCTCGCTCTGATGCAATACAACCACACACAAATCGGACATTTAATGATATTTGTTTTAATCGCTGTTTCAATTCTTTTTAGTGTGATTTTTGTGCAAGCTGAATATGAGCCACTTATGCTAACATTCATGCTTGCAATTCTATTTCTTATTGCATCTTTTTCAACACTTAATGTATCGATTGATGGAAATAAGCTGCGGATCAAATTTGGTTATGGCATATTCAAAAAAAGCTTTGATTTAAACGAAATTACATCTGCAAAAGCAGTAAGGAATCATTGGTATTATGGATGGGGAATAAGATTATGGCTGTGGCCTAGAATTGTGATTTTTAATGTTTCTGGCTTTGATGCAGTTGAAATCAAAATGAAGAATGGCAAAATATATAGAATAGGCACAGATGAACCTGAAAGTCTGGAAAATTCCCTCATTCAATCAATGAATTTATCAAAACAATACGGGAAATAGCAAATGCCTATTTCTTTTTTCGTCTGAAAAGTCCAGCTCCAAGTAAAGAACCAAGCCCAATTAATGCGAGCCCTGGACCACTATCAACAGTTCGACCTCCAGAATATGAAGGTGCCGGAGCTGCTGCATGTGCAGGAGCAGGCGGAGCTTCTTCTGCTGGCGGAGGCTCTTCTGCTGGTGGTTCTGCTGCAGGTGGCGGTTCTTCAGCTGGAGGTTCCGCTGCCGGAAGCGTTAAAGCAGGTGGAGCTTCGTCTTCAGGTGGAGCTTCCGGTGCTGCTGGTTCTGTAGCAAAAGGATCCACAATTTCAGGCGGACCTTCCTGCGCGAAAACTACTCCTGAAAAGAGCATTGAAGTAAATAATGTGAAAACAAGTAATACTAGTTTTTTCATTTTTATTTTTGTTATTTGTGTATTTTGCGATTTTGTACTTATATCATACCAGAAAATAAGACTTTTTTCAAGCCCAAGGCGGATCAAAGCCTACTTAAAGCGGACTTTTAATAGTTTCAAAAGCCTTTTTATTCACATGTGTATAGATCTGAGTTGTCCTAATGCTGGAATGCCCCAAAAGCGCTTGCACATAACGCAAATTGGTACCGTTTTCAATCAAATGCGTAGCAAAACTATGCCTTAAAGTATGAAAAGTTGCCGGAACATCAATTTCTGACTTTTTAAGCGCATTTTTAAACACTTTTTGCACGGTTCTCGGATGCAGCTTCCCTCCTCTATTACTCTCAAATACATAATCAAAAGGCCCTTTATTCTGCAAATATACCTTTAATTTATACCATAATTTATCAGGTAATATAGTGAACCTTCTTTTAGCACCCTTACCCTTCCTCACAAAAATTGTACGATCCATTAAATTAATATCCCTTACTATTAAATCGGTTATTTCGCTTATTCTAAGCCCTGCACCGTACGCCAAAAGTATTATAAGCTTGTGTTTATAGTTATTGATGACCCCCACTATCTGGAGTACCGTCTCTCTCGAGAGTGTTAAGGGCGTACTTTTTGGCCGCTTAGCATACGGCACATGTATTGCTTTACGGCGTTTCATGACGTTAAAATAGAAAAATTTTATCGCACATAAATACAAATTTTGCATAACAGGCCCACAACCTTTCTGCGCTTTCATTAACAAAAATTTCTTTATATTTTGAATATTACATCTTCTTTTTGCCTCATCATCATAATTCAAATACTTTTCAATACAATACATATAGGTTTTTTGCGTTTTAGGACTATAATTTCGCAGCTGCAACTCAAATTCCATCTCATACAGCAATTTATTATTTTTTTTCATAATAATTGGTTAAAATATGCACAGAGCATATCGAAACATTATTAAAAAAACCTAAAAAAAATCTAAAATATGCTAAACTTCGCTAAGTAGGGAGTTGTGTGACATAATCGTTGCCTTTAGTAATAAATAATTAGCGGCGCTTGCTTGACATACAAAAATAAATTGTTAATATATTTACCTTTATTTTAAATATGCCAGCCCATGCTTGATAGAGATTTAACAATTGAAGGTGGATTATCAGAAATTGGAGAAATTATCCAAGAATCTCATGTAACAATCACTCCAGAATCTCCCATTGTACAAGTATTAAAAATCGCTCGCCAACGTCATGATGAGCTATTTCAAGCAGGAAAAGTATATACAGATACAGGTATATTTGGAGGAATTAGACCGAAACGTTGGTTATTGCCCGAAAATGAATGCTGGGATTTAGATAGAGAGCTTCCTCAACTTGGCTCTGATGTTTTCGACGAGTGCGCCAAAACATTATGGCAATCAATAGATAGTAATTATGAAAGATCATGGATGGCATCTGGGCCACATTTCAGCGACCCATTTTATGAAGCCATCCAAAATGCCATTGAGCATGGGACACGCTTTTGTGAAGAAGGGAACGTTGAAGTTCATTGCACAACTGGAACAGAAGGCATTTTGGCTGTTATTTCTCAGCCAACACCAGGTTTAAGTATGGAAAAAGTTAAAAAAGCTATTACTTGCAAAGAACCCGGCGAGCTAACTTATGAACCAAGAAAGGAGGAAATTAGGGGCATGGGCTTAGCTTGTTATCATAATTCAGAAAATGCACAAGTATGGTTTGAATTCCCAAATAAAGTTTCCCCGGAATTTAAAGTTATAATTCTTCAAACTCGCAAGCGCCTATTAGAAACTGGACTATATTAGTATTTAATAAATTACAACTGATACGCAACGATTTCATCACACAACAGCAAACTATTCGGTTCAGCCTTTTTTGACGCGCGGCTTTGCACGCGCAAAAGGCTTCACCCAACTTTTTTTGCAATGGTGGCGCTGACGCGCTATTATACCATCGCAAAAAAGTTCGTATAGTTTGCGGCCGTTATGTGGCATATTTTGTTTGACATATTTTGCTTTCATATATATAATTGTGCCCTTAACAAAATTTTAATGGAATGGAAAGAATGGAAACAATTAGAGAAAAAAAGATTAAGCTCTAATATCGGTCATGAAGCATATGAAAGGCTTAGATTTGAAGCGTATATTACAAAAAAAAAAATAGGTCAAATAGTTACTGAACTAGCAATGGAGCATTTAGAAGAACCTCCTGATTTAGATGAATTAAAAAAGTAATACGCCACATAACAAGTGTATGTTCGGCTTCACTCGCTTTGCTCATTCCGCCCATATTTGCCTTGTTCGCTTTGGCGGTGATAAAATTATACCGCCACGCTCACGACGGCAAACATCGTACATACACCGGCCGTTATATGCCATTTTGTAAATAATAATTTATGCCACTTTCTGAATCCATTCCTGAAAATAAAGATAGCCATATAAAAATTCTCTACCATTTCCTTTATGATTTTTCTAATGATATTCCTGAAACATGGATAAGTGGAAATGGTAATTTCAAAGTTAGGATGAATTGGTGGCAACCTCTAATTGACACACTCGATTTAATAAATATGGAAACTATTGAAGATCAAGTTTTAAAACAAGAAATAGAAGCTTTTATATGTAAGTATTCAGAAAGCGGCATAACTCATATTGGAATAAGGAAAGAAAATATAGACGAAGCAGATTTAATAATACAAAAAGTTATAAAATATTTACAAAACAGCATATAACAGCAGTATATACGGTTCCGCTTCGCTAAAGCTCGCTCCACCCAACATTTGTCGTGGTTTGCGCTTCGCACAAATTGTACCACGACAAATGTTCGTATATACTGCGGACGTTGTGTGAAATGGCTTTAAACATTAGACTTATTTTATGAAAAGCAAAAAGCAAACTTACTCTTCGAATAACTGGAAAATTGGTGCCGCAATGATTGCCAATGACTCGACTTTCACTATCGGAGTTTTTGTGATTTTCATGCTATTTATCGGATTGTCGCTCACCGAAGTTTCGATAGTGATCTCATCATATTTAATACTATCCTCAATCGGGCAAGTACCGTCCGGGATATTTGCAGACAGGTATGGATATAAAACCAGTCTCGTCATTGGCAGCTTGTTTTTCTTGGGCGGCACAATTTTCTTTGCCTTCGCCCAGAACTTTTACTGGTTTCTCGCTGGCTATTCACTCATGGGCTTTGGCTCTGCAATGAAACAAGGTGCTGACCATGCTTTACTTTACGAAGGTTTAAAAGCAGATGAAAAACAAAGCTCTTTCAAGAAAGTAGTCGGAAAACTGGACTTATACACAAATATATTTTGGGTAGTAACAGCAATCAGCGGAGGTTTTTTGTATTCCATAAACGAACGTCTGCCTTTTTATGCGGAAATTGCACTGGTTATAATCAGCATTCTCATCATAATAACAGCAAGAGAACCTAAAAAGGAAAGTAAACATTTTCCCGTCTGGACTCATGTCAAAAACAGTATGAAACAAGCTTTTCAAACTCCAAATTTTTCAAAAATATTCGTTTTTTCAGCACTCATCGGCAGTATTGCACTAACAACATTCCAGTATCTCCAGCCACTTTATAAATCATTAGAAATCAATGAAACTTATTTCGGTTTAATTGCAGCAGGCGCATTTGTTGTTAGAGGACTTGGAGCTTGGAGTGCTGAAAAAGTCGGGAAAATGTTTGCCATCGACAAATATATGGTTCTGCATGCTTCAATATTCGGACTTTTTCTCATTTTATTACAAAAAACCTCCGCTTTGTTTTTCATCTTTC
Organism: Patescibacteria group bacterium; assembly: GCA_042577965.1. Lineage (GTDB taxonomy): Bacteria > Patescibacteriota > Gracilibacteria > UBA1369 > PNNO01 > JAUVDZ01. The sequence goes on from JBHPDK010000009.1 coordinate 5,022, forward strand.
CAATCTTGGCAGTTTTCTACTTCCTTCGTGGGTTATATGCGCCAACGGTCAGCACCTATATCAATGATAAAGTGGATTCATCAAATAGAGCAACAATGCTATCCGTGAATAGCCAGCTACTTACAATTGTTACATCAGTAAGTTTGCTTTTTGCAGGTTATATCGCAGATAGATATGATCTATCAACCACGTTTTTTGCTATAAGTATCAGTTCAATCTTTTTCTTGATCTTGTACGTTATCTCATTAAGAAAAGTTGAAGCTGATTAAGTTTAAAGCCACATCGCACAACAGGGTATAGGCGGTTTCGTTCAGTCGTTGTCACTCCTTCATTCCACCCATATTTGCGGGTGGTACGCCTTCGGCGTATAATACCACCCGCAAACATCGCCTATACCCGGCCGTTATATGAAATAATTAAATTTTTTTATGGATATAAAAGAAAAATTAAGACCAGTATATCAAGAACTTAATGGATTATACTCTTCTAGCCCAACGCCAGATAAACAAACAACCATCTCCGATTCCCCCTTTTGGGAATACTATCATAGTATTATTGATGAAATTGAAGAAATCACGGGCGAAAAATACGATAAATATAGAATGAGCGTAAATCGTACGGATTATCCAGGCGGTGATTTTATTCATGTTATTACTTACCATCAAAAACTTTCAGGATTAATATCTAGACTATACGGGAAATTCTTTTCAACAGAACTAAATCCATTAACAAGCGAACCTTCCACACAAACAACAATTAATCAAATACAATCTCAAAGCCAAAATATAGTTATTGATTTTAAACAAACTGTTGAGGAAAAAATTCCTAAAACAACAGATTCAAATGAAAAGAATTTCCTTACAACTCTAAAAGACAAATTAACAGGTATAAAAAATGTCACTCATTTAATCAAAACTATAATCTCTACAGCCCGTGATTTCGGCATTGGGCTAGAACAGATGATTAATCTATTCTCATAAAATTTAATTTCTTCGTACAACAGCGGCCTAGCCGGTTCGCTCACTAAAATTATTCTTTAACCATTAAATATGAAAAAAATCTATTTGATTCCGCTACTTTTTTTAATCACTTTAATGGCTTCAGGTTGTATTAGCACAAGTTCATCGAAAGGAAATACTTGGCAGGGCACTTATTATCCTGATGGATGTTTAACATGTGAAAGTGATTATGTATTTAGTCCTATTTTTGATAATTTTGAAGATTGTAAAAGTTGGGCACTAAATAAAAAAAGTAGCTCTTTAGACAAAGTTACCTGCAATAAAAATTGCAAAAATCCTGATGAATATGGCATCCAAACTTGTGAAGAAGTAGTGAGAAATTGGAAAATATTTGATGACAGCCTAACTTTTGATAATTATAAAGAATAATTTTTACGTTCGCTCACCCATATTTTTTGCATTGGTCGCCCTTCGGGCATATTATACCAATGCAAAAAACATCGGCTAGCCCGCGGCCGTTATATGCCATTTTGTAAATAATAATTTATGCCACTTTCTGAATCCATTCCTGAAAATAAAGATAGCCATATAAAAATTCTCTACCATTTCCTTTATGATTTTTCTAATGATATTCCTGAAACATGGATAAGTGGAAATGGTAATTTCAAAGTTAGGATGAATTGGTGGCAACCTCTAATTGACACACTCGATTTAATAAATATGGAAACTATTGAAGATCAAGTTTTAAAACAAGAAATAGAAGCTTTTATATGTAAGTATTCAGAAAGCGGCATAACTCATATTGGAATAAGGAAAGAAAATATAGACGAAGCAGATTTAATAATACAAAAAGTTATAAAATATTTACAAAACAGCATATAACAGCAGTATATACGGTTCCGCTTCGCTAAAGCTCGCTCCACCCAACATTTGTCGTGGTTTGCGCTTCGCACAAATTGTACCACGACAAATGTTCGTATATACTGCGGACGTTAGCCGCAATTGGATTTGACTTTCTGTTTTAATTATCTTATTTTATATCCTCTTTTTTAGTAAATAAATAAGTATGGCTCTCGAAATACCTAATTATTCCACAGATCGAAGTAAGGATATTGGAAAAGGAAATATAGATAAATTAAAAAATGGTGAAGGAACTCTTCAATTCACCGGCGCTTATATTCATTTATCTCCTAGTTGTGATTATAAATGCGAAGGGTGTTTTACCCACATGGATACTGATGACAAAAGAGAAGTTTTATTAGATTTACATGCTATAAAAAGAATTATTGATTTTGTAAAAGATAGATGTGGGCAAACAATAGTATTCGCCGGTTGCGGTGAGCCACTTCTCGATGATAATTATGAAGAAATCGAGGATTATTTGAAGGAACAACGCCTCCAAAGAGTCTTATTCACCAATTTATCGACACTTAATACAAAAGAACAAGCTCTAAAACTTCTTGAAGCTGGTCCAGTTATTGCTAAACTATATACTTTAAATGAAAAAAAGTTTGATAAATTAACAAGAACACCAGGTGCACTTAAAAAAGCTATGAAAGGCATCGAGCTTCTTTTGGCTGCAAAAAAAGAACTCGAAGATCAGGGTAGAAATGTAACTTTAGGAATTGACTCCCCTATTATGCAACCTAATTATATGGATCTTCCCGATTTATTAAGATTTTGTCGTCAAAATGATATTATCCCATATTTTGAAGCATTTATTGAATTAGGGCAGCCAAAAGAAATTGTCGATAAATTGGCTCTAAATAATGAAGAATTAAATAGAGTTTTTACTGTATTACAAAAAATCGACAATGATGAATTTGGTATCACTACTCCAGTCAAAACATGTACTAGGAATTATGGACAAGATCCTTGCAGAAAAGCAACTCATATGTTTTCAATTCGTGAAAATGGTGATATTCACTTGTGTGTTTCAAACTTAAGATCAATAGGTAATGTTTTTGATAAAGAAGATCCATACAACTCTTTGGAGGCTTTTTTTGATGCACAAAATAAGTGGCTTATCGATTACTTTAAATGTGATAGGTGCTCTAAATTTGTCGATGAAGTATCGACTTCAAATCCAACTAGCGGCTAACAGGTGTATGTTCGGCTCCACTTCACTTCGTTCGTTTCGCCCATGTTTTTGCAAGTGATTCCGCTTCGCTTTATTATATCACATGCAAAAACATCGTACATACACCGAACGTTAAATGCAATAATAAAAGCGCAACTTCTTCTAAAAAACGTGTTATTGTACTCCAAAGTATATTATTTAACTTCACATAACAATGAAAAAAATGATCGCAGTGGGAATTATTACTGTTCTCACCCTCGGATTGTCAGGTTGTAATTGGTTCCAATCTGCTGAACCTGCAGTACCATACCCTTACGAAAACACGAAATATGGCTTTGCTCTAACTTTCCCTATTACATGGGGAGAGATTGAAGATACTGAAGATGGAGAAAGGCTGCTTGTGCTGACTTCAGAAGACGGTCAAAGAAAAATGCGATTATTTATAATCGACAAAGGTGCCATTAATGATGCTCCGGCTGTAAAAATAGGCGATACTGCTGAATATGATGTTTATCGTGAAGTTAACCAAGGGATTGATATCCTTGAAGCTCAGGGTGAAGATATGACTGAAGAAAAGGCTCTAAGGGATGAAATTACTGTGATTAGTAATACATTTAAAGCGTTATAAATAGAATTTAAAAAAAGGAGTCACACAAGGCTCCTTTTTTATATTCATGCGCTTTTATTTCAGCATTTAACAGGTGTATGTTCAGCTTCACTCGCTATGCTCGTTTCGCCCATATTTTTTGCAATGGTGGCGCTAGCGCGCTATTATACCATCGCAAAAAACATCGCACATACACCGGCCGTTAAACGAAATATTATTTGCAATATTGGTAAAATAAGTATACAGTCACATCCTTACAATTAATTGATTATATGTCTGAATGTCCCAGGTTCAGTCACTACCTTGGCGAGACTACATGCTATGTTAGACCGAATATATACCCATCTAATTTTGTATCTGTATTTGATGGTGATCCTTCTAAAGGAACACTTACACTCAAAATCGCTGGTATATGTGGAAGAACACAACAAGCAGTCACTGAAACTTGCTTTAATCAATTTTGTGAAAGAAATTGGAACAATTGTGTGAATTATCGCCCAAAAAGATAATTAATATAATATTTCGCTTAACAGGTGTATGTTCGGCTCCACTCGCTATGCTCGTTTCGCCCATATTTGCCTTGTTCGCTTTGGTGATGATAAAATCTTACTACCACGCTCACTTCGACAAACATTGAACATACACCGAACGTTAGGTGATGTAACAACAATTTTTAATTGCTCATGTGAAGCAATTAAGCGGGACAAATTTTTAAATTTAAAACATTATGAGAATTCGTTTAGCAAGAGATGAAGATTATGCGGCAATTGCTCGTATTCACCGACAAACAATTCGCAATGTAAATGCCAAAGATTATACAGAAGAGCAAATTAATGCTTGGTCGGCTCGAACCAATGCAGAACGTTTTCGCAGTAATGCAAATAAATGTAAACGATGGGTAGCAGTTCAAGATGGTAAAATAATCGGATTTTGCGACCATAGTTTAGATGGTGAATTCTGGGGATTGTATATCCACAAAGATTTTATTGGTAAAGGCGTCGGTTCTCGCCTACTTAAAGTCGCTGAAGAATCGCTCAAAAAAATGGGCTTTAAAAAAGTTCATCTAGTATCCACAGTTACAGCAAAAAATTTTTATAAAAAACATGGATACAGAGTCATAAAAAAAGGTTTACACTCTATAAATAATCAAAAACTGGAAATCTTTGAGATGGTTAAAACACTTTCTTAAAAATTTGTCCCGCTTTTTGGCTATCGCCAAAAAAATTGTCGTTACATCAGCTAACAGGTGTATGTTCAGCTCCTCTCGTTTCACTCGTTTCGCCCATATTTTTGCAAGTGATTCCGCTTCGCGTTATTATATCACTTGCAAAAACATCGTAATACACCGGCCGTTAGCTGGCATAATATATTAATAAAAAAGACCCACTTAAGATTAAGAAGGTCTTTTCATTATTATTTATTATCTAGAACTCATAAGTAACTCCTCCTTCTCTCTCGTCTCCATCAGTTACTGATAACAATATTGTACCAGCCTCAGTTCTATATGAATCTTTATAATTTTGCTTAATAGTAGCTAAACTGATTTTAACTTCGTCGTTAATATACATTTCGCAAATATCTTCGTTTGCATCATGTACAAGTAAAATACCTGCTTGAACAGGAAAAGATTCCATGAATGTTGCCGGCCAATAAGCAGTAAATTCATGCTTATCACAACCAGTATAACCAACTTTTACTGTTATTATATCCTCTTCAATAGTTACTGAATCTTCTTCAGTTTCATTGCCAATAGAAAATGGGTCTTTTTTTAGTTCGTCAAATAATTTGTCAGTTGCTACTGGAGTAAGTACATCACTTATAGCAACAGGTTCAGGTGGTGTTACATCTTTTGGTTCTTCTGTATCTTCCGCAATAGGTTGCGTGTCAGTTGCAGTAACTGGTGGTTGTTCTTCTTCCTGAGCGGATTGAAACCAAGAACACCCTGAAAATGTTGCTGTAGCCATTATTAAAAGAACTACAAGCGTGATTACCTTTTTCATAAGATTATGGTTAAAGTTATATAATTACAATCCCAGATAATAATAACACATTTTTATATATAGTTGCGTTATTTATATTACACCACCTAACAGGCGTATATTCAACTCGTTCACTCCGCTCATCCACCCAAATTAGCCTTTCCTCGTGTCGGTGATTAGAATATTATATCACCGCCACTCGTTCAATATAACTTTGTACATACGCCGAACGTTAGGTGACATATTTTTGCGACATAGATTTGACATAAAAGGAAAATGTGTATAATATACAATCCTTTAAACCAATTAATTTTTTATTATGGAGACAAAAACACCAAGATTAGATAACACAATAAAACGTGTAAAAGCTAAAGGATCTAAACTTAAATTAGAACTTTTAATGCCATTTCCCGAAGTAGAAACTATTAAAAACCGCTTACTTTCAGCATTGAAAGAAGATACTTTAACTAAAGAAGATATAGAATCTGCAATTAGTACTCTACCTGTCATAGGTATCTCTAGAGAAAAATTTGAAGAACGAATAGTTGAAAGTTTGATAATCAACGAACGTGGAAAATTCAATGCATTAATTGGCGAATAATATAATTAAAGGTGTTTTCTTCACTTCTCTCAGAAAACTTTTTATTAAATGGTCCGCCTTGCGGCGAGTCAAAGAAAAATTAAAATTTAAATACCAAATTTTTAAACCCTTAGCCAGCCACGAAAGCCTCCAAAGGAATTGTGAAGAAATGAAGGGCGCACACTATAGCCGTCACTATGCGCAAGAAAGTTAAGGCCTTTAAATGTACCTACTATCGGTACCTTAACCCAAGACCATGACTGTATGTCAAATTTACCAAGCTCTTTCAATTTATCATATCGATATAAATCCAGAACACCACCAAGACCCATAGCTGCTGCCATATCTACAGCATTTCCTTTTGGGCTACAACCTTGTAATTCAGCATCTGCCTGTCCTTCAAGATCACAACAAAGCCATCTTCTTCCAGATGGGCTTTCTTCCGAAAAATCCCAAAATTCATATTCTCCTGTTTCTTCAATATAAGCTGCCACATCAGGTTCACCTCCGGTTCCTTCCATTTCGTTAAGTGACCATAATTTTCCAAGACTTGCTTCGTTAAGTCTTGCTTTAACTTGTGACCATTCAATTCCTTTGTGGCGCTTCTTGTTTGCATTAAATCTAGCTTCTAAGGTGCTTAAAAGCTGCTCTACTTGTTCAGGTGATAATTTACGCTCAGGGTGTTCTTCAAATTTCAAGTCTAATTCATCTTCAATAGTATTCATAATATATGCATTTACTAAACTGCGCTCAATTGGATCATCATTCATAGTATCAAAACCAGCTTCTAATGCTTCTGCCATTCTTTTTATCAAATCCAAATCTTCAGCAGATAAATGCTTAGGTTCAAATAATTCGTCTTTATTTAGATCTAAATTCATAATATTAATGTTAATTATCAGCCAAATTTTAGACATGTTTAGCTAATTAGTCAAGTACCTGTGTCGATCCATGTGCTTAATGTAGTTCCACGTCTGGCGACGTGATATTATACCACCGTCAAAAACTTCGCTAATGCTTCCGACAACAGGCGCATACTATACATAATAGTTGATAATTTTATTATAATGGTATACTATTTGCTCCTTTATAAAATTTAATCAATTTTATTATGTCAAATACAATGGATGAAGGACCCCGTGACCGTGATGATGATGAAGTAGTTGCCACTGATGATGAATCGATGTTTGATGTTAAACCAATGCCAATAGCTGCTGCTGCAATAGGCTTAATTTCAGAAGCCCAAAAAAGAGATGCTTTGAAGCTTATACGCGAAGAAGACCCTGAAAAATTTAATACCTGGAAAAATAACAGGGAAGAAATCGATCTGTCCGGAGCCGACCTTTCAGGGCTTGATCTATCTGGATTCGATCTTTCAGGAGTTAACCTTGATGGTGCTGACCTTTCAGGTGCTATTTTAGTTAATGTAAAAGGTCTAAGAGCAGACATGCTTTCTCAATGTATTTTATTTGACATTACTGTTGATAGAAATAGCGAAGGAATTCTAAATGCTGCGACTACTTTGGTAAGAAAAAGCTGGAAAAGGTCAGGGTCAGAAGAGAATTATTAATAACAACCTTGAATAGTGTGTTTATTATAAAACCACTTTGCAAAATACACACTTTAAGAATAAAATTAACAAGTATTCTTAAAATCTTATTTTCATGAACAACGCAATCAAAAACATCATTGGTGTGGTAGCCATTATTGCCACTCTCGCTTTCGCCTATGCCAGTTATCAATATGTAAAAGTATATGACCGATCAAGTGAACCAACTAATTACAGAAGTTTTTATGTTCAGGCAGAAGGTGAAGCAGTGGGAGTGCCTGACATCGCACAATTCTCATTTGATGTTATTAGCCAGGGCAGTACAGATATCGCTAAAACTCAACAGGAAAATACAGAAAAAATGAATGCTGTTCTTGATTATATAGACACTGAAGGAATTGATAAAAAAGACATTAAAACGCTTTCTTATAATATTCAGCCACGATATTCAACCAGTAGATGTGAGGATAGAGTGTGCCCTCCTCCGAAAATTGTAGGATACACAGTTTCACAGTCAGCACAGGTTAAAATTCGGGATTTCAGCAAAATAAGCAGCCTTTTAAGCGCGCTTGTAGATAAAGGTGCAAATTCTGTTTCGCAGCTTTCATTCACAATTGATGATCCAACAGAACTTGAAAACGAGGCACGCGCTGATGCTATCCAAAAAGCAAAAGAAAAAGCCGCATTAATAGCAAAAGAAGGTGGATTTTCAGTTGGACGAATTCTGGAAATCAATGAGAACTTTTATCCTGGTCCGATTTATCAAAAAGGAGGTATAGAAATGGCAGTTTCTTCTTTTGATATGGATGAAGGAATGGCTGCACCAATGCCGGCAATTGAACCAGGATCGCAGGATATTAATGTGCAGATAAATATTAGATATGAGATAAATTAATAATTTATTAATAGACCTAGCAATAGAAAAACATCCGGATATTTCCGTAATAATCCCTATTTTTAATGAGCAGGATAACATTCCTGAGCTTCATGAAAGATTAAAAAAAGCCAGCCTACAGATTTCACATGATTATGAACTGATTTTTGTAAATGACGGAAGCACAGATGATTCGCTCAACAAACTAAAAGAACTCGTAAAACATGATCCAAATGCTTTTTACATAAATTTCAGCAGAAATTTTGGGCAGCAAATTGCAGTAGCAGCAGGATTGGACCATTGTTTGGGGGAGACAGCTGTGATTATTGACGGAGATTTGCAGGATCCTCCTGAATTAATTCCGGATCTATATAAAAAACACAAACAGGGCTTTAACGTTGTTTATGCCAAAAGATCCAAACGAAAAGGTGAATCTTTTTTTAAAAAAATAACTGCAAAAATTTATTACAGAGTTTTTAGATGGATTGCGTCAATTGATATCCCGGTTGATACCGGAGATTTTAGACTAATTGATAAAAAAGTGATTGAAAATCTTAAAAAGATGCCTGAAAAAACCAAATTTTTAAGAGGCCAAAGCGCATGGCTGGGCTTTAAACAAACTCACATTGAATATGTTAGAGAAGGAAGAAAACACGGCAAAACTGCTTATTCTTTAAAAAAAATGATTCGGTTTGCTTTAGACGGAATAACAGGATTCTCAGATAAACCATTAAAATGGATTAGCACGATTGGAATTGCGATTTTTATAATAGCTTTATTTATTATTATTTATGCTTTAATTTTTAATAAGGATATTATTAGCAACGCTTCACTTCTGGTATTTTTAGTTCTGATCGGTGCAATTCAATTAATATCCATTGGAATAATTGGAGCTTATGTGGCCAGAATCAATAAAAATATACAAAACAGGCCCTTATATATAATTGAAGATACTAATCTAGAGTATGAAAATTCATAACGTACATATCCACACTTTTACTAATAAATCCGTGCCTGATGGCTTTCTGCCGCTTAAAATGGCGCATTTTGTTAAAACACCGTGGATTACAAAAAAACTTGGAATGATTTTACATTATCTGATTCCTTTTAGTGAAAATGATGTTTTTGACAGGTACGCTAAGTTTTTGATTGCTGGTGATAAAAAGAGTCAAATGCATGTTTTTGAAAATATTTTGAGGTTTTATCCTGATGGCAGTGCCTTTTGTGTTTTAAGTATGGATATGCACCATATGGGAGCTGGTGATATTCCTCAGCCATTTGAGGATCAATTGGCGAAATTGGCGAAAATTAAAGAAAAATATCCTGATCAGGCTTATCCATTTATTTTTGTTGATCCAAGGCGAAAAAACATATTTGATTTAGTAAAAAAATATATTGAAGACCATAATTTTGCAGGAATTAAGATGTATCCGCCACTTGGATACTTCCCTACTGACAAAAGACTTTACCCTATTTATGAATATTGCCAGAAGCACCAAATCCCAATAACTGTTCATTGCTCACGCGGAGGCATTCATTATCATGGTGAGATAAACGAAGAAGTACTTGAGCCATGCCGCTTGGATGTGCCGGATTTAACTGGCTTTGATCAGCGAAAAAAATGCAATTTGTTCGCACATCCTTCAAATTATCGTTTTGTTTTGGATGATTTCCCTGAACTAAAGCTGAATTTTGGGCATTTTGGAGGACAATTTGACTGGGAAGATAAAATCTTTAATCCAAAAAAAGAAATTAAGGATATTTTCGATGTAAATTGGCTGGAGGAAATAACACAATTAATGGCAAAGCATAAAAATGTTTATTCGGATATTTCATACACGCTTCATAATTCCAAATTTTTCCCTTTACTGAAAATCTATTTAGAAAATCCTGCTTTGGCTGACAAAATACTGTTTGGTACAGATTATTATATGGTGTTCTTTAACAAACGTGAAAAGCGTTATGGTTTGGATCTCAGAGGAGCGCTTGGTGAAGAGCATTTCTTCCAAATCGCAAATAAAAATGCAAAAAGATTTTTAAAAATGTGATAAAATAAGGTTTGGTATGCCTAAATAGCTATCTAACCAGATCCAAATGTTCAAACTTCTCTTCCATATATTAAATCTTAAAAGAGCAGAGAAATTTAGCCGAAATAAGATTATTCAAATTCGCGAAAAGCGCTTTAAAAAGCTGCTAAAACATGCACTGACACATTCAAAATTCTACAAAGAATTTTATGGTAAAGAAGGCATAACTCTCGATAAATTAGATAAAGTTACAGTTAAAGATCTGCCTCCGATCAACAAAAAAATTGTTATGGAGAATTATGATGATCTTGTGTGCACTCCTGATTTAAAAAAAGCTGAATTAGAGCAGTTTATTGTGGATCCAAATCGAAAAATGGACGCATATAAAAAGAAATACAATATAATTCATACTTCTGGTTCAAGTGGTAAAGTTGGAATTTTTGTTTATGGCCCAAGGGATTGGTCTATTCTTAAAGCACTGGTTATAACGCGTGTTACAAAAACGCCAATTAATCTTTTTAATAAGGCAAAGCTGGTGTTTATTGGAGCAGTTGACGGACATTATGCAGGTATAACTCTTGCACACTCTGCACCTAAATTTTTATTTAAATTTTTAGACATAAGCATAAGTGACCCGCTTTCTGAAATTAATAAAAAAATTGATAAATTTAAGCCTCATGCTATTAGTGGATATGCTTCAGGAGCTGATCTTTTAGCCAAAGAGCAGCTTAAAAATAATATTGATATCAATCCAAATAGAATTGTATGTTCAGGTGATGCTCTTAATAAAAAGATGAAAGAAAGTATTAAAGAAGCATTTGGAATTGAACCTACTAATTTTTATGCTGCTTCAGAATCAATAGGAATGGCTGCAGAATGTGATAAACACGAAAGTCTCCATTTATTTGATGACTGGCATATTTTTGAAGTTGTTGATAAAGATAATAATTTTGTGGATATAGAAACTCCAGGCCGTCTGCTACTTACAAATCTTTATAATTTTACACAGCCTTTGATTAGATATGAGATGAATGATGAAATAGTTGTTGATAAAAACCGCTATAAATGCGAGTGCGGCTGGAACTTCCCTATTATTAAAAATATTGCAGGAAGGAGCGAAGAATTTTTATGGTTTAAAAAAGAGGATGGGGGCAAGGAATTCATTCATCCGCTTGTTCTGGTTGAATTTTATGTGCCAGGTTTGCAGAAGTTTCAGTTTGAACAGGTTGAAAGAAATCATTTGAAAATGAAAGCGATTATTGAAGGCAATAAAGATGAAATTTTAAAAGCATGTCAGGAAAGAATGAAAGAAATTTTGCATACTAAAAAGCTTGAAAATGATGTAAAACTTGATGTTGAAGTTGTTGATAATATTGAAAATGATCCAAAAACCGGTAAGTTTAAACTGATAATTCCTTTGAAAGCATGAGTCTTAATCCAAAAATTTACAACAAATTAATTCGCCCAAAATTTGCAATTAAGCTTTATATAGAGCGTACTATTAATAAATTGTTTAATTTAAAAGATGATTTGGTTTTGGATTTTGGATGCGGCACAGGCAGTAATTGCTATATGTTTAAGCCTGAAAATTATTTTGGTGTTGATGTTGATGAAGGCCGCATAAAATATGCTAAAAAGCTGTTCCCTAAACATACATTTGAAATTTTGGAAGGTAATAAAATTGCTTTTGAAAATCAGACTTTTGATAAAGTTTGTATTTTTGCAACAATCCATCATATTTGCGATAACGACTTTAAAAAATATCTGCCTGAAATCCACAGAATTCTTAAACCAAACGGTAAAATCATTGCTATTGAACCATGTTTGTTTAAGGGTAACAGGTTTAGAAACTGGTTTATGAACTTTATTGATGATGGAAAACATATCAGGTCTGAAACATCATACCAGGAGCTATTTGATAAAAAATTGTTTAAGGTAAAAGTACATAAAAAATTCCGAAAATTCTTTATTTATAATGAACTATTCTTCTCAGCTGAAAAAATCTAAAAAAGGGCTTGTGAAAAAGGATTTCATGTGATAATATTGCCGTACGGTTTTTTTGACTTCTTATATATAAGTTAAATGTGCACAGTTTGAAATATACAGGACTTCAAAAAGCCGAAACCCTTATTTTTATACGCACACATTATGGCTAAGAAATTATTTGTAGGGAATATTGAATGGGGAGTTACTGATGACCAACTGAAAGAACTCTTTGCCGCTCATGGTGAAGTTGAAGAAGCAGTTATCATCAAAGATAAATTCTCTGGTCGCCCTAAAGGATTCGGTTTTGTTACTTTCGTTAATGACGATGACGCTGACAAAGCTGTTGAAGCTCTAAACGATCATGAATTAAATGATCGAAAACTTGTAGTTAACGAAGCAAGACCAAAAGAGCCACGTGACTAAGTTTTAACGCTTAATCGCGACACAACTCAAACTAAAAAATAGAATGTGTGCAGTTCTATTTTTTTTTGTTCAAGTTGCAATAAAAGATTAAACGATTTATTCTTTTAAAAGAAATAATCTTATTAAATATGAAAAAATTACTATTTTTATTTGGTCTCATTTTATTATTGATTCCTCAGGCTGCGCTTGCTCATAACATTGGAGGCAGTGGAATTTTAAGCGGAATTACTCACCCTCTATTAGGTCTTGATCATTTACTGGCAATGGTTGCTGTGGGAGTGATTAGCACTCAGATGGGTAGAAAAACTATTTGGAAAGTGCCAGCGACTTTTATTGTTTTTATGTTAATTGGGGGAATTATTGCAATTCTAGGATTAATTTTGCCAGCGGTTGAAATCGCTATTGCTCTTTCTGTTCTTGTCTTAGGTGTGGCGATTGCATTTTCTAAAAAAATTCCAGGTATTTGGGCAATGCTGTTTGTTGCTTTATTTGCTATTTTTCATGGACATGCTCATGGTGAAGAAATGCCTGTTATAGCAAATGCAGGACTTTACGCAATTGGATTTATAAGTTCTACAACTTTGTTGCATATAAGCGGTGTTTTGATTGGACATTATGCAAAAAAAACAAAGCTTACTATAAAATTGCTACAATTTGCAGGTGCAGGAGTTGGCACTATGGGATTAATATTTTTAATTAATTATGTCTGATTTGCGAGTAAAAAAATTGTACGAGGCATGGAGAGTTAAGAAAATAATAGGACGTGAATTTATAATAACAATATGCGCAACTTTTTTGATCAACCACTATGGGAATATTGAAAAAGTGTGAAATAGCATTAAGATAAAGGGCATACAGGTAAGGTTTTTAAGACTTTGCGTAATCTTCAGTTAGTCATGACTAATCGAGACTAAATCACTACAATTATGAAGCCAAAAAAATTACTCACAAAGCATAAAAAAACATTAAAACCGAAACTTGTAAAATTCACAATAATTTTTTGCATCTGTTTATTTTTGCTTTCAAATCGAACAGTGATTTTTAGTGAATTATGTGTCGCGTCACCATGTGAACCTTTTGATGCTTCAAATTTTGAAGGACCTGAAATTCTAACTGATTATACTTTTCAATCTTATTCAAACACTGCACTTGCTCCAACAATGCTGCTTGCAACTCATGTATTAGATTTAACAGGAACTTATCAATTTAGGATCAAAGAAATCTGGTACGATTATGAAATAAAATTCGATAGGGTAAATGACGCAGAAGAAAAAAATGAGCAGCGTTTTTGGAATGATCACTTAACTTTTTTATTGATTTTTCTGATTATTAAATTTTTAGTTTTATTAAATGTGGTTTGGTGGGTATTTTTAAGCTGGTTTGTATTCGAAGCAACAATCAAACATAAATATTTAAGGCCTTATATTTTAGGTGCCATGGTATTAATGGTTTTTATCTTACGAATTCTACTTATTTTCAGAGGATTGAAATAGTTTTTTCTTGATTAATTTTGTAGATTATATTATAAAGATCTCCAATTATTATTAATTTTACAAACATGTCTGAATTTGGCGATAGACCAACACGTGATGAATTAGTATTGCGCGAGCAGCAGCAACAAGATGCGCGACGATCAAGAGAAGTGGATGAAGTGGCAGGATTAATAGATGAAGACCATTTGGCTTTAACTATTGATCTGGAATTAACGAGAAGAGCTTTTATCAACGCCTTAGACTTAGGTGCTTCTGTAGAAATTATAGATCAAGAAATTTTAGTAAGACGATTTATGGATGAACTTGCAAATGAAAATTTACCAATTAATGAAGTCTTTGAAGCACTTTTAGCTGAAGTAGTTGAGGAATTACTTGATGAAGGTCTTCTTGATGAAGATGAAGAACCTGCTCAAGTTTGGGGGAGATTTGAAGAACTACTGCAAAATAAAGTTGTTGTAAGGGAAGAGTAACTAAAGTAATCCATGTGATTGCTGGCCACCTTAGTTAAAATTCTGTAAAATAAAATAGAATCTAATTTTAATTATGACTAAAAAAATATTTTCAGGATTCAAATTTATTATTTCATCGATTTTAAAAGTTGCCAGCTTCTTTTTACTTGTATTTTGGGGAGCTGGACGCCTTAACTACTGGCAGGGCTGGGGCTTTACAGTATTAATGTTTGGAACAGGCATTACAGCTTTTATCTTATTCAGAAGTAATCCGGATTTAATTAAAGAAAGGCTTAAACCAGGGCCAGGAATGAAATGGTGGGACAAAATATTTTGGGTATTTAATATACTTTTTTATTTTGGAGTTTTAGGAATCGGAATTATGGATGGTGGAAGACTTTTTTGGACAGAAATAATCCCGTTATGGGGCTATATTGTTAGTTATATTGGGTTTATTATTGGAGCTGGAATTGTTTTTTGGGGGATGTGGGTAAATAATTATTTTTCGTCAGTTGTGAGGATTCAAAAAGACCGCGAACATAAAGTTATTACTGGCGGCCCATATAAATACGTACGTCATCCTGGTTATTTAGGTGCAAGCATCTTCATGCTTTCAATAGGGCCAATTCTTGGTTCTTTATGGGCGATGATTCCTGGAGGACTTTGGGTAGTAGCTGTAATAATCAGAACTTATCTTGAAGATAAAACTCTTCAAAAAGAACTCGAAGGATACAAGCAGTATACTAAAAAAACGCGCTACAGGTTGATTCCGTATATCTGGTAGTGCAACTATGTTGTTTACTCATAATATTGCGACCTGTCAATTAAAGAATCATTACAGCTAGCTTGTAAGGGATTTTTTATGTAAAATTACCCTAGTTTATTTCTAACTTTTTAAATATGGAAATCTTACTCGTCCTCGGGATAGTAGTTGTCGGCGTAGCTATTTTTGCGATCGGCATTTATAATTCCCTTATTGTTCTGAAAAACAAAGTTGATGAAGGCTGGGCTGACATCGACACTCAACTTAAAAGAAGATGGGACTTAATCCCAAATATGGTTGAAACGGTGAAAGGATACGCAAAGCACGAAGATAAAGTGTTTGTTCAGGTAACGCAGGCTCGTAGCAATGCTATGCAGGCAAAAACTCCTGATGAGCATGCAAAAGCTGAAAACATGTTAACAGGAGTATTAAAAAGCTTATTTGCAGTTGCTGAAAATTACCCAGAATTAAAAGCAAATCAAAACTTTTTGGATTTGCAGGCAACACTCCGAGAAATCGAAGAACACATTCAAATGTCTAGAAGGTACTACAATGGTACTGTTAAAGATTTCAATACAAAATTACAGGTTTTCCCAAACAATGTTATTGCTGGATTTTTAGGATTCAAAGATCGTGAATTCTTTGAAATCGCAGAAGAAGAAAGGAAGAATGTGAAGGTAAGCTTTAAAGATGAACCGGAAGCACCTGCTGCTAAGCCGGAGGAAGCTCCAAAAGAGGAAGAACCAAAGGAAGAGCCGCCAGCTGAAGAGGCAAAGGCTGAAGAGCCGCCAGAAGAAGAAGAGAAACCTAAAGAAGAATAACAAACTGTTCTTTATGAAAAAATTATTTGCAGCTTTATTTTTCGTTGTATTTTTTGCATCTACTGCAATTGCACAGGCAGGCTGGAACTTTCCGTCAATTGATCAGACAATTGAAATTCAGGAAAATGGAAAAATCCGCGTAACAGAAACTATAGTTGCTGATTTCACCCAGGATTCTCACAGAGGCATTTATCGCGAAATCCCTGTTCACTATACTGATGAATACGGGAATCCTTTTAATTTAAGGCTTAAACTTTTAAGTATAACTGATGAAAACGGAAATCCTCATCCAATAGATAAAAAAGGAAGAGATCTATTTAGTGATGAATATTATATAAGGATTGGAGATTCAGATGTATGGCTGCAGGAAGAAGTTACATATGTGATTACTTATGAAGTTGAGCGCGCATTAAATTATTTTGGAGAACATGATGAACTTTACTGGAATATTTTTTCATACTGGGAAGTGCCTGTTTTAAAAAGCACAGCTACTGTAATTTTGCCAGAGGAAGTTGATATAAAAGATCTGCAGGCAGCTTGTTTTACAGGTTACTACGGTGGCAGTGAAAGCAATTGTACTGCTCAGATAATTGACGGAAAAACAATAAAATATACCGGGCAGCAAATATTCGAACCTTATGATGGCTTTACAATCGTCGCTGGCTTTCCTAAAGGCCTTGCTGCAAAGCCATCAATCCTTAAAAAGATTTGGTGGCTGATTATTGATAACTGGTCGCTACTAATACCCTTTGGTGTATTTTTATTTTTGTATTTAAAATGGTGGTTTACAGGCCGGGATCCAAGAACCCGCGACACAATCTATCCACGATATAAAGCTCCTGAAAGTTTAACTGCAATCGAAGTCGGAACAATTGTTGATGAAAGTCTTGATATGCGCGATATTACAACAGTTATTATTGACTGGGCAGTTAAGGGGTATATCAAAATTCATGAATTCACATCAAAAAAAGGATGGTTCAGTGATAAAAAAGATTATGAACTTGAGCTTTTAAAACCATATAAAGATGCTCCAGATATAAAACCTGTAGAAAAGGATATTTTAGATGGAATATTTGGAACTAAAGATAAAGTTAAAATTTCTGCTTTAAAATATAAATTTTATAAAAAAATTCCAAATATTAAAAAAGATACCTACAAAGGATTGGTTAAAGATGGCTATTTTGTGCACAATCCTGAAAATGTTCGAACAACCTACTACACAATCGGAGGAGTTTTGATTGGCGCAGTTGTATTTGGAGGTGGATTAATTGCTGCATTTTTTGGCGGAATATTTTTATTGTCTGTTATTATAAGCGGAGGATTATTTTTTGCTTTTGCAAAAGCAATGCCCCGTAAAACAATTAAAGGTGCTAAGGCATATTATGAAATTCTGGGTCTTGAAGAATATATACGAACAGCTGAAAAAGACAGAATTAAATTTCAGGAACAGGAAGGGCTGTTATTTGAAAAACTTTTGCCATATGCAATGGCTCTGAATTTAGCAGATAAATGGGCTGATGCATTTAAAGATATTTACAAAAATGCGCCAGACTGGTTTGAAGCAGAAGATATGAGCGGATTTAATGCGAATTACCTGGTGAACCGTCTAAATAACTTCAGTTCTCACGCAAATACAGCCTTTGCTGCATCACCAAGAAGCTCAGGTGGAGGTTCATCATCATGGGGCGGTGGGAGCGGCTTTAGCGGCGGATTCAGCGGCGGCGGCTTTGGCGGCGGTGGTGGTGGTGGATGGTAGGATTAAACTTACTTAGTAAGTCGAGGTTATTCTTTGCCTTCATCAACATCATATTTTTTATATGGTGGAGCATCCCCTTCACCTTTAGGTATTTCTTCTGATGCTGCTCTTGGAGGCGGCTCTTCTTCCTCATCAGCAAACAAATCCCCAAAGTCACCATCACTATCGAAACCAGCTTTTTGTGCTGAATCGTCTTGATTAGCTTGTTCAGGTTCTTCTACTTCTATATGGATTTTATCTGCTTCTGCCATGGCTTCTGCATCAATTGGTGGCTTTTGTGCTTCCTGTTCTTCCCACTTTTTAAATTCAGGTTGTTGTTTTAAAGCTATGTTTGTTTGCTCTTCTTCAGTTAACTGTCCAGTTGGCTGTGAAATTTGCATTTCTTTTAATTTTTTACTAAGCTCTTCAATTTGTGCAATAGTAACACGGCCTTCTGTAAGATTTTCAATTGCTCTGCGTTTTAAAATATATCTATATAACTTTTCAGGCGTCATTTGCATCCAATAATCTGCGTAACTTGTAAGAATTGCTTTAAAATTCTCATTTAATTCTGCAAAATCCTTTTTAACTTTTAATGCTCTATCTCTTTCTTTATCTATTTCTGCTTGTAATTGTTCTCTATTTAAATCTACATATTCGTCCATCTTAATCCTTAAAACTTGGCTAAAATCTTCACTAGCTTCCCTTTGATGAAAGTCTTCATATAAATTTGATATTTCATTTAACGGAAATTCTGGAATATCTAATGCATCAGTCATATTATTAAAAAACTGAATTTGTACAGGATCAGAAGTTTCAACTTGTGTAGTTAAGCCCTTCATGGCTTTATCCATAAATGTATGCCTAAATACTAAAAATTCATCTAATGCTTTATGGAAATTTTCAGGTTGATTTTGCACTGTAGCAATTAATATCTCAATCTGATTTCGAATTGTATCTACAATATAATTTAAAATAAATATAAATTCTCTTCCCAAAGCATTTGCTGCATCTGTACTATTTAGCATTATTTCAAATTCATTAAGTTCTCCAATAACTTTTTTAAACATACTCTCAATTAATTTTTGAGGTATTTTTTGTTCTTTATCTTTTACTAAAGGATTATCTGAAATTTCATTTAAAGAGTTCCCTATTTCTTTAAAATCATTTCTTACATTTTCCCTTTCTTCCCATTTTTTTCCTTCAGGAACCATATGATCCAAATTCAAAACACTTTTTGCATCATCAGATACTCTATCTAAAGTAAACTCTAACAATCTATCAATTGATCTTTCTCTTAAAATAGGAGCGAGTTCACCTTCAAGTGCTTCAGGTTGCTTCGGATTTTTTGGTTCTTTTTGTTTTTTGTTTAAATCATTCATAAAAAATATGCATAAATATCAGGCTATTATAGCATATTTTACAGATTATTGCACGTCTATTGATACCTGACTTTTAAGTCCTGCGTTCTTTTTATAAAGCTTTTAATTAATTGGTCTCTTTGATCACTAGTATTTTTGAATAATTCAAGATTAAAAAATCTATCAAAATCTGTACATAAAACAAGGCAGTCATAATGTTCTTTTGCTAATTCTATTGTCTTTTCACCCTTATTAACAATCCCCCACATCATACTACTAACCATTGTACCTAATTCTAATAACTTCTCCTGATCAGGTATTTTAAGAAAAGCCAATAGCTGTGTATGAAAAATTTCTAAAAAGAATTTTATTTTTTCATTATATGAATCTAATACATTAATTGCATCAGCATATGCACAGGTTCTTCCCCTTACAGATATATAAAGTTCCAATATAGTATTTATAATAGTATGAACATTATTTGCTTCGCTATCTGATAGTTCTTCCAATAAATATAATTCGAATGTTAAAAAAGCGCCTTTTCTGCAATTGGCTCTATGCATATCAATTTCTGTAATCAATCTACTAATCTGGGCAAATTGCTTTCTTCTTGCTGCACCATCTTCATCTGAACCAAGGATTATATCTACAATTTCATATATAACTGTTTGTAATTTTTTTATTACAAGTTTTACACGGTCACTATCAGTGAGCTCTTCTATTGGATCAGCCGCAGTTTCTAAATCTTCTGGCCTATCAAAAGAAATTTCTTCATCACGCATGATGAAAACATTAAGGAGGGTATTCTTACACCTTAGGCAAAATTTGTCAAGAAAAGTTTACCCAGTAGCCCTACCTTCCAAACTCATCCTGTAGCATTTCAACTTCGTCGCGAAGTTCTGCGGCTTTTTCAAATTGGAGGTTTTGTGCAGCGAGATCCATTTGATCTTCGAGAGTGCGTATTAGGTGCTTCATTTCGTCTTTTGGAATTTTTTTCGCATCGTGTTTCTTGTCTTCTTTACGGCCTCCTCCGTGGAGGGTAATATTTTTAACTGCTTTTACAATTGTTTGAGGAGTAATACCATGCTTTTTGTTGTAAGCTTTTTGCTTTTCACGGCGACGATCTGTTTCTTCGAGAGCACCTTTCATCCCGTCTGTTACTTTGTCTGCATACATAACTACAAAGCCGTTCACATTACGTGAGCAGCGGCCAATTGTTTGAATTAAAGCTGATGTTGAGCGTAAAAATCCTTGTTTGTCAGCGTCCAAAATAGCAATAAACGAAACTTCCGGCAGATCAAGGCCTTCGCGCAATAAGTTTATACCTACTAAAACATCAAATTTGCCGAGGCGCAGGTCGCGTAAAATTTCAATTCGTTCAAGAGTATCGATATCAGAATGCAAATATCGCACTTTAACGCCATGCTCAGCCAAATAATCAGTTAATTCTTCAGATGAACGCTTTGTTAAAGTTGTAATTAAGACTCGCTCGCCAGCTTTTACGCGCTTATCGATTTCAGCCTTCAAGTCATCGATTTGGCCCTTACTTGGTCGAACTTCAACTATAGGATCAAGTAGTCCTGTTGGTCTGATAATCTGCTCAACCACTTTGCCCTTAGTCACACCCATTTCATATTTAGCTGGAGTTGCAGAAACATAAACTGCCTGCTTAACATGTCCTTCAAATTCCTCAAATTTTAAAGGACGATTGTCTAAAGCCGATGGCATGCGAAACCCGTGTTCGACCAATGTTTGCTTACGTGAAAGATTTCCATTGTGCATTGCTCCGATTTGCGGAACTGTCATATGAGATTCATCGATAATAACCAGGAAATCATCAGGAAAATAATCGATCAGAGTAGCTGGCTGCTCACCTGGTTCGCGCTGATTTAAATAACGGGTGTAGTTTTCGATTCCTGTGCAGTATCCGGTTTCAAGCATCATTTCAATATCATATTCTGTTCTGGTTTTTATGCGCTGGGCTTCAACAATTTTGCCTATTTTTTTAAGCTGATCGTATCGCTGCTTAAGATCTATCTGAATCGCATCTACTGCTTTTTTAATTCGCTCTTCTGTTGTTACATCATGCTTTGCAGGAAAAATCTTCACACTTTCTAACTCACTCAATTCTTCTCCAGTAAAAGCATCTGCTTCTGTAATTCTTTCAAGTTCATCTCCAAAAAATTCCAAACGGTAAATTGTGTCGCCTGAAGGTGGATAAACCTCAACAGTATCACCTAAAACATGGAACATGCCGCGCCTGAATTCTAATTGAGATCTTGAATATTGAATGTCTGTTAAATGCCGCAAAAGCTTATCGCGTTTATAATTATCACCCTTCTTAACTTCAACTGAAACATTCCCATATTCCTCAACTGAGCCAAGCCCATAAATACAAGATACTGAAGCCACAATCAAAACATCATTTCGGGTAAGGAGGTTTTTTGTTGCCTGATGCCTGTATTTATCAATTTCTTCATTAATTGAAGAATCCTTTTCAATATAAGTGTCAGTTGCAGGCAAATAAGCTTCTGGTTGATAATAATCGTAATAAGAAACAAAATAACTAATCGCGTTTTCAGGAAAGAACTCCTGGAACTCGCTGCAAAGCTGCGCAGTTAAAGTTTTATTATGAGCAATTATCAATGTTGGCTTTTGAATCTGCTCAACAAGATTCGCCATAACAAAAGTTTTTCCTGTTCCTGTGGCACCCAGTAAAACCTGATGCTTCTTGCCTTTATTAATGCCTTTAACAAGCGCATCAATGGCTTCAGGCTGATCACCTGCCAACTTAAAATCCGATACTAATTTGAACTTTTTATTACTCATAGCCAAAATATTTTACCAGAAATGTATAAATATGCAACTATATGCAAATAAATCAAGTTTAAAATCCCAGGCAGATAATTTTTATGTTAATCTAAAATCATGAAGAAATTCCTCTATTATTCAATCGTTGCAACACTTTTTATTGTTGTATTTGGCACATTATTTATTTTTGGAATGTTTGATTTAGGGCTTAACCAAGTCAGCCTAGTTGGTTCAGGCAATAGCGGTGCAAATATTGTTGAGTCT
Source organism: Patescibacteria group bacterium (assembly GCA_042577965.1). Taxonomy (GTDB): domain Bacteria; phylum Patescibacteriota; class Gracilibacteria; order UBA1369; family PNNO01; genus JAUVDZ01. The sequence continues at coordinate 27,783 of JBHPDK010000009.1, forward strand.
CATAATTCGATTGTTGAAAATATTCAAAAAATTGCAATATATTCAAAAAATTCAAATAAAATATTAAATGAACTCACTCCGGATCAAGGATTGGATTCTTTAAAAAATGAAATTAAAAATATTGAAGAGAAAAAAGCAAAACTTCTAAGTGTATTTAATCAATTCACGAAAATTGAATCTGAGACAACTGAAGAATTCAACAATAAATATCTGCCTGTTTTAGATGACTGGATCAATACTAATTTAAAAGCAATTAGTTATTTTGATGAAAAAGAACTCTCAGAAGACTCAATTAATTCATTTAAGGGAGTTGTTGACCTTTCGTATGAAGAATTCACAAAAGTTCACAATTCATTCATTGAATTATTAAATAGCCACAAACATTAGAAGTAATTATTGCCTGCATTCCATAAACAGTACCCTTTTGATTCCTGATTATTTGCTGCTTTAACCTGCTCGTCAATATACCATTGTCCGTAATTGCTTACACGCCATGCAAAAGCCTGAAGCCATGGCCTGACATCTGTTCCGGTTCCTTCCAGATACTTATTAAATAACCGCAAACTCTCATCAACAAAATAATATGGATGATTACCTGGCTGAGCATATCCTCCAAAACCAGGGCCAAAATGTGACGGATAAACCATAGGATAAACAACATCAATATAAGACCCTAAACACGCCATTTTCTGACCTGTTGAGCCTGAATCATACTCATTATTCCAAACAATCACTCCATATACATCCAAAGAAAGCTTTGACTCGTAAGGCCGCAAGACATTATGAACTTTTGCAATAAAATTCCTAATAACCTCGTATTTTTCCATATTAGCCTCATCAAAATTGTACTTAGTCTGGCTAACCGGACCTAAAGTAGGGAAGCGAATATAATCAAACTGAATTTCATCAACACCTGCCTGCGCCAGTTCTTCAACCAAGTCCAAAATATAATTTTGAGTTTCTTCATTAGAAGGATCAAGCCAAACTACGCCTTCCTGATTTGCCCAAGGCACACCTGCCTGGCTTTGAATAGCCAAATCAGGCCTTGCACGAGCCAAATTCATATCTTTAAAAATTACAATTCGGGCTGCTAAATAAATACCTCTGTCATGCCAATATCTCACATAGTTTTCCAGATTTGGAATAAGGATATGATCCTGCGCACCTGTATCATGCGCAAGCTGAACATTTGTCGGATAATACACGTGACCGTCAATTTCTTTAACATCAAAAACAATAAGCTGGCCTCCGCGCTCTTTAAGCTGATCAATCACTCTCGCACCTGTATCTGAAGTTGCGCTGTATGCAGTCAAATAAACACCCCAGGGAGCTTTAGCATTAGTTATCCGCTTTATTAGAAATTTTGGGATATCCGGGATCTGGACTTCTTCTTCTGCTTCAAATTCGGCTTCTGGATTTGCTTCAATAATTGCATTTTGAAAATCAAAAATACGGTAATGATTTGAATATTTAAAGAATTTTTCTGAAAGTTTTTGCTGCTCCTCTCCTGTAATTTTGTAGAAATATTTGCCATCACGATACTCCAAATCTTCAGGTGGCACATTTATCTGAATTTTTTTAGCCTTATATTCAAGCCATTTCCAGGCTGTCTTGCCAAAGCTTGTTGGTTTGTAATCGAATGGTTTGCAATCTTCGTAAGGATATTTTTTTGGAGGCTCAAATGGATCCCCTACTTTATATTGATTGTATTTAAGCTCTGCCTCCAAGCGCTGCGTTTCATTTGCTTCGCGATTAAAATGACGCATCCATTCTTCATCAATTGCCTGAATCCTTGGAATCATATATGGATCAAAATTTTCATGAACCGGTAAATAACTAGGCTCCGCTCCAACTAAAAATGCTGCATCAACATGAGGCTCTAAATATTGAATATTTTCTTCAATTGGCGGAATTCCATTTGGATAAGCCAAATAATTAAACTCGAGTTCTAAAAATTTCTCAACTTCAGTTAATGTGAATTCAATTTGCTCAGGTGTGAGAGTTGAAAAATCTTCATGACCATAAGTATGGCTTTCAATTTGACGACCAGAATCAATAAGATACTGGATTTCTTCATCAGTGAAGCCTAAAGGCAATATAAAAAAAGTTGCAGCATTGCCAAAATCAGAATGCTCTAATAAAAATTCATCCATAATTTCAGCTGCTTTTATCTGATTCATGCTTGCATCATCAAAAGTCAAAACAATCGGCTTCATGCCTTGTTCCAGCCCTTCAAAATCCAAATTCATAAACTGATCAATTGTAACAGCTCTAAAATCGTTATTATAAAGCCATTCCAGGTCGTTTCTGAAAGTTTCATAAGACCGAGTCCAACGGCTATCAATATCTCCAAAATTGTGATATTCAAGAATTGGAATTCTTGGTGGCTTTTCCTCGTCCTGCGCTTGGGCGATATCCTGCGCTTGGGCGATTTGAGGAATCAGTAAAATGAGGCTTATTAAAACAGCGAAAATTCTTTTCATAGTAAGGTGCAGTTTAAAAGAAGGTGCTTGGGAATGCAAGCCCCTGTACAAATTAATGGTAAAATATCAGCAATTTGTATATGACACTTTGGTGCACAAGACCAAGCTCCTACATCAAAAAAAGTGGAGGAAAGGCTGGCGTGAAACAGCCTTAAGGAGGGAGCCGCTACGTGAAGATAACATAGCAGGCAATCGCGAGAATGATTCCTGGAACACCGATAACGATGAACCAGAAAAGCGGTGGGTTTTTGCCTTTCGGCGCGGTGAGTTGTTCTCTGGCCTGCTCACCAGCTGGTCCTGGTAAGATCATGAGGATGCTCCTTTGATGAACAAAGAAACAATCACAATTATTAGCCCTATTATTACAATCCACCCAATCATGGAGTCATTAAGTCCCTTTGAATTCTTCGGTCGTGCCATCTTTTCAGTCCCCTCTCATGGTTGAAACTTTTAAACGCCAGCCTGTTTTTGAAAGATCTGGCGCATTGCTCTTTATTGCGTAAGGCTAAAAACGCCAAGGAAGCGAATAATACAGGTTCTGCTTAATTCTGTCAAAAAATGTACTGCAATAGGTTTACCTGGCCCGGGCCAGAAATCTTCTTGAAATTTATTTGAAAGTATGATATTCTTAATGTAAGATATTCTTACTTTCTTACCATGAATCCAAAAATAGTTAAAACTACATCAAAAGGACAAATAACATTGCCAAAAGAATGGCGTACTCAGTTTGAAACAGAAAATTATGTAATTGAAATGCATGATAAAAAACTGGTTATTTCGCCAATAGTTATTAAACCATCTCAAGCTGAAGAGGTGATTTTTGATGCTGACAGGGATAACAACGGCAAAGGTGTGTCTATTGATGAAATGATTAAATTATTAAAAAAGCTTTAATGGATAAAATCAAAAAATTCCTGAAGAAACTAACAAAAAAAGAAAAAGAGGCTTTTATGTTATTAATGTGTCAATTAAAAAAAAACTATAAAAAAGTACCTGACATTAAAAAAATGACCAGCAAAAAACAATGCTATAGGGTTAGATTAGGAAAATACAGAATTATTTTTATCAAAAAGAAAAATGAAATTGAAATTATTAGAATTACAAAAAGGGACGAGAGGACCTATAAGGATTTTTAAGCTCCATCATACCCCTCAGTACCGCGAAGCAAATCAATTGCTTCTTCACGATTCTCAGCTTTAAAAATATATGAACCTGCTATTAATATATTTGCACCTGCCTCTATGCATTTTCGGCCTGTTTCATCATTAATTCCGCCATCAACTGCAATATCGAGTTCAGGCGCACGCTCGCGAATCCATTTAATTTTATCAAGAACATTCGGCATAAATACCTGACCACCAAAACCTGGCTCAACACTCATTAAAAGCACCCAATCAACTTCATCTAAATAATTTTCCAAAGCCTCTGCTTCGGTTCGGGGTTTTAATGATACACCGGCGCGCATTCCATTTTCTTTAATTTTAGCGAGGAGTTCATGTAAATCATCAGCTGCCTCATAATGAACAGTTAAAACATCTGCTCCTGCTTTTGCATAATCCTCAATAAAATCACCTGGATTTGAAATCATCAAATGCACATCCAAAGGCAGTTTTGACTTAATATGGCGCACAACAGGCGCACCAAAAGTGAGATTTGGCACAAAATGACCATCCATAACATCCACATGAATATAATCGCTGTGCTGCTCAACTGTTTTAATGTCATCATTGAGTCGGCCGAAATCCGCAGACAAAATTGATGGGGAAATTTTGGTGTCCATAGACACGAGTGTTAACGAGTGTCTCGCGAGCGAATATTAATTATCGCGAGCGTAGCATGAGCCCGCCTTTGGCGGGCGAATTCCATATTTTATCGATCAAACATTTCAACCCGTTTTTTGTGGCGCTCCTCAGAGCTTGGCTGAGTTTCTAAAAATGTATCAACTATTTTAAGAGCAAGGGATTCCTGCGTTGTTCTTTCGCCAAGGCAAAGAACATTTGCATAATTATGTTCACGTGCCATTTTAGCTAATTCTTCTGTGTTGCAAAGCGCTGCCCTAACCTTTTTATGGCGATTCAGAGCCATTGCAGAGCCCTGGCCTGTACCACAAACCATAATACCAATTGCCTTAGGATGTTCCTGAACTTTTTCAGCTACTTCACGGGCAATTTCAGGGTAATCTGCTGGTTCTTCGTTAAATGTACCAAGATCAATAGTTTTATGATCTTTTTCTTCAAGATGTTTTTTAACAGCTTGTTTTAATTTGTATCCTGCGTGGTCGGATCCTATGAAAATTTCCATTTTAATAAATTGTTAATTTTTAAATACTGACGTTACAGATTTTGCAGCGTGAACGTTTTTTATTATTTGTGCCAGAAGCGATGCAACTGATAAGACTTTAAGCCCTTTAAAATGCTTTGCTTTTGGAACCGGGATCGAATTTGTAACTACAACCTCTTTAAATCCTGCTTTTGCCAGACGTTTTGCTGCTGGATCAGAGAAAACAGCATGAGTTGCAGCCAGATAAATATCTTTATTAGCTTTGCCTTTTCGAAGGGCCGCAGCAGCATTCACAACTGAGCCTCCTGTATCAATCATGTCATCAAAAAGAATACAAGTTCTGCCTTCAACATCACCAACTAAATGCATAACTTCTGATTTATTCGCTTTTGGCCTGGATTTATGTATGATTGCCAGTTCAGCACCAAGGGCATCAGCGAATTTTTTAGCATCTTTTGCTCCACCTGCATCAGGTGAAACAACTGTCATATTTTTTAATTTCTTCTTTTTAAAGTAATCTGCAAAGAATTTTTTTGTATAAAGATTATCAACCGGAAAGTCAAAAAATCCTTGTTCCTGATCTGAGTGAAGTACCATTGTTATTACATGATCTGCTCCAGCTGTTGAAATTAAGTCAGCAACAAGTTTTGCTGTGATTGGTTCACGTGGAGTTGCAACGCGATCCTGCCGTGCATAAGGGTAATGCGGCATAATAACGTGAATCTTGTTTGCAAATGATCTTTTAAAAGAATCCAGCATCACAAAAAGTTCCATTAAATCTTCATTTACATTGTGGGTTGCGGTTTGAACAAGATAAACATCTGATCCGCGAACAGTACAACCAGGTTTTGCATAAATTTCACCGCATGCAAAACGCGATATTTCCATGGGGCAAAGCTTTACCTTAAGGCGTTTAGCAATTTCTGCTGCAAGCTGGGGGTGAGATGTTCCTGAAAAAAGTTTGAGTGGATGATTAGCCATGATATTGTTTGTTAGCAGGTTTTATTATAGAGATTGATCCAGAATTGTTTAATTGATAATATAAGAAAACCTGTTGACAACTTAAATTTTGTGTTGTAGATTGTACTCTCAAAATAATAATTAATCTAAACTTAATATGGATAATTCAGAACAACCATATCCTGAAAATTATGAACAAGGTGATACAGTTACTCATGAAGGACAGCTATGGATTATTCAAAGAATTGAAGGCGATCATGTAGATCTAATTAATCCTATGGATCCAAGAGAAGGTAAAAATGGTGTTCCTTTTAATAAACTGGTTATAGAACCGGTTATAGAAACAGCGAAAGTGGAAACAAGAACAAATAGTAGATTAATTCCTGCAAGGGAAACAGAAGTTCAATTCAGTAAAGAAGGTGTAACATTTGAATTAGAAAACTTAAGAGCCGAGAGTGCAAAAAGCGCATATGAAATTATTGCAAAAAGCGGAATAAGAAACGGATATGGATCCCTTACTTTTCCTGATCCTAAAAATCAAAATTAGTTTTGGCCTTTAAACTTTTCTACAACCTTTTCATACACGCCCTGAGTATCCAGGGCGTATTTTTTATATAAATCAGAGGCTTTACCAGATTCTCCAAATTTTTCCATACCTATTTTATGAACCCGTACAGGATAATTTTCGCTAACTACTTCTGAGACCGCGCTCCCGAGCCCGCCAACAATACCGTGATCTTCTAAAGTCACTATTATTTTTGTTTTTTTAGCACAATCAATAACCAGTTTTTCATCAATTGGACTAATCGAAGACATATTTACCACCATTGCCCTAAGTCCGTCTTCTTTTTCTAAAAGTTTTGCTACTTCAAGAGCTATATGAACCATTGTTCCGGTTGCAATCAAACAAATATCTTCACCAAAATTCAAAATATCGGAGTAACCAATTCTAAACTGATGATCAGGGCTATAGATAACAGGTACTTCAATATGCCCCAACCTTAAATAAGTTGGCCCAAAATCCTTAATCATTTCATCAACTGCAAAATACGTTTCAACAGCATCCGCAGGCGAAATAACCTTCATATTTGGAATGCTTCGCATAATCGAGATATCTTCCAAGGCCTGAAAAATTGCACCTTCCTGCCCAGTTAACAAACCAGCATGAGTCCCTACCAGTTTAACATTTAAATTAGGCAGACAAATACTGTTTCGAATATGCTCCCATGGCTTGCCAGTCACAAAAATTGCATAACTGCTCGCAAAAGGGATCTTGCCACGAATAGCAAATCCAGCCGCAGTATTTATCATATTTGATTCTGCATTCCCAAAATTAAAATGTCTGTCAGGATACGAATTCTCAAAGTTACCTGTTTTTGAATCAAGATTTGTATCTGCATTCATTACAACCACCTTTTTGTTTCGTCCACCAAAAGCACAAATCGCTTCTGAAAACGCATCTAAAGTTGATACTTTGTCGCCTTTAACAAAATGCATAAATAATACTTAAATAGTGCTACTTTAATAGCACTATAGTACGGTTCCGGTCAAGTATCTCTAACACCAACAAAAGACAGCAAATTTGATAGTGATCAATGGGGGGAAGAGAAATGGGAGGGTGGAGCGTCAATTGACGCTCTTAAAAGGTAGGTCTTTCGAAGAGGTCAAGGATGTGAAGAATAGTGACGTAGAAGTCATTGAAGAGGTTGGGGTGGTCAGAAATTTCTTTTGGAAGTGGATAGCCCATCTCTATGAAGAGATGTATTTTATTTTGCATACTTTCTCCTTGCAGGGTATCCATGTCATCCCAAAAGTTCCAGTCTGAAAGCCGATCCTGATGAATGCAAAGCCAGTGCAAAACAATACTTCTTATAAAATTACAAATATTAGTATGATCTACTACAACATCCCACTCAAGCCCAAGCTCCTTCGCGTGCTTTCTTGCTTTTGCTTCATGCTCCCTGTCCCTATCCATCGACATAATGCCTCCTTGTCCAAAACTTCCCATTTCTCAATGTTCAGCTCGAATCTCTAAAGGTATCTTAAGCATTATAATAATGCCAAAATACTTAAATAAAAGATGAGCGCGTAAATTTAAACGAATTTTAACAGTTTTTATTACAATGTCAACATTTATTGTCAACATTTATTGTGGAATACCTGGTGTTTCAGGTGGCTTGGGCGTATCTGACATTGTGGAAATTTCTTCAGTTTTCGCTGCTTTTGTAGTACTGGTTGTTTTTTGCGCTTCGCTCTGTTCAGCCGCTTCAGCTTCAGTAGGTTTCACTGGTTTTTTGCGTAAAGTAACAAATGCGACAACTCCAATAACAGCTATTCCCAGTACAAGCCATATCCACCATGGGATTCCGCCTTCTTTTGGTACTGCCACTTCGTGAGTTATTGTGATTTTCGGTTCAGTTACATTGAAATTTACTGCAACATCCTTACTAACTGCCTGATCATTTTCGCGAATAGAGTAAACTGTAACTTTATGCTTACCAAGAGGCATTTCTTCAGGTGGAGG
>JBHPDK010000010.1:0-35737 GCA_042577965.1 Patescibacteria group bacterium
GGAGTTGTTCCAGAATGCATACATACATCAACAGTCGCATCATTATTACAGTCTGCACCAAAGTCAGTTAATAGATTAGTATTAGAAACACCCCCAGTTGAATAAACATCAGTATCTGCACTTGTTGAATAAGTACCAGATCCACCTGCATCAATACCCATCCAGTCGTTTATTCCGTCCCAAGCACCGCCATCAGTATCATCATAAAATGCAAAATTCCAGCTTCCTGGTGGTGTAGGGGTACCGATTGCATCATTAATTCCTCCTGCTCCTGCTATAAAAGTATCAATTCCATTGTCAAAATAGATAGTGCCGTCATCGCTAAAGATCATATCTGAACCAACTTCCCATGTTCCTATTGTAGCTCCATCATAAAAGTAAAGTGAAAAAGGATTAGTTAAAGTCCAATCTGAATCTTTAGTAGTTGTGATTGGTGATCCTGTAGAAGAAGGGACAACACCATCAATAAGGGTATCAGCCGCAGCAGAATACGTGAATTTGCCTGGAACGTTTTCTTGATACCAGTCAGTTGTTCCATCAAATGCTGAATTACTTGTTGCCCACATGTGAGCACCTGTAATCAATGTGTCTGTGCCTGCAGCACAGCCTGAGCCAATAAAATAAGTTCCTGGACCAATAGTACCATCGCAAGTTGCTCCAACTGGATCATTATATACACATGTTGCAGATGATAAAGTAGTATTATCTGAACAAATATCATCACCAGCTACAATCGTATATAATGCAGCACCAGCCGATAGAAAATCTGTTCCGGGAATAATAATTGCATCAGCTGCACTTGTATAAACGCTGTCCATATCATCATCAACACCAATCCAGTCAGCAGCACCATTGTAATCGTCACCATTTACAGCATCGTAATACCATAAATTCCAGCCTCCAGGTTCAGTTAAAGTACCTGGTTGAGTGGTAACTGAAGCTCCAGCTTCTAGAATATCATTAGATGAAGTACCACTATCATAATAAACATTTCCATCATCAAGAAATACATTATCATTTGCAGGATTCCATGGCTGACCTGGTGAAAAGTAATGAAAATACATGTCAGTCCAGTCTGAATCTACAGCAGGAGCAATTATTGTGCCTGCTGCAAGAGGAGTTCCTGCAACATCTGTATCAGGAACTGATGTATAAACACTATCAGCATCTAAATCAATAATTACAGGTTCAGTACCTTGAAATCCAGCAGCACCTGCTTCGTAATAACCAACTCCAGTTGTACTTCCAAGGGCTGGAATAGCAACTAAAGTATCACCAGTATAAAAAGGAGTACCTCCATTTACCAGCAAAGTATCTTCGACACCGCTGTTATTTACTCCATCAGGAATAACAACATTGAGAGCAAGATTATTTACAGAACCAGCTGATACAGATTTGCTACCGACATCAGTAAATACAAAATCTGTTGCAAATGATGCGTTTACCACACCAGCTATGAGCAGCAACAACATAGCACAAAGTGAAATTTTTGCGCCAAGCAAAATTCGGGCTTTCGAGAACATATTAAAAAGGTTAAAGTTACATCCTTAGAATTATATGCATATACTTGACAAATGTAAATTGACATATTCTGCATTGTTATATCCCTCTCGCATATAATTAATCCTTAACTTTTATGCTTAATTTCTATATATTAACTTTGTTCGATCCCTAACATATAAAATATGAAGAAAACATTTGCATTTTTGAGTATTTTAGCAATTATGCTTTTTACTCTAAACAGCTGTTTTGAAGAACAAAAACCAGATACGACTGAAGATCAGACAGGAACTGAAGAAACCGATACAACTGAAACAGAAATTCCAACTGCCCAGGCAGCAACTTTTGCAGAGTGGCAGGACAATACAGCTGATTTTACTCCAAAGGTTCCGGCATATGAAATTGAAAAAGATCTAAGTAATGTAATGTTTACAGATCTTTTACAGGGGCCTTTGAGTAAAGAAAAATTATTAGCACAGAACGGCTTTTATGTAAGTGAAGGCTGGAGCGAAGAGTTTTTTAGCGTTTATGAAGACAATCGTTATCAATATATTCCAAGTTTTGTAACCACTGATTCAGTTCTTCACACTTATCATCTTTATTTTAATTTTCTTTTAAAATCATTAGAGGAAAATGAACTTTATGATATTGCTGTTAGTTTAACTGAAGATATGTTGGATGTTTCGCTTGAACAATACGAAGCCCTTAAAGGAACGCAGTGGGAAGCAGCAGCAAAAAGAAATGTTGGATATTTCAGCCTTGCATTAAAACAGTTTAATCCGGATGCATCAATTGATGATTTAGTTGCAGAAGCTATTGAAGCAGATAATGAAGCAATGGTTGCACATGAAGGTTTAGCTGCTTCTGCTGTTATGGGCGAACCGCAGTATTTAGAAGATTTTTCACAATATATTCCTCGTGGTCATTACACAAAAACTGAAAAATTAAGTAGATATTTTAATGCTTTGATGTGGTATGGCCGAATGACATTTAGACTTGATAAGGAAGATGAAACAAAATCTTCACTTCTTATAATGGCAGCTTTAGATAATAATGAAGAAATACTTGCAGACTGGAAGCGACTTTATGAACCAATTGGATTTTTTGTAGGAGAGGCAGATGATCTTGTTTATTTTGATTATCAGCCAGTTGCTTTGGATGTTTATGGAGAGCTCAATTTAGAAAATCTGCAAAGCGGAGATTTAGATAAATTTATTGAAAAAGCTAAACAATTAAGAGATCCCGGAGTTAATTCAATGCCAGTTTTAGGCCCTGCACTAGCCCCTGAACAGGGATCAGTTGAAGACAGGACAGAGCAGGTTAAAGGGTTCAGATTCTTAGGACAAAGATTCACAATTGATGCTTCAGTCTTTCAAAGACTGGTTTGCAGAGAGGTTGGAAATTTGGATGGATCAATGAAGTGCCCTGCAGGAGATTCAAGAATGCTCCCTAATGGACTTGATGTAACTGCAGCATTTGGATCAGAAGAAGCTTATGAAATTTTGGATGATATGGGTGAAACCGGATATGCAAAATATCCTGAAAACATGAAAAAACTTAAAGGTGCAATTGCAAAATTACCTATGTCTCAATGGGGTGCAAACATATATTGGGGATGGATGTATACATTGAAATCTCTACTCAATCCATATGGCGAAGGTTACCCGATGTTTATGCAAAATGAAGCATGGAAAAGAAAAGAACTTACAACTTTCCTTGGAAGCTGGGCTGAACTTAAACACGATACAATTCTTTATGCTAAACAGGTTTATGCTGAACTTGGTGGCGGACCAATGATTGAAGAACGCGATGATCGCGGTTATGTTGAGCCAAATCCTGAGCTTTATGCAAGGCTTGCATCTTTAACTCAATTAACAATTGATGGATTGGAACAAAGAAGTATTTTGAGTGCAGCCAACAAATCTCAACTCCAAAAACTTTACGATTTATTAATCCAACTTAGAGATATTTCAGTTAAAGAACTTGAAAATACTGATAGAACCGAAGAAGAATATGAATTAATTAGAGCTTATGGCGGCTCGCTAGAACACTTTTGGTACGAAACATTCTCTGATGCAGAAAAAGAAAAGGGGAATTTATTAAATGACAATCCTGCTCCTATTATTGCTGATGTTGCAACTGATCCTAATTGCTGTGTACTCGAAGTTGGTACAGGTTTTGTTGAGCCGATTTTTGTGGTGTTCCCGATTGATGATGAACTGCATATTGGTAAAGGCGGAGTATTTTCATATTATGAATTCAGTTGGCCAATGAATGATCGCCTTACAGATGAAAAATGGCGTGATGAAGTGTTAAGAGATTGGGAGAATCCACCAGAAAGACTAAAATGGCAAACTCATTTAGCTGATTTTGATGAATAAAAACACTAAACTTAGTTTAATAGTTGGAGGGGGACTCATTGTCCTCCTCTTTTTCTTAACTTCAATTAAAACACTCGCGATTATTACTTACGAAAACGGTAATTATAAGCTGCTAACAAATAAATATATTGATTTGAGTTTTGAAATAAAGTCACCAAAGCTCAATTTTAGCCGTGATGACTTTCAAATTAAAGAAGAGTGGGATATTGAAGAGGTGATTGAAGGTGATTTTGATAATGATGGCGACTTCGATGTAGCAATTTATTTATGGAAGGTTGGAAATTACGGCGAAGCGCTTCCTTTTTGGGAAGATTCAAATGATGACTCATACAAACAGCATTTATTTTTATACGAAAAGGATGGCTCTGCAATTTGGCATTCATCAAATCTTCCATATCACAATATAAAAACATACTTAACTGATATAAACAATGACTCTGAAAACGAGCTTGTGGTATTAGAAAAACCTTACGACGCAGGGCTAAACACAATTGCAGTCTGGAAGTGGGATGAGTGGGGATTTAAGAATATCTGGCGAAGTGAGGTTGGCAATTTTAGCGATTTAGAATTAAAATTGGATCATGCTAGTAGAGTTACGTAAAATATTAAGGCGCAAAATGAAAGTTTTAAACTCAATAGAACTTTCAGAAAAAGCACTTAAACATAATTATAGGTATTATAGTAAGCTTCATTCTGAGTCTTCAGTTTGCCCTGTGCTTAAATCAAATGCTTATGGTCATGGGCTTGTTGAAATTGCACGAATGTGCGAAAAATTAAATCCACCTTATTTAATAGTTGATAGTTTTTATGAAGCTTTTGAATTAAAAAATGCAAATGTTAAAACACCGTGTTTAATTATTGGCTATACTCTGCCGGAAAATTATAAGCACATGTCATTTAAAAATACCGCTGTAACTCTTTTGGATATTGATTCAATCAAAGCTTTAGGAAATCTTGGCAAAAAAGTGAAAATCCACTTAAAAGTTGATACTGGAATGCACCGTCAGGGCGTGCCTTTAGATAAGGTTAATGAGGCTCTTGAATTAATTCGATCTTACAAAAAATTGCATTTGGAAGGCATTTGCACACATTTAGCTGATGCTGATAATCCTGATAAAGATATAACAAAAAAGCAGGTTAAAGAATTTCGCAAAGTATGCAAAAAAGTTGATGTTAAATGGAAGCATATTTCAGCAACTGCAGGTGCAGGAATTATTTTTAGCAAAGAATTTAATATGATTCGCCTTGGACTTGGGCTTTATGGTGACAGTCCAATTGAAAAATACGCTAAAAATTTAAAACCTGTAATGCGGTTCTCTTCAACAATAATCGACATCAAAAAGTTAAAGAAAGGTGAATGTGTGAGTTATGGGTGTACTTTCACTGCCCCCCGCGATATGAAAATCGGCATAATTCCGGCTGGATATTATGAGGGAATTGATCGCCGCCTTAGCAATAAAGGGTATGTTTATTATGGAAAGGCGAAATGCAAAATAATCGGAACGGTTTGCATGAATTTAACGATAATTGATCTAACAGGTACAAAAGGAGCTCGCAAAGGCGCCCGGGTTGATTTTATCAATGGTAATGTTCGCAAAATTGCTGATATTTGCAAAACAATTTCGTATGTGATTTGGACACATGTAGCGCCAACAATTAGGAGGAAGGTACGGTAGTTTTGTGTGATGTTTATACGAACTCCATCCCCGGGGATGAGCTTGACATATTGAGAAAATTTGCAAGTCCAAACTGCTTGAAGTGGCTTAAACACGGCCAATACTAAATTTGTTCTCCTCCCGGGAGGAAAAAATATTAGACGAACAAATGGCGCATAAACAACATCTGTTCATTTGACTAATTGAATATGGTTGTATTACAATTACATCCTTTTTAAAACTAACTAAAATTATTATGACTGATAAAAAACGCACACCTGAGACAGCAAGCGAAACATCTTTATCAAAAGATTTTTTAAAACGGCCTGAATTATACGCTCAAGTAATTGGCGAGATGATTCAGGATGGAGCTTTAGATCCAAATGATATTGAAAAATCACCAGTACTTCAGGAATGCGCTCGAAGAATCCAGGCTATGGATGCAGCAAAGCTAGCTGCAGCACAAGAAGACGCTGAAGAAGCTAGAGCAGAAGTTGATAAAGCTAGAACTTCTTTAAGAGCGTTTAGTTTAATTTTTGAAGGTGAAAAACCTGAATTAATAGAAATGCTTGAGAAATTGGCTTCTGAAAAAGATTTAGAATTCGGAATAATAGAATCTTCACATACACGAATAATCGGTGATGACTCTTCAGAACTAGATGAAGATACTGTTTTCTTTAAAAATAAAATCTTTGCAGCTCGATGTTTTAGAGGTTATAGAGGCACGGAAAGGCTTGGCGAAATATGTTTGGTTCCTTATGAAAGAGCTGAAGAAGGTTATTGGCAGCGTATGAGAAGGTCAACTGTTACGTAAAAAACAGCCCCTTTTTTACAGAGGCTGCCTTTAGAATTTTAGAATTAAAATATAGGTTTTTCAGGTTTACTTGAAACTTTAGATTCAGGTCTTTTTTGTTGTGTAGTAACTAATTTTGGAGGATTAAATGCTTCCGGACGTCCCTGTGATTTCTTTTTATTGCTTACTTTAGCTAATTCCGTTATTTTAAGGTTAATTGCTCTTTTAAGCTCATATGCAGCATCTTTTACAGCCTTGCTAGCAGTTTCAGGAACTTCCAATGCTCTAAAGTTTATATTCTTTTTTTTGTTTAGCTTAGGTTTTTTAAACCATCCTCTTGATACAGCATCTTCTGTAATTTCAGTAACATCATCCCATCTTTCAGTATTTTGAACCTCCTGAGTTAATAGCTGAAGATGCGCTAATTGAACACCTGGGTCATTCAAAATTTCAGCTTTTTCATTCTCAAGTGCAGTTCTTGGCCCTTCTAATTGAGCGATAACTGAATTTTTCAATTCAACATCTGTAGCTCTTACTATTTTAATAGCTTCTGCAACTTGCTCATTGATTGTAGTAATTCTACTTAAAAGACCATCTACTCTTTCTTCCTCTGCTTCTGCTTTTGCAGTTCTTTCATCCTCAGCTGCTTTGGTAGCCTGCTTAGCGATTTGTGCCAGAGTCAGATTGTCTCCTACCAGTTGTAAAGCCGGGTTTTTTGATGTTTCAGATGACATAATAGTTTGGTTAAATTTATTAAAGGAGTATATGATAATATATTTATTTAATCTTGTCAAGTGCAAGTTTTATAAAACAAATATCACTTACTTAAAAGCCGCATTTCATATAATCATTACGGAGTTATCCTTGCGATCATGCGAGGAAATGGTATAGTCTCGCGGATATGTTTTGTTCCGCAAATCCAGCCTGTGATTCTTTCAAGGCCGTATCCAAAACCACTATGAGGTACAGAACCGTATTTTCGTAAATCTAAATACCAGTCAAATGCATCCATTGGCAGTTTATGTTCTTTTATTCTTTTAACAAGTGTGTCGTAATCGTCTTCTCTTTGACTTCCACCAATGATTTCGCCATAGCCCTCGGGAGCCAGCAAGTCGCAGCACAAAGCCAAATCTTCGTTTTCCGGATCGCGCTTCATGTAAAAAGCTTTAACTTTTGCAGGGTATTTTTCTACAAATATCGGTTTATCGTATTTTTCAGTTAAAATTGTCTCATCATCTCCTCCTAAATCATGGTCAGGCTGAATGTCTGAGCCCATTTCCTGAAGTTCTTTAACAACTTCAGCGTGAGTTTTCCTTATAAAAGGAGTCTCAATTTTTTCCAAAGGTGCCGTGTCGCGTTCTAAAACTTTTAATTCCTTCATATTTTTTTCTAAAACCCGTTTAATTATATGACACACAAGGCCTTCCTGAATTTTCATGTTTTCTTCATGCTCAACAAATGCTGCTTCAGCATCCATCATCCAGAATTCCGTTAAATGTCTGCGCGTTTTTGACTTTTCAGCCCTAAAAACAGGTCCAAAATCAAAACATTTACCAACAGAATAAATTGCTGCCTCAATATAAAGCTGCCCACTTTGGCTCAAATAAGCTTTGCCTTCATCAAAATATTCCATTTCAAAAAGTTCAGTTGTTCCTTCACATGCATTTGGAGTCAAAATAGGCGAATCAATTTTAATAAAGCCTTCGTCATTTAAATATTCATAAGTTGCATTAATAATTGTGTTTCTGACTCTTTGGATTGCCCATTGCTTCTTTGATCTAAGCCATAAATGGCGATTGTTCAGCAAAAAGTCAGGGCCATGTTCTTTTTTTGATATTGGATATTCATGCTCATTTATATGATGAATTTCAATATCTTTTACCTGAAGCTCAAATTCATCTTCATGTTTAGGATGCGCAGTTACTTCGCCAGTGCAGGAAACAGCTGATTCCTGCGTTAATTCATCTGCTTTAGCAAAAATTTCATCTGATACATCATCTTTAAAAACAATTCCCTGAATCATACCTGTGCCATCTCGCAGCTGCAAAAAGTGAATTTTACCGCTTCCTCTCTTGTTAAACATCCATCCGCGAACAGTAACTTCTTTACCAACGTGATCTTTGATTTTTTCTATTGGAACTATCATAAATATTAAATTAATAACCTTAGTAACTTTAATAGAGGCCTCATTTTAATTCAAGGAATAATCCTTCAGAGGCTTTACAGGAGGTCTTTTTTAGTGTATGATATATAATAGATAAAAATAAATATGCAAAAACTCAAAATATTTACATCAAGCGTTATATTTAACATCATTCTAATACTTATAATTATTGGAGCGCTTGCTTATGTAATTGTTCAACCTGATTTAAGTTATTTTCAGGGTTCATCTTTTACGATTCCAGCTTCAGATGAACCAATAGAAACACCTGAGGATACCGAAGAAAGTATGATAGGAGCAGTTGTTGTTGAATATTTTAGCGATGATTCTGAAATTGAAATTGATTCGAATTCTGAAAATGTTTCAATAGCAAAGCTAAACTTTAATACTGAATATGAAGGAGTTTTAGTAAATGAAATTACTTTTGAAGTTGAAGGATTAACAGGCGAACAAGTTCTTAAGAATTTAAGAGTTCTGGAAGTCCCAAATGCGCAGTTCTCATGGGAAGGTGTGAATATTCTAAAAGTACAATTTGTTGATCAATTATTGGAATTAAAAGAAGAAGTTGATTTTGAATTAATCGCAGATATTCAAAATGCTGAGCCTGGTGCGTATATTTTAGTTCATTTTGTAAATTTAAAAGGTTTTGGCAATCAAACAAATGAAACCATTACAAATGTTGGGGTTTTAGGGGGCCCTAATCCTTTACCAAAAAAAATATTAATAATAAATAACTAACCCACGTATTTATGGACAATACACAAACACCAAATCCTCAAGCAAATATGCCTGAGCAAAAACCTGCAGAAATACCTGTTGCTCCTCAAGCAGTACAACCAGAGGTGCAAGCGCAACCAGAACCACCTAAGAAAAAGAAAAAGTTTTTAGGCACTGCAATACTTTCATTAGCTATTGTATTTGTAGGAGGAATTGCAGGAACCTGGTACTATTTTCAAAATTTGAGTTCAGGAATTGAAGCGCCACCATCATTGCAGATGGGGGCAAGTAAATTCCAGGGCCAATCAATTGGTGATCAATTAGGTGCGCTGGTTTATGATGCGGATGATGTAGCTGCGCCTGGTGCAAATTGGGCAAAATTACCAGCAGGTGTTAATCATGTTTATGCTGAAGTAGATGTAACTCCAAAAGATGTTGCTGATAATTTGCTTAAACCTGTTGATGGTTTAAGAATTTTCTTAGCTGATTATGATGGTGAATTCTATCTTTACCCGACTAAAGGGCCATATCTTGCGGAAGATATTACTGATGGAGATGCTTATACTATCCCGGCAGGAAAAGCTTTTTCAATACTTGCTAGCGAACCTTTTGAAATAGATTCAAATGTACTAAAAGATTCATCAACTTCTGCCAGTCAAAGTCATGTTTCTGATTTTGCCGGAGAGGCTGCAGGTTGGTATATGTTAGCTTTAAGAAGTGCAGATGATATTACGGCTCTTCAAGATCAAGTTCAAGTATTTAGTGTCTGGCCGCAAGTAGCGCAAAACGAATTTGCAAGGATGGAAGATTTAAGTGCACCTGATTTATCTGCAGGTTATTCACTTGCATGGTTTAGACTCGGGGCTCCTGTTGCAGAGCTAATTGAACCTCCAACTACAGCGGTTTGTGGTGATGGCGTTGTTGAAGGAACAGAAGAATGTGATGGAGGAACTGATTGTGAAGCAGATTGTACTTTAACACCTACACCAGCTGCTCCGGCACCAGATCCGGTATGTGGAGACGGCAATGTTGATACAGCAGAAGGTGAGGAATGTGATGATGGAAATACAGTGGATGGAGATGGATGCGAAGCAGATTGTACATTACCTCCTGCGCCTGCTGCTCCTGAATGTGGAGATGGTAATGTTGATGCAGGTGAAGAATGTGATGATGGTAATATGAATTCAGATACAGGTGTTTGTTCAACTTCTTGTAGTTTGTCATCTGAAACAGCTGATCCAACCATTACAGCAACACTAGTAGAACAATTAAATGGAGTTTATTATGCCGGATTTGGAAATGAGCCAGAACCTGAGAGTATTATGTTGGCATTTGAATTAGATGCTTCAGAAGATAGTGCTTTGACTGCAATTAATACCACTTGGCAGGGTTGTGTTAGCCCTGGGGATAATAATTATCACGCAAATTTATTTGTTTCGGATGGTACTTTTGATACTTTAGTAGCACCAGATTTAGATTATGATGGTAATTTTACAGGTGATGAATTTTCTCCTACATATAATTTCACTGGAGTTCAGCTTTTTAAAATAAAAGGAAATACTGGAAATTGTGTTCTTGATACAGTTACCCCTGATATGGTTACTACTACATTGGATTCTGTAGAATGGGTAGCAAATTCTCAAAATTATACAGCTCAATTTACTGGTATTAGTGCTCAGTTAATTTACGATCAAGTAGTTGCAGCTCCGGTATGTGGTAATAATATAGTTGAAGGAGCAGAAGTATGTGATAAAACTGACTTAGATAATAAAACTTGTGCAGATATTGATCCGGATAAGCCTGAAGGAGCATTAAGATGTAAAGATTCATGTGGAGGCTTTGATAATTCTCAGTGCTATGCGTCAACTCTATCAGAACAGGCTACACAAAAAGATTATTTAGTAGTTACTACAACACAAACCGGCTTACCTCACGTGAGAATATATAATGGATTTTCAAATGGCGTACCTGGCGAAGAAATTTATGGAAATTTTCAAAAACCATCAACTTTAGATCCGGTTTTAATATTTCAACCTGATGCTGCTAATCCAGTTAGTGAATTTGAATTAACATACTCTGGATGTTTACTTGATGATTTTAATAAACCAGTTTCTGTTCCAACCCTATATACAGAAACAGGTTTCTTATCAACCCCAAGGGGACCTGCTATTGCAAAAGATAAGAATCGGGATGGAATATTTACTGATAATGATCCTGATTATGATAAGGAATTTAACGTATCACCAGCCGGAATAGATGCAAATAATAGATATGTTTTGGTACTCGACACGACTATAGCTTGTTCAGATAACACCGATCCAGGTTCATCATCAGATACTGGTGCAGTAGGATTTGCCAATGCAACACCTGCTGTTGAAAGTTTTTCCACAATGATTTTCGGTGAAGGAGTTGTGGCGAATTAATATTAGTGAATACAACCAACAACAATTCGCTTTAAAGCGATTAATATATATCAATTAATTAACCAAAATAAAATGGAAAATCCAAAAAAGGGAATGGCTGGATGGCTCAAAGTTGTAATTGCACTTGTTGTAGTTGCTGCAATTGGAGCTGTTGGCTATTTCGGGGCAACAGGGGAATTCTTTCAGGGGATGAGTTTCTCAAAAAGCTCTACTGATGTACCTACGTCTGGAGGAACTAGTAAAGCAACTCCTATTGCAACTCCTATAACAACAACAGTTACAACAACATTATTACCCGCAGATCCAAAATGGGCTTATTTGGATAGAGTTGGTTCTGGTGCATTTAATTTCTTAGATGATGATTATTTGTATCAAGCAATTGAGCCAGCAGTGGCAAAAGATCCACTTTTAGTTTTTAAATTAAAAAATGATGGGGGCAAATATTTTGATTTATTAAATCTTGCAATTAAACCATCAACTACCACATATAGCAGTTGTACTATTGGTTTAAGTGCAAAATGGAATAGATGTAATAATATCACTAAAGTTGGAGTTGCAAATTTAAGCTCAGGTGCAAGTTTATATTTATTGGATTTTAATTCAAGTGGAAGTATCATAAAAGCAGATAAGGTTGCAAATGATAATAATAGAGATAATATTTTTTATGGTAATGAATTTACTCAAGTTGTAAGAGTAAACGGAGGTGAAGAAAAGGTTTTAGTCATAGTTAAGGATACCCAGATTGTTAATACTCTGAGTCCTTATAATAATCCTGATCATTTAAGTGGTTGGGTTGAACTTCAGGAAACAGCACTTGCGGTGAGAGATGCCGATGGTGTAAATCTGTATCCTTCAAAAATGTCAGGCGGTGCTACTGTTCAAGATATAAAATTTAGATAAAAAATATCTTTATAAAGCCCCTTTCTTTTAGATTGGGGCTTTTTCTATTAACGCCTTTAATTTATCAATCCCTTCACCGGTCCTTGCTGATATCTCAATCGAATTTTCGCGGCGTCGCTGGTGCGATCCAGCATCCAGAGCCTTATCCTTCTTATTATAAACATTAATTTGCTGCTTATCACTGCACTCAAGGTCTTCCAAAATCTCTTCCACAACCTCAATATTCGATTCCATTTCTGGATCACTCGAATCAATTATATGAAGTAAAAGGTCAGCTTCCTGCACTTCTTCTAATGTCGCAATAAAAGACTTAATCAGAAACGGAGGAAGGTCTTTAATAAATCCAATTGTGTCAGCAACCAAAACTTTTTCCTGAATGTTTGGAAGCCAGAGGTCGCCAATTTTGGTATCTAAAGTTGCAAAAAGCTCGTCAGCAATATAAACGTTTTTTTTGTGAGTCAGAGCTTCTAATAATGTGGATTTGCCGCTGTTTGTGTAACCTACAAGTGCGATTGTCTTTAGGCCTTTTCGACGCCGCACTTTTCTCTGACCTTTGTGGATTTTGCGAATCGCCTTTAGTTTTTTTTCGATTTCTTTAATTCGCGCTCTTAAGTGGCGTTTTTTTGTTTCAAGGTATTTTTCACCTGGCCCACGGGTTGCAATTCCTCCACCTAAACGAGATAAGCGCGTACCCTGGCCATAAAGCTTAGGGAATTCATGATTGAGGCGAGCCAGTTCCACCTGAAGTTTTGCTTCTTCAGTTTGTGCATGTTTATTAAAAATTTTTAAAATTAGATCTACACGATCCCAAACCGGAATTTTAAAAAGAGCATAAAGGTGTTGGATTTGATTTGGCTTAAGCATGCCATTAACAATAATCATGTCAGCTTCTTCCTCTTTTGCAATTTCCATAACTTCAAGAGCCTTGCCAGTTCCAAGATAAGTCTTCATCGAAGGTCTGCCTCTTTTTTGGATGACTTTAACAATAACTATTCCGCCATAAGTTTTAACCAGCCTTGAAAGTTCCTCAAGATCCTGCTCAGCCTGTAAGCGAGACATTTCTTTGGGAATAACATCAATTAAAATAGCTCGTTTCATTTATTGTAAAAGTTGCATTACTATTTGATTCACAAGTTTGCCGTCAGCTTTGCCTTTAAGTTTTGGCATAATTGCGCCCATAACTTTGCCCATATCAGCTTTTAATGCTGCACCTGTTGAGTCGATACCCTCTTTAACTATGGCGCGGACTTCATCTTCACTCATTTGCTCTGGCAGATAAGCTTGAAGAATTTCTGCTTCTTTTGCTTCTTTGTCAGCCATTTCTGCGCGATCACCATCACGAAATTGCTGCTCAGAATCCTTACGTTGCTTAACTTGCTTTTGCAAAATGGTTGTGATGTCTTCGTCAGTTGCTTCTTTTTTGGCTCCTGCAACCTCGAATTTCATAATTTCTGCTTTAAGCATTCTAAGTGAGCTGGTACGAAGTTCTTCTTTGGCTTTCATTGCCTGCGTGAGATCAGAGTAAATTTGTTCTTTAAGTGACATTTTATTAAAAGTTAGTTTCGTTATGCTATTTTAGCACAGTTGATTTTTATTTGCATAATTTTGTTATCGTAGTATAATTCGTTCCTTAACTAATTTTTATGTCAGAAATCCCACGATCGACTATAGAAATTGCAACAGAAGATTTTGTTGAAGGAGACGGACTATTACAAGAATTAACTGGTGAAACTGCCGAAGAAGTAGATATTTTAACAAGAGTTGAACAAGAAATACTTGAAGAACAAAGACAAGCTATTTTTGAAGATCCTGATTGGGATCTTGAGCTTTATGAACCACACCATGAACAATTAGGAAGATTATTAAATGAACGTGAAAGAGTATTTTTGGATTCTTATGGAAGACCTGGTTATCATTTTGTTCCTGTTGATAATAAAAATGCCTCATTTAATCAATTAAGAGCATTTTTTAGGAAGGCACCTGTGTCACCACTATTATTTCAGGAAAGCATCGTAAGCAATGTTTATGGTACTGAATTTGAAGCTAAACCTAATTCTGAAGAACGTATGCGTGAGAGGCAGGCCCATTTTGATGAACTTCGAAAATTATTTGCATCATTACAGCCTGTTATTAGTACAAAAAGACAACATATGGCAAAAGATCGAATTAGAAGAATGTTTGTTATATCTCTTGATGAAGCTAAAGGTGCGATGTTAGTTACCCGAAAACCAGGAAAGCGCCGAATTAATGGTGTTTATCCTGATGTTTATAGTGCTACAAGATCACTTGATCATATACTTCATACTTATAGAGGTAGATTTACAGATTCTCAATTTGAAAAAATGGGTGAATTAAAAACTCTTAGAAAACTTCAAAGCAGCACTCAGTTTTTAATTGATTTTATTCAAAAATGGAAAGCAACCACTACTGAAGAAAAAAACATGGCAGGACAATTAATTACGGATGCTAGAGATCTTTTAGCTGAATGCCAAAATGCTTATAAGGTTTTTGCTTGCGGAGATTATGATTCAGCAACTGAATTTGAAGATTCAAGAGAAAAGGTTAATCCAGGTGCTACTGCAGCAAAGCTAGTAAAAGCTTATAATGAACTTAAAAAGCGTTTAGAAGAAATTGTAAGTATTAAAAAAGTAATAACTAGTGATAAAAAAACTCTCGATACCTTATTAAAACATCTTAATTCACGTTGTTACGATACAATAATTGAATTAGGTGAATTATTAGAAACAGAATATTTTGATGAATATGAACAAAAATCAGGTCAAAATTCTCGTATTAAACATGAAGCAAGAACTGTTAGGGAAAAGATATTTCTAGGTGATCGTAAATGTATATTTAATGAAATGGTAAAATTAGGAACTGACAAACGAATGCCTGCACCATATCAACAATACGGAACAGCAGTTTTATCGAATTTGAGTGTAACTATAAGACTACTTGAATATATTGATGAAAATAAAGATGATATTGCACCAGAAAGATTAAAAGAATTCCATGATGCCTTAACAACTTATGGAATTAGAGCACACATTGTATTACGATATCAATATATTCAACGTAGATATCATGAAATCCTCAGTGAAATTCTGCAGGATCCATATAAAATTAAACCTAAACAGGTACAAAGCAGAATTGATAATTTGTTAGTTCAATTCAGACCACATCAATATAAACTTCCATTTGCAATAAGAGATGATTTGAAAATTGAAGTACCTGAATTTGATAGTGTTTATGAACATTTAAGAGCAGTATCTCAAAAAATTAGAGATTGGATAAATTCAAGAGATAAAGTTAAAGGTGAATTAGATAAAAGTTCTGGAAAAATTGAAGATCCTTATGCTATTCCACAAGATGATGAAGCAACAGTTAATAGAATTCAAGTACTTGAAGAGCAATTAACCAGCCTTGAAATTGAATTTATAAATGAACTTTATGAGCTAATGTCAGGATTTGATTTTATGGTTCCTTTAAAAGCACTTACAGTTGAAGATGCAGATGAAGTTATTTCTAAGATGATCTAGAAAGCCACCTCAATAACATCGTCTAAGCTCTTTGCATAAACAAATTTTATACCTTTTATTAAATGCTTAGGTATATCTTTTAAGTCTTTTTTATTATCATGCGGAATAATAATTGTTTTAATACCACTTCGCCTTGCTGCTAAAACTTTTTCTTTAAGGCCGCCGATTGGAAGAATTCGGCCTTGTAATGTGATTTCACCAGTCATTGCAACGTCACGCTTAATTTTTTTGCCTGTAAATAAAGATAAAAGCGATGTGCCGATTGTAATTCCTGCTGAAGGTCCGTCTTTTGGAGTTGCTCCTTCAGGCACATGCACATGAATGTCTTTATTTTTATAAGGATCGTTTTTTATTCCGAGTTTTTTTGTATTACTTCTTATATAACTTAGAGCTGCTTTTGCTGATTCCTGCATTACTTCACCCAAATGACCA
Organism: Patescibacteria group bacterium; assembly: GCA_042577965.1. Lineage (GTDB taxonomy): Bacteria > Patescibacteriota > Gracilibacteria > UBA1369 > PNNO01 > JAUVDZ01. Next base: position 16,502 of record JBHPDK010000010.1, read on the forward strand.
GTTAAAATTAATTGATTTGTACCAGGCATTTTTGTGCTTTCAATAAATATGATTTCTCCTCCGGCCTGAGTCCATGCAAGGCCTGTTGCAACACCAACCATGTCTTTTTCCTGTTTTATGTCTTCATACCATTGTTCAACTCCTAATAATTCAGATATTTCTTTTTTAGTCACGATTTTTGTTTTTACTTTTTTCTCAAGCATTTTTTTAGCTATTTTTCGGCATATTTTAGCGATTTCTCTCTCTAAATCACGAAGTCCGGCTTCACGAGTATATCTTCGAATAATATATGCAATTGCTGAGTCTTCAATAACAAATGGATTTTTTTCAAGTCCATTAAATTTTATTTGTTTAGGTACAAGATATTTTTTAGCGATCTGGATTTTTTCTTCTTCTATATAACCAGGTAAGTGAATTACTTCCATTCTATCAAGAAGCGCTGGTGGAATCGGATCCAAAATATTAGCTGTAGTTATAAATAATGTATTTGAAAGGTCAAAAGGAACATCAAGGTAATGATCATTAAACGCAAAATTAAGCTCAGGATCAAGCACTTCAATTAGTGCAGAAGCCGGATCACCCTGAAATTGCGCTGTTCCTAGTTTATCAATTTCATCAAGCATAATTACAGGATTGTTCTCGCCTGCTCGTTTTAAATGTTGGATTATTGAACCTGGCATTGCACCTACATAAGTACGTCTGTGCCCTCTGATTTCTGATTCATCATGCATTCCTCCAAGACTCATTTGAACAAATTTTCGTCCTAAAGATCTTGCAATACTTCGGCCTAAACTAGATTTTCCTACACCTGGAGGCCCAACAAAACACATTATTGTAGCGCCAGGTTTATCCTGGATTTGGCAAATTGCCAGGTATTCTAAAATTCTTTCTTTTATTTTTTCTAAACCATAATGATCTTCATCTAAAATTTTTCGGGCCTTTTTAATGTCGATTTTTGTTTTACTGCTCTTGTTCCACGGCATTTGATACAACCATTCAATATAACTATGTACAACATTATATTCCGGTGAAATAGGGAATATTCTTTTTAATCTTTTAAGTTCATCCATTGCAATTATTTCAACTTTTTCAGGCATTTTTGCTTTTTTGATTTCTTTTTCAAGGTGATGTATTTCTTTTTCTTCAGCTACTTTTTCTTCATCTTCTTCCCCTAATTCTTTTTGGATTGCTTTGAGTTCCTGTCTTAATAAAAATTCACGCTCACTTTTGCTCATTTCTTTTTCAACTTCGCTGTGGATTTTGCCTCTAACTTCAAGCATTCTTATTTCGCGCCCCATTTGTTTAATAATTTCACGCATTCGCATCTTTGTGTCGCGAATTTCAAGAAGATACTGCTTTTCTGGAATTGGCAACGTTACATATGAGCAGGCTAAATTACAAACTTCTTCATAATCAGTGATATTTTGAAGATTTATAATAACTTCATCAGGAAGTGGCTTCCCAAGTGAAGAAGTAGTTTCTAAAAGATCTTTGATTTCACCTGCAAGTCCATCACCTTCCTCTGATTTTTCTAAAGTTGCATTAATTTTAGCTACTTTACCTACAAGATAAGGTTTTTCTTTAGTAAATTCAGTCACTTCAAACCGGTCCAAACCTTCAACTAATATCATTGCATCATTTTCATGACCTTTTATTATCTGAACAATTCTGCATGCAGTACCAATTTTATATAAATTTTCAGTTGGAGGGACGGTTTTTTCCGGATTTTTGTAAGTAACAAGCCCAATAAGCTCATCTTTAGACATTTTTTCATTAAGAACATTTATATAATCAGGATTTTTTACATAAACAGAAATAACCATAGTAGGAAACACAACTAATTCCTTTATAGGAAGAATAAAAAGTGTTTCAGGCATTTTTGGTGATTCTTTTTTTCTTGGTTGTATTAACACTTAAATGTTTTTTATTTTTTCATCATATTATTATACATTATAATCTTGTGATTGTCTACTTGGGGGCCTTGAAGATTTGGCTTAAATATGGTATTATAATATGATCTAAAATTAAAAATAAAACCCATGGACAAAAAAACAAAAATTCAAACTGTTATTTCACTTGTGCTCGTAGTTCTTATTACAGGGCTTGCATACTGGGCACAGGTACCATCAAAAGACTTAAAAGCACAGCTTATTGATGTTGATACAATACTGATTAGGATTCAGGACTTTGCTTTTGACCCTGATACAGTACGTATTGATCAGAATACTGCTGTTAGCTGGCTTAATGATGAATCTGAAGCAAATGCTGATGTTCAGCATACTGTTACTTCTTACGACCCTGAAGATGCATCTGTGGCTGGTGAGCTTTTTGAAAGTGAAGTAATGAGTAGAGGAGACGAAACCTTCACTTATTTATTTGATGAACCAGGAGTTTATTACTACAACTGTTCACTTTATCCGTTTATGACTGGTAAAGTTTGTGTAGGGGATGAATCTGAGGTTCTTGATGATGATTGTGCTATGGATTTAACTGATGTTGAATTCCCTGGTGCAGCTGAGCCAGAAGAAGATACTCTGCTTGGAGAGGATTTATTGCCTGATTTAGAAGAAGTACCTGATGAGGATCTTTTAGGTGATGAACTTGGTGCTTTGGAAGACGAAGATTTACTGGCTGAAGACACTGAAGAAGAAGGGCTTTTATTTGAAGCTGCAGATGAAGATTTTACAGGTCAATTAATAGAAGGTGATAATGGCAGTGCAACTGTATTCTTCCCACCTGAAAATGGCGGAATTGCAGCAGCTTCAACAAACGGCACTACTGCTGACGGAGCTGACCTTACTGATTCCGGTCCAGAAGATCTAATCTACTTAATTCCACTTATTTTCGCATTCTTTGTTGCTAAAAAATTAGCTGACAGAAAAGCGTAAAATACTTGATTTTTCCATGGTTTACATTAAACTAAGCCCTGCAGATATGTAGGGCTTTTTATATGGATTTTTTAAATCAAGCAATTGCGGATTTTTTACTTTTTATATCCCGGGAAGCCGGTACTTTTTGGGAGAATCTTTCATTACTTCAGTTTTCCGGCCCACAGGTAATTATTGATATTCTTCTTGTTTCAATAGTTTTCTATTACATATTTATTTTAATTAAAGGTAGCCGTGCCATCCACATTCTTATTGGGCTGGCCATACTCGCTGTAGTATTTATTATGAGTAAGGCTTTTGCGCTTTTTGCTACAGGATGGCTTCTTGATCGCTTTCTCACATTAATCCTTGTGGCTATCCCAGTTATTTTTCAACAGGAACTTAGAAGAGGCCTCGAAAAACTTGGTCAGACAAGAATTTTCACAGGTGGTGATATGAAAGCAACTGATATTCAGATAAGTAATTTAGTTGAGGCAAGCGTTTATATGGCTAAACATAAAGTAGGTTCATTAATTGTTCTAAAAAAAGACGTAAATTTAAATGAATATGCAGAAACAGGAGTGCCTATAAACGGAAAAATCAGTACAGAACTGCTTTTAAATATATTCTTCCCTAAATCTCCACTTCATGATGGTGCAATAATAATTGAAGGGAATACTATTGTTGCAGCAGCGTGCGTGCTTCCTCATTCATATAAACATGCTGATAAATCGCTTGGAACAAGGCATAAAGCAGCAATCGGACTCTCTGAGAACACAGATGCACATATTATTGTTATTTCTGAAGAAAAAGGCACAATTTCATATGCTTACAACGGAAGATTAATGCGGAATATCACTCCTGAAAGGCTTCAGGAATTACTGGAAAAGTTTTACGCACCAAAAAAAGATCTTAAAAAATCTTTAACAAAAGCTGTATTTAAAAAGCGCAAATTATGAAGAAACTACTTGGAAACTGGGAACTCAAAGCTCTGGCTGTAATGGCAGCTATAATTTTTTGGTTTTTAGTAGTTGCAACTGAAAATACTTTTTATACTTTTCCTGAAGAAATCCCGGTTAAGGCATTTAATGTACCTGAAAATCTTGTTGTTGCAGAAGATTTGGAGAACGTAACTTTAAGGCTTAAAATAGACAATCGTGAAACAATTAAAAACCTGACTTTTGAAGATTTTAATGCATATGTTGATCTTGAGGACGCAGCAGTAGGTGAGAGGGAAGTTGAAATTGAAGTAAGTTCAAAAATTGCAGATATAAATGTAGTTAAAGTTGATCCGGCCCGAATCACAGTTAAGATTGAAGAAAAAGCTGAAAAAGAAGTTCCAGTTGAATATGAAATTATTAGTGATCCTCTGGACGGATATATTGTAAAAGATGTTTCCATTACTGATGAAAGAGTAGTAATTAAAGGCCCTGAAAATGTATTAAATGATATTGATCATGCTTCTCTTATTATAGGATTGGAAGGGTTAGATGATGATATAAAGAATACATTCACAGTTAAGGTTTTGGATGAAGAAGGTAATGAAATTGAAGGGGTAACTGCAGATAAAGAAGAAATTGAGGCATTTGTTGATATTATGGCAGTAACAGATCAAAAAATCGCAGGTGTGCAGCCAACAATTATAGGCACTCCACAGGAAAATGTATGGATTAAATCAATTACAGTTGAACCAAATTTTGTGGTTCTAACAGGAGAAAAAGACATACTTGATTCAGTTGAATTTGTGAATACTTCTGACATAGATGTTAGCGGAGTTTCTGACAATTCAAGTTTTAATGTTCAGGTGGTCGGGCTTCCTGAAGGTATAAATGTTGATGGAACAAGCGAAATAAAGGTAAGTATTGAGGTAGATACTTATGATTCAGTTGATTCTTCAGTGCCAAGGAAAACCGTTAAAGTTCCTGTTCTTGTAAGAAAATTTAAAACTTCGCAAAGAAGTATTAGTATTGATCCTGTAACAGTTACTTTAGTTGCTGAGGGTGATCAGGAAGATATAGATAGAATAAATTCTAAGTTAAATGTAGAACTTGATATTTCTGAGTATGAAGGTAATGAAGCTACTGTTGATATTTCTGAAGGTAATTTAAAATTGCCTGGAGGTGTAGACATAGTAAGCATTACACCTTCGAAGGTTCAAATAAGCTGGCAGTAGATTATTCTAAATTATTCGTTTGCTACTTCGTTTAGTTTTTTAATAAGCTCTTCTGCTTTTTCCTCTTCGCCTACACGTTCTTCTGCTTCTTCCTCTTTTCTAACCACTCCTTCTGCTTCTTTTTCCAATTGATTAACTTCTTCTACAAGTTCATTTAATCCTTCAGCCTCTTTAGCAAAATTTTCATCGATTTGCTTCATTTGAGCTGATTCTTCTTCCAAAATTTCAATGTATCTTTTAAGTGCAGCTTCGTCTCCGCTAAGCATTGCATTGCTTCTGAATGCACGTTCTTCAGCTGATAAGCTTTTTAGAGTAGGGGAGTTTTTAATTAATTCTTGTAGTTGTGCTTTTAAGTCCATATTAATTGTTGATTATTAATTATTAATAGATTAATGCCCTTAAGGGCGTAATGTCAATTATTAAGCTGCTTTAGCTTTTTCTTTTGTCACTATTGCTTGCTCTTCATGGGTACTAGGATTTGGATATTTTAGTGAAGCAAGATTCTTTATACTTTTTTGATATTTTTCATCCAAATCATTAAATGCGGAATGACTCATCATAATTTTAGTGTCTCTTTTTAACTTTGTTGTAATATCAGCAGCAATACTAAATTTTAAATCAGGTTTTTTTAATTGTTTATAATAATCATCAAATTTGTCTGATACCTCTCCAGCTTTTTCAGCACTTTTAAATGCTTTTTTACTAAATTCATACATTTCATCACCATGGAAGGCTCTTCGTAAAGTTTTCAAATCAGTTCTTGTTTTACTAGTCCATTTTTTCAGTGTTGGTTTAGCTGTCACAGTTTCTTTTGGACTTACTGTAGGTTTTTTAGCAACCACAGCTGGTTTTGCTTCAGGTGCTTGTTTGAAGTCTCTATTAAGCACATTTGACGCAATCACCATATCTTTTACTTTAGGATCTGTAACTTTTACCATTACTTTTTCCTCTGCGGTAATCCAATCTAATTTTTTCGGGATTAATTTATATGCATCTGCAAGTTGATTCACATATTTTGGAATATTTTCACCTTGGTCACCCTTAATTTTATCCATAATTCCTTTTAATCTAGATCTGTATTTATTTAAAATTTTAACTTTAGCAGGAGCATCTTTAATATTACTTCCTGGAATAGCTCTTAAAAATGCTAATCTGATAGTATGATTGTTTGAAAGTGTTTTATAAACTTTTAAAATTTCAGCTGAAACCTCTTTACCATATGCTCTAAGCTTTGCTCTGAGTTGTCTTTGCTTTTCAGGAGTAGCTGCTTTCATGATAAGTGCTGCAACTGAACCTTTTTTTGGTTTTTCAGCTTTTGCTACTACAGGAGCTTTCTTTGGTTTTTTCTTAATAACTAAAATCTTTGGATTTAATGGGTCAGGTCCAAAAGTTATTGCTTTGTCGAAAGTTGGTTTTGCTGGATGTACTGTCTTATAGTTATCGGGGATTGATAAATAAATTACTGTGTTAGTTGGTCTTGTTGTATGTTCTGTTTTTCTTCCTTTTTTTGTAATTCTTAAATATTTTTTATCAGCTGACATTTTAAAAGTATAAGCAGGTTTTTTAAAAGGCACTGAAATATGATTTCCAGGAGTTAGTTTTACTGATAATTTTTTAAGTTTTCCAAGATTCACGCCTTTTAATTGACTAGGAGCTGCATCAAAAATTGCTTTAACAATTTTTAATTGAGCTGTTTCTTTTGCTTTTTCTGCTATAGCTTTTAATTGAGCCATTGTTTTTAGTTTTTTAGCAGGACCTTTTTTAGCAACAACTGGTGCTACTGATTTTGAAAGCCTTGCCCATTCACCAGTACTTCCTTTTTTAGTTTTAGTAATAGCAAAAGAATAATATAATTTATCTGGAATCCCTATCTTTTTTTTCTTTTTCTTATTAATATCAAGACCATCCAGTGCTATTGAAGGTTTAGTTCTTGGTTTAGCTATTTTTTTACCTTTCATTTCCCACTTTAAATCTTTACCTTTTGCATTTATTGTAAATGAAGCTGTTGTGCCTCTATATTTAATAGTCATTTTATTCCCTCTTTTTAAAGCAGTAAATTTAAAATTACCTTTTACTGTTTCTGTTCTTGATTCTCCATCATTCATTAAGCTAAATAGATCTTTAAAACCGGATATATCTCCTCTTCTTTTTCCTTTACTAAGAACTGCTTTTGCGCTTTCCACTAACATTCTTCTCATTAATTGTCTTCTATATAAATTTAGTTTAGGATTTTTTATTATTTCTCTATTAATCTTATTAAGAGTAACTAGTGAAACTTTAGTGTAGTCATTATTAGCTTTTTCAATTGCTCCTTTAAGTTTTGTATTTATTTTTAATGCTTTTTCCCAGTATTTTTTAAATTTTGGATTGTTTTTTTTCTTATCAAGGTGCTTGATCATTATCCGTAGTCTATCCATAGTAGCTGCAACCTGAGTCTCACTTGCTTTTGGTTTAGTAGCTTCTACTGCACCAATAGTAGCTTTTGGACCTTTTTTCAGCCCATAATTAACAAATTTTTCCGTATTTAGCGGATTGTCTGAAAATGAGTATAGATTTTTCATGATTTTTGGTTTTAATATTTATTTTAAACTAAGTATATTTTACCATATTTCAGATGATCTGTAAAGCGCGGAAGGTTACTTACTTACAGTTTCCTTAACATCTCTATGAATATGAAGAGTTTGTGTTGGGAATGCCATTTCTAGCCCTACTTCATCGAATTCAGTTTTAATGCTTCGGTTTACCCTATCTTTTGTTTCTAAGAAGAATCCAAAATCAGTAGGATTTTTAACATAATAAGTATATTCAAGTCTTAAAGAAGATGGATCATATTCAGTAAAAAACGCTCTGTAATCTGAAGTTATATTCTTTTCTTTCTTTAAAATATCCTTAATAATTTTAACACCTTTTTTAATTTGAGCCGGCGAAGTATGATAAACAAGCCCGATTTGCCCGTCAGCACGCCTTGAAGCTCTTTTAGACATATTTTCTACAACAGCCTTAGCTAAAACATTGTTTGGTACAGAAATTACAGTCCCAAAAAATGTCTCAATTCTTGTTGTGCGCATTCCAATATCCAAAATTACACCTTCATACTGATCAAATTTAATAACATCACCAACTTTAAATGGTTTGTCAGCAACGATCGATAAAGAGCTAAAAAAGTTGGCAAGCGGATCCTGTGCAGCAAGTGCAATAGCTAAACCTCCAATTCCAAGTCCAGCCACAATTGCGCCAATGTCATATCCAAATAAATTTAGAATCATACTTGCACCAATAACCCAGATAGCAATATTTACAATACGGGTCAGCATGCGCGAAAGCTCGATATCAAAACCTTTTTTTAAATGGAGCAGTTTAACAACATAAGTAGAAATCATAAAATCCACCAAAATAGTAATTGCCTGAAAAATCTTAATAATAAATATAACCTGAACAGCTTTTTCAACAACAACCATTATATTTTCAGGCAATGCTAATGAACGAAGCCCAAAATAAACACCACCTAATATCAGTACAAAAACAAAAACCTTATTAACAATCGAAACAATTGTGTCATCTAGCTTTGTCTTGGTCTTTTTTGCAAGTTTTTTAAATATGTTCTTAATAACCAAATGTAGAATTGCAGCACCTAACAGAAAAAGAACAAAGATTCCAACTGCAATCAAATACTGTTGTAATGTGTTTCCTAAATATGAGTATTGAAGAAATTCCAATGAAGGCATAATATAAATATGTTAATTACATCATCTATTAACATAAATTATTTTTTAACAAATTTAAAGATGATCTGCGCATCAATTAAAGTACAAAAAATGTCAGATGCGATTGATAAGCTTGAAAAAGTCCCTAATGAATACGATCTGGTTGAGATTTGGATTAATGAAATTCAGGATTTAAATGTAAATTTATTAAAAGAAAAAACAAAAAATCTTTTATTAATTAAATTAACCGATGTTTCTGACCAGAAATTACTAGAAGAGATTTTTGGTGATGGATTTGATTATGTTGATATTGATATGAAGGATTTGGCTGTAGTAAGTCAATTTAAAGGCAGGGCGAAATTAATTGCTTCTTATCATGATTTGGAAAAAACTCCGACTTTTGAAGAAGCAAAAGAAATAGTTCGTAAAATGCGGGAAGCAGGGGCTGATATCTGCAAACTTATCTTTCATGCTAATAAGTGTGAAGACTGTTTTGTTCCATTGCAGTTATTAAAACAAAGTGATAAACCTTTAATTACTTTTTGTATGGGTGAAAAAGGCAGATTAAGCAGATTTTTAGGTGCTCAATGCGGCTGCTTAATTAATTATGTTGCTCCTGAAGAATCATGGAAAACTGCCGAGGGCCAGTTTACACTTGAAGAATGGAGGAAAATACAAGCTGTATTATTTAAATAACCTTAAAAATAAATGTCTCTGAAAATCGGTATTGTTGGGCTTCCGAATGTAGGGAAATCTACTTTATTTAATGCTTTAACAAAAGAGGGAGCAGCTGAATCAGCTAATTATCCTTTTTGTACTATTGATCCTAATGTTGGAATTGTTGAAGTGCCGGATGAAAGACTCGATGAACTGGCAAAAGTTGCAAATCCGCAGCAGATTATTCCTACAGTCATAGAATTTGTTGATATTGCTGGTCTGGTAAAAGGTGCAAGTGAAGGGGAGGGCCTTGGAAACCAATTCCTTTCTCATATTCGTGAGTGCCATGCTATTGTACAGGTGATTCGTGTTTTTGAGGATCCTGATGTTGTTCATGTTCATGGAGAGGTTCATCCTCAAAAAGACAGGGAGATTTTAGAAGCTGAGCTTATTTTTGCTGATTTGCAGACTTTAGAAAAACGGCTCCAGAAAGCTGAAAGCGAGGCTAAGTCAGGTGATAAGGAGAAGATTGAATATGCTGAAATATTAAAAAAAATTGAAGCTTATTTTCATCAGGGCAAGCTTGTTTCGAATATGGATCTGACTGATGAAGAAAAGGAAGCAATTAGAGATCTGCACTTATTAACTTCCAAACCACTATTATATATTGCAAATATTCATGAAAATGAAGTTAGTAGTATAAATATAGATGAACTTAGAAAAAAACTTGAAATCAACAATCAAACAACTCTTATTCCAATTTCTGCAAAAGTTGAAGAAGAGTTAGGCTCTTTTTCAGATAAAGAAGCACAGGAATTCCTTCAGTCACTTGGACTTAAAGAAACAGGCTTAAATCAATTAATAAAAGCATCATATAAACTTCTCAACCTTATTACGTTCTTTACTGCCGGTCCAAAAGAAGTTAGGGCATGGACAGTTAGAAAAGGTTCCAATGCTCCAAAAGCAGCAGGCGTTATTCATACAGATTTCGAAAAAGGTTTTATAAAAGCTGAAGTTATTGATTGGAATGATTTTGTTAAAAGTGGCGGCGAAGCTCAGGTAAAAGAGAAAGGTTTGATGAGACTTGAAGGAAAAGATTATATAGTGCAAGATGGTGATGTGATGCATTTCAAATTTAATAATTAATAATGAGTTCGTCCGCTTAAAAGCGGACTCACACTCACGCTCGCGATTGTCATATTCGCTCGCGAGACACTCGTTAACATTCGTGTCTATGGAAATAATTCCAGTAATTTATATTTTGAAAGGACAGGCTGTGGCTTTATATAAAGGTAGCCTTGAGCAAAAAGAAGTTTACAGCAAGTCTCCTTTAGAATATGCAAAACAGTTTGTAAGTAAGGGTGCAAAAAAAATATTTATTGTTGATTTGGATGCTTCAGAATTTGGTGAAGAGACAAATATGCCTTTAGTTAAGCAGATAAGGCAGGAAATTGATATTGAACTGATGTGCGCAGGAGGCATAAGGACAATGGAGAAAGTTAAGCAGGCTATTGATTTGGGGATGGAGTATGTGGTTTTGGGAGTTTCAGCTGAAGGAATTTATAAAGAAGCAATAGATACATATGGATCTGATAAAATAATTGTAGGAATTAAAGCAAAAGGTGACGAAGTAATTACAGATGTTGAAAGAAAATTCCCTTTAAGAGCAATTGACCTTGCAGAAAAACTGCCTGAATATGGAGTAAAGTACATTCTTTTTAAGGATTTGTGGAAAGAAAGCACAATGATTGGGCCGAATTATGATGAACCTGACAGAATACTTAGAATGACTGATCTTAAAGTTTATTATTCAGGTGGAATAGGAAAAGACAAACATTTAAAAACATTAAAAGATATTAATGTGCAGGGCGCAATTATTGGAAAAGCTTTATATGAGCACGAACTTAATTTGAGTGATTTAATTGGGCAATACTAATTTTGTTTTTTATAAGCCAAATATTCAGTTAATAGGTAAGCGTAAATAAAAAAGAAGAATCCTCCAACAACAAACCAATTGAACTGAAGTTTGTAAAAATAAATTTCAGCAAGAATCATAAACAAAGCTACATTTCCAATAAAGAATGTAATTAACCAAAGTTTCTTTCCGCCTGTGTCACGTAATTCAGGGAAGTTACGTTTTGTAACTTTTTTAAGTATGTAAACAAGAACAACAAGCATGGCCACTCCGCCATAAAATATAAGTTTTTGCGGAATATTAGATATTTTATGAATAGCAAAATAATATGTAACAATAGGATGTGAAATCCAGATTCCCAAATTTAATGCTGCAAGAACAAAGAATAAAATACGTTTACTATGAAATCTTCTTCTAACTTCAATAATCTCATCTACCTGTTCTAATTGTTCACATATGTAACTAAACTGCTCAAAAGACTCCACTTCGAGATTAACATTCATTGAAAATACATCTTTAAACCTGCGCGGACTCACTTGTAAATTAATAACATTAATTTTGTTATCACTAAGAATCCCAAGAAGATCACGGCCAGCCCCGATTCTATCAACTGCTTTGATCTTAAGCCCTACTTGTTTTCTCTTTTCATCATTATCTTTGAAAAAAAGTCTTTTTAAAAAACCAAAATTTCTTTCATGAATCAGAGTATTAATAGGAAAAAGCATTGATAATATATCGAGTGGATTGATTGATCCTTCACCGATTCTAACTAAAATATCTTCCAATGTTCTTGAATGAAACTCGTTATAATATTTACTAATTACCATTTTCATTTTCTTTTTTGGAACTTCTTCAATAAGCCCGACTCCTGCACGATCAAATTCTTTTTGAAGAAGTCTTCTGCCTATACTTAATTTTTTACGTCGGCTGTTTTTTCGAAGTGCTTCCCTTATTTTATTTTTAGCAAGATTAGTTTTAGCAAAAATAAGCCATTCCCGATTTGGGCCGGTTGGCTGATCAGCTGTAATAATGTTTATTATGTCACCAGTTTGAAGAGATGTGGTTAATGGCGAAATCCTACCATTTATTCCTGCTTTTAAAGCATTATCTCCAACTTCAGTATGAATTGAATATGCGAAATCAATTGCAGTCGCACCTTTTGGCAGATCAACAGTGTCTCCTTTTGGGGTAAATGTGAAAATCCTGTCCTGAAAAATGTCTATTTTAAGGGCTTCAATAAAATTTTCGCTGTCATAATTTGCTTTTTGATATTCAAGTATTTTTTTTGCCCATTTTGAATGTTTTTCATCATATTCACCTTTTTGATGAGTATCTTTATAAAAATAATGCGCAGCAATACCATATTGAGAATCAATATGCATTTGCTCTGTTCTGATTTGGAACTCAGTTATTTGGCCACGGGCTCCAAAAACAACAGTATGAAGACTTTGATATCCATTTGATTTTGGTACAGCAATATAATCTTTAAATCTTCCTGGTTTAGGCTTAAATAAAGAATGAATTATACCTAATACCAAATAACATTCCTTTATATCATTAACAATAATTCTGATTGCTAAAAGATCTTCAAGTTCATCCGGTGCTTTTTCTTTTCGAAGGCTTTTTTTAAATGTGCTATACCTGCTTTTTTCACGTCCATAAATTTCAAATTCTTTAAGACATTCTTTATCAAGTTCGTTTTTAATAATTTTAATTGTTTCATTTAGAATATTTTCTTGTCTGATTTTTGTTTCAGCCAGAATTTTTTCAATTCTTTCATAATCATTAGGGAAGAGATGCTTGAAACATGAATCTTCAAGCTGTTTTTTTAGTTCATCAATCCCTAAAAGATTAGCAATTGGCACATAAATCTCCAGAGTTTCTTTTGCTATCCTAAGTCGTTTTTCAGCTTTAACATATTCTAAAGTACTCATGTTGTGCAGCCTATCTGCTAATTTAACTAAAATTACACGGGGATCTTTTGCACTATGAATCAAAAGTTTTTTTAAAGATTCAATCTGCCTTTCTGCCATGTCATGACGATAGTAAACTTTTGATAATTTAGTAATTCCATTAACTAAAAACGCGATTTTTTTACCAAAAATCTTTTCAACATCTCTTAAGGATTTTTCAGTATCCTCAGGCACATCATGAACAATTGCAGCTATCAGGGAATCCTCATCAACATGCAATTTAGTTAAAATTTTAGCTGTTTCAAGCGGATGAGCTATGTAAGGAGTTTTGTTGTCTTTCCTGAATTGTCCCTCATGCGCTTTTTTTGCAAATTCATAAGCTTTAATAAATTTTTCCTCATTAAATTGCGGAAGATAAGCTTTAATATTTTCGATCATCTTCTGAAGTTTTCCCTCAATATTTGCTTTTTGGCCTTTTATCATATCATTATGTATGAGAAAATAGGGCGCGATTATGGGGCATAAAAATGCCATAAAAGTAACAAGAAGTCAATGAAAAAGCGGGAAAAAGTGCTTGTAGCAATGTCAGGTGGAGTTGATTCATCTGTGTCTACTGCAATTCTAAAAAAGAAAGGCTATGATTTAATTGGAATTTATTTGAATTTTTGGAGTGATCCTACTGTTTTTGAAGAAGGTGAACTTGCACGATTTCCCCAGAATAAATGCTGCTCAATTGAATCGTTAAATAATGCCCGAAAAATTGCTACTCAGCTTGATATCCCTTTTTATGTTTTGAATGTGAAAGATCGATTTAAAAAGCAGGTTGTTGATTATTTTATTGATACATACCGAATGTGTCGCACTCCAAATCCATGTGTTGAATGTAATAGAAATATAAAATTTGGATTTTTGCTTGAAAGAATGAAGCAGCTAAAATGCGATTATATTGCTACAGGACATTTTGCTCAAATTAGGCAGCGTAAAGGCGTTTATCGCTTGTATCAAGGCAAAGATTCCATAAAAGATCAGAGTTATTTTCTTTACACTTTAACTCAGGAAAAATTAAAGCATATTATGTTTCCGGTTGGCGGATACACCAAAGCTCAGGTTAAAAAACTGGCAAGAAAGTTTGGTTTTAAATCTACAGCAGAAAAAAAAGAAAGTCAGGGTGTTTGCTTTTTCCCGGATAAAAAGTATGAAGATTTTTTAAAGAGGCATTTTGATAAATCAGTTTTAAAACCAGGGCCGATTGAAACAACAAAGCACGAGCAGGTTGGTGAGCACAAAGGCCTGCAAATGTTTACAGTTGGTCAGAGAAAAGGTATTGAAATTGGCGGAGAAGAAAAGCCATGGTATGTGGTCAGGCTTGATTATGACCGGAATACTTTGATTGTTGGTAAAGATGAGGAAGTGTTTCAAAGTACATTTAAAGTAAATAAACTAACTTTTACTGAAGCAGAAATAAAAAACGGCGTTCATAAATTAATGGCAAAAATTAGATACAGATTCCCTTCGCAGCAGGCGATTTTTAATAAAAAAGGCAAACAAGGGGAGATTAAATTCAACAAGCCGCAGCGGGCTATTACTCCGGGGCAGTCTGTTGTATTTTATAATCGCAAGAGAGTGCTGGGAGGTGGTATAATAAAAGAAGTTATGGTATAATATTTGAACAGTTTTATTTAATTTTATGGCTAAAGAAAAAGAAGAAAAACATTTTACACTTCATATAGGGCATGATGATGAGCAGCCTAAAGCAAAGCCTGTTCAAAAATTTCATAAAACACTCGATGATGATGTAGAAGAAGATGAAAAACCATATGCAGAAACAATGGGTGATAAAATTTGGGGATTTTTAAGGTTTCTTTCAACTGCTGCAATAATATTCATTGTTTTGTTTTTTATTATGAACTGGAATGCATACAGCTCAATAGTCATGCATAAGCTTGGTTTTTTAAAAATTGAGCAGCAGGAAACAGAATATAAACTTCCAATAAGAGGCAGTAATGATTTAATGGAAATTAGCAAAGATCCTGAAGCAGCTAAAAAGCAGATTCCTGACCTTAATATTGATGTAACCCCGCCTGATACGCGTGTTGTTATTCCAAGAATAGGCAAAAATGTACCTGTAACAACAATCAGTACAGAATCTCTTATCAATAGAAACTGGGATAGATTAGAACAACAAATTCAGGAAGCTTTGAGATTTGGTGTTGTACATTATCCTGGTACAGCGTTTCCGCATGAAAATGGCAATATGGTTATAACAGGGCATAGTTCTTATTTTGCATGGGATCCTGGAAGATTTAAGGATGTTTTTGCGCTTCTTCACGATGTACAAATTGGTGATCATATTTATGTTTATCATGATCAGGATAGATTCGAATACGAAGTTTATGATACTAAAATTGTTTTACCTACTCAGGTTGAAGTTTTAACTCAGGAAGGTGATAACAGGTTAACTTTAATAACCTGTACACCTGTGGGTACAAATTTGAAAAGGCTTGTAGTATTAGCCAGACCTGTTTAAAGGTTAGCTAATTTATCCAGAAGGTCTGCTTCAATCGCAGCTTCCTCTTCTTCATGAGCTACTTCTTTTTCTTCTAATTTCTCCCTTTCCTGCTGAGCTTCAAATGTTTGCCATTCTGCAAGGTGTTTTTCATTAATTTTTGCAAGTTCTTCTTCATATTCAGCATCAAGTTTTGCAAGTTGCTGTTTTTCACTTACTAAAATTTCTCTTAATTTCTGAACCTGATCAGTTGTCATTATAGGAAGAATTTGAAACCAGTATTCTCTTTCTTCATCATCCATTGATTCAGTTTGCAGAATCAGAGGAATCAAATCAGGATATTCCTGTTTAACTACAGCTGGTATATGAAATTTTGAAGCTTTTCCTTTTGTCGCGCCTCCCTGGTCTTTTTGCGGTTTTCCTATTCCAAGCAGTTCATCTTCTGCAGCTAAAAGGTCTGCATCTAAAGCAGCAGTCTTCTCTAATTGCTGTACTTTGGCAAGATTAATTACTTTTTGATCATCATCGCCTTGTGTGCTTTGTGCATTTGAATCAGCCATATTTTTATATTTTGATTACTTGTATATTATACATATAAATTACCCTATCCGTCAACTTTACTTTTTCTTCTTTTTCTTTGCAGCTTCTTCATCTTCTTCAGGTGTTTTGTATACTTTGCCTTTAAGTTTATTACCTGGCATATGAATTCCGTAAATCAACATATTTGTTGGCATTTTTATTGGTTTTCCGCCTTTAAGGTTGTTTCTGATATAAATACTTGTTTCGTTTGCTGCAACAACAAATCCAGCAGTATATTCACCGGATTTCCCTTTTTTTGTACTGTCATGAAGTACAACCATGTCACCTTTATAAAACCTTCCTACTTTTAAAAATCCTTGCAGAATTGCTTTTTTACCTTCTGAAACTATTAAAGTCCCGGTTTGTTTTAATTGTTTCACTAAATGTTGCAAACTTAGTTTTCCTGATTCTAGCTTAGGTTTAGGAATTTTAAGACTTCTATACATATAATCTACAAGATTTTCCTCATCCCCTGGAATTTCAAATGTAGTTGCCAAAGCTTCAGGTTTTTCTATTTTAGGAACTTCAATTTTATCTTCCATTGCCCCAATTTTTTTTCTGATTTGCTTAGGGCTAAGTGATGCATATTGAGCATTTGTAAGTCTGTCACCTAAATTTCCAATTACATCCCAAAATTTCGCAACTTTTATCGCCAATCCCTTTAAACTTCCACCAAGATTCATACCACCAAATGCACTAAGGCTTTTAGTTGCTTTTTCTACTATATCATCATGTCTTTTCTTAATTGGTGTTTCATCAGGTTTTTTTATATCCTTTCCTGGTTCTTCTGTTTGTGATGGGGGAGGTGTGTCTGTTCCTGGTTTTGGTCCAGTTGAACCTCCTGATCTTGATCCTTCCATGTTTTTAGATTATATAACAATTGCCAATTTCTTTTTCTACTCTTTGCTTCGTATGGCGCATGCGTTGAATTAAATTTTGAATTTGAAAGCTGTCGCGATCCCCTTTATCCCACAAAATCTTAATTTGCCTTATTTCATTTAGTAAATTAACTCCGTTTAAATCTGCTTTTCCTTGAGCTGATTCTTCTAATCCATCATAAACTTTTTTATTTAAAAGAGTTTCAGGGGTATGTACATCAATTGTTTTGTTTTCAACAAGTGCAATTACTTTTTTCATAAATTCCAGATCAGTATCATCAATACCTGTAGGGTCAATCTGCGGCTTATTAATCATGTCCTGAACATACTCATCAACGCCTTTATTTACAAGCGTTTGATCAACAAGTTGTTTGCCCTGATCACTTACTGGTTTTTTATCGTCCATTTGATATAATAATTTAGGTTTGATTTTCTCTATATTATACCAAATTTTGATGGATAAAGCAAAAGCAAAACAAAGGATCGAGAAGCTTCGTGAAGAGATTAAAAAGCGTAATTATGAGTATTTTGTTTTAGATAAATCCAATGTTTCTGAAGCTGTCCGCGATTCCCTTAAAAAAGAGTTAATTGAGCTTGAAAATCATTATCCTGATTTGGTGGATCCTGATTCCCCAACTCAGCGTGTTGGCTCAGCTTTATCAGGTAAATTTGCGAAAGTTAAGCATTTAACTGCAAAAATGAGCCTTCAGGATGCATTTTCAGCTGAAGATGTTCGCGAATGGGCAGAAAGAATCACTAAATTAGTGCCAGGAGAAAAGATTTCGTTTGTTTGTGAGCTTAAAATTGATGGTCTAAACATAACAATTCATTATAAAAAGGGTAAATATGCGCGCGCACTTACACGAGGCAATGGAGTTGAAGGTGAAGATGTCACTCACACAATTAAAACAATTGAATCGATTCCTCTTGAATTGAATGAGCCTGTTGATATTGAGGCTTCAGGTGAGGTTTATCTTCCAAAAAAGAGCTTTGAAAAGATAAATAAAGAGCAAGAGGCAAAAGGGGAGGAGCCATTTGCTAATCCTCGTAATGCAGCCGCAGGAACAATTCGCCAACTTGATCCTCAGGTTGCAGCGAATCGAAATTTAGATGGTTTATTTTATGAGATTGGGCAGTATTCGAATAAAGGAGATATTAAAACTCAGGAAAATATATTAGAAGAATTTGTTAAATTAGGCCTAAAAGCTAATCCTGAATGGAAAAAATGTAAAACAATTGATGAAGTAATTAAGTTTTGCGAAAGCTGGCATGATAAACGAGATAAAATGCCTTATGAAGTTGATGGAATTGTAATTAAAGTTAATAGCCGTGATCAGCACAAAAAAATGGGCAGTACAGCCAAATTTCCGCGTTTTATGATTGCATATAAATTTCCGGCTGAGCAAGCCACAAGCGTTGTCGAAGATATCCAGATTCAGGTCGGAAGAACAGGTGCACTTACACCTGTGGCTCATTTAAAGCCTACTTTGGTTGCAGGTTCAACTATTAGCCGCGCAACTCTTCACAACGAAGATGAAATAGCTAAAAAAGACGTTAGAATAGGGGATACAGTTATAATCCAAAAAGCAGGAGATGTGATTCCAGAGGTTGTAGAAGTTATGGTGAATATGCGCGACGGCAAAGAGAAAAAGTTTAAATTTCCTAAGGAGTGCCCTGTTTGTGATGGGGGAGTTGAGCGAAAAGAAGGCGAGGCTGCTTACAGATGTATAAATCCAAAATGCAGCGCAAAAGAGCGTCAGAATTTTTATCATTTTGTGTCTAAAGGAGCATTTAATTTTGATGGACTTGGGGTTCGCGTTGTCGATCAATTACTAGATTATAATTTGGTGAAAGATCCGGCAGATATTTTTAGTTTAAAGGTCGCTGACTTAATGAATTTGCCTTTATTTAAAGAAAAAAGAGCAGTTAATGTTTATGAGGCAGTTCAGGAGAAAAAGCACACGGCACTTGAGAAGTTTTTGTTTGCTTTAGGGATTCGCTACATGGGCGAAAAATCGAGCCATGATTTAGCTAAATTTATTGT